>NZ_CP113939.1:0-659947 GCF_029392315.1 Bifidobacterium sp. ESL0690
CACCATGGCAGATGAGTCGAACGACCCGATAGCCCAAGCCATACGCATCTGGAACGACGCTCTGGCGGTGCTGCAGCAGGACAGTTCGATCACCCCGCGCAGCAAGGGCTGGCTCGAAGGCGTGCGGCCCGAGGGCGTTTTCGGCCCGACCATCGTGTTGTGCGTGACGAACGCGGCCACCCAGCAGGCGCTGCAGGGCGAGCTCAACCAGGCGCTGCTCGGGGCTCTGAAGCTCGCTACCGGGCATGACATGTTCCCCGCGTTCAAAATCGCCGCGCCCGAAACCAGCATCCCTGAAGCCAGCGGTTCCGCTGCCAATGCCTCCGCTGCCAACGCCCCTGCTGCCAACGCTCCCGAGAGCGTGCAGGCCAACGACGAAGGCACCGCCCCAACCGGTCAGAACGCCGGCGCAACCTCCGAGAACTTCGGCAACGGTTTCGAAAACCCAAGCCAGACAGGCGCAAACGGTTACGGCGCCGACGAAATGGGCGAAATGAACACATCGGCCAATCCCACCAAGCCGGCCAACCCATACGGGCGTCCAAACCAAGCCGATCCTTACAATCGTTACGCGCCCAAGGCCAACGCCCCGCAGGCCTCGCAGCTTTCGTTCGATGAACCCGAGTTCGCGGAACGCAGGCCAGCGGCCGGCGCAAACGGTTACGGCAACGACTTCGGCAATCAGGCCAACCAAGCCAATCAGTCCCGCCAATCCCGCAGCGGGGTGGCCTACCCCCGCGAGTCCGGCTTCCCGGCTCCCCAGCCTTCCTTCGAGTCCGGGAATCGGGAAAACAACGCGAATTTCGCGGGCAATCCCGCCTCCGGCACCCAGCAGAACCGCAATATCCCGGCGCAAAAGAGGCAATCCGGGGCGTTGCAGCCGTCGGCCTCGCAATCCATCGCTTCCCAACCGGCTGCGCAACCGGCATCCAAGCCCGTTTCGCAGCCCGTCCAGCCGTTCGAGGTGGACGACCAGAAAACCGCGCGCGACCCGCAGACGCACCTCAACAAGAACGCGACCTTCGACACCTTCGTGCCCGGCGACTCCAACCGTTTCGCCCGCACCGTGGCGCTGGCGGTGGCCGAGGGCAGCGGCAAGGACTTCAACCCGCTGTGTATCTACGGCGGCTCGGGGCTGGGCAAAACCCACCTTCTGAACGCCATCGGCAACTACGCGCTCGTCAAAGACAGCACACTCAAAGTGCGCTACGTCACCAGCGAGGAATTCACCAACGAGTTCATCGAGGCGCTGCAGACCCCGAACCAGAGCCAGGGCCAGATCGCCGCGTTCAACCGCCGCTACCGCGAGGTCGACGTGCTGCTGATCGATGACATCCAGTTCCTGGGCGGCAAGGAAGCCACGCTCGAGCAATTCTTCCACACCTTCAACGCGCTCTACCAGGCCGGCAAGCGCATCGTCATCGCCTCGGATGTCGCGCCGAAGAACCTGAAGGGCTTCGAGGCGCGCCTGATTTCCCGCTTCGAATCGGGCCTGACCGTCGACGTCAAGCCGCCGGACCTCGAGACCCGCATCGCCATCCTGCGCATGATGGCTTCGATGAATCATTCCAACATCCCCAACGACGTGCTCGACCTCATCGCCGAACGCTTCACGGAGAACATCCGCGAGCTCGAAGGGGCGCTGACACGTGTCACCGCCGTGGCGTCGCTCAGCAACCAGCCGGTTTCGCGCGCTTTGGCCGAGCAGACTTTGCAGGACTTCTTCACCACCGACGTCGAGATCAAGCCGACCGACATCATCGGCCAGGTGGCCAAATACTTCCACTTGACATTCGACGACCTCGTCGGCCGCGCACGCACCAAGAACGTCGCGCTAGCGCGGCAGATCGCCATGTATCTGGCCCGTGAGATGACCAGCATGAGCCTGGTGGACATCGGCGAGGTCTTCGGCGGCCGCGACCACACCACCGTGATGCACGCCTACACCCGCATCTCCAACGAAATGCAGGAAAAACAAGAGATCTACAACTACGTCATGGAACTCACCGTCCGCTTGAAGCAGCACCCGGAAGACTAGTTTTCGACGTCGCGGCGACTTCCGCGTGTAATGCATATATACAATATTCGCATCATTATTCACCGTCCGTCACAGCGCTTCTGTCAGACGATTTTGGCCGGTTTTTGCGTTATCCACTTTGCGACACACCGATTGTGGAAAGAAAAATCAGAAAATTTATCCACATAGTTATTCACAAATGGGGAAAAACTCGGCGGATAAACCGTGGATACCCCCAGAAAAGGCTGTGGAAAAGTCGTGGATGAGTCTTCAGAAAGTGTGGATAGAAAAAGCATGAAGCCCGGACGGTGGATAACTTGGCGTTTTATCCACAAATTGTCATAGAGTTATCCACATAGACACGGGCGGTGGATAACGCTGTTCGTAAGCGGTTTGAGCAGTTATCCACATATTCACAGTGCTTATTATCCTGATTACTAGAGCAAGCTTACGTTTCATCATCGCAAGCAAAGTGAGCAAGTTGAATCTGCATCTCACGATGAAAAGAAGCAACTAGAATAGAAACCAGTTATCACCCAAAGTAGGAGCATTATGAAAGTCGAAATCAACTCCACCGCACTCGCGGACGCGGTTGCCTGGACCACCCGTGTCATCGATGCACGACCGGCCAACCCGATTCTCGCCGGCATCAAGCTCGAAGCAGCAGATGGCACATTGCAACTTTCCGCCTTCAACTATGAGATTTCCGCGCGCCACCACATCGAAGCCGGTGTCGACGAAGCAGGAAAAGTGCTCGTCCAAGGCAAGCTGCTGGCCGATATCACCAAGTCGCTGCCGCAGGAAAAAGCCTATCTTGCCACCACCGACACCACATTGACGATCACGTCGGGCAAGTCGACCTTCAATCTGCAGCTCATGCCGGAAAGCGAATATCCGGATCTGCCCGAAGCCCCGGCGATGCTCGGACAGGTCGATGCTCCGACCTTTGTTCAGGCGGTTTCGCAGGCTTCCGTTGCGGTTTCGCATGAGGAAAACCGCCCGGTTCTGACCGGCGTGCGCATCCAGTTCAACGGCGAAAAAGTCGTGATGACCTCGACCGATCGCTTCCGTCTTTCCCGTTCCAGCTTCACTTGGACCCCGCAGGACAGCGATTTGCAAACCGAAACGTTGGTTCGCGGCTCGCTTCTGCGTGATGTGGCCCGCGCTGTCGACGAACATCAGAACGTGGTCATCGATTTCAACCCGGAAAGCCCGTCATTGCTTGGTTTTGAGAACGCCGGACGCGTTTCGACCTCGCAGCTGATCGACGGCGAATTCCCTGCGGTCGACCGTCTTTTCGCCGACGAATATCCGATCGAGGCCGTCATTTCCAAGGAAGCGCTGCTCGGCGCCATCAAACGTGTGGCACTCGTCGCGGAACGTAATGCGCCGATTCGCATGGTCTTCGAAGGCTCGACCCTGACCCTTTCCGCCGGAACCGCCGACGAATCGCAGGCCAAGGAAGTGCTCGATATCGACATGGACGGCGAGAACATCACCGTTGCTTTCAATCCGTCATACCTGATCGAAGGTCTGAGCGCGATTACTGAACCGTTCGTGCGCATGAAGATGACCACCGCCGTCAAGCCGGTCGAGTTCAACGGGCAGCAGGAAGCCGATTCCGACGAATCGATGGATTATCGCTACCTGCTCGTGCCGATGCGTTTCAACTGATTGTGATGATATGAAATTTATCTTACGGTGTTAACCAATAAAGTTGAACACCGTAAGATATTTTTCTTTTCCGGTTTATTCCTATTAAAACAGACAAGGTAAGGGGTTCGGGTGTATATCTCGCGGCTCGCGCTTGACCATTTCCGTTCATGGCCTTACCTTGTCGTCGATTTCATCCCCGGGGTCACCATTCTCAAAGGCGCGAACGGCCTGGGAAAGACCAACATCGTCGAAGCCGTCGAAGTGCTCTCCACCGGCTCCAGCCACCGTGTCTCCAGCACGCTGCCGTTGATCGAACGCGGCGAGGCCAAGGCAACCATCCGTGCCAATGTCAACGAAACCAACGGTAATGATGACGACAATGATGTCGAAGCTACTTATGAATCCGTCAACAACGACAGCGTTCAGGTTGCTGTAAATTCGCCGATTGATGGGTTTGCTGCAAACGCTAAGCAGTCAAGCAGTGAAGAACGAGGTAGCGGGGCACTCATTGGTGATGCTACGACTCAGGAAAGCGTTGAGAGTAACAAGTACCCGGCGGATAGCAATGTTCGTGAGACCACCTACGAGGTAACCATCGCGGCGCGAGGAGCCAACCGTGGACGCATCAACGGCGGAAACTCGCTGTATATGCGCGATATCGTGGGCAAAGTGCCCAGCGTCTCGTTTACGCCCGATGATCAGCGACTGGTGGCGGGCGACCCGGCGGGAAGGCGCGGATTCCTCGACCAGGCTGGCTCGTTGCTCATTCCCGGCTATGCCGCCAACCTCTCCAATGCCAACAAAATCGCCAAACAGCGGGCAGCATTGTTGAAGCAGCTCGGGCAACGCAATGAGCCCGCAGATGCGCAAGATGCCGCGCTTAACGGGTTGGAAATATGGACCGGGCAGTTCATCGGTGTCGGAGTTGCCCTGACCCGCGCTCGCGCCGGATTGATTGAGCGCTTGGCCGGACCGTTCTCAAGCATTTACGACGAACTCGCCGGCAAACCGCAGCACGCCGGGCTCTCATACGCGCCTTCGTTCGAAGAAGTGCTGGACTTCGAGCAGCCTGAGCCAGAAATCAGCAAACATTATCAGCGGCTCTATGCCGGCGAAATCGCACGTGGACGCAACCTTATCGGCCCGCATCGCGACGATATGACCCTGACGCTCGACGATATGCCCGCCCGCGAATTCGCCTCCAACGGTGAGATGTGGACCATGGCGCTCGCGCTGAAAATGGCGCTGTTCAACGAAATCGCCGAAGCGCAGCAGGTCAAGCCCATTGTCATCCTCGATGATGTCTTCGCACAGCTCGACGAGACCCGGCGGCGTCAGATTCTCGACTTCGCGATGCAGCAGGACCAGGTGCTCATCACCGTTGCTGCCGCCGGCGATATCCCGTTAAATGCCACGCAGGCCGGAAAAGCAACCATCATCGACGTCGCCGAGCTTAAGGCCGGCAGTGAGGACGAGAATGCGAATCTGGTGGCGCAACTGCAAGCTGCGAGGGAAAACAATAATGACACCGACGGGGCGGAATCATGAAACCGCCGATTGCCGAACAACTGCATCTTGATCAGCGCAAACTGCCCGCCGAAGTCTTCAACCGCCTCTCGTCGCGAGCAGGCGCACGCAAGGAGTGGAAAGTGCGCGAGGAGAGCGCGTGGAACAACTTCGGCAAGCCGGGGCGCGACCCGGGCAAGCTCGGCGGGGTCATGTCCGTCATCGCCGCCGACGGCGACTGGACCCCACACCTGAAGCTCGCGCAACTGCGCAACCACTGGGATCAGGTGGTCGGCCCAGCCATCGCCAGCCATTCCGTGGTCATCGATTTCCGCGACGGCGTGCTCACCATCAACACCGAATCCAACGCCTGGGCCACGCAGCTGACCTACCTCATCCCCCAGCTCACAGCCACCATCCGTCAGCGGCTCAAAGGCCTGGAAATCCGCGAAATCCGCGTCACCGGCCCACAATCGCACAACTTCCGCCGCGGGGCCGCTGGCCGACGCTATCCAAACCGTTATATGCGGCGATAAAAATTATAAAATCTAAAATTTCATATTTTGGGGGCAATGCCTTGAAAGTCCCCATATCCGAGTAAAATGACCACTATATGGTTAAACCCCTAGAAGGCCCCGTTATTTGCTTTCTAGAGTGTATCGCCCGCGCAGAAAGCCTTTCGTGCGAGGGAAAATCCAGGAAGGAACCTTGTGGCAGACTCTGAAGTGAATAATGAGAATACCAATGCCGCCGATGATGGCAGCAACGAACCCAAAACCGAAGCGCAGATTGCCGCTGAAACCGATGCCTTGGAAGATGCGCAACTTGATGATTCTCTTGCGCCCGAGCATTATGACGCCAGCGATCTGAGGGTTTTGGAAGGCCTGGAGGCCGTGCGTATCCGTCCGGGTATGTATATCGGCTCCACCGGCCCGCGCGGCTTGCACCACCTGGTTTACGAGATCGTCGACAACTCCGTCGATGAGGCGCTCGCCGGCTATGCCACGCATATCGAAGTGACCATCCTGCCTGACAACGGTGTACGTGTGGTCGACAACGGCCGCGGCATCCCGGTCGATGAAGTGCCCGGCGAAGGCGTCTCCGGCGTTGAGACGGTGATGACTAAGCTGCACGCAGGCGGCAAGTTCGGCGGCGGCGGTTACGCGGTCTCCGGCGGCCTGCACGGCGTTGGTATCTCCGTGGTCAACGCGCTTTCCACCGAAATCGACGTGGAGGTGCGCCGCCAGGGCTATCACTGGACGCAAAGCTTCAAGGACCAGAAGGCCACCGCCCCGTTGAAGCAGGGTGCGTCGATGGCCGAAGACGAGTCCACCGGCACGTCCGTCACCTTCTGGGCCGATCCGAAGATCTTCGAGACCACCGAATATGACTTCGAGACGCTGCGTTCCCGCTTCCAGCAGATGGCGTTCCTCAACAAGGGTCTTCGTATTACATTGACCGACGAGCGCAAGCACAATGTCGCTGGCGATGAGGTCGCCGGTGAGGACGATGCCACCGAAGAAAAGCCGGAGACCGTCTCCTACTGCTACCAGAACGGCATCAAGGATTACGTCGCTTATCTGGTCAAGTCCCGCAAGGCCACACCGATTGAGGAAGAGGTCATCGACCTTGAGGCCGAAGACCTGAACCTCGGCATTTCCGCCGAAATCGCGCTGCAATGGACCACCGCCTATTCCGAGGCCGTGCACACCTTCGCCAACACAATTTCCACCACGGAAGGCGGCACCCACGAAGAGGGCTTCCGCGCCGCGCTGACCAGCCTGGTCAACCGCTACGCACGCGACAAGAACCTCCTCAAGGAGAAGGATGACAACCTCTCCGGCGACGACGTCCGCGAAGGTCTCACCGCTGTGGTGTCCGTCAAGCTCACCAACCCGCAGTTCGAAGGCCAGACCAAGACCAAGCTCGGCAATTCCGAAGCCAAGACCTTCGTGCAGCGCGTGATGACCGACCGCCTCGGCGACTGGTTCGACTCCCACCCGAGCGATGCCAAGAACATCATCCAGAAGGCGCTTGAGGCCTCGCACGCGCGTATCGCCGCCAAGAAGGCCCGCGAGAACACGCGCCGCAAGTCCGTTTTCGAGACCGCCGGCATGCCCGACAAGCTGAAGGACTGCCAGTCCAACAACCCCGAGGAATGCGAGCTGTTCATCGTCGAGGGCGATTCCGCAGGCGGCTCCGCCATCCAGGGCCGCAATCCGATCACGCAGGCCATCCTGCCGCTTCGTGGCAAGATCCTGAACACCGAGCGCGCCTCCATCGACCGCATCATGAAATCCGACACCATCGAAGCCCTGATTACGGCCGTTGGCGGCGGATACGGTGAGGACTTCGACATCAACAAGGTGCGCTACCACAAGGTCATCATCATGGCCGATGCAGATGTCGACGGCGCACACATCGCGACGCTCAACCTGACGCTCTTCTTCCGCTACATGCGCCCGATGATTTACGCCGGCTACGTCTACGTTGCCATGCCGCCGCTGTACCGAATCAAGTGGACCAAGGGCCCGCACAGCTTCGTTTACACCGACGCCGAACGTGACCGTGTCTTGAAAGAGGGCAAGGAGGCCGGACGCCAGCTGCCGAAGGGCGAAGGCATCCAGCGCTACAAGGGCTTGGGCGAGATGAGCTATCAGGAGCTGTGGGGCACCACCATGGATCCAGAGCATCGCATCCTGAAGCAGGTCGAGATCGAGGACGCGGCCCAGGCCGACGAGACCTTCTCCATGCTCATGGGCGACGAGGTCGCACCGCGCCGCGAGTTCATCCAGCGCAACGCTCCGAGTGCGAAGTTCATCGACGCTTAACGTGTCTGATGCTGTTCAAAACGAATGAATAGCAATCTAACTGAATGATTTTTAAAGATATAAGGATTTACAGTGGCAGACGAAAACAATAACAACAATGACAGCGGCGATGACGAGTACATCCCCGGTGGCGCGCTCGAGCCGTTGAGCCCGCAGGAGGCCGACAACACCGATTACGGCCTGATGAAAGGCGAACGCATCCAGCGTATCGACTTGGGCCAGGAGATGCGCGAGTCCTATCTCGCCTACTCCCTTTCCGTGATCGTCGAACGCGCGCTCCCCGACGTGCGCGACGGCATGAAGCCGGTGCATCGCCGCGTGATCTACGCGATGTACGACGGCGGCTATCGCCCCGACCGCGGCTACAACAAGTGCTCCCGCGTCGTCGGCGACGTGATGGGCAAGTACCACCCGCACGGCGACTCCGCCATCTACGACACGTTGGTGCGTATGGCCCAGTCTTGGTCGATGCGCTACATGCTGGTCGATGGCCAGGGCAACTTCGGCTCTCCGGGCGACGACCCCGCGGCCGCAATGCGTTATACCGAATGCCGCATGGCGCCGCTCGCGATGGAAATGGTACGCGACATCGACAAGGACACCGTCGATTTCGTGCCGAATTACGACGGCAAGACGCAGGAGCCGACGGTACTCCCCGCCCGCTTCCCGAACCTTCTGGTCAACGGCTCCTCCGGCATCGCCGTGGGCATGGCCACCAACATCCCTCCGCACAACATGCGCGAGGTCGCCGACGGCGTGCACTGGGCACTCGATCATCCGGATGCCACCAAGGAAGAGCTGCTCGAAGCGTTGCTGCAGCGCATCAAGGGCCCGGACTTCCCCACCGGCGCCACGATCCTCGGCCACAAGGGCATCGAGAAGGCCTACCGTACCGGCCGTGGCCTCATCACCATGCGTGCTGTGGTCAACACCGAGGAGATCAAGGGCCGCATGTGCCTCGTGGTCACCGAGCTTCCTTACCAGGTCAACCCCGACCGCCTCGCCGCCTCGATTCGCGATGCCGTGCGCGACGGCAAGATCCAAGGCATCGCCGACATGCGCGACGAGACATCCGGCCGCACCGGCCAGCGTCTCGTGCTCATTCTGAAGCGCGACGCCGTGCCGAAGGTTGTGCTGAACAACCTCTACAAGCACACCCAGCTGCAGGAGACGTTCGGCGCCAACATGCTCGCGCTGGTCGACAACGTGCCGCGCACCCTTTCGCTCGACGCCTTCGTCAGCCACTGGGTCGACCACCAGATGGAAGTCATCGACCGTCGTACCCGTTATTTGAAGCGCGAGGCCGAAGACCGCGACCACATCCTGCAGGGCTATCTGAAGGCTCTCGACATGATCGACGAGGTCATCGCCCTCATCCGCGCCTCCAAGGACGTCGAAACCGCCCGCACCGGCCTCGAAGACCTGCTCGACGTCGACGATGTGCAGGCCGACGCGATTCTGGCCATGCAGCTGCGTCGTCTCGCTGCTCTGGAACGTCAGAAGATCGTCGACGAGCACAACGAGCTGATGAAGAAGATCGCCGATTACAACGACATCCTCGCCAGCCCCGAACGCGAACGCAAGATTGTGGGCGACGAACTTGACGAGATCGTGGCCAAGTACGGCGACGAACGCCGCACCAAGATTCTGCCGTTCTCCGGCGAGATGAGCGATGAAGACCTGATCGCCGACGAAAACGTGGTCGTCACCGTGACGCACTCCGGCTTCGTCAAGCGCACCAAGGCCGACGAATACCGCGCCCAGCACCGCGGCGGCAAGGGCATCAAGGGTGCCAAGCTGCGTCAGGACGACGTGGTCGACCACTTCTTCCTCACCTCCACGCACAACTGGATTCTCTTCTTCACCAACCGCGGCCGCGTCTTCCGCTTGAAGGCCTACGAGCTGCCGGAAGGCTCCCGCGATTCCAAGGGCCAGCACGTGGCCAACCTGCTGCAGCTCTCCCCCGACGAGACCATCCAGGCCGTGCTTTCCATCCCCGATTACGAAGTCGCCAAGTACCTCGTGCTCGCCACCCGCTCCGGCAAGGTCAAGAAGACCCCGCTGGCGCAGTACGATTCCACCCGTCAGGGCGGCCTGATCGCCGTGCGCCTGATGGAGGACCCGGAGACCGGCGAGCCGGCCGACGAGCTGATCGGCGCGACGCTGTGCAACGCGGACGACGACATCATCCTCGTTTCCAAGCATGGCATGAGCCTGAAATTCAAGGCCGACGACGAGCAGCTGCGCCCGATGGGCCGCCAGACCGCCGGTGTGCAGGGCATGAAGTTCCGCGACGGCGACGAATTGCTGGCCATGGATGTGGTCCGTGCCGATATGGAAGACGAGCTGAGCCTCCTGGTGGTCACCAACGAGGGCTTCGCCAAGCGCACCTCCATCAGCCAGTACCGCCTCCAGGGCCGCAACGGCTTCGGTGTCAAGGCGCTGCAGATGAACGAAGGCCGCGGTGAACTCGTGGGTGCGGTCATCGTGGCCGACTCCGACCAGATTCTCGCCATCATGAAGTCCGGCAAGGTCATCCGTTCTGACGTCTCCGAGGTCAAGCGCACCGGTCGTAATACGCAGGGTGTGACGCTCGCCAAGCCTGACAAGGGCGACGAGATCCTCTCCATCGCCCGCAACACCGATACGGACGATGACGAGGATGACTCTGATAATGCGGATGCCGATTCCAAAGATACCAATTCAGCAGACACGACAACTTCACAAGCTGATGATAAAGGTGAGACTGAAGAATAGACAAAGTTGAATCACTGATACGTCCGATATGATTACGGCCGTTGATATCCAAGAATTGCGGGTATCAACGGCCTCTTTGCTAGAAATAATTGCGTTGAAGAAGCAAGCTCTATTGATTCATTTGTATCGTTATGAAAGTATCTGCCAGATAGCTCCGTTTAAATATGAAATCGATAGCTTTCAGACGATATCTTTATATAGCCAACGGTGAGCTGCTTTCATCTGTAGGGAACAGGGTAAACTATCGTCTATAGAAGACATCCAATTTTGAGAATGAAAGTGCTTATACATTGCTGTGAGGTGCTGTATGACAAGTTATGAAGAAAACGATCAGAAAATTCATGATCAAATAAGCGAATTATTAAAGGATGTCAATAGAATTCCATATCTTTTCGTAGGGTCTGGAATATCTCGTCGTTATACGGGAAATGAGAATTGGGAAGATTTATTAAAGTGGATTTGTTCTTCGGTAGGTGAGCCACTCGGGAAATATCGTGATTATGTTCAGGCTGCAAATGATGTCGATATAGAAGGACCTAATTTTCCGAGAATTGCCAGTAAAATACAAGCTGATTTTGTCAAAGCACTCTCGTCTCCAAGATTAAAGGATTGGAGTGAAAAACATGATTCATTACTTTCCAAAGGCGTGCCTGCGCTGAAGTTGTATATCTCCGAGCATCTTCATTCGAAACCTACTGCAAGTTTAGACGAATTGGAAGAGCTACGAAAATCCTCTCGCGAGATCGCAGGTATCATCACGACTAACTACGATGATTTGCTTGAGAATATTTTCCCTGATTACGATTGTTATGTGGGACAAGAAGATTTGCTGTTTTCGAACCCGACCGGAATCGGCGAAATCTATAAGATTCATGGTTCAGTGGATAAACCTGAATCCATGGTTTTTACTGAGGAGGATTATTCACGCTATAAAGAAAACCAGGATTACCTGCTTTCGAAGATTCTTACTATTTTCGGCGAGTACCCGGTTATCTTTCTGGGTTATTCATTACAAGATCAGAATGTTCGTGATGTCATCTCAAGTCTTGCGCGATTTGCTGGAGCGAACAAAGCGCAAGAACTTGCGAAGCGTTTCGTCTTTGTCAATTATTCAACATCGGACTGCCAAGTAACAGAGCATAGTTTTGATGTCGGTCATGGTCATTATGTTACGATGACCGCCATTTCTACCGCCAACTTTACGCCGTTGTATCAGGCCATCGGAGAGAACAAGCAATTATATGCTCCAAAAGTATTGAATCAGCTTTCCCGTGAGGTCTATAACATTGCTATGACAGGCAAACCATCATCAACATTGGTGCTTGATAATTTTGAGCATTTGAATAAACTTCCTGCGGATAAACCCATTGTTGCCGCTATTGGTGTTAATGGGTATGGGAAACCGGTCAATCCGCTTGATTTATATGAAGATGTATTGTTCGGTAATAAGTCATTTAAGCCTTCACTAGTTGTGGGCAGCTACCTCAACAAAGCATTGGGATCGAATGCAGGAGGCCTACCCATGTTTAAAATTCTTTCACAATATGACGGACCCATAACTGGGGAACGGATTATTTCGGAAATACAAAAACATAAAACAATGGATTCGTATTTATCAAAAAGCGATCGGGAATTACGCACGCGTATCAGAAAACAATTAAAAGATAAGACTTTATCTGCATTGAAAGAAAGATTTCAGGAAAAAGCTGCAGAAAATATACTTGTACTTACACAAGAAGAACTTGCCGATATTGATGCCCTGCATGAATTATTAGTCTCAGCTGCGCGAAAACAGTTGGATGAGAATTCAGATATCACGAGTCCGCTGAGGAAGTCTATTAAAATTTATGATTTTCTAAGATATCATCCAATATTTGTAAACAAAAACAAATAAGAAGAAAGAGAGCTCCCACAGTCAATTCCAATAGTGAAATTGAATAATCAACCACCTAAAATCTCAGTGGGAACTCCGCTAACACCGACCTACAGAAACGACCCCTGTAAAGTCTGAGGCCAGTATACATGCCATCTCTGATATCACTTGCAAACAGCTTATGGTGAAACATGATTACTTTCTGTCGAGCAAGAGAAGCAAGGTTCTTACCGTCGTTTTTCGTCCCCGAAGACTGATAGCCTCGTAGCAGGTTGTTTTGTGCGGAAACAGGCGATTTTATGTGGCCCGCGCGGCATGTCAAGGAGCAATAATGGACGAAAACGTTGACGAGAATCTGTTGCGTCAGGCAAAAAGCGCAAGTGCTGGCGCGCCCGAATCCGAACGCTCACCTCGCGTTGCCCGCTCCGTCCTTGGCGAAGGCACCGGTTCCAAGTCGGAAGCCGCGCCGTGGCCGCTGAATGGCAAATCGGCCGGCAAGAAAAAAAGCCGAATCCCGCGCGCACGCCGTATGAGCCTTTCGCTCACCCGCGTCGATGCCTGGTCCGTGGCCAAGGTGACGTTGCTGCTTTCCGTCGCGTTTGGCATCATCCAGATCGTCGCGGTCGCGCTTATCTGGGCACTCTTGAACGTGGTCGGCGTCTTCGACCAGGTCACGCAAATCGTTTCCTCCACCGGCCTCGACACCGGCGGTTTCAACCTTGCGAGCATTTTCTCGCTCGGCACCGTCTTGAGCACTGTCACGATTCTTTCGATTGTCGAAGTTGTGGTCGCGACGTTGTTCGCGGTCATCATCGCGGCTCTTTACAATGTCATCAGCCAGCTCGTGGGAGGTGTGCACGTTACCCTCGGTGATGACTGATAATGCGCAATCAGTGATTTTGGGACGCAACTAAATGGGAAACACACGGTCAACGAGCGGCTTGAAACAACGTGCTGCCGGCGACAATTCTTCCAAGAAAAAGAAAAAATCCGGTCCTGCCCATGCGAAGGACACTTCCGGCCGCATAACGGTTCAGGACGTCCTGTCCGTCCTCATTTACTGCCTCATCGCGGTCATCGTGGTGAGCCTTCTGCGCATATTCGTCATTGGCCTTTACGTCGTGCCGTCCGGTTCCATGGAAACCACGCTCAATATCGGCGACCACATCGTCACCAACCGGCTTGCCAAGCCCATTCTGAAACTCAAGCGCGGCGATGTCGTCGTGTTCAAAGACCCCGCAAACTGGCTGAATTCCGAGAATGTTTTTGCCTCCAACGATTTAGTCAAACGATTGATTGGCCTGCCCGGAGACACGGTGGCCTGCAAGGGCAACGGCGCGCCGGTGACGATCAACGGGGTGCCAATCGACGAAACCTCGTACCTGAAAGCCGGAGTACAGCCGAGCAGCTTCCCCTTCAAAATGAAGGTGACGCCGGGCAACGTCTTCGTCCTCGGCGACAATCGCGCCAATTCCGCGGATTCCCGCTACCATACCAACGATGGCAACCACGGGCTCGTCCCGCTCGACCGCATCAAGGGCGTCGCCATGCTCACCTACCTGCCCGTCAGCAGGTTCGGGGTGGTTCAAGCGCACCACGAGGTGTTCGCGAAAGTTGGCGGAGTCGCGCATTCGTGAGTTGCGGAATGTTGAGATTTGCGCGTTTCGTAAGTTGGATTTGCAGCATTTCGTAAGCTGCTTCCGCTAAAGTGGCCGATGTGATCGCCTACATCAGGAATTTCAGCACCTCGTTCATCCTCGCGATGACGATTTGGCCGTTTCTTTCGGCCCTGCTGACCCTGCCGATTCTGGCGGGAATGTACCACCGCTACCATCGCCTGCGTTCCAGCGCGGTGCTCGCGGCGTATCTGTGCGTGCTATACGCGCTCGGGCTGGTCACGTTCACGCTTTACCCGATGCCTGACGATCCGGCCACATACTGCCTGACGTACGCGCATCACCCACAGCTTCATGTGATGCAATTCATGAGCGATCTGGCGACGGGTAGCAAGGCGGCGGCTCTGCAGCTCCTGCTCAACATCGTCTTCTTCATCCCGCTTGGTTTCGCGCTTTCCCGCTGGGCGCGCTGGAAGTTCTACGCCGTGATTCCCGCCGGATTCGCAGTCTCCCTGCTTATCGAGACCTCGCAGCTCACCGGCGTCTGGGGCATCTACCCCTGCGCCTACCGCCAGTTCGACGTCGACGATCTGCTGACCAACACGTTGGGCGCGATCATCGGCTGCTTCATCGCGTGGATTTACGGGGCTTTGGTGCCGGTGCGCACTGTGGAGGACCGTAGCGAAGTCATCGAAAAGCCTGGGCTGGTGCACCGGGCCGTCGCGCTGATGCTCGATCTGGTATTCATCGTCGTCGCGGACGGTTCGCTGACACTGGGCTCGATTTACCTCTTCCAGAAGTCGTCGAAATACCTTCCCGACGGCACGTATATGTTCCTCGGCCACGCGTTCGGCACCGGGGTATCGGACGGCCTGGCCCAGTTCTTCACCCTGCTTTCATTCGTCATTTTCGAAGTGCTCATTCCGGTGACGCACCGCGGTCAGACGCTCGGCGGTATGTTCACGCACATGAGCTGCGAGACCAAGGAGCGGCACGGCGGCGCTCGCGTCGCGTTCTATGTCGCGCGGCTGCTGGTGCTGATGGTTGGCACCATGCTCTTCGCTGCCCCCACCCGCCAACTCGGCGTCATCGTCCTGGTCATTCTCGTGATCTTCTGGATTTTCGCCCACCAGAT
This sequence comes from Bifidobacterium sp. ESL0690, assembly GCF_029392315.1. Classification (NCBI taxonomy): domain Bacteria; kingdom Bacillati; phylum Actinomycetota; class Actinomycetes; order Bifidobacteriales; family Bifidobacteriaceae; genus Bifidobacterium; species Bifidobacterium sp. ESL0690. Next base: position 15,392 of record NZ_CP113939.1, read on the forward strand.
GCCCTATGACCTCATCCCCGGTCGCGATTGGAATGATATTTATCGTAACGGAAATTATGAGTATTATGATGACGGGCGCTTTGGTCGGTAAATGACGGATTATGGGTTATGAATCATGGGCGATGAGTTAAAAGCCGTGAATCGTGAGCCATGATATAAGCGATGAAGCTTGAATCGCGAACCGTCAACGATGAGCAATGAACCATGAACTGTGCGTTCGTTAATGGACGTGCAGTGTGGCTCGCTATTTTATAATACGATAACTATAGTTATAATTTAGTATTTTGTATGCGTAAAGTTGGCTTGTTTTCCGGGATGTCCGGGACGTTTCCAAGCGGTTCGCGCTCGCCGACGAACTGTTGGGATGGGGCTCTTTACGGTGTCTTTCGTTGCGGAAGGTAGTGTGCAAAGTGGTGTTGGAAAGCGTCGCCCAGGTGCTCACCGGGCTGGTATTGGAATGCTTCGTGTGCCTTTTCCAGAAGAGCGCGACCGAAAATCGTGGAGATGACAGTCTGGCTAGTGATAAGCCTGAGCGTCCGCATCGCGTATCGTCCGATGCCGTTATCTTCATCGTTGCCGTAGCGGTTGTGGTCATGTTGCTGATGGACGTGTCGGCTTTCGTTTTTGGCTTTTACGAATTCGTGGCCGTCGCGCTCATGGTTGTCGTGCTGCTGCAGTTCGTGGTTATCGGCCGCGTGGGGCGCAAACGCATCGCTGCCGGCTCCCTGTGGAAAGGCTTTGCAGCCCGCGGCGTGCGTGCGCTGGTGCTTATCTGCGTTACGGCATACACCATCACGCGTGCGATAAAAGCCCGTAGCGGTGGCGTGCTCACCCAGCTGTTCGGGGGAAGCGGAAATCGGGCGCACGGGGCCGGCATGGCTGGCGGTATCGGCAGCAGAGTCTCCCAGATCGGAATGGGCGGCCTTTTTGAAGTCGTGCAGCTGATGCTCGCGATGATTCTCTGCCTCACGTTCCTTGTGTTCGCGATCTGCGATTCCGTGGGCATGTATGCGGCATGCTGCGCTTCCGGCGTCCGTCAAAAGGGCAGAATCAGTAGGATGCTCGCCCATCTGGCGCAGAACTTCAGAACCATGAACATTGCCGGATTCCTGCTGCGGACAGTCATCGTGTCGCTGCTGATACTCTTCCTCGCCTCGAACTGCCTCGCGCGGTGGGGCCTTTGATCGCGTTTTTCAGATGTCAGAGTGAGGAACGTCTCCAACTAATCGCCCGCACCCCCGTTGAAGCAGGTTGCTGAAGATTTCGGCGACGGCAAAGACATAACTTCTAAAAATTTCAGAAGTTAAGAACATCCTTAGGTAGAAACGCACAAGTTTGAGGTTCTTAAGAACGGATTTATTTTCAAATTGCCGAGTAATTGCCGAGTAATTGCCGAGTAGGTATTTGCATATTGCTGAGTTTGGTATGAATCGGTTTGTGAGTGTGCTTTTGTGTGATAACAGCGATGTTGAGCCAATGCCGAATATTTGCCTATCACTTATTTTTAAGAGATTGAAACTTGTGTGTTGTGGTAATGGCAGGCTTGGCGAAGATGTAGGTAGAGCGGATTGCCGAGTAATTGCCGAGTAATTGCCGAGTAAAGTAGAGATTGATAATTCTCTTAATACCAAAATCGTGCATCGAGCAATCATATAGAATTATGATAGTTATCATATTTATTTGTTGTTGGTAAAGCTGGGACTGTTGAGGAAGAGATAGCAATCGTGAAACGTAGTGATAAGAAACGAGCGGTCGTATCTTCTAATATTGCGCAATTGATTTCCTTGCCAGAGGGCCAGTATTTTGACCGGAAGAGTGCACGTATTCATCTTAATGATCTTGCACGGCATATTTGCGCCTTTGCCAATGCTTCAGGTGGAACTATTGCTGTAGGAATTGAGGATGACGGTAAAGTAAGCGGTTTCAAATTTGATGGCTCTCAGGATATTGAAGAGATTCAACGCTGTTATATTTTTTAGTGTGAGCCGGCACCAATCGTTTCAACGCGTCATATTCCCGTAGTTAATGACAACGGTGAGAATGATGAAGTGTTATTGTTAGATGTTGCTGCTTCAGATGATTGTGTGATTCATCGTAAAGATGACAAGAAAGTCTATTTACGTGTCGGTGATAAAAGTGTTGCGCTGACTCATAGTCAGATTATGCGTCTGGAATACGATAAGAATCAGCGCATATTTGAAGACGAAATAGTTCAATGGTCGGATATTGAAGATATCGACCATGAAGTGCTTGATGATTATAAGCAAAAAATTCACGGCGATAATCTTTCGGATGAGCAAGTACTTCGAAGTCGCAAATTCTTGATAGGAGATCATCTTACCAATGCTGGAGTGCTTTTATTCGCAAAGGATCCGACGCAATTTCTTCCTCAGGCGAGAGTGCGTGTCCTTCGATTCGAAGGTAATCATATGAGGACGGGTCGGCAAATCAATATTTTGAAAGATCAATCATTTGATAGTCCTATACCGAAAACAATCAAAAATGCATCTGCATTGATATCTAGTATGCTCAGGGAATTCCAGTATTTGGGTGAAGATGGTCGTTTTGGAACTATTCCCGAATATCCTGAATTCGCATGGTTTGAGGGCCTGGTCAATGCTGTTATCCACCGTGATTACGCATTCCAAGGTGATTATATCCGTATCTCTATGTATGACGACAGATTGGAAGTATTAAGTCCTGGTCCGTTGCCTAACATTGTCACTCTCAATAATATGCGTACTACGCGTTATGCTCGTAATCCGCGTATTGCCCGTGCTTTAGTAGAATTTGGCTGGGCTCGAGAACTTAATGAGGGTGTACAGCGTATTTATACCGAGATGCAGAGCGCATTTTTGAACGATCCGGTTTATTCGGAACCTGAGCATGCGAAAGTTCAGTTGACGTTGGAGAATAGCATTACCTCTCGCGTGTTGCGCAACAATGATTCTCTTGAGCGACAAATTAGTCCGGAAGTGCTACATGCTTTGTCTGGGTATGAGATGGCTGCAGTGCAGTTAGCTTATGCTGAAGGACGGATAACGGTAAAAAAATTAACTGAGCGCATTAATCGTAGTCCCAGAACGGTTCGGACAGTTTTGAAGGGGCTGAGAGATAAAAATGTTTTGCAATGGCATGGTTCGAGTCCGAACGATCCTTCTCAGTATTATTCTTTGAATAATGGGCTCGGTGAATCCGATGGTGTCGAGTAATTGCCGAGTAGCTGCCGAGTAATTTCCGAGTATGTATTATTTAAATCTGCCTTTGAGCTAAGGTAAGCCACTGAACGGGAATGGCAGCGGTTTTAGCTTAACTTGTGGATGAAGAAGTTTAGCAAAATGTCCCTGTTCCGTTTTTGGCTTTGTCCGTTCTCGTTGTAGCTTCTAAAAAATTTTTAGAAGTTTATGCCAAAAGTTCTTAATTATTTTTAGAAGTTTGCAATATCTCGGCTTACGTTGGCTATGAGCATGATGGTTAAGACCTTGGGCTCGGCCAATCTCGGCCGGATTCTGCAACTTTAATACCGTTCGGTGTTGGCTACCAGCCATCTGTAGAGAAAAATGATGAATAGTGTAAATGCCGTTGCGCATATTGTTTGCGGAACAAACTTGGGCAGGAATATGGCTACGAGAATGGACAGGACGCCGAATAGAACGGAGAGATACATTGTGCCTTTTAAGGCAGCAAGCCATCTGTAATCTGGATGCAGATATATTCGGTAATAACCAACGCATGCCATTGCGATAATGGTGCATTGTGTAATTGAAACCGACCACGATATCGGCGAGAGGAATTGCAATTCCGCGGTAATTTCCCAAAGGGTCAAAATAAAAATTGCCATTAAAGAAAGAATGACGATATAAGGCATCAAACGTTGACAGCCGGAATATTTGTATTGAATTTTGGAATCCAGATCATTCGGTTTAAGATCTTCGCCGGCGAATTCATCTTTGAAACGCAATCTTGACGAAGCTGATTCAGCTTCTGTGGGAAGTTTTGGCGTTGGCGTTCGCTCTTGCAACAGCGTTTCTTTGTCGTCTAAAAATCGTTGGGCTTTATCGTCAACTTTACGTTGCGAGATAATCGCAAAAAGGGCAGGGATCAACCCTATTGCCGTGACCAAAAGAGACCACAAACTATAAGAAGGGAAACCAACTACGACTACCGGCAATAAAAGAAATGATGTGCCTGAGATTGCAATGGCAAGGTTCCCCATCATTGAGTACCACAATGCGTTTCTTTTCGTTTTCTTCTTAGTTCGCCTTATTTCCACGATTCCCAAGCATGCGAAGGGAATCGATTCCAGCATGCATAGAAAAGCTAAAAAGCTTGGAATACCGGGGCTTGTGGTAAGCAATATAGAGAAACCCGTTACGAATATGAGGCATCCGGCGACGAGTAGAATCCACCCCGCTCTACGGTGAAATCGGTTAACTCTTTTGGTGATCAACAAATTAAGGTATACGGGATAGGGCGGGGTTGAATCGTTCCTGTAACACTCATTCGGTTGTTGAGCGTCTTCGGTTTCCGGTGCTTTATTCACGTCGCTCCTCAGTTGCGCTGTTGCAAACGGTTGATGCGGTTATTATATTCCGATATGTATTGTTTATCAACGTTATCGGTGGCCGCGATGACTGTCGGAAGCCAGGGTGCATATTTTTGACAGCAGGCTTTGGCTGAGCCTTATGCATATTCTTTGGCGTTCGTTTTTCATTGTGGAGTTCATATATTACAATACAATGAAAATGAGCAGCAAAAAGGAAATCGTTGGAATTCCGACGTTTTGATGACAGTGTTTAGGCGCCGAATGTGTTGGGGTCGAAATCGCCGGGGCTTTGGGATTCCATGAATTGTTGGACCATCTTGCCGGTGTGGCAGTTGTAGACGGTGATCTGCATGTCCCATGGTCCGGTGCCGCCTTTGAGGTAGTAAAGATAACCGTATGAGAGAGGGTTGCCATAGAGAATGGCACTGGCACCTAGTTTCGATATGTTTTTGTCGAGCCAGACGGATAGTTTTCTGTCTTTTTCGTAGGGCCTGTATCGGTAGGAGCATGGCTTTTTCCCGTTGCATAGGAAGGTTTGCTCAAATTTTGAGTTCATTTCCTGGTGCCATTTGATGTTTTTCTGTCGTTGTTTTTCGGTGACTGTGGCCACGATGCTGCCGTCCTGTCCGGCGGTGATTTTCGTGTAGTCTTCGGGGACCCTGGTTTGCATGTCAGCCGCTACTTTTTGGGCGGTATCCTGCTTTTCGCCGCTCATGATGTATTTGACGAAGAATGGGTCGAAGACGATATCCTGCGTCTTGGTGTTGTCCGGGCTGTTTTCTGTGTGCTTTTTGGATTGGCTCGTGGATTGCTTGTCCGTCTGATTGCTAATATCTTTCGAACCGAGGCCGCATCCCTGCATTGGCAGCACCATAACGCTTAAGATCATAAGAATCGTGGCAAGATATTGTATTCGTTTACTCATATTTATGCATTTTGGTGGATGGGTTTGGTGTCTAGTCGCCGAAGGTGTTGCGATCGAAATCGCTGGGAGCCTGTGAGGCGAGGTATTGCTGGACGGTCTGGCCGGTGTGGACGTTGTTGATGGTGACGTGTACGTCCCATGGTCCGGTGCCGCCATGCAAGTAGTAGAGGTAGCCTGTGGTCACTGGGATGTCGAAGAGGATAGCCATGTAGCTGCCTTGGGCGATGTTTTTATCGAGCCAGACGGTGAGTTCTCTGCCGTCTTTGGAGAGCTGGTAGTGGTAGTTGGGTGGTGTGCTAGTGTGTGCCTGCTTGAAGAGGTCTATGCTTTGCTGTCTTCCTTTGGTGTACCAATCGATATCGTTGTTGAGCTGTTTGTCGGTGAGTGTGGTGGTAATGGAGCCGTCGGGTTGGGCATCGGCTTTTGGAAAGGCGTCCTTTCCTTGTTCTTCTAGGCCTTTTGCTGCCTGTTCCGCAGTCGTGAATTGCTTTGAAAACATGAAGTGTTGGACGAAGAAGGTGTCGAAGGTGATGATATGGGTCTTACTCTTGTCGGCCTGCTTCTTCTTCGGTGCTGTGTTCTGTGATTGAGCTCTCGGGCTTTTCGTGCTTGGTGTGGCTGTGCCGCATGCGGCCAACGGCAGAACGGCGGCAAGCATAGTCGTGATAAGGATTATCGCGATTCGGAGAGTGTGGTGGTATCTGTTTGTCATTTCGTGGCATCCTCGGGAGGGTCCGGTTCGGGTCCGGCAGGCTCGTTGGGTTCGAGGAGCTGTATGGAGTCGGCGATGTGGTTGAATTCCATGGCTCGGGCGAGCAGGTGCTCGGTGGAGGAGGTCATGGAGATCATTGCCTCCTTGCCGTGCGCGGGCAAGATGATCGTGACGTTGTATCGGGAATCCGGTGTCTTGGGGTTGGTAAGGTAGCCAAGCATACCGATGTCATTGCTGTTGTATGTGCCCTCTTCTGTGAAATCGCTGTAGTGCTTGGTGGCGTATTGGATGATTTCTGCGTTCGGGTTCTTTTCGGTGAGTGTTTGGCGTAGGGCGGCGAGTCCGGTGTCGGTGTCTTTTTGCCAGGGCCGTTCGCTTGGCTGGGCGATGACGTAAGCCGTATCCGTTTTGCAGCGCAGGACGGTGATTTTCGATAGCGCATCAAGTATGAGTTGGATGGTCTTGCCGTCGGGTTTGCCGTCTGGTTCGCTTGGAATTCCGCTAGCTTTTAGTTTGTCGTATATCGCCAGGTAATCGGCTACCCCCTTGTCGCTGGTCTGGATGGCCGGACGCTGCTCATAGTTGTCCGGCAGCGGTATCGCGACGGCTTCGTCGAGAATGGTTATCGTGGTGTCAGTGTTGGGAATGTCGTCTACTTCAGTGCTCATCTGTGCCGTTCTTTTTATGGGTGTCGTCATTTGCATCAATTCGGGAATTTTAGCTTTTGGTTATAGGTTGTGCCAGCCGTTGCCTTTGCCGTATGGATCCTGTGACCAGAGGTATTGTCGGGTTGGCTGTCCTGTGTGGCAGTCGTAGAGGTTGATCTGCATGTCCCATGGTCCGGTGCCGCCGTTCAGGTAGTAGAGGTCGCCGTTGATTTTGGGTATGCTGCCGAGGGTGGTGAGGTATTCCTTGTCGTTGACTTGGTTGTCGCACCATAGCGAGAGGGTTTTGCCGTCTTTGCTGATCTGCAAGCGGTAGCCGTTGTGTTTTTCCTTGGCGTCTTTGTTGAAGGTCTGTTCGAATTCTTTGCGTTCCTTGAGGCCTTCGTTGATTTTGTTTTTCAATTGTTTTTCGGTTGCGGTGGCGATTATGCCACCGTCGGGTGTGGCGTACGCGTCGGTGTAATCGTCGTGTTGGTCTTTGAGTACTTTGGCCACTTTTTCGGGAGTGTTTCTGTCATTCAGAAACATGTAATTTTTGACGAAGAATTTGTCGTAGGTGATGGTTTTGGTTTTGCTTTTGTCGGCATCCTCTTCCTTGGGTGCTGTGTTCTGTGATTGAGCTCTCTGGTTTTCCGTGCTTGGTGTGCCGGTACCGCATCCGGCAAGAGAAACAGATAAGCATAAAACCGTAATCATCAAGATGATGGTTGATTTAAGTCGTGTTTTTGTATGCATGATACCGTTCTTTCTAATTGCATTTCGTTTGGAACGATGGATATAACAAAATTGACAGTCTTCTATCAATGGAATAGATATGCTTCAGAATGCTAATGAACATCAATTTGTGTTTATTTCACCGGATCAAGTATCCCGGCTGCGATGAGAGATGCAATAAGCCATGCCATGAGCGCGGCTTCGGACATGTTGACGATGGCCTTTGCCATTTGTGGAGTCAACAAGTGGATGAAAAGATCATCAATGACATAGGTTATTACTACAGCAGGGGCATGTAGGTTTGCCATTGCTGCCTTAATTCGATCTAGGGCTTTCATTACTACAGGGTCGGTTACTGTAACGGGTGCAGGAGGGTTATTTGGAATATGCCAGTGAAAATCTTTGGTGGTCTGCATTGTGATATCTGTACTGGTGGTGCCATTGGGCAGTTGGTCTTCAACGGCTGAGGTTATAGTGAGTTCGTGTGTATTGAAATTGAATTTTAAAGCGACTTTTTCGGTCTGACCGTGATCGGTTTTGTGCCATGATCCAGTAATAGTGCCTGTTTGTTGGTCGAAATCAACGCCATTGTTGTTGTTATCACTCACCCACCCATTAGTGTCCAGTCTGCCTTCAGTGTCAATGTGAATACCATTTTTGCTCGCAGAAAGCATGTCTCTAAGTCGGAGTTTTTCGTTCTCAAAAACGTCATCCGGGATATCGAGGGTTATGGTGCCTTTGCCTCCGTTGTAGTCGGAAACGTGAAAACCGATTATTATTAGCAGTCCCCCGCCGAGGTCCATGGTCCATGTTTCATTGGCTTTGAGGCTCGGCGAGTGGTCGAGCGCAAACTGCGCAATGGCTTTGAGCGTTTCAACGGCAGTATGAGGGTCTTTCGTTGCGGTGTTCACATCAAGACCTTTGCCGGCAATTTCTGCGAGATATTTTTCGATGTTGATATAGTCGTTGACTCCTGCTTTGAGTTTCCCGTTGATGTTGGCGGCGGTGAATGAACCTTTTGATTTAATGGTGTCGGTAAGAGCCTTGAGCTGATTGGTGAAACCATCTATGTCGGCACCGGTTGCCGCAAATTTTGTCATATAACCTCTGGCGTCGCCGTTGACATTGTCCCAGATCTGTTGGATTTGTTGGCGGGTCGTGTTGTTGATATCTATCAGATGGCTTTCATACTCGTCTTGGCCTTGGAAGACTTTGATACCTTCGTTGATAAGCCAGCCGATGCCAGGGAATTTGCCGACTCCATCCCAGAATTTATCCTGCCTGCTTCCCTGATCAGCGCACACTTGGTCGACGTCATGCAGGTATTTTTGTTTCGTGCTTTCGCGGAAGTCTCTGCTTACCATGGTTTTTGCCCCTGTTGTATTGTCTTGCGGATGTTTTTATCGTGGCTGTCCTGTGCTGTTTCGGTAATCTGCTGTGTCAGCCTTTGAACTGCCAGGAGGCCCTGTCGTCGCTGTTTTTGTAAGAGTTTCGGGCTTTTTCTAGGAAGGTAGCGGTGCTTGAGAACAGATTTTCCATTTGTTGCACCATGGTGCTGTACGATTGGTCTACACCGTGTATGGTGTCGATTACCGCACCGCCACCTTGTTTGTCGGCTGCGTTATAAGGAGCACAATCGTTGGCGAGTATGCGAAGCAGTTTGATGGCATCATCCATAGTGCTGATGCTCATTGATATTGGTTTACCCATTTTTCCTCTTTGCGTTCAATAATCAGTAAAGTGGTTTGCCGTCGTTTTTGACTTGACTGATAAAATTATCGGTGGCGGTTGAGAAGGATTTTCCAATAGACTGCAGGCGGCGGGACTGGCTGTTGCCGTACAGGCTTGAGACCACGTTCTTGAAAGCCACGATTGCGTCATGGAATTGGCCTGCGGGCACGCCTTCATCGGCGACGAATTGCAGAATATTCAGATAGTTTTCAAAGAGGGAATCCACAGACCCTCCCTTGCTGTTGCATGAATTGCCGACCTTGTTGACGTAGCTGTCGTCGATTACCAGATTCGGATCTTCTGCCATCACCGTTCCCCTTTCCTTTGTGATTCAAGCCTTTGCTGTTTTCTTGCCATTTCCTGCTCTTCCTCTTTGGCTCGTTTCAGCTTTTTCTTGTAATAGGTTTTGTCTTCTTCGATATCGTCCATCTGACGTCTGCAATCCTTGATTTGCAGTTCCTGCTCTTCGACCTGGCCGTCGATGTGGTGTAGGGTTTCGTCGTAGCTGTCGGCGACATTGATGTAGGGGCTTCCCTGAATTTGGTTGGTCATCATATCGAGGAAAAGCTCGGCTCCGCGGCATTGCGGGGCGTCCTCTCGCAAGCGGTAGAGCGCCGCACGCCTCTGGTCTTGGCGGTCTTCGAATTCCTGTCGTTGCTGTTTGAGATGACTGCGGATATCTTGACAAGCCGACAGGCTTTGTTCGGCCTCACGGCGTTGGGCTTCGACCTTCTGGCTTCGCCGCTCGAGGGTGGCCAGTTTGGCGTTGATTGTATCGGAATATGCCACGTTGCTCCTCGGACGATCTATTGATATTGCAAAAGAAACTCATCAATGTGTTTTATTATATATTGAATTAAATTATTTTATGATAACAATCTTGGGAAGGCGAACATAATAAACCCGCCGACTGACGTGTGCCAGCGGCGGGTTTCGTCGTTACGAGCGTGCGGATTTGCTCAGTAGTCGAACAGATACGCTCGGTTTAGTGGAAGGATATGGGTTCAGCAAACGCCCTGGGCGACCATGGCGTTGGCGACCTTGACGAAGCCGGCGGCGTTGGCGCCGAGCATCAGATCGCCCTCGTGGCCGTATTCCTTGGCGGCGGCCAGGGAGGTGGCGACGATGTTCTCCATGATGTCCTTGAGCTTGGCATCGACCTCGTCGAAGGTCCAGGAGAGACGATACGAATTCTGGCTCATCTCGAGGCCGGAAACGGCGACGCCGCCGGCGTTGGAAGCCTTGGCAGGTCCGTAGAGCAAGCCGGCCTTCTGATAGGTCTCGATTGCCTCAGGAGTGGACGGCATGTTCGCGCCTTCGCACACGACCTTGCATCCGTTTTTCACCAGCGCGGCCGCGGATTCGCCGTCGACCTCGTTCTGGGTGGCGCAGGGCAGCGCGATGTCGCACGGAACGGTCCAGACGCCCTTGCTGCCCTCGTGGTATTCGGCACCGGCGACGCGATCTGCATATTCCTTGATGCGGCCGCGGTGGCCGAGCTTGATGTCCTTGACCACGTCGAGCTTGATGCCGTCCGGATCGTAGACATAGCCGTTGGAATCGGAGCAGGTGACGACCTTCGCGCCCATTTCCTGCGCCTTCTCGATGGCGAAGATGGCGACGTTGCCGGAGCCGGAGATGACCACGGTCTTGCCTTCGAACGAATCGTTCTTCAAAGTGCGCAAAGCGGCGGCAGTGTAATAGCAGAGGCCGTAACCGGTTGCTTCAGTGCGGGCGAGCGAGCCGCCGAACTCAAGGCCCTTGCCGGTCAGAACGCCGGAATACTCGTTGCGGATGCGCTTGTATTGGCCGAAGAGATAGCCAATCTCGCGTGCGCCCACGTTGATGTCGCCGGCGGGAACGTCGGTGAACTGGCCGATGTGGCGCTGCAGCTCGGTCATGAAGGCCTGGCAGAAGCGCATGACCTCGCCGTCGCTGCGGCCCTTCGGATCGAAGTCGGAGCCGCCCTTGGCGCCGCCCATGGGCAGGCCGGTCAGCGAGTTCTTCAGCACCTGTTCGAAGCCGAGGAACTTGATGACGGATTCGGTCACCGTCGGGTGCAGGCGAAGGCCGCCCTTGTAGGGCCCGATGGCGGAGTTGAACTGGATGCGGTAGCCGCGGTTGACCTGCACCTTGCCCTCGTCGTCGACCCAGGCGACGCGGAACTTGATGGCGCGCTCAGGCTCGACCAAGCGCTCGAGGATGCCGTTCTTCTCATATTCCGGATGCTTCTCGACAACCGGTTCCAACGTTTCGAAAACCTCGCGAACGGCCTGCAGGAATTCCGGCTGGTCACCGTCTCGCTTCTCGACTTGCGCATAGACGCGCTTGACGTATGCATTATTCAGCATTGATACTCCATTGTTGAGTTGGTATTGCCGATTTTTATTGTAAGAATTCGGCGAGTCTGGTGAAAGGGCGCGTTCAAAAAAAGCGGATATTTTTTCGTCCTGTTAACGGAATGGAAACATAAATAACGATGTATAGATGTAAGTAAATTCTGATGAATTTCATTGTGAAATAGTAAGTCCGATAATTCTATATATAGCATTTCGAAATCGCACGGTTCTGGGGTTGATGGTGTTTGCGTAGTGCACCGTAGTGTTTTTATGATTATCGACATCGATAAATATTAAGCAACCTGTGAATAAGTGCGCGCAGATTGGGCGAAACAGCGCCCTTTGCGTATGGTGCTGCGGCCCGAAACCGATAGAATGTAGGTAATACGAAGCCAGGAGGCCAGCATGTTCAAAGGATTCAAGAAATTCATCTCGCGCGGCAACATGATCGACATGGCCGTCGGCGTGGTTATGGGCGCTGCGGTGACCTCCGTGGTCAATTCGATCGTCAACAGCCTCATCAACCCGCTGATTGCCATGATTTTCGGCAAGCCGAACATGAACAACCTGCTGACCTTCACCTTCAACCACTCCACCATCTCGTTCGGCGCGATTTTGGGCGCGTTGCTCAACTTCCTGATGATCGCGATCGCCGTCTATTTCTGCATTCTCGTGCCGATCAACAAGTTTCGCGATATGTCCGAGTCGATTTTCAAGAAGAAAGACGACGAGGACGAGAAGAAGGAGATCAGCACCGACCAGCAGACCGTCGATCTGTTGAAGGAGATTTCCGCCGAGCTCAAGGACATCAAGTCCGGCAATAATGGCGGAAAACAGATTGGGGATACTGATGGAAGCCAAGCCGCGCATAACAAGGAAAAAGAAGCTAATGGAAATCAGGCTGAGTGATAATAAGAGAGGTAATAAAGAAAGAGGTACTGGCGGAGGCCAAGTTTGCAATAATGGCAGCAATGAAGAAAACGATAATAAACGATAATAAAGAAAGTTAAACCGGCAATGATCCGGCAATAATCTGGCAATGATAATGTAGCCTGGACCCGCAATAATAAACTAGCCCGAATCGAAGAGAATGATGCAACGCAAACCGCGAAACAGCAGTCTTGCAATACGCTAGCTTTTGCAATACGATAAACTTTGGCAATGGGGGTTACGTTGGCCCGATTGGTTACTATGCTTGTTTCAACGGGCGTGGCTCGGACTGAGTAAGGGACGGTAGGATTCAGATATGTTTGTGCGTAACGATTCGCTGAGGAACGGAAGGCCCGATGACGTGCGTTCCGCGAAACCAGGCGTGAATACGTTGCGTACCAATGCCGCCAATTCCGTCAGAAACTCCGATTACTCCCCCGCCGGCCAGAACGGCCGTCGCGTCGACACCGCCGATCCCGTAGGCAGCGGACATATCCGCATCGCGGGCGAGCACGCAAGGATTCCTGCGCGTTCCGCCGCGTTCCCCGAAGTCAGCTTCTCGCACATCACCCTGCCGGCCACTGTCATGGAATGGACCCGCGATGAGTCCACGGCCAAAATGGCCACCATGGTTTTCCTGCTCCACGGCCACGTCGAAATCAGCACGGCCGAAAACCAGATCTTGAAGCGCCGCCCCGGAGTCTTCCTTATTCCGCCGGAAACCGCGGATGCCGTCTTTAAAACCAGTGCAACGGCCAACGAGCTCATTGGGGTAAGCCTTTCCTCGCGCCTGTTCGCCACGATTCTTCCTGATTACAAGACCTATTCGATGATGGGGCAGAATTCCAAGCTCGACGTCGTTTCGCTGCAGCCGCTCCTCGCGTTCGTGGTGAGCGCCTGCAACCTGAACAACCAGCACTCGCAGATGGTCGATACGCTGGAAACCGTGGCCAACGACGTCGCGCGCTCGCTGCTCATCGCGTGCTTCGGCCAGGGCATGAGCGTGATGCCGTTGATCGAGCGGGTGCGCAAATACGTCGCCGAAAACTACACCGATCCTGCGTTGAGTGTCACCAAGACGGCCGAGCATGAGAACGTTTCCGTGCGCACCGTCCAGCTTGCGCTGCAGGAGGCGGATACCAATTTCACGGCTTTGGTTCGCAGGGCTCGCACCGAAGCGGCCTTGGAGCTGCGTAAGAGCCAGCCGTCGCTGACGTTGGTGGAAATTGGCGACCGCTGCGGGTTCGGCTCGGTTTCGTCGCTGCGCCGCGCGTTGAAGATCCATGAGGAAATGGAAGACGACGAAGACGAAGAATGATCGCTCGTAAGTAGCCGTTCTTCAGTGATTGTTGTCCATTGATTTTTCCTGATTGATTGTGCTAATTCCGGTGGTCTGTTATGTCCGGGCGTGTCGCTTTCATGTGTAATTTAGTTCATTTCTGTTAACTGCCTATTGTATTGCGCAATACATTTTAAAAACCCATTTTGTTATACAACTTATGCATATATGACTTCGCTTGACGCATAATATGCATCTTTTGTAATGCTGAATACTTTCTTGTGACAAAGTTAAAAGTAGCTGAAAATACTTGAAACAGCTTGCTTCTCGCAAAGTTCTTAGAAAGCGACGGGAGACGAAGAAGTGCCTAAGTACTTAACTTCTCACAGAATATACAATAAATTATTCACTAAAATTGCTGCAATTGTCGGTACGATAGCCATGCTGCTGACAGGATTCGTGGCGTTCACCAATACCGCCAACGCCATTCCCGCCACCGGCGGCAACGGGCGTATGGGCACGGCCATCAACTGGGTGGAATGGGGCGCGGAAGGCAACGCCATCTCCGGCTCGAAAGTGACCTGGACCAAGCCTGTTGAGGCGGGCCCCAGCAAGTGGATGTCGACCAGATGCTCGCTGGAGCCGACGGCAGGTGCAACCGATGCGCTTTCGTCGTCCAACTCCGTGACGGTCTACAGGCCGGGGCACTACGGCGGCGACGGCTTGGGCCAGATGTACTTCGACGGCGCACCGGGTTACGGCAACAATATGAAAATCGGCCTGGCCACCACCAACGACGCCGAAAAGGTGACGTTCGACTTCAGCTGCTCCGCGTATCTGATCAACTCGAGCGGCGACCCGAGCGGCAACCTCAACGAATCCACCAACACCTCCGGCAGCGACTTCTTCAACGTCCCGCTGCAGGGTCTGGTCTTCGCCGACGCCGAATCCAACAACTGGACGTATTACCAGAGCGAATACATCAAGGCGACCCCGAAGAACGGCACCAGCCCGGCCTGGCGTCTGCTCGACAGCTACCGCACTCCCGGCTGCACCACCAACTCCGTGGCCGAACTCAAGGGCAGCACGATGCGATTCCGCTCCGATGGCGGCCAGTGCGCCAACTCCGGCGGCACCGGCCCGTCCTCGACGATGTTCCTTCAAGGCTCCACCAACGCGACGGTGACGCTCAAGGGCGGCGGCAAGACGGCCGTGGCCCTGGGCAGCATCGTCTCCACCGATTTCGGTGACGCACCTGAAAGCTTCGGTGTGGCCGGTTCCATGTTCCAGCCTTCCTGGCAAGGCGGCGAGCTCGGCAATGGCGACATTCCGAGCACCGATTACAGCACCAAGGACCAGTACGACCCCGACTCCAGCATGGTCGGTGGCAAGCTTTTCAACCTTTCCGCAGCCAAGGATGGAATGGGCGCCAACGCAAATCTGGTCGCCCAAGCCGAGGCGCCGAGCCCCAGACTCGGAGCGCATGAGGACGGCGAGGCGTCGCCTCATTTCGATGCCGACGCCGACTGGGATGATGCCAACGGCGATTCGGCCTTCGCCGCAGCCCCCGGCGATGTGGTCAACGACGAGGATGGCGTCGATATTCCCAGCTCCACCCACGCCATCGATGTGATGCCCGCCGCGGACGGCACATTCAGCCAAAAGGTCCGCTGTTACGGTTCCGGCGACGTGCGCGGCTGGATCGATTGGAACCACGACGGAACTTTCGAGCCGGATCAGGCGACTTCCAATGCTCAGAGGAACGCCGAAGCCAGCAACCAGATGGCCTGCACGGCCGACGGCACCTCGTCCACCGGCTATTCCGCGACACTGACCTGGAAGCTACCGGGCGACGCGAAGCGCCAGATTTCAAGCCAGGGAGCACCTTCCTATATGCGTTTGCGTATTACAGACCAGAAGGCTCCCGGTTCCAGCAACATCATGGATATGCAGCCGACCGGCATGACCAGCGGTTCCGGCGAGGTCGAGGATTACAAGGCCGATGTGCATGTTCCCACGATCAGCGTGCTCACCAACATCGCCGGCGATCGTAAGCACGCCGACGACCAGTTCAACATGACGGTGCACGTCACCAGCAGTGGTCAGGAAATCAACAATGTAACCACCACCGGCAGTGATAACGGCATCCAGCACGTGCAGGTCGGCCCCAGAAGCGTCGGGCCCGGCTACGAGTACACTCTCGCTTCCAATCTTGCCTCCGGTTCGACCAGCGTTGCGGCCGATTACACCTCATCGGTCAAGTGTATTGATATCAATAACGGCAACGCCAACGTGCCGATTGACAGCAGCGGCAATCTGACCATGCCCACCAGCTTCGATTCGGATGTGCAGTGCGTGTACCTGAAAACGTCGTCTCCCGATCCGGCATTGACTTTGACCACGGTGGTGCACAACAACCACGGCGGCACCAAGCAGGCCAGCGATTTCACCTTCACCGCAACCGCCGATGACGGCAATCCCGCGCACGTCTACAACTACCAGAGCACCAACGGCAGCGATTCGCATACCGTGGCTCCCGCCAACTATACGATTGCCGGCTCTGCCGTTCCCGCTGGCTACAAGGACAACGGCATCACCTATGTTGACGAAAACGGTAACCCATTGACGCTCAGCGCCGCCAAACTCGCGCTCGCCCAAGGCCACAAGGCATTCGGCTTCCGTGTGCTGGAAGATTTGCCCGGCAAGCTGACACTTAAGACGGAAGTCGACAACGCCAACGGCGGCACCGCAACACCCAACGATTTCCAGTTCGGCGTGACGCCCGACGGCGGCAATGAAACCGATACGGTCATTTATAACCAAAACGATCAGAAAGAGGTTTCCGCCAACAAGTACACGGTGGTCGGCTCCGCGCTTCCCGGTTACGTTCAGATGGGCGACATCACCTACACCGACGACGCTACTGGCAATCCCCTGACCCCGAGCGAGGCGCAGATCGCCATCGCCAACGGCCAGTCGGTCACCGGTGTGCGCAAGGTGGCCAGCAAACCCGCAAGCCTCACCATCAAAACCGTGGTTCGCGGCGGCAGCGCGGTTCCCGCAGACTTCCCCGTAACGGCCACCCCGGCTGGTGGCTCCGCGGTTCCCATGCCCGACAGCACCTCTCATCTCTTCCCCGGCAGCAACTACGAAGTCGCCACGGACATGAGCGCCCGCCCCGGCTACACCATCAGCAGCGATCTGAAGTGCGTGCTGAACGATTCCGTGCCGCTGCCTCTGGCAAGTGGCAAGGTCCCGCTCAACTACGGCCAGAACGTCGTCTGCACCCAGGAGGTGACGCCGGGCAGAGCCCACCTGACGCTTTCCACGGTGGTTCAGGGCGATGGCACCGCAACGTCGAACGATTTCGACTTCACTGTCACCCCGGCTGGTGGCAGCGGTGAGACCTTCAACGAAGGTGTGACGCAGGACGCGCCCACCGGCAACTTCACCGTGGTCGGCAGCAGCAAGCCCGATTACGAGCAGGTCGGCGACATCGTCTACCACAAGGACAGCGACCCGAGCGTCCCGCTGACGCTTACCCAGGCGCAGGCCGCCATCGCCGACGGCGAGAGCGTCTCCGGCGTGCGAACCGTCAAAAGCCACCAGCCCAAGCTGACGGTGCATCTGGTGCGCAACTACCGCTACGGCGGCACGGCGGCGGGTGACGGCTCGCGAATCAACCTGGTTCCGCAGGGCGGCAGCGCGAAGAACGTAACGCTCGACGCGGCCACGTACGAGCCTTCCGGCGTCTATTCGGTTCGTCAGCTCCTGAACGCCGGCTACAAGCAGACCGACATCCACGTTGCGCTCGCCAGCGGGGCACCGATTGCCATCAACCCCGACGGCACTTTCAATGTGCCTCAAGATGCGGATGTGGTCATCACCTTGACCGACGAGGACATCCCGGGAACCGTGGAATGGTCACGCTTCGACGAGGACGGCACTACGCTGCTGCCCGGTTCCACTTGGCATCTGAGTGGTCCGAACAACGCGAGCATGGACGTTCCCGACTGCACGGCCGGGCCATGCACCGGCATCGACCAGGATCCGACGCCTGGCAAGTTCAAGGTACCGAACCTCCCGTGGGGCGAATGGACGATCACCGAGGTCACTCCTCCGGCCGGCCAT
Organism: Bifidobacterium sp. ESL0690; assembly: GCF_029392315.1. NCBI lineage: Bacteria > Bacillati > Actinomycetota > Actinomycetes > Bifidobacteriales > Bifidobacteriaceae > Bifidobacterium > Bifidobacterium sp. ESL0690. The sequence continues at coordinate 33,364 of NZ_CP113939.1, forward strand.
GATCTCACCACGCCGGCGCACTTGCCGCTGAATCCGACCGACGGGCTTGAGCAGCACGCCCGGTTCCAGAACGGCAAGAAGCCGGTCGTCACCCCCGGCGCCCAGCCTCCGGCTTTGGGTCATCCTCAGCCTCAGCAGCCTGCCGCGCCGAAGCTTTCGACGACGGGTTCTGCGGTTGCTTTGATTGCCGTGGTTGCGTTGGTTGCATTGATGCTGGCGTTCAGCATCCTTGCAGCAGGAGCATCGCGCAAGGCACGCCACGCGCGCCACGAGTGAGGTGAGGCGGTAACCGCCCAAGCGGTCAAGGCCCGAAGCCGCAGCACCGATTTACTGCGGCGCTAGGCGCTGAGGCGTTGAGATTTCGTGGGTCGGCATTGCAAACACAGCCGGCCCACGATTCTGGTGGGGCAACGGAAGGCACTTTCCGTTGCCTCACTTATTTTTGTGAAAAACGTCGAGGGGATTCAAGGATGAATCTCATAAATTAGTGAAAATAAAGCCGAACGTGCAAACAAAAACCGCTACATTATAGCCTCAATATTTTTCTTTGTTTAATCGCGGATTGCATCGGCCCGAAAACTGCGTCGTTTGTATTTCGTTTTAATACTTTTATGCAAATTCGCTAGATTTCATTGTTTCGTCAATAGTTATATCGCTTGATGTCGTATTTTCCAGATTTCGAATTACGCAGTAAAAGTTTCGTCATATGCATAATCCAACGCAGATTGTTGATTTGTGTCATCATTGAACCAGTACTTATGTAATTCAAAGGCGAGTTTTTGGTACAGCGGTTACTCACCTACCGTTACTGGCCTCTTTGGAAGGAGAGGAAGATGTTCAGACACAAGAATTTGGCGAAATTGGCCGGTATTCTCGGCGCGACCGCCATGGCCCTGACAGGCATGGTGGTGACCGGCACCGCAAACGCGAATCCACCCGGGATCAGTCCACGAGTTTCAGCCACCAGCGGTGACGGCCGTCTGAGCGCTGCTATCAACTGGGTGGAATGGGATACAAGCTCTGGGACTACCTTCAGCGGTCAAACTGCGAAGTGGATGAAAGCTACGGATGCCGGCAACGGATACTGGCTTAATACCCGCTGCGAAATAGATCCGAGCGGCAGTTTCCCGATGAGTGCAGGGAACCAATTGGAATCTTACCGGTCAGGTGATTGGTACGGTGACGGTTTGGTTGAAATGTATAACAATAGGGTTTCGAATCCTGCCGATGAGAACACATTGACCATTGGTTTGGCGAATGCGACACCGACCGCGAAGGTCAGTTTCCAGTATTCCTGCACGGCATATCTCATTCAGTCCAGCACGCGGCCGGTATATACCACTGAAACCGTGCCGTCCTCGCCGTATCAAGAAGTGCCGCTCCAAGGTATGGTCTTTGCCGATGCGGAGTCCAATAACTGGCAGTCAGGCGGCCAGCACGAGTACATCAAAGCTACGCCCGTACCTGAAGTCGGCAAAACGCCGAAATGGCGTCTGATTGACAGCTATCGCACAAGTGGGTGCTCCACCAATTCTGTGGCGGATCTTAGTGGCGACACCATGCGTTTCCGCTCTGATGATCAGCAGTGTGCTAACAGCGGACCTTCCAAGGGTCCCTCTTCGGTCATGTTCCTTGAGAATTCGGAAAAGGCCGATGTGGAAATCAAAGGTGGAGGTGTCACCGCCATAGCCCTTGGTGTCGTAGCGGCCACTGATTTTGGTGATGCGCCCGGCGTCAATCCCGGTGTTACGCCTTCGCCTGGTGCCCCCAACTACAAAGTCGGCAGCGCCCTTATGCAGCCGCAGTGGGAAGGCGGAGAACTCGGGAGCGATATTCTTTCCACCACTACCACCCCGAATGATCCTCAGGATCCTGATCCATCTATGATTGGTTCACCGATGTTTAACCTGTCTCAAGCGCGTGCTGACAATAAGGTGGCTGATATGGCCGCTTCCGTACCTAGGCTCGGTGTGTGGGAGGATCCGGAATCTCGGCGTCATTTCTCTACCGATGCCGATTGGGATGACCTGAATGGTAAAACCGATTCCACTGATCCGACCAAGGCAGTGAGTGACGAGGATGGTTTGGATGCCGCGCCACACAACAACACTCCGACTGATAAGAATGTCAAAATTCTGCCAACGAGCAACACGTTTACCCAAGTGGTCAGTTGTGCAACGGATACTGCGGCCGCACGTGTGAAAGGGTGGATCGACTGGAACCACAATGGTGTCTTTGACGAGAGTTCTGAAGCTAGCGATCAGGTGCAATGCGTGGGTTCGGCTCCATCTGGGGGTAATTATTCTCAAGGCACTGCTACGTTGACTTGGACGATTCCGAATGATGCCAAGCGTTCCGTTAAGGGCGAGACTCCAAGCGGCCAGACGTTCGAGCGCGTGCGTATCGCCGGCGACACCGGTCCTCTTGGTCCCGGTTCGGTTGGGACACTAGCCGCTTCTGGTATCACCACCACTAATGGCGAAGTTGAGGATTATGCGGTCGACGTCTATATCCCCACGCTCAGCGTGTTGATGGATCTACCTGGCGGACGATACGCCGGCAGTGATCAGTTCGCGATGACCGTCAAGGATTCCACCAACGGCACCGTCGGCAGCGCCACGACCACTGGTGGCGCGTCAGGTGTGCAGAGTGCTCAGATTGCGCCCACAAGCGTCAATTCGAATTCGCAGTATACGCTCGCGGCTCCGCTCGACGCCGGTTCGGCCAGTGGCGAGAGCAGGTATTCCACCGAACTTACCTGCGAGGATCAGGCCAACAGTCCGGCCACACCGGTGACGGTGACGGATGGCAAGATCACGACGCCGGTAAGCTACGATTCCAATATTCAATGCACCTATAAGAAGTTGATACGTTCCAACCCGACCTTGACGGTGACCACGCATATCGCTGGCGGTGGCACGGCAACGCTTGCCGATTTCCCGGTGACTGCGAAGCCGACAGCTGGAGGTTCCGCTGTGTCTCTGCCTGACGGAACCGGTTTGCCTCTTCCGGAAGGCTCCTACAAGATCAGCACCGACATGTCCAGCAAGCCCGGCTACAAAGTGACCAGCCCACTGGCCTGCACCTTGGGCGGTACGCCGATCAGCCTTACTGACGCGACGGTGGCGATGTCCAACGGCGACAGCGTGGTCTGCGAGCAGACCGTGGCGCCCAAGACCCCGACGCTGACCTTCAAGACGGAAGTGGAACGCGGCAGCGCGAAGCCCGGTGATTTCAACTTCACCGTCAACCCGACCACGGGCGCTGCGGTGACGTACGCAGACGGTGTGCCACAAGCCCCGCCGGCCGGTGGCATTGCCAGCGTGGTCGGTTCCAACAAGGCCAACTACGTGGAATCTGCTGCGATTGTGTATTACAAGGATAGCGACACCAATCACACCACTCCGCTGACGTTGGCCGAGGCGCAGATCGCGCTCAACAACGGCGAGAGCGTGACCGGCATCCGCAAGGTCACCACTCACCAGCCCAAGATCACCGTCAAGCTCGACCGGGACTACCGCTACGGCGGCACGTCCTCGGGCGATGGTTCCAAGATCACGCTGAACCAGCAGGGCGGCAGTGTCCAGGCTATGTCGCTTGACCAACCGGAGTATGTCGCCGCAGGCGCCTATTCGGTGGCTCAGCTGCTGAGGGCAGGCTACAAGCAGAGCGACATCAAGGTGGCGCTCGCCGATGGCACGCCGGTCGCGATCAATCCTGACGGCACGTTCCATGTGCCCGACGACGCCGACGTGGTGATCACGCTGAAGAACGTGGACGAGCCCGGCACGCTGGAATGGTCCCGCTTCGATCAGGATGGCAAGACCCTGCTTTCCGGCTCCAAGTGGCAGCTTACCGGCCCCAACGGTGAAAAGCTCGACATCGAGGATTGCACCGCCGAGGTCTGCACCGGTCTCGACAAGGACCCGACACCCGGTAAGTTCCGTGTCACCGGCCTCAAGTGGGGCAAGTGGACCATTGCCGAGACGGTCGCTCCGGCCGGCCACACGCTTGCCGACCCTGTCACCGTGACGCTCAACCCCGCCGAAGGCAAGAACGGTTTGCTCAAGCTCGCCAGCTTCAAGGACGGCAAGCCCGGTCCGCGGCTTTCCGCCACTGGTTCCGACATCGCAATCGTTGTGGTGATTGCCTTCGCGACCTTGGCTCTGGGACTTGTGCTCGCAACGGGCACTGCCAAGGTGATGGGCCGTCGCGAGGAGTGAGCGGCAAGTAAGGCTGCACCTGCCGTGCTAGGCAGTTGAACATATTTGGCCGGTTTCCTTCCCAGAAAATCGGACGGAAACCGGCCAAATTATTTCTCCAAATTCGTTGACTGTATAATTATATAAACACTTTTAATTTGTACTATTATTGATAATAGAATTTGTAATTCAATTTGTAATCCAGAGTTGTACGCATTTCCGTGAGGTTCAATGAGAGGAGCCGGAAAGATGGCTGGGCACAGAGTTGTTGCTAAGCTAACGGGTGCGATCGGCGTATTTGCCATGGGTTTGGCCGGCATTACGGCGACGGGAACGGCAGTTGCGGATCCGCCGGGAAGCCAGCCGTCGGTTGGTCCGCAGATCATCGCGACCGGTGGTGAGGGCCGGATGCTTAATGCCATCGATTGGGTGCAATGGAGCAGCAGTGAAGAAGAAATCGACAGTGACAAAGTAGTGTGGACCACCCCTTCCAAAGTTGGCGATGACCATTGGATTTCCACGCGTTGCGCTGTGACTTCCCCCACTGGTGGTGTCAATAACGCACTTTCGACAACATATCCATTGACGACCTATAAATCCGGCGATTGGCCCGGTGATGGTTTGCCATATATGTACAACCAGGGTGGTTCCGGTGGCTCGAATACGATGGTCACTGGCTTGAAGAACAAAGATGACGCCGGAAAAGTGACTTTTGATTTTAGTTGCGCTACATATTTGATTTCTTCGACTCCTTCTCCAACGCTTGATGCGTCCACAAATACTGCCCCATTTACGAATGTTCCCATGCAGGGCCTTGTTTTTGCGGATGCGGAGTCCAATAATTGGGTTGATCGCCTTGGCTACAGCCAACAGGAATACATCAAGGCGACGCCGCAAAGTAATCTACCTGGAAAGACTCCGACATGGCGTTTGATTGATAGTTATCGTAATGCAGGATGTGCTACGGATTCGGTTGCGGAACTTAAGGTCAACACTATGCGTTTCCGTTCCAATGGAGAGCAATGCTCAAATTCTGGAGGCGTTGGCCCCGCTTCGGTGATGTTCCTGCAGAATTCGCAGAGTGCACGCGTCACTCTTAAGGGTGGTGGCAATACGGCCGTGGCGCTGGGTAGTATCGCGCTTTCCGATTTCGGCGATGCGCCGGCAAGTTATGGGGCTGCCAGCTCGCTGTTTCAGCCACAATGGGCCGGTGGCGAACTTGGTACGGATATTACTGGCACCACTTATACAGGGGATCCGATTGACCCGGACACTGCTCCCGGGGACAGTATGGTCGGTGGCACTTTGTTCAATCTTTCAGACGCTAAAGACCAGTTTGCTTCCAATTCGGCCAAACTCGCCAATTCTGATGAGCCGACTCCGCTTTTGGGGGTACATGAGGACTCCGAATCGGACGGCCATCATTCCGCCGATGCCGACGGTGATGATGTCAGCGGCGATAAAATTTCGGGATTCATCAAAGATGATGAGGACGGCGTGGCTTATTCCCCAGGCGCCAATGTGCAGATCAATCCCGCCGCCGATGGTACATTCACTCAGAAGGTGACATGCAAATCCACCGCGGACGCCGAGGTAAAAGGCTGGATTGACTGGAATCATGACGGATATTTCGACAATGCCACTGAAGGCAGTGACCAACAGGCCTGCGTCACTGATTCCGGTTCGTCCACCGGTTCTTCGGCAACATTGACGTGGAATGTGCCCGCAAGTGCCCAGCCAGCTGTTAAGGGCGAAGGCACGCAGACGCAATCGTTCGAGCGGGTACGCATCACCGATGAAACGGTAGGTGGCGGTAGCATTATGCGGCTTACTCCCACCGGCGTGACCACGGGCGGCGAGGTTGAAGACTACGCGGCCGATGTGCACGTTTCGATGCTCAATGTGCGCGTGAACCTGCCTGATGGCCGTCACAATCCTTTGGATCAGTTCGCGATGTCCACTAAGAATCCTTCGAACGCAGAAGTCGGTAGCGCGACTACAGCTGGAACCTCGTTTGGCGTTCAAAACGAACAGGTCGGCCCGAAATATCTGACCAATGGCGTTGATTACACGATTTCCGCCCCGCTTGCGGGTGGCTCGGCGAGCACCGAAAGCCGCTATTCCAGCGAGCTTTCGTGCATTGATTTGGCCCACGGCAGCGCTGCGGTATCGACGGATGCCAACGGCAAATTTACTATGCCCGCCGATTCCAACGTGCAGTGCACGTTTAAAAAGCTGATACGTTCGAACCCCACATTGAAGGTGATCACGCATATCGCCGGTGGAGGCACGGCGACGCTTGCCGACTTCCCGGTAAAAGCGACTCCTAGGCCAAGCGGGAGCGCAACTACGATGCCTGATAGTACCGGTGTGCCTTTCTCTGAAGGCTCCTACAAGATTACGACGGATATGAGCAGCAAACCGGGCTACAAGGTTACGAGTCCGTTGGCCTGCAGAATCGGTTCGACGCCGGTGACCGTTACGGATGCAACTGTAGCGCTCGAAAATGGCGACAGCGTTGTCTGCGAGCAGACCGTGGCGCCGCAGACGGATGCGACGTTGACGCTTAAGACGCAGGTGGAACGTGGCGACGCGCAGCCCGGCGACTTCAACTTTACTGTGGCTCCGACCAGTGGTGGTCCTGCAACCTATACGGAAGGCGCACCGCAGATTTCGGCCGGCAACATTACCAGCATTACCGGTTCTGCTAAAGACGGTTATGTGCAGGTTGGCAACATTATGTATTACAAGAACAGTGATACCGCTCATTCCACTCCGCTGACGTTGGCCGATGCAAAGACGGCGCTGGCTAACGGCGAGAGCGTGACCGGCATCCGCAAGGTCACCACCCATCGGTCGAGGCTCACCGTGAAGCGCGAACGCGATTACCGTTATGGTGGCACGGCGGCCGGTGACGGCTCTCAGGTCATGCTGACTCCGCAAGGCAGTGCGGAACGTGACGTTGCGCTCGACCAGCCTGAGTACGTCAGTGACGGCACTTATTCCGTGCGCCAGCTACTCAATGAGGGCTACAAGCAAAGCGATATCAAGGCGGAACTTGCCGACGGCACCCCGATTACGATCAATCCCGACGGCACGTTCCAGGTGCCTGCCGATGCAGATGTCATCGTCACGTTGAAGAACGTGGACGAGCCCGGCACGCTGGGATGGTCCCGTTTCGACCAGGATGGCACGACTCTGCTGCGCGGCTCCAGATGGCTGTTGACCGGTCCTGAAGGCCAAAGCCTTGAAGTCGAGGATTGCACCGCCGAGGTCTGCATCGGGGTCGATCGGGATCCAACGCCTGGCAAATTCAGGATTTACGGCCTCAAGTGGGGCAAGTGGACCGTCACCGAAACCGTGGCTCCGGTCGGTTACCAGCGATCGCAGCCCTTCACGCTGACGCTTGGATCGGGTCATGGTGCCGTCGGACTCTCCGCGTTTGTCCCCTTCCGCGAGGGCAAACCGCCCGTCGCGCCTTCGGGTGCGGGTAATTCTGGCGATTCCGGTAATTCCGTGAATGGTGCGAATGCCAATGGTGCCAGTGGTAACGGCATCCTCACTAAAACCGGTTCTAGCGTAGCGTTGGTGGCGTTCGTCGCCGTGTTCACGCTGCTATTGGGCATGTCTCTCTCCGCCGCCATCAAGTGTTACGGCGATTGCCAAACCAGCGACCTATAAAAGCCGGTATCAGCTGGGGCTGAGCAAGTTTTTACTTGGCTCAGTCTCAGCCGATGCCAACGGTGACTGAGCAGCTTTTATCTGCTCGATTTTGTCCGATTCCCATCGGTGCTTCTTTTCCGATTTAGGCATGTATTGCTACCCTGAATGCGAAGTCTGCTGCGTGCCAGTAGACTTCCGATCTCAAATAAAAAAGGAAAAGGATACACAAAGATGACGTTTCAATTTCCGAACGATTTCACGTGGGGTACGGCAACCGCGGCGTACCAGGTAGAAGGGGCTATCGAAGAAGACGGCCGTGCGCCCTCGATTTGGGACACGTTCTGCGCCCAGCCGGGCAGGATTGCCGACAAGTCCTCCGGCAAGGAGGCCTGCGACGAATATCACCGCTATCCCGAAGACATCGAGCTGATGAAAAAGCTCGGGGTGCGGGCCTATCGTTTTTCGGTGGCCTGGCCGCGTATCGTGCCCAGCGCCGACGGCAAAATCAACCAGCGCGGCATCGACCATTACCTTCGCCTGCTCGATGCCTTGCGTGAGGCCGATATCAAGCCGGTGCTCACCATGTATCACTGGGATTTGCCGCAATATCTGCAGGATCAGGGTGGCTGGCCGTCTCGTGAAACGGCGTTGCGTTTTGCCGATTATGCGCAGGCCCTTGCCCGGGCTTTTGGCGACCGCGTGGACACTTGGACAACGCTCAATGAGCCTTGGTGCACGGCTTATCTCGGTTATGGAAACGGCTCGCACGCCCCCGGCATCCAGGACTACGAGCAGGCGCTGAAGGCTGTGCACCATCTCAATTTGGCCCACGGATTGGCGGCTCAGGCCGTGCACCATGAGCTCGGAGACGATGCCAAGGTTTCCGTGACGCTGAATCTTGCGGCCAATATCGCCGTTTCCGACAGCGCGGACGATATCGCCGCGAAACGTCGTGCCGACCTGTTTGCCAACGAGGTCTTTTTGGGGCCGATGCTGGAAGGCCGCTATGACCCGGAAATTGCTGAAGCCACCAGCGACATCATCGATTGGGACTTCGTCAGGGACGGCGACATGGAGACGATACGTCAGCCGCTGGCCGCGCTGGGCGTGAATTATTACTCCAGTAATCATGTCCGTCGCGCCGCAAGCGTTCCCGAAGCTGATGAGGACGACCGTCATTTTGGCGCCATGCCTGCGCAACAGATGGTCGAGACTTTGCCGCCGGAAGGCCAATTGACGGCGATGGGCTGGAATCAGGAACCCGCCGCGTTGACGCAGCTGCTTGTAGAGCTGAGCAAGCGTTTTCCGGATACCCCGCTGATGATTACCGAAAACGGTTCCGCCTGGGACGACACCGTTGAGGCGGATGCGTCGATGCCCAATGGGGCCATCGTCCACGACCCCGATCGCGTGGCCTATCTGAACGCCCACATTCGCGCAATGGCGGACGCGATGGAGGCCGGTGCCAATGTCATCGGCTATTTCGCGTGGTCTCTGCTGGATAATTTCGAATGGGCCTTGGGCTATACGAAACGGTTCGGCATCGTTCGTGTCGATTACAGCAACCAGCAGCGTATCTGGAAGGATTCCGGCCTGCGTTATGCCCAGATCGTCAAGGCGAATGCCATCTGAATCAATCTGAATCAGGCCGATTTAAGGAGGAGCCGCGCAATTACGCACGTCTCCTTCTTTTGTCATATGATGAAGTATCTGCTGTCGATTTGATGTCGAGGTCACCAATGGCGGGAATCAAGGATGTTGCCAAGCGTGCCGGCGTATCCATCAGCACGGTTTCGTATGTGATGAGCGGCAAGCGCTCGGTCAAGGTCGAAACGAAAATCCGTGTGCTGCAAGCCGCCCGTGAGTTGAATTATTTTCCTCGAGGCGGCACACGCGTCCTGCGCGGCACCCGTACCAACATGCTCGCGTTGAGCTCTCCGGAGCATGATTGGACGGATTACACGAATTATTCGGCGTTCTTTTTCGGCGTCGCCCAGCGTGCACAGCATTACGGCTATGACGTTTTGTTGCTGATGGGGGAAGAGGAAAACGACGATTTGAAGCGGATTTCGGATTCCGGCATGGTCGATGGCCTGCTGCTGCTCGATGTCGAACTCGACGACCCGCGGGTCGAACAGGCCAAGATGGCCCGGATTCCCGTGGTCTCCATCGGTTATTCAAACAACGGTTCAGGTGTGATTTCGATTGATCTCGACTTCAAGTTGATGGGTCAGTGGGCGGTGGAAAAGGCCTATAAACTCGGCCACCGGCACGTGCTGATGATGGGTTCCAACGAGGAGGCCTATGCGAAGGGTTCGAATTTCCTGATTCGCACGGAAAGATCCGTCGATGAGACCGCCGCGAAACATGGCATGAATGTCGTTCATAACTATATCCACAGTGGCAGTATGGAGGATATCGAGCAGTCCGTGGAAGACGCTTTCAGGCAGGACCCTGAACTCAGCGTGGTCTTTGCGCAGTGCAACCTCGAGCAGATCGAGATGCTGATTCGCTCGTTTCAGCGGCGTGGGCTCGACGTGCCGCGCGATATGTCGATTCTCGCGCTTGGTACGTTCGGCAACACGGCCAAGATGACCATTCCCGTCGACGAGATTCCGATGATGCCTTTCGTCTCATGCGGGCGTTCCGTCGATGTGCTGATGGACATGCTTTCCGGCAAACGCAGCGATATTGGGGCAGTTGAACTGATTCCTCCTAAATATCTCAAGCGCGGGTCGATGGTTAAAGCCAGAAAAAGCTGAGGCACTGTCGAAAAGTATCGAAATAATTCTGTTCTCTTTAGTAAGTTGAATAAACTAACTCTTACGAGCGAAGTTGGCTCGGTATTGCAAAGTTGCATAAAGAAAGGGAGAACGATGAAATCGCTACATCGCTTTGTGGCCGCGGCACTTGCGGCTGCTACGGCTCTTGGCACTTTGGGCCTGTCCGCCTGCGGGAATAGTTCTGATTCCGCGCAAGAGAAGGACCCCAAGACCATCAAAATCTGGCATTACGAGGAAGACAACGGCGCTCAGGGCAAGGCTTGGAAACAGGCCATGAAGGTCTTTGAGAAGCAGACCGGCGTCAAGGTGAAGTTCGAGAAGAAATCCTTCGAGCAGATTCGCCAGAACGCCTCGCAGATCCTCAATTCCGACCAGGCCCCGGACGTCATGGAATACAACAAGGGCAACGCCACGGCCGGCCTGCTTGCCAGCCAGGGGCTGCTGACCAACCTCGACAGCTATGTCTCGAAGTATAAGTGGGACAGCAAGATCAAGGGCACGTTGGCCGATACCGGCAAATACAACGATAAGGGCGTCATGGGCTCCGGTAATTGGTATGGCATCACCAATTACGGCGAAGACATCATGATGTACTACAACAAGGACATGTTCGACAAGTACGGCATCGCCATCCCGAAGACGATGGACGAGCTTGAAGCGGCGATGCAGAAGTTCGTCGATAATGGCGTGACCCCGCTTTCCGAAGGTGTTGCGGAATATCCGCTGCAGCATCTGTGGTGGCAGCTGGTTCTGCAAAAGGCGAGCCCCCAGCTTATCAAGGCTTATGAGATGTATGACGGCAAGGTTGATTGGCACGGAGCGGCCATGACGTACGCCACCCAGACGATTCAGGATTGGGTCAAGAAGGGTTATATTTCCAAGGACTGCACCGGCCTCAAGGCCGAGGATGCGGGCCAGGGCTTCATGAACGGCACCTATCCGATGTTCTTCTCGGGCACTTGGTGGTTCGGCCGCTTCCAGCAGGAGATCCCGAAGGTCAACTGGACGACTTCCCTCTTCCCCGAGACCAAGAAGGTCGTGGGTTCCTCCGGTAACGTCTGGGTGATTCCGGATCGTTCCAAGAAGAAGGATCTCGCCGCGAAGTTCATCAACATCACGCTGAGCCCCGAAATCCAGAACCTCATGGGCAATTCCGGCGGTCTGCCGATTGCCGCCCAGCCCAATGCGATCACCGATCCCAAGACCAAGGAACTGATTGTCTCCTACAACGGTGTTCTCAAGGACAACGCGCTCGGTTTCTATCCCGATTGGCCCACTTCGACCTTCTACGACGAGCTCAATGCTTCGTTGCAGGAACTGGTCAATGGCACCTCTGATCCGAAGGCCGTTCTGGATCAGATGAAGGCGAATTACGACAAGGGTGTCCAGACAGCCGGAGTGAAGTCCTGATAGCTGCCCTCTTTATGCCTGTGGCTCTGTTGATGTGGCTCTGAACAAAGTCACAGGCATTTATTTGTTTGATTTAGATTTGTCGAGTGAGGGGAATCCTACTGATGAGCTCGCGAAAAAATACGAAAAATCGTCCCGAGAAGCATACGGACGAGAAAAATATGTCAAGGATACCGGGCAATCCGTCGAATCGTTTCTGGTTGTATCTGGTCCCTGGACTGATAATGCTGCTGTGGATCATCGTCATCCCGGCCTGCTGGAACATCTATCTGAGTTTCACGAATTATCGCGGTATCAAGCCGCCGGTATGGGCAGGTCTGGCCAACTGGTCCCGTCTGATGAAGGACTCGACCTTCTGGGTGTCCTTCCGCAATTCGGTGTGGATGATCATCGCGATGGTGGTTATTCCTATTTTGATCGGTCTTATTCTGGCATCGCTGATTTTCGACGTTGTGCAGAAAAAATTCGGCGCCAAGACCGCATCGACCCTGAGAGCCGTTTATTACTTCCCGCAGTTGCTGCCAATCGCGGTTGCGTCTCTGGTCATGGGATGGATTTTCCGTCCTGAGAACGGTGCTTTGAACGCGTTGCTGAAGGATATCGGCCTCGGCAAATTCCAGCACAACTGGCTTGGTGCTCCGGATACGGCCTTGATTTTCCTGATGATCATCATGATCTGGATTCAGCTTGGCTACCCGCTGATCATCTTCATGTCTGGCCTGCAGCGCGTCGATCCGGAACTCTACGAGGCGGCGAGCCTCGACGGGGCGAATTGGTGGCAGCGGTTCCTGGCCATCACGTTGCCGAGTATCAAGCCGGAGATCTTCGTGGTCGCGCTTACCTGCACCATCGCCGCCTTGAAGGTGTTCGGCCCGGTTTATATGTTGACCAAGGGTGGACCTGGCACGTCGACGATTGTGCCTTCCTACTATTCATATACACAGTTCTTCCAGTCGCAGCAAGTTGGTTATGGTGCCGCCATCGCGACTGCGCTGACAATCCTGATCATTATCGTTTCCATTGCTTTCACTGCCGTGCAGCAAAAGGTTGAGAAGGAAGACGAGGAGTAATTATGTCGAGTGCAACCGTAGAAATGCAAACTGGTCATAAGTCCAAGTCCCGTATCCCCCAAGGGAAAAAGAACCGTGCCCCCGGAGACTGGGTGATACTTGCGCTGCTGATTATCGGCGGTGTGATCATGCTCTTCCCGTTCATCGTCCTGTTACTCAATGCATTCAAGACCCCTATCGACTACAATTCCTCGGGCCCGTTGAGCTGGCCGAAGGAATTCAGCACCGTCGGTCTGATGAAGTTCTGGAACCGCGTCAACTTCCCGGAAAAGGTGTGGAACAGCATCTGGATTTCCGGCTTGGTCGCCATTATCGGCGTGGTGCTTTCGATGTTCAACTCCTTCGCGCTCGGTATCGGTCGCGTAAAGGGTCGTCGTTGGATCACCCTGCTGATTATGCTGGCCAATATGATGCCGCAGGAAGCCTTGCTATACCCGCTCTATATCATGTTCAAGGCCATGGGGCTGTACAATTCCCAGTGGTCGATCGTCATCATATTTAGCGTAATACAAAGCGCGTTCGGTACTTACCTGCTGTCGTCCGTTTACGGTACGTTCCCCAAAGCTATTTTGGAGGCGGCGGCCATCGACGGTGCAAGTCGCTGGCGTATTTTCAAGGACATTGTCTTCCCGATCTCCAGGCCGACATTGAGCGTCCTGCTCGTGTTCTTCTTCATCTGGACCTGGAACGAATACATGATCCCGATGGCATTCCTTGTAGACAACGCCACGCAAACCGTGCCGATTGCGGTAAGCTCGCTTTCCGGAGACCGCCTGATGGATGTCACGACGACCGCCGCAGCGTCGCTTATCAGCATCGTACCGACGTTGATTTTCTATCTCATCTTCCAGCGCACGCTTTCGCGCGGAATCACTGTAGGAGCTGTGAAATAAATGAAATTTACCAATGGTTATTGGCTCACCCGTCCGAACGTCGAAGCGCTTTACGCGCGCGAGGCCTATGAGCTTCGCGTCGGTGACGACGGGGAAAGCCTCGATATCCTCGCGACCACGAAACCTGTTGGTGGGCGCAACGACATCCTGAACCTGCCGACGTTCGACGTGCACATCACCACGCCGGCGGAGGGCATCATCAGGGTTGTCGCCCGGCATTGGGACGGTGCCACGCAGGCATATGGCTTCCCGCTGAATGTCGACGCCGACAAGCATCGCGAGTATGTTTCAACCGACGCGCAAGGCAACGGCGACGGCGAAGTGGGCGAGGACGGCGCGAGCGTTTCGCTGACTTCCGGCCCGCTTTCGGTGAAAGTGACCAAAGGCAGCCCGTGGAACCTTTCGTTTGAAGCGGACGGCAAGACCATCACCCATTCGCTCAACAAAGGTATCGGAAGGTTCAAATTGAACGAGCTGTCTGCGGTTTCGGCCCAGCCGGTCGGTGAATTCGGCGTCACCACGGACGGCAGCGCCTTCGACGAGTCGGACGTGTTCAGCGCGGTCAAGCTCTCGTTGGGCGTCGGCGAGCAGGTCTTCGGCCTTGGCGAGCGTTTCGGCGCGTACGTCAAGAACGGTCAGAGCGTCGATATCTGGAACGAGGACGGCGGCACGGCCAGCGAGCAGGGATACAAGGACATCCCCTTCTATATGACCTCGAACGGCTATGGCGTCTTGGTCAACAACCGCGGTCATGTCTCCTTCGAGATCGGCAGCGAGGATACGGAGGCCGTTCAGTTCTCCGTGCCCGGCGAAGAAGTTGATTTCTGCGTCGTCTATGGCCCGACGCCCAAGGAGATCCTGCGGCGCTACACCGGGCTGGTCGGCAGGCCGGCCAACGTTCCCGCGTGGAGCTACGGCCTGTGGCTGACGACCTCCTTCACCACGAAATACGACGAGAAGACCATCAACTCGTTCATCGACGGCATGGCCGATCGCGGCATCCCGCTGAGCGTGTTCCATTACGACTGTTACTGGATGCGTCAGTTCCAATGGTGCGATTTCGAGTGGGACAAGCGTTTCTTCGGCGACATCGAGTCCACGCTCAAGCGTCTCCACGACGAGAAGCACCTGCATATCTGCGCCTGGATCAACCCGTACGTCGGCCAACGCGGCAAGATGTTCGAGGAAGGCAAGCAGAAGGGATATCTCGTCAAGAAGGCCAACGGCGACGTCTGGCAGACCGATTTGTGGCAGGCCGGCATGGGCCTGGTCGATTTCACGAACCCCGCGGCTTGCGATTGGTTCGCCGACAAGGTGAAGCATCTGCTGCGGCAAGGCGTGGACGCCATCAAGACCGATTTCGGCGAGCGTATCCCCCGCGATGTCGTCTGGTACGACGGTTCCGACAAGCTCTCGATGCATAATTGGTACACCCAGCTATACAACCAGACCGTGTTCAAGGCGATCGAAGAGGAACGCGGCAAGGGCAACGCCGTGCTTTACGCCCGTTCCGCCACCGTCGGCGGCCAGAGACAGCCTTGCCACTGGGGCGGCGATTGCGAATCGACGTTCAACGGCATGGCCCAATCGCTGCGTGCCGGCCTTTCGCTGGTATCCTCCGGTTTCGGCTTCTGGAGCCACGATATCGGCGGTTTCGAGGGCGCGAAACCCGATTCCGCGGTGTACAAGCGCTGGTCGGCCTTCGGGTTGCTCGGCTCGCACTCGCGTATGCACGGATCGACCGTATACCGTGTGCCGTGGCTCTTCGATGAAGAGGACGAGAAGAACGGCGTCGCGCTGCGCCCCGGCGAGACTGCCGTCGACGTGGTACGCAAGTTCACGAAGCTCAAGCTCTCGCTGATGCCGTATATCTACCGCATCGGGCTTGAGCCGCACCGCAACGGCACGCCGGTCATGCGCTCCATGTTCATGGAATTCCCTGACGATCTGACCGCACGTCCGCTCGACCGGCAGTATATGTTCGGCCCGAGCCTGCTCGTCGCGCCCGTCTTCACTTATTCCGGCGATGTCGATTACTATCTGCCGAAAGGGACTTGGGTCAACTGGTTCACCGGCGAGACGGTGCGGACGGATGCCGGGGTATGGCGCCATGAACGTCACGATTTCGACTCGATACCGCTTTGGGTGCGCGACGGCAGCGTCATCGTGACCCATCCGGGAGCCGAATCGGCGGAGTATGAGTTCGGCAGGAACCCGGAGGTGCGCGTCTACCTCGATCAGGTCGGCAGCGCTTCGGTCGAGGTCGTGGAGGAAGACGGTTCGAGCGTTACGTTTGATGCCGTCAAGACCGCCGACGGCGTCAAAGTCACGAGTTCCGATGGCTGCGACTTCACTGCCCGGTTGGCTAGCGGCGATTCCGTTGCGAGCGTAGATGGAGTAGTTGTTCTGCGTGGCTGAATGAAGTGTGATCTCTGAGTAAAATCATAGATTGCTAAATTTAATTCGGGATGACAAGAATTGAAACTCTTGCCGTCCCGACTTTTATATATGCAGCCTGATTAGGCGTACCGACGTTTTTCGCGAATATTGTCTGTCGCAATGGCTTACTTTATCTTGGGTTACTTTATTTGCTCAACTTCGCCTTGAGACGGCCGAAAACAGACTGACGTTGGCGGATGGCCTTTGGAAGAATCGGGCAACCGGCGCAGACCAGGGAATCCGGATCGGGGTTGCAGCCTTCGCCTGTGGTGGAGTTGCACGAACGCAGATCGTAAATGTTAATATGGCCCGCAGCGCGTTCTTGTTCGATGACGAGGTCGACGAAATCCAGCGGCAGATTGAGATTAACGGCAATCATACGTGGGGTTTGGCCGCGGGTGAGACCGGAAATAACTTTCTCAGAAACCGATGCAGAGGTTTGATTATCGGGGTTTGATAGTTTTGTAGGACTGCTGGAGATTTTGCGAAAACCATCATTGTTGATAAGCCTGGTTGTCATAATAATCGCCCGACTTGGAAGACGATAATGGCGAGAATATAAGCCACTATCAGCCCCGTGCCCACCGATTGCAGCGCGGTTTTCATGCCGTATTGTCGCTTCATTTCGGCCACCGTCGCCAGGCACGGCGTATAGGCGAGGATGAAGATCATGAACGCTGCGGCCGCAGCATTCGGATGGCCGTCGCTGGACTTCTCGAAGCTCTTATGCACCGCCTGACCGAGGCTCCCCTGGCCTTCGGCCTGCTCGGACTGGTTGCCGGAATCATTGATGGCGTAGCTCTGCGAAAGCGAGCCGACCACGACTTCCTTGGCTACGAAACCGGTGACCAGCGCGGCCGAGGCGTGCCAATCATCGAACCCGGCCGGCTTGAAGACCGGTGCGATGGACGTCGAAACCGCGCCGAAAACGGAGTTTTCGACTTTGTCGACATGGCCGAAGGAATTGGTGCCGGCCGCTCCTGCGGAAATCGGGATGGCGGAAAGCACCCACACAACGATGAGCATGGTAACGATCACAGAGCTCGCGCCGGTGATGAACGACCAGAGGCGCTGCAGCACAGATTTCAACAGTTGCAGCAGCCGTGGCATCTGGTACGGCGGTAATTCCATGGCGAACGGCTGGGTTTTGAGGTCCTTGAACTGCGTCTTGCGCAATGCGAAGCCGACCGCGAGGATGATGGCGATGGAGCTGACGTACATCAGGAAAATGGCGAGGCCGGCGTATTTGCCGAAGAACGCGTAAGCCAGTACCACGTAGACGCTTAGACGTGCCGAACAGGAGGTAAACGGAATCAACAGGCCTGTCAATAAGCGTTGCCGTGAATCGGGTAGCGTACGTGTTGAGGCCAGTGCCGGCAGGTTGCAGCCGAAGCCAACCACCAGCGGAAGGAACGCCCGCCCGTCGAGGCCGACCATGCGCATCGCGCGATCCATTACGAATGCTGCGCGCGCCAGATAGCCGGAATCCTCGAGCAACGAAAGGATGATGAACATGATGCCCATCGGCGGAATGAACGTGCAGACCGTGATCGCGCCGTTGAGGAACCCATCGACGATAAGCGAATAGAGCCATCCGTCAAGCGAGCCCTTGCCTGCGATAGCGGTGAAGATCCAGGCGATGCCGTCGGTGCACCAGCCGCGCAGCGTGACATCGAACCAGTCCTGCAGCGGGCCAGCGAGCGTCGTGGTCGCCTCGAAAACAAGGAACATCGTGATGAGGAAAACGATGAGGCCGATCGCTGGATGCAGCAGCACGCGGTCGAGCTTGTCGGAGAAGGTCTCGCGGTTCGCCGTGGTCACGGCACCTTGCGGAAGGCCTTTGTTGATTTCCTTGAGTTTCTTGGCAATCCATTCGAATCGCTCGTCCGAAGTCGCGCGTACCCACTGCGAGACTTCCTCCTGCGTGGCGCTCGTAGATGGTGCGGGAATACTGGTGACTGGTGTCGGTGTGAGCTGCACATGAATCTCGCGGGAAACATCGGCTCCGCCGCCGTCCAAAGGTGGTGTTGCATTTTCCGCTTTCTCCAACGTGGTCTCGACGACTTCTGAGGCTTTGTGTGCAGCTTCGCTTACGGCCTCTTTAGCTGTTTCTGGCGTGGTCTGCGCGGCCGAGTCGGCGGATTTGATTGCCTTTCGAGACGTATCGGCAATGCTGTCCAGCTTCTTTGTCTCTTGTTTTTGTCCCGCTTCCGCTTTGATCTCGGTCAAGGTCGCTGCGATAGTGTCTAATAATTCCGCCTTGCCATAGCTGGTGCGACCGTCGACGCGGATCATCGGAATGCCGGGAAGCGTGCGCTGAAGCCGTTTGAGCGTTACCGGCGAATCCTGCTTTTCCGCCAGATCCAGCATGGTGACCGCGATGATAATCGGGAATCCCAGATCCATCAGCTGGCTCAAAAGATAATACGATTTCGAAGGTGAGGTCGCGTTGAATGTAAAAACGATGATGTCGGGTTTCGCGTAGCTGCGACGACCCATCGCCGCCTCCCCCGCAACCTGTTCGTCCGGGCTGTAGGCATCGAGTGACGCTGTGCCTGGGGTATCGATAAAGTCCCAGCGTTCGCCGTCGCGTTCCAAGCTGCCGGACTCGACCAAAACCGTGGTGCCAGGCGCATTCATCACAGTCGCGCTCGCGCCGAGCACTGCGTTGAACAGTGTGGATTTACCTACGTTGGGATTGCCGACGAAAACAATGCGCGGGTTGGCATGCATAGGTTTGCCGGATTTATCGGCCATGCCCTTCATGCCTTCCATTCCGGCCATGCCGGACATCGAGCCGGATTTTCCGCCGTGATGGTGGTGTGATTGCGGCAGCAGCACCGCGAGCCCGCGACGATGGTGATGTCCGCCATGGCCGCCGTGCCCTGCGTGCTCCTCGTCTCCGCTACTTGCGTCGCCTGCGCTGCCTGCGCCGTGACCGCCTTCAGGCCCGCTGACGGAACCGCCTGAACTGCAGCAATCCGCTGGTTCCGGCATCAGATCAGGGTCGTTGGGATTGTCGTCATTGAGAGTTTTTGCGGGTGATGTGGCCGTAGTTGTTTTGTCCATAATTTGCCCGCCAGGTTTTGTCGTTATTACTATTCGATACTATAAACGTTGCGGTCGAGGGGATACAAAAATATGCCGAGCCGTGGCGCCGTCGATGGCGATGCGCTCGCCGCCGTGTGCTACCACGCACCCGCCGAACATTGCCTTTTGGATTACGCGAATCGGCTCATGCAAACGGAACCCGAGCTCGTTCAACCTGAAGCGGCTTCGGGCCTCGAAATCCATCTTGCATATCTCCACGTCCACACCAAGCGGGCAGGTTCGTAACGATTCGGCCATACTTGGGACAATAGTTCATTGTGCGTGTCGAGTAAAGCGATTTTCCCTAAAATCTTATTATTTTTCAAATTTGATAATTGAACGTTGTTTAAGAAGTATAAATTGCGATGTCGTCAGCTTATATGCCAGCACGCTTCGTGAGCGCAGGGAATTGATACCGATAGGCCTTAGCCCGTTGAATGAGCTAAGGCCATGTTCTAAGGTTCTAATAAATCGACGATTCAACCATGATCAATAGCTGATCTAGCGCCATTCACCCATACTGACAGTGATGACGTTGACGTTTGCTTTCGTCCCGTCCACGAGGCATCTTACGCCGGTCTTTTGGCCGTCGACTTTCGCATTGTAGACGGCCAGGCCTTGTTCTTTCCCGAGACCTTGCTGCCATTTCTGTTGTCCCCATATGGCGTGGCTGTTGTATGTTCTGCCACTGAAGAGCCGGCTTTGCGCGGCCCCGTCGCAGGCCACCACGGCGCTGCCATAGTCGATGCCTCCGCTGGTGACGAACTCACCCGTGTTGGACTGACCTGCATCGCTCTTGGAAGAGGTTGAGGTTTCGTTTTGGGATTTGGCTTGCGTCTTGCCTGTGTTCGCTTCCGCACTTGTCTTGGCGTTTGCTGTGGCGGTTGGTTTGGTGTTTGGCTGTCCGATAAGACATAGAAGGAGGAACGTAAGAACGAGAGCGGTTAGCAAAGTGAGCAGGGCGGCTTTGATTTTGTGCTGCCTGATCCAGTTGTTGATTTTTTCAGTGTGCTTTGAAGGCATACTTTCTCCCATATTTCTTGATTGGTTAATAGACAGAACGATTGTAACTATCTGGATATGGATTATACGTAGTCTTATGGTCCAGTCCGCGCGGCTATTGTGGTATGAGCGATGACGGGGTTATACAAGGATCAATATCAGCTTGTACTTCGGCCTTGCACCCCTTGTGCATCTCTTGACTTGCGTAAATATGCGAAATGCTGGTCAAAATTGCCGAGATATTAAAAACAGAAAAACCCACAGAACATTGATATTCTGCGGATTTCGTAGTGGAGCTAGCCGGGTTCGAACCGGCGACCCTCTGCTTGCAAAGCAGATGCGCTACCAGCTGCGCCATAGCCCCAGAAACACAACGATTCTTAAGCGGAAATCTTTGGGATTTGAACTTGAGAACCTTGCGTGGGCCCGGGAGGACTTGAACCTCCGACCTCATCCTTATCAGGGATGCGCTCTAACCAGCTGAGCTACGGGCCCAATCAGCACGTCTTGAGACGTACAAGGAGATAGTTTACCAGTTGAGAGATGATAGTCAACCCGACAGCATTGCGTGTCGTGAACGTTTGTTGAAGATATTAAGCGAGTGGTTCATGCAGAAGTACAAATTGCGATGTGGTTTGGTTGGTTTTATTTATGTACTTCGCGATTGCTGATATTGTGCAATAACGATATAAAGCATATTCCACTGCAGACTGCTGCCAAGCCAATCCGGTCAATCGCACGCGAGACAATGCGGATATGCCTTATCGCCGCCGCTTGAAAGCCAGAACCGTTTCACGCACCATGCTGCGCGTCGATGATCTGGACGTCAGCGTGACCCGGAAAGCTATGCGCAATATGTATCTGCGTATTAAGCCACCAGCCGGCAACGTTGAAGTGAGTGCACCGGTACGAATGAGCGATCAAAAAATCGCGGATTTCGTACGGGAGCGCCGGAACTGGATTGAACGGCAGCGCCGGAGATTAGAGGAAGCTCAGCAGCGCATCCCCGTTGGCTTCGATGGTTTGCAGCATTCCGGTGCACAATCGGGGCGTGAAGGCGATTCCGATACAGGTTCTGCTGGCAATATTGCCGGGCAAAACGGTGGCATCGGATTCGAGTGGACGGACGAGCGCAAACGCTTAGCAAAGTCCAATCTCGACACGCAATTGCCGGCTCTGTTGCAACACTGGGAGCCAATTATCGGTCGCAAACCCACCCATATCACCCTGCGGCTGATGACCTCACGCTGGGGCTCGTGCACGCCCGCGACCGGCCGGATTCGCCTCAACTTGCAGCTTGGGCTGATGGATCCGCGGTTCCTGGAATATGTGCTGGTCCACGAAATGACGCATCTGTGGGCAAGCGGCCACGGCGCGAAGTTCCAGCGACTTATGGACACATATCTGCCGAACTGGCGGACGCTGCGTCGCGATTTGAACCGCGAAATGGTTTGGCGATAAAAAGCGTGCAAAATTCTCGGAATATTTATACGTTTCTACGTGTATTGCCGAGGGTTAAACGCCGCATTTTGCGGTAGCGTTAATACTGAAGTATGGCCACCTCGGCGACGCGGCGGCATGGCATATGACGCGCTCGAAAGAGCAGCGAGGAGGTTCTCGATGGTGGGAACACTGGCCGGCAATACGGCGGAAAATGAAGGAAAATCCGAGATTCGGCTCGGCAACACCATTACGTCCAAGCGGGCGGTGGTCACGGGCGCATCCAGCGGCATCGGGCGCGCGACGGCATTGCAGTTGGCCTCGGTCGGTTGGAAGGTCGTGGCGCTTGCGCGGCGTAAGAACAAGCTTATCGAGCTTTCTGACCAGCTTGGCGACGCCTGCGAATACGTGGTTTGCGACTTGACCAATGAGGACTCGACGCAGGCTGCGGTCACCAGGATTCTGCGCGGCGGGCCGGTGAAGGCGCTGGTCAATTGTGCTGGAGGTGCGATTGGCAAAGATCGGATTGAGGATTGCAATGTCGAAAATTGGCGCAAGATGTATGACGTCAATGTGCTCGGTACGTTGCGTATCACCCAGAAGCTGCTGCCGGCCCTGAAGAGGGCGACCGGCGGCGGAACGGTCGTTGTCGTTTCTTCGACGGCCGGCATCGAACCGTACGAGAACGGTGCCGGTTACTGCGGGGTCAAGTCCGCCGAGCGTGTGCTGGCCCGCACGCTTCGTTACGAGGAGGTCGGCGAACCGCTGCGCGTCATTGACGTTTCTCCGGGCATGGTGCATACCGAGGAGTTCTCCCTCAACCGTTTCCATGGAGACAAGGCCAAGGCCGATGCCGTGTATAAGGGCGTGCCGAATCCGCTGAATGCCGATGATATCGCCGAGTGTATCGAATGGGCGCTTGATCTTCCCGATGATATCGACATCGATTCGCTTGTGGTTCGGCCCCGTGCGGAGGCCTCGGCTCAGCGGGTTTATCGCGAAGACTGAGTTTGCGTGAAACTTCGTAAATACAGCGTAAATACAGCGTAAATACAGCATTGTGCCTTCATCCAGATTCATTGGGTGAAGGCACAATGCTTGTTGCGCTATCTACTGCAAAATGCGGCGTTTTTTCGGTTCTTCCGTGCATCAATATGCAGGCGTCTACTCATTATCAGGATGAGCGCAGCTAATAGTTCATTCTAGCCCTTGCGTATAGAGGTTTCGCTTGTACGGTGCTATGCGCCGCTATACAACGCAAAATGCCTTGCCGTTCAGGATGAGAGTGAACGGCAAGGCATTGATAATGTACGGTTTCCGGCAAACTTACGAATTAATTTGTCGCAAATTTGCCGAAAACCCAACGACTGGGGACAGCCCTGAAGCTCAGGCGTGGGCCTGCTCTTCGATCAGGTGGCTGTTCATGAACCAGTTGAAGTGCTCGAGTTCCTGCACGTGGTCCTGCATGATGTTGGAGCTGATGACGTCGATCGGGTCGAGCTCCTCGTAGGCCTTGCGCTCGGCGACGATGAAGTCGCTGTAGTAGTCGACCAGAGCCTTCAGGTAATCCTGGGTGTTCTGACGGCCCATGAGCTTGAACTCGGACCAAGTGCGGTTGCTGATGATGGACTCCGGGGTGCCTTGGGCGCTGCCGCCGAGGGTGGCGATGCGTTCTGCGGTCTCGTCGGCCATGTTGCGCACGGCGTCGACCTCAGGGTCAATCATTTCGTGCACGCCGATGAAGCTCGGGCCCGCGACGTTCCAGTGAGCGTGCTTCAAGATCAGCGAAGCCTCTTCCTCCTGCGCCAAGCGGTTCTGCAAGATCGAGACGATCTTATCGGATGCTGCCTGATCAATGCCGGGGCTCAAAAATTCATTTGCCATGGTAATTTTCCTTCCTTTTGCGAATATTGCTAGTTCCTATTCTAATGAATTGTGTTGCGCGTCTCAGTGGTTCGTCTTTAGCCCAATATCGTTGAAAGCCTTGAAATGTCGCGGTTTTTGAGGTAACAAAGCAGGGTCATTGCGGGTTATCGAGCCCAAAGTTTGCGTGTATTGAAGGGTTCGCCACGCCATCTGCAATTTTGTAGTACAAAATGTTGAGCAACGTCCAGATTTGTGTTGCGTTTTTACGGGTTTTGATTGTGCTCCGTGGTGTTCTGATGTCTTGGCGCCTTGTTCCGCATCTCAATTATGTCGAATGTGTTACAAATTTTCTCAACTTGTTTGCATCAAAAATTTTGGATTCAAGTAAAAATTATCTAAATGCAGTTTCAGCCTTTCTGCACAAGGCCGTGTCGACAGCTATGCGCCGTCCATCAATCAAGTGAAATACTGCTGGAGTGTAAATTTACATCAACCATCAGTGTTCCTGGTCGGCTGGCAGAGTGCCTGTTTGCGATGATTGGCTTACCATCGACTGTGAGAGTACTGCTGTGAATTTCCGCGAGGTAACCAAAATTTCGAGGCAATCCCGATATGCGAGCACTGCTGTTGTGACAATCGACGTTTAGGCTGTTGCGTACGCTTCCGTCCCATTTCACACTTCCGCCATGGGTTGCCAAGGAAGCATCATCCGCTGAAATGTCGTTGATTTTGGCGGAGCTGCTGTGCAGATTGAGGTCGAAGTCACGGCTTTCCAGCCCGGCGATGACAAGACTTGAGCTGTTGAGCGCGGCGGTCGTTTGCACCAACGGTTGTGAGGCCGGGATAATCACCTCGACATAGGCGTTCCATTGGGCGGGATTGAAGACGTTCATCAGCGACATATGGTCCCAGGGGGTTCCCGTGTTGGCGATGTGCAACGTGCCGGCTGTGTTTGAGATTTGGAAGTCTGAGGCCTTGCAATGGTGGAATTTGATTTCGAACGCGCCGGAATTGCTCGACTGGGTGGTGATTCGTCCCGCCATGGAATGTAGATGGAAATCCAGTTTCGTGATTGGCCGTGAGCCGGTGAACTGTTGATTTTTTACCATAACGGTTGGGCTGTTTTGTGAGCCGTCGTTGTTTGCGTTGGTCTCGGGCCGATCTTGGTTGGGTGTTTGACTCGCTGAGGTCTCTGAAGCCGTCGAAGCGTTTGGGGCGGTGTTTGCTGCTTCAGGTGTGTCATTGTTGGGCTCGCGGTTGGAAGTCGTTGCGCCGTCAGGTTCTTCGGCTATTTCGTTTTGTCTCTGCATTTTGGTCTCTTCTTCCGTTGAATCGTTCTGGGCCTGGGCTCGGGCCTGCAGTGGCGTAACAATGACGAAATCGGTTGATTTGCTTTGGGAATTTGCGGTTTCTGTATTGTTGTCGTTCTCATATTCAGGCTCGTTGGTACCAGCAGATTCCGAGTCATGATAGAAGTTCTCTTGGAAATGATGTGCCCAACGAGCGATGAGGGCATAGGTGTCGGCGCAAAGCAGCACGGTTTCGCTCGCTTCGCTGAATGGCAGATCGGCGACGGAACTGCGCATCCACTCGGCCACACTGCGGTGGTTGGTTTCCAGCGTCGTGAGCAAACGGCGGCCGGTTGCTTCGTCGGTCTGATAAAGATTTGCCACCATGGCCACAAAGTCGAAGGTGATATGCGGTGGCGCCGAGGCAATTTCGTTCATGAGCTCGTCGAAGTGTTGTGCGCCTTTTGGTGTTATGGAGTAGACGCGCTTTTGCGAGGAAGCTGAAGAATCCTCTGTGTCGATTGAGGTATAGCCGTCGTCGCAAAGTTTGATGGCAATTCGATAGACAGATTGCTCGCTGACTTGGACCCAGTTGCTGACACCGCGCGAAGCGAGGAATTTGTTGATGTCATAAGCGCTCATCGGATGGTCTTTCAACGCTCCGAGCGTCATGAGTTCGATGGAAGGTAGCGCCATGATGAACCTCTACTCTAACTATTAGTACTCTTACTGAGAGTAAATAGTACCGCTCTATTGAGATATGTCAAAACCGGATAGAATCAATATCTTAAATATGGAGTCCACTCGTTCTGTCGGAGACGATTCGACATATTCCGTGCTTGTTCTAGCCTGTTAAGATTTGCAGACTTGAAGGTCGGTTGTTTGCTTTTTTGAACGTTTGGCATTTGCAAACTTAAACATGAGCTATTTGCTTTTTTGAAGGTTGTTCATTTGTAAACTTGAAGGTTGGTTGTTTGCTTTTTTAAAGGTTATGTGCTAATTTCGTTGGAAAGTCCAGGAAAATGATGAATGAGGCAACGATGAAATTTGATGCATCTCAATATCTAAATCGAGTGGTTGATGATCAGCTTTCTCGGTTGCTTCAAGCCTTTGGCGCAGTATCGGTTGAAGGGCCAAAGTGGTGTGGCAAAACCACAACCTGTCTTAAACAGGCAAAAACGAGCGTCAAAGTGTCCGACCCGTCTGACGACTATGCAATCAGCAAACTGGCCCGTATCGATCCATCGCAATTATTCATAGGCGAACCGCCGATTTTGCTTGATGAATGGCAGGTTGTACCGGGTATTTGGGACGCGGCCAGACATGATATCGACGATACACGAGCACGTGGCAAGTTTTTGCTTTGCGGCTCTGCTGGGCCGAAAAAGAAGGTTTTGCACAGCGGGGCAGGCAGAATTGCTCGGCTCAAGATGAAAACGATGACGTTGTATGAATCTGGCGTTTCGTCAGCGTCAGTGTCATTGCAAGGATTGATGAATGGAGACAAAGTTTCGGGTCTTGCCTCGCAAGGCTTCGAACTTGACGATATCCTCAAAATAATTTGCCGCGGTGGGTGGCCGGCTACCATTCATGATCCTCTCGAACAGGCGATTTTGACGCCGCGGCAATATATCGAAGCTGTTTGTAATCCGACCGATGAAGATGCATATAGCGAAGGCGAAGAGAAAATTGACCCAGACCGTATGCTCTCTCTGCTGAGAGCCATTGCGAGGAGCGTAGCTTCACCGGTGCGGAAGGTTACTCTGATTCAGGATACTGACGAGAGTTATCGGCCTTCTGACAAGAATAGTGTGGCTACTTCGTACGAGACGCTCGAGCGTTATTATGGAATTTTGCGAAGGCTGTATCTTGTCGACGAGCAGTCGGCCTGGTCTCCGGCTTTGCGCTCTTCGGTGAGATTGCGTAAGACGCCAAAGATTCATTTGACGGATCCGTCTTTGGCGGTTGCCGCGCTCGGTGCGACACCGGAAAGTCTGAAACGCGACTTTAAGACATTAGGCTTGTTATTTGAATCACTCGTATTCCACGATTTAGACGTGTATGCGTCTAGTTTCGGCGCCCGCGTTATGCACTATATTGACAATTCCGATTTGGAGTGCGATGAGATAGTCGAAATGCCGGATGGCGGTTGGGGCGCATTTGAGGTGAAGTTGAGCGCAGATAAGATTGATGCTGCAGCCGCTTCGTTGAATGCTGTCGAAGCGAAAATGGTTGCCGGTGGCCAGGAACCCCCGCGTTGCAAATGCGTCATCGTAGGCACGTTCAATCGCGCCTACAATCGTCCCGATGGTGTCCGTGTAGTTCCGTTGGCAACGTTACGTCCGTAGGTAGGAAAATTTATCTGCCCCATTTACTGCCTCATTTCGAGTTTTCTGCCTCACTTTTATTAAAAATGAGGCAGAAAAAGACGGATGGGGCATTAAAAATGACAAAAATGTCTAATTCCGTTAAATGGCAGTTACAAGTTAATAATGTGATTACTTTGTTTAATTTCTAATTTATTTGGTCATTTCGTCCGCATCCACATCATCAAGACCGCTCTTGCGAACCTCGATGGTTTCGATGCGGCGACCGTCGACCTTCGTTACCACCATGTCGTAGCCATCGTCGGAGTGGAGGGTTTCGCCTACCTCGCCCATGCGGCCGGTGTGCGCGAGGAAGTAGCCGGCGACCGTTTCGTAGGGGCCGTCTTCCAGCTCGATGCCGGTGAGGTCGGCGAAGTCCTCGATGGTCATGCCGCCGTCGACCGTGGCCACGCCGTCCACGAATGCGGTTTCGCCGTTGCGGCCGTCGCCAACGCCGTTTGCCGTCACGCCATTGCTGTCTTCCGGCAGATCGTATTCGTCGCGGATATCGCCGACCAGCTCTTCCGTCATATCTTCCAACGTCACAATGCCGTCGGTGCCGCCGTATTCGTCAATAACCACCGCCAAGTGAATCCCGCGTTTGCGCAACAAAGCCAAACTCGGCAAAATCTTCGAAGTGCCAGGCAGCGAAATGCCTTCGCGCGTCACGTCAGCCACGGTTTTGGCATTCGGGTTGCGCACGTCAAGCAGATCGCGGACGTGCACAAAGCCGAGCACGTCATCGAAATCCTTGCCAGTGACCGGATAACGCGAATAGGGCATTTCGCGCACGTATTTGGCGGCTTCCTCAATCGGCTGCGAGCCCTCCAAGAAGACCACGTCGGCGCGAGGTCGCATCACTTCTGCCACAATGGTTTCCGAGGCGTCGAACACGTCATCCAAAATGGTGCGCTCGTCCTTGCTCAGGTTGGTGTTGGAATTGACCAGTACGCGTAGTTCCTTGTCGCTGACCTCGGTTTCGGTCTGGCTCGGATCAAAGCCCAGAAGCCGCACGATGCCGTTGGTGCTTTTGCCGATGAGCCAGATGATCGGGCGGCAGATACGAGCGAAGATATCGACCGCGGGCACCGCGGCGCGCGCAATCTGCTCGGTGCGCTGCATGGCGATGCGCTTCGGCACCATTTCGGCGATGACGATGTCGCAGAAGGAAATGATAAGCGTCAAGACGATAGTGGTGCCGGGGCTTGCGATATGGTGCGGAATCCCCCAGCTTTCCACGACCGGCTCAACCCAAGGTGCGATGGCGGATTCGCCGAACGACGCCGAGAAGAAGCCGGAAAGCGTTACGCCGATTTGCACGGTAGAAAGGAATGTATTCGGGTCTCGCGCAATTTTGGCGACTTTCTGCCCGCGCGCGTCCTCCTGTTCCATCTCGTCGAGCTGCGAGCCGCGCAGGCTCACCAGTGCGAGCTCGGTGCACGAAAAGACGCCGCCGATGATCAGGAAGACGAAAACGAAGACAATATCCAGGGCCAAAGACATGCCTCCAGTCTAGAAGAGCGGTGGGTCATTGACTGCGCTCCTGAACGGCCACGTGCTGTATTACGCTCAAAGTAAAGCATTTGAAGTGTAAACATAATGGATAATTGTTTTATTTTCCGTGTATTCCCGACATATTTTTTACTCAGAAACAGTGAAATTGTTTGAATATTGCGTCGGCATATAATACAATAATTTGCCATTGGGGGATTCTTTGCTGAGAACGATTTTGGGTTTATCGTGCTCTCAGCGATTGCTGACATCGCGAGTGTAGTGTGCGTTCGCACGACACGTTTGGGGCGCGATGTGCGAGGCCGCCGGAAAGGGGCATATCGTGCGGACGCGGATGCATAAATGGTTGTGGATAACCATGGGTGTAATGCTGCTAGCTTTATGCCTTGGCGTGGCCGTTATCGGTTTTCAAGGGAAGCTAAGTTTAGGCAGTTACACAAATGGTGCGGCCGAGAAGGATGAGTCATCGGTTTCAGCTGTGGCATCACAGAAGGGCAAAGGCGTCTCCAGTGCCGATTCTTCTGCAAAATACGTGCGACATTCCGGATTCCAGACCTCGCAGAGTGCGAATCGCGTTTCATCCGATGCAGTCGGTCTGCCGGGTCGTATCGTCAATGACATCGGTTTCAATGCGTCCTATACACTGACGTACGATGCGAACGGTGGTACGGAAGCGCCGCTGACCAAGGCAGATACCGGGCAGGGGGTTCAGACTTGCTCGTCCCAGCATGTTTCTGGCGAAGTGGTCACCTTGTCGGCTGGCGCCACAGACAATTGCCAGAAAGACAATCCGATTCGTGATGGTATGAAGTTCGTGGGTTGGTCGGCGACGAAGTTGGCTCCGTTCGATACGTTTTCGGACGCAGAAAATCATGTGATGACTACCATGACAATGCCGGCAGCCCCGCAAACGATGTATGCCATATGGGTGCGTGACTCCTATACGGTGACGTTCAAAACACAGATGGACTCTAACGGCGTTGCTTCTTCTGCGATAATACTGAAAACGGATACGGTGGCCGCGGGAGAGACGCCTGTGCCTCCGACCTCGCCGACCCCCTATAATCAAGGCCTCAAGTTCATGGGCTGGGGCGTGAGCAAAGACAGCACGGATGCCAGCGGCGAGGGCATGATGACCACGTTCGACGCGACGGCGCCAGTCAACAGTAACGAGACGGTATGGGCGCTGTGGGGTTATGAGGACACTTCAGCCGGGCACAGGTGCGTCATGAGTGTGGATACGGTCGCCACGTGCTTTCCGGATCAGACATTGGCGCATACGGTAGTCAGCGCGGCGCAAGCGACTGACGCTCACCACACCACGGACGTGTGGACGCTGCGTGACGCATTGCATTTCGGCGATCTGAACTACGATACGACTCCGGGGCATGGTCTGGACGATAATCCACTGAACATCTCCGAGCTGGACGGCTTGCAGACGCTCACGGGTCTGGGGCGCCTGCATATCAGCAACGTTACTGGGAATACGCTTAATACTCACAGCCGTGATCTGCACCAGCTGAAATATCTGGATAAGATGGAGAACCTTTTCGCGAACGGCGACGGGATAACCGATGTCAGCAATCTTTCCGGAATGTCGCATCTGCAAATCCTGTATCTTACCGACAACAGCATTTCCGATTTGAGTGGCCTTTCCAGATTGTGGGATTTGCAGACCCTGAAACTGGACAATAACCGTATTTCCGATCTCTCGGGCCTGATCGTGTCTCCCACTGAGCATTTGTCGAGGCTTACAGAGCTGGATCTCAATAACAATGCAATCGTCCATGTGTCGCCTTTGGCGCCTCTTACCACATTGAAGACGTTGAAGCTTCAGAACAACCAGATTCCATCCATCGTTTCGTTGTCGCCGTTGCAGGGAATGTATGCGCTGTATCTGGACAACAACAAGATTGACGATATCAGCGTCATCAAGAGGGCAAATTTCCAATATCTGACAATGCTTGGATTATCAAGCAATAAAATTAGTGACATCGGTTCTTTGCGCGACGTAACTACTCTCAAGCAATTGTGGTTGCACCACAACGAGATTTCAGACGTGTCGCCGTTGGCGGGGTTGACGAACTTGACCATGCTTTATATCGGTAGCAACCATATCCGCGATATTTCGTCGCTGAGCGGCTTGACGGGATTGGATTGGGGCACACCAGACAGTTGCGATTTCGGAACTTCCAGTTTCTGCGCCGACAACCAGACGGTGACCTTGTCGGACACGTTGACGGCCGATCCAGGGCTGTCGATGCCCACGGCGGTGACGATGAAGAAGTCGGTGGCCGACGGCTCGGTCGCCGGGGCGGCTGTTGAACCAACGTCAAGCTTGCCGACTTCGCCAAGTTCGGGGCAATTCGACGCCGACCACCAGCAGGTGACGTGGGCCGGACCGATGCCGTTCAACGCCGACAATTCCGCGAAAACCTTGCAGCAAACGTTCTCCACCGATGCGCAATTGCCCAACACCACGGGAGTCTTTTCGGGCACCATCACCGAGCCGTACAAGGTCGCGCAGCATACGGTAACGTTCGACCCCGGCGCGGGCACTCTGCCGTCCGGACAACCGTCGTCGGTACAGGTGCATAGCGGCTACAAGATTACCGCCCCTGCTTCAGAGCCTTCGCGTGACGGCTACTATTTCGTGGGCTGGATTTGCGCCGCCGGCATTGCCGGGATGTGCAGCCAAGGAGACTCTTTCGACTTCGCCAACACCGCGGTAACCAAGGATGCGACGTTAAGTGCCAAGTGGGGTGAGTTGGCGAATTCGATACCACTTACTGGGGCTTCATACAAGGATTATTTGCGTCGCGGCGGGCTCGCCGTTACTTTGTTGGGACTGGCTGTGGCCTGTGAATTATTGAGAAGGCGTGCAGCTGGCCGGTGACGCGACGATTGGCAGATTGCCTCAGTGACCGTAGCTCATTGTGTTTTCATATTGCAGCCGCAAGACTGTCGAATCACCAGTTTCGCCTCGAGTAGATGACGGGTGGGTTTGGAATTCTGGTCGATTGCCGTCTCCAAAGCCAGTTTTGCGATGGCTTTTGGATCCTGTTGAAGAACCGTAAGCTCGGGGTAAGTGTATTGCGAATCGATGGTGCCATCGAATGAAATGATTGCCATCTCTTCGGGAACGCGTATTCCACGTTCGTGCATGGCTCGCAGCGCCCCCAGTGCGATGAGGTCCGAGCCCGCGAACACGGCGGTCGGGCGATTTGGCGAGTCAAGAATACGCAGCATCGCTTGGTATCCGCCATCACGGGTGAAGCTTGTGTATTCGATATGGCCGGCTGGGATTCCCCGTTTCATGAAGGCGTGGTACCAGCCTTTCACGCGCCCATCGCTGATTCCGTTGAGCGAATTGCCAATGATCATGGCGGCGTTGGTATGGCCGTGTTCGAAAAGGTGGTTCATTCCGGTTTCCACAGCCTTGGCGTAGTCGGCAGATATCGTGGTGGCGTTGTTGAGTTTCGTGTCGACGTCGAAAACGATGAATTTACAGTTCTCCGTATTGATGGGAGAAAGCTCGATGTTCTCGCATGGAGAGATGAATAGGGCTTCCACATTGCGGTTGATGAGCTGTTCGGTGACAAAATGTTCCCGTTCGGGGCTTCCGTGCGAAGCTGCGAACAGCATCGAGTATCCCCGTTCTGCGGCGAGCATTTCAAGTTCTTCGTAGACTCCGGCGTTGAAAGGATTGGTCATATCGTTGATCACCGCACCGAGCGTATTCGAGTTGCCGGTGCGCAGCGCTCGGGCGATTGAATTGGGTTGATAGTTCAGTTTCCGGGCTGCGTCGAGCACTCGCTTCGTTGTTTTTTCGGATACGTTGCGTGGGCCTTTGTTGAAAACGTAACTGACTACTGCTGTAGAAACGTTCGCTAAACGCGCTACGTCGTTGCGAGTTGCTTTGGCCATGGAAATCCTTTGCGGAAAGGGAAACAAGAAACTTATTACAGTATAGGGTTAAGACTGAATTATCTGAGTCGCGACAAGGCTGTGCCGATTTCGAATTAAAGTATTTTGGAATAAATCAATTGCTGATTTGCAAAATAAAATCTACACGTGTAGTATCTGAATCGTTATCTGGGAGATGCTGAACATGGCTGTTAGGTTTCTCTCTTGTTAACTCAACGGAAGAGGTAAGTTATGAAAAAGATTCGAATCACAGCTGCGGTGGTGAGTGCGGCACTGGCTTTGACAGGTCTTTCGGCTTGTGGCGGCGGCTCGAGTTCGTCGGGCTCCAAAACCGTGGAATTTATGACGATGCAGTCTTCGGGAACTCCACAACTCAAGGTATTGCAAGGCTTGGCAAAGGCTTTTGAAAAGGAGAATCCTGGTGTCAATATCAAGTTGTTGCCGGGAACCGACAGCAATGAAAACGACATCAAAGTCCGTCTGGCTGGCCACAATCCTCCTGATATTTGGGCGACGCACGGATGGTCGCGCGACCGTTACGGCAACTTCCTGGAACCGCTGCAGAACCGCCCTTGGGCGAAGAATCTGAAGCCACTGGGCAACAGCGTCTTCAAGGACGGCAAGGGCAACCTGTATGCGCTTCCTGTAGATATTCAAGTTTCAGGAGTGATGTACAACAAGACCGTACTTCAAAAGGCCGGGGTTGACCCGAAGAGTATAACGACTTGGGATGATTTCGATCAGGCCTGCGCGAAGGTCAAGGAAGCTGGTCTGACTCCAATCGTCAGCAACCCGAAGGATCCTGGCGCCGACGGCGATATTGCCGATTATCTTCTGCCGGGTATGTATACGGATGCTCAACTGAAGGACCTCAAGAAGGGCAAGTTCGACACCAGCGTTTACGAGCAGTACACGCAGATCGTCAAGAAGTGGGCCGATTCCAAGTACTTCAACGTCGACTACACCTCCGCCAGCGCCGATGACGACGCGCGTGCGATGGCTTCCGATCAGGCAGCCTTCTTCCTACGCGCCAACGGCAACGCTCAGCTCATGGAATCCTTCAACCCCAATGTGAAACTCGGTATGTTCCCCGTTCCCGCAAAGGTCGGCAAGCCTTACTTCTCCACTGGAGAAGACATGGCGTTTGGTGTTTCCAAGACCAGCAAGAGCAAGGATGAAGCGCTGAAATTCATCGATTTCATGGCCAAGCCTGCCAATATGCAGAAACTGGTCAATGTCAGCATGAACGATTCCGCACTCAAGGGCGTCAATTCCGCCTTGGGCCAGTTCCAGGACACCTACGATTACTGGGTCAAGGACCAGAAGACCCGCACGGTCCCCTTCTTCGACCGCGCTTACCTGCCAAACGGCATGTACAACACGTTGGGCAAGTCCACCGACGGCCTCATCACCGGGCAGCTGACCCCGGAGTCGGCGGCCGAGCAGGTCAAAACCTCGTTCAACAGCCTGTATGGGCAGAAGTCCTGACTTCAAGGAGTGACGCATCGTGACTAGCGAAAAATCTCGGCAAACTGAGATGGCTGGTCCGTCAGCGGACGCCGCGGAACCGTTGCCTAGGCCGAAGAGCCGAAACAACGGTTCGCGGCGGCGGTTCCGCGGCGCGGCTGTCAATCTTTTCTACCTGCCCGTTGTAATCGTCCTAGTGGTTTTCATTATCTACCCACTGATTTCGGGCATTGC
The DNA here is from genome assembly GCF_029392315.1 of Bifidobacterium sp. ESL0690. Classification (NCBI taxonomy): domain Bacteria; kingdom Bacillati; phylum Actinomycetota; class Actinomycetes; order Bifidobacteriales; family Bifidobacteriaceae; genus Bifidobacterium; species Bifidobacterium sp. ESL0690. The sequence continues at coordinate 68,017 of NZ_CP113939.1, forward strand.
TCTCTCGCTGACCAATTGGGACGGCTATAACGCGACAAAAACCTTTGTCGGCTTGGCTAACTACAAACGAATCCTCAGCGACGGCAACTTCGGCACCATTCTCATCAACACGTTTATCTACGGCATCGGCAGCACGGTGATCCAGCAGGTTTTGGGCCTGGCGCTCGCGTTGCTGCTCAATACCAAGATTCACGGCAAAACGCTGATTCGCGCCATTATCTATCTGCCGGCGTTGGTTGCGCCTGTGGTGATGGGTATTATGTATTACTTCATCTTCCAGTATCAGCAAGGCGCGCTGAATCAGATTCTGGTCTGGTTGGGACTGCCGAAAGTGGCATGGTTCAACAACGCGCATTTCTCCGTGGCGATCATCGTGCTCGTCAACTCCATCCAGTTCGTCGGCGTCTCGATGATCATCTACCTTTCCGGCCTGCAGACCATGGACCAGGAAGTGCTGGAAGCCGCCGAAGTCGACGGCGCCTATGGCTGGAAGAAATTCTGGAACGTCCAGCTGCCGCTTCTGGCGCCTTCGTTCACCACCAGTGTGGTGCTGAATCTTATCGGTGGCTTGAAGCTTTACGACATCATCAAGGTGTTGACTGGCGGAGGCCCAGGCTATTCCACCAACTCGCTTTCCACCTATATCGGCACGGTTTACTTCGATAACCAAGCCGCCGGTTACGCTTCGGCAATCGGCGTGGTGCTGTTCGTCCTCATCGCGTTGGTCACGTTTGCGGTTAACAAAGGCCTTGCGAAGTTGGAGTGGGAGTGATCATGAGCGAGAAAACACAAGTGAAGGCAACGGCGAATGCGAAGGTTTCGCGCGCCCATGAAACGCGTGAGCAGCGTGAGCAACGCAAGGAACATAAGGAATACCAGCGCGGTCGTTGGGCGATTTACCTCTTCCTGGGCATCGTCATCATCTGCCAGCTGCTGCCGTTCTATCTGGCGATCACCACCTCTTTGAAACCTGCGGATGACATGACTTCCGCGCTTATTCCGCGTACTGCGGATTTGGCGTGGAGCAACTGGTCTGCGGCCATCACCGAAGGCGGCATCCTTAAATCGGTTGTCAACAGCATCATCGTCACCGTCTGCACCACGCTGCTGGTTTGCGTGCTTGGCGCGGCTGCTGCCTATCCTCTGGCGAGAAGGCAGACCCGGTTCAACGGTCTGGTATCGGCGTTCATCCTTTCGATGATGATGATTCCGCCGCTTTCCATTCTGGTGCCGCTCTATACCTTCCTGGTCAACATCAACGCCGCGAATACGTACTGGGGTATCATTCTGGTGCTTACCGCCACGAACCTGCCGCTTGCCGTATTCCTCTACACGGCGTTCATCAAGGCGATTCCGCCCGCCATCGACGAAGCGGGAACGATTGACGGCGCCAACAAGCTGCAGGTCTTCGGCAAGCTCATCCTCCCGATGCTGAAGCCGGTGACGGCCACCGTGGTCATCATGACCGGCTCGACGGTCTGGAACGACTACGCGCTTTCCAGCTACATCTTGACCGACCCGGCCAAGCAGACCATAGCCCCGCGTGTGGCGTCGTTCTTCTCGGCGAACACCAACAATCTCGGCATTGCCGCTGCGGCCGCGCTGATCGCTGCAGTGCCTATGGTTGTGGCTTACATGTTCCTGCAGAAATATTTCATTGCCGGTATGGTTGCGGGTTCGGTGAAATGACGGAAAACGAATGCAGGCCGCTGAAACTGATATATTACATTTCTGTGAATGAGGTTTCGGCGGCCTGTTCGTTTCGAATATCTATTGTCGATAATAATTAGTTGAAATTTGAATCAAAACGTTAGTAAAGGAAAAATTATGTTGTTCCCATCCGCCACTTCCGCACAGTGGCCCTTGACCCGCTTGGTCATGGCCGATAGCTCTGTCGGCGACGATTTGCCCGATGTCATCGCTGTTTTCGCGGGTCGTGATGCCGGTGCGTTTGGGCAGGCCGTTGACCAGGACCCGCGCCCGCGCACGTTGTTGGTTGAGCACGCATTGAATGTGTTCACCCGTCCGGGTTTGCGGGGGCAGCGAATGAGCGGCGGCATTTTAACGGATGGCGCGAATGGGAGTGACGATGCAGATGCCGGCGATAATCTGAAAGCCGGACGTGCCTGGTCGCCTCGATTCAAAATGACTAAGCCGGCGACAGTTTCCGATGATATGTTGCGCTATGAAGCGCGCGACGATGACGCAGGGCTTGTGCTCGCGACCGAAGTGGAAGCGCTGAAGGGCGGTTCGCTGCGGGTCCGGCATACGCTTATCAATGTTGCTTCCGGCTCTTATATGCTTGAAGGCCTTGATGTCCATGTTCCGCTTGGCGATGACATGACCGAGTTCCTCGATTTCTGCGGGCGGCATGAACGTGAGCGGCAGCCGCAACGACACCAAGTCGCCGACGGCATGTGGTTGCGCGAATTCCGCAAGGGCAAGCCCGGATACGCTGGTCCACTGATTGTGGCCGGTACGCAAGGGTTCGATTTCCGTCATGGGTCGGTCTTGATGGTGCAGGTCTCCTGGAGCGGCAATTCCGCCATCGCCGTTGACCGAGACGACGAACAGAGCGCTGGTATCAATGCCGGCGAACTGCTGCTTCCCGGTGAAATCGTGCTCGCGAAAGGTGAGAGCTATACGACGCCGTGGGTGATGGTGACGGCTTCGAACGAAGGCCTTGACGGTGCCGCGCAAAGCGTCCATGCTTGGGAACGTTCTCTGGCGACACATCCCAAGACCCAGCCCATGACCCTTAACGTCTGGGAAGCGGTCATGTTCCGCCATGATTTCTCCAAGCTTAAAAAGCTGGCCAAAATTGCCGCCGACGTCGGCGTCGAACGTTATGTGCTCGATGACGGTTGGTTCCATTTGCGTCGCGACGACCACGCCGGCCTCGGCGATTGGTGGGTCGATCCGGACACTTGGCCGAACGGGCTCAAACCGCTTTCCGATTATGTGCGCGGGCTCGGCATGCAATTCGGCCTGTGGATTGAGCTGGAGATGATCAACCCCGATTCCGACCTGTACCGCAAGCACCCGGATTGGATTATGCAGGCCAGCAGCCGCACACCGATTGAGCAGCGTCACCAGTTGGTGCTTGATTTGACGAATCCGGCCGCTTTTGATTACGTGTTCAGCTCGATTTCCAAGGTGCTTTCACAAACCGGTGTCGACTACATCAAGTGGGATCATAACCGTTTCCTGCTGGAAGCGGGCTCGAATCTACGCGGCGGTGCCCCGGCGGTGCATGCGCAGACGGAAGCCTTCTATCGCTTGCTCGACAAATTGCGTGCGGCATTCCCCGATATCGAATGGGAATCCTGCGCTTCCGGTGGCGGCCGCATCGATACAGGAATCGTCGAGAAAGTGTCGCGTTTCTGGTGCTCGGATATGACCGATGCCATGAGCCGACAGAAGATTCAGCGTTGGACCGCTCAGACCGTCGCGCCTGAATATATCGGGGCACACATCTCCCAACCGTGTTCCCAGCAGACCGAGCGCACGCTTAGCCTTGCTTTCCGTGCCGCCACGGCCGTGTTCTTCTCCTTCGGCATCGAATGGGATCTGACACAGGCGAATGAGGTCGATTTGAAGGAGCTTGCCACTTGGATCGCTTGGTATAAGGACAACCGCGATTTCCTGCATTCCGGCAAATTCGTGCGTCTGGATCTCGCCGATTCCGCGGTTCTTGGATATGGTGTGGTCGCTGACGACGGTTCGCGTGCCATTATCGAGCATGTGCAATATGACGAATCACGCTCGAACCGCGGCATTTATCTGCGTATTCCCGGGCTCGACGAGAGCGCGCAATATAAGGTTCGTTGGACAGCTCTTCCCCAGCTTTCGGCTCCGCTCGAGTCTTTCGATTCTTACGGGCCATTGGGCGATGTCGCGGTTTCGGGCAAATACCTGATGACGGTGGGTGTGCGCATTCCTCGTTGCCGTCCCGAGACCGAGCGCATCTTCGAAATCTTAAAGCAGTAATCGTTCGCACCGCGCTAGGGTTGCCGGTTTTTAAAAGTAACTAATGAATATTGCTACTGGTTACTTTTAAAAACCGGCAACCCTTATGTTGACAGTCCGAGTTCTGTTGATTTGTGGATGCTAAGGTGCTTTCGTTGCATCGCTATTTCGGCAAGCATAGAATCAGTGTGAATCGGCGAGCGGGAAATCAATAGATTCAGCGATGGACATGAATTCCTCAGCTTTTCCTGGCAGTGCTTCGGTGTTGCAGATCATGGTCAGCGTCGCTTCCTGATTTTTGGCGGGGAGGAGGACGGTGCAGGCGAACCAATCTTTTTGCGGCGTAGCGAAAGTGTAGCGAATCATGCCTATTGTAGGCTCGCCGCTTGTCTCGTCTTTCCCGTCTTCTCGATTGTCCTCTTTCTCATCTGAGGTGTTTTCTGATGTCTTTCGGGTAGCGATTTGTGTGTTGTCGACCAATGGTAAGCTGCGCGCTATGGTTCGATAGCATTCGTCGAGTCTTTTGTTGAGCAGATTTTGATCCCATTCTTGTTTGCTTATGACACCGATGATATGGGAACCGTTGCCTTCGAACATGGTATCGTTTGGGAAGTCGATGGTTTCGCAGAGCGATGCGGCTGCTGTCAGCAACGAAGATGCGGGATTCGGCTTCTCAGGGGTTGCGTTAGAAGGATTTCCGACTGGTCGCCAAGGACGGTAATCGTCGGGTAGCTCAATCGTTGCCGAATTGCCGAGAATATTCAGTTTCTGCATTGTTGTGTTCCTTGTTTGGTTTGCTTGTTGCCGGCGTATGGACTTATTCACCGAGCTCGTCCATGGACATTTGCCAGCCTTCTGAGACGTGGTATTGATGGATGAGTTGGTTGGTGTGGCAGTTGTATGCCGTAATAAGCATGTCCCATTTGCCGGTGTGGTGTTTCATGTAGTAGTTGTAGCCCGAGCACCGGGGCACTGCATACAGAAGGGAGGAACCGGCCACGGGGCTCAGACGTTTATCGGCCCAAAATGAAAGTTCGGTGCCTTCTTCGTTGAGGGTGTAGTGGTAGTACTTCGGGCTTTCCTGCACAAACTCATCAAGGTCCATGCGTTTGTCGTTGTACTTGATGTAGGCGAGTCTTTGTCGTTCGGTGACAACGACGACCACGCTTCCGTCGGGTTTGGCGTATGCGTCGGTAGCATACTTGCTACCCCCATTTTTGAAATCTTGGGCAACTTTTTTAGGAGTATCTATATTACCGTAGTATAAGAATTTTTTTACAAAGTCTGCGGGGTAGGTAATCTCCTCCGTTTCCGGTTTTGGCGGGTCATCCCTGCTGGGATTGCTGCAGGCGGGGAGCAGGAATACCATCAGCATGCATAAGATAATGGCAACGAATCGGGTGTACTGTGTTGTGGATATTTTCTTTTTCATGCCAAGCTCAGCAATCCTACGACGATTAAAAGGATGCCACCGATTATTACTAGCGTCTCGGCACCTTTAACCAACGGACTCGTTTCTGGCACAGTCCCTATATTCCAATCAGGGTTTAGATCTGGTACGTAGACTTGGACTTTAACCGGTTCAGGTGTGCGGAAATCTCGCCAATGGGAGTTTGTACTGGCCTTCAATCCAAGGTCCGATGAGATGGAGGCGTCGCCGTAATTTTGTGAAATACCAACGGAAACGGAAGTTGATTGGCCGCTAATACCTAAGGTATATGTCTGCCCTTTGTCCCCATGTGTGCGGCTCCAAGAATACTTTGCTTCGCCGTCCTTTCCGATGCCGCAATTACTGTTGTTGGACCAAGTAGTGCAGTCTTTGTCGTTCGGGTCATTGACAGGATTGCCGTTGGCGTCTAACTGCAATGATCCTCCGCCTAGATTAAAGGAAAGCATGTCCTGCAGTTCTTGACGTTGTGCTTTCGCGACAGAGCCGGGGACATTGAGAGCGATTCCTACGCCATCCTTATTTTTCGCTCCTATTGAAAAAGTAAGTTCCAGTCCTGGGCCTATCGGGAGACTCCAATCATGATCGAGTTCTAGGCTGGGGTCGAATTGCAATACTTTGGCGCCAAGGGATTTCAAGAGCACTGTCAGCGTCTGCCTATCGCCTGTGTCTGGAGTCAAACCTTTGTCTTCAATTTGGGCGTAGAGCTTGCTGAGTTTGTCATAAAAAGTTATTTGATTTTTTAGGGTGCCATTGATATAGGTGAGATCAAGTCGGCCTGTTTGAGAACCGCCATTCATGGTAGCCGTCAACGCGTCTAGCTGCTGCCGGAATCCTTCCAAATCGTTGTCCGCAGCAGTAAAACTAGCTAAAGCCGTGCTTGCGTCGGCGTTGACGTTCGACCAGATTTGCCGGATTTGCTGTTGTGACATATTGTTCATATCTATGATGTCGCGCTCATAGCTTTTAGGGGCCTCTGTGCCGTTCTGGATGGCCTCGGTTTCTTCTCGGTTTAGTTCCGTTAAGGAATAACCATCACTGAAGGTATCTGTGAACGCTCCCCACCAATTTTTAGGTGCGACTTCATCGGCTATTCGTAACAGTCTTTCCTTCGTATCCCCCGTGAAATCTCTGCGTGCTGATGTCATGGGATACCTTCTTTCGTTTAAGGATAGATGATTGAATTTCGTCTAAGCGTTACTTGAATTGATGGCTCATTGCATCATCGGTTGATGTCATCGATTCTCGTGCTTTTTTAAGAAATTCTGCGGTGTTATTGAACAAATTTTTCATCGAGGAAGCCAGTTGGTTGTATTGATTGTCAATATCAGCTAATGCGGTCATAGACGCGCCGGCACTTCCACATGTATCCGGCTTTTTACTCCCGGTATTGCATGCACCTATGTCAATATTCTCTATTTCGGTAATGAGTTCAAGCAGTTGGTCTGGTTTGAAGTCTATTGTTGCATCCATTGATGTGCTCCTTTGTCGACAAGCTCAATACAAGAAGCTGTCGTCTTGATCGACTTGTGAGATGAAATTTTTGCATTTGCTGTTCAAATTGTCGGAAATTGTTTTTAGTCGTGCAGACTTACCGCCATATAATGTCTCTGCCGTGCTTGCAAATGCTACGAGAGCATCATGTTGGGCTCCCGAAGGAATTGCCTCTGAACTAATTTTATCGAGTATTGACAGGTATTGCTTCATGGCTTTGTCGAGTGCGTCTCCGCGTTCTCCATAGTCTTTAGCTGCCCTTTCAACAAAATCATCTACGATGATTAGTTTCGGATCTTCACCAGCTGCTGCGGCCATTACTGCTCCCGTCGTTTTATTTGCGTACGAATATTCCTGTTTCTTTTTTCTTTATTCCCTGTCCGATGCTCGACTGAGCCGATACCGACAGTCTGCCTGTTTCTCTTCTATGTTGTTCAGTGATGACCCGAGGTCTGCCATTCTTTCTTCCTCGGCTCTTATGTGATTTTTGAACAGTGCGATAGATTGCGAAAGAGCGTCTGCGACATTTGAGTTTTTCCCGCCGTTGACCATGTTTTCCATCATGTCCGCATAACGCTCGGCACTATGGTTTTCTAAGTAAGCCCATCGTAGGTTCTGTAAAGTGTTTCGGCGGTTGCTTTGTCTGGTCTCGAAATCGTTTTGTTGCTTGATGAGGCGTGAAAGTTGTTCATTTAGTTGAGCAAGTCTTTTCTTCAGTTGAGATTGCTCAGCTTCGAGATCAGATTTTCTGCGGTCTAACCGTGCTATTTCGGCACGAAGGTCATCTGAATAGGACATATGATACTCATTAAATATAATTGATTTATATTACTTTTGGATAATCAGTATACCTTTTATTGGCCCTTAATAGAAATTAAAAACCTTATTAATTGTGGATGTTTAGAAGAGGGGAGCCTTGTGCCTTTTGACAGTGTGACGAACGAATGGATGCGAATGCGTGCCTTGAGAAAAATAGGGGAAAGAAGTCTTTAAACGAAATTTCGATATTATATTTTATGAAAACATTTGTATAGAAATTAAAAATGGGTTATCGGCGAACTAAATGTTTTCACCCCTGGTTGTGGAGTTGACAGCTTCAGCATTTTTATGGAGATTTGTGCGTTGCTCTGCTTGCGATTCGGCGTTTACTTCAGAACGAAAGTACCTCGACCTTACCTGTGGTCAGCTGGTAGCGGGCGCCGACGATGGAGAGGCGTTGTGCGGCCAGTGCTTCTTGGATGATGGTCGAGCGGTCGACCAACGCTTCGATGGTGCGGGCGATGTGGACGCGCTCGAAATCGTTGGTGTCGCTTAACGCGGCTTCCTGCGCTGCCAAAACGGAAGCGCCGACCGAGCGTACGAGCACGGATTCCGAAGCTGCGACCAGTTCCTCCATCTTGTCGAAGACGTCATCGGCATCCATGCCGGTGCGCGCAGCTAAAGCTGTGTCGTCGAGTCCGGGTTCGTCGAGATTGGCGGAACTTGAACCAGAACCGGTGTCGGTATCGCTGCCATCGTTGGTATCGGCCGCAGGGTCAATCATTTCGGAATCGGTGACTTCTGCGGCGAAGGCTGCGCCCAAATCGATGCCTGCGCCGGAGGCGATGGCGTCAAGTTCCGCGACGGCGCTCGCGACGGCCCCGCAATGCTCGTGCCCGAGCACCACCAAAACGCTGATGCCCAAGTGCGTCACGGCATATTCCAGCGACGCAACGACCGCATCGTCGAGCGTCTGCCCGGCCGTGCGCACGGTGAACATATCGCCCAACCCCTGATCGAAAATGATTTCCGGCGGAACCCGCGAATCCGAACACGAAAGCACTGCCGCATCTGGCTGCTGCCCGTCGATGAGCGATTCCCTTGTTTCCTTGTCCTGCCAAGGATGTTCGGCCTGCCCGGAAGCGAAGCGCGCGTTGCCCTGCAGCATGCGGCTCCAGGTTGCGTTGGCCGTGGATTCGGCGAAATTCGGATCGCTCTCTTGTGGTTTCGCGTTGGCTGCAGATTCTTTGGAGTTCGAATTATCTGTCATTTGAGATTCCTTCCAAGCGAAAGTGTCTGACAAGCAAAAGTCGTTGCGTCCAACATTACCCTCCTGCCGCGTCACTTTGACGATATTCGGAATTATCGGAAATATATGGAAACGAATATGTTCAATGTTGTCAAAAATGGATAGAGTGATATATAAAATAATTAAAGTGCACAAAATAAATGTTAATAATTCGGACCTGTATTATTGCAATACATATAAAATCGTCTAATTATTCAATATTTATAGTGATAACTCGTCTGTATAAAACGGCTCTTATTGCGGCTGACGAAAAGAAGTGCCTTCAGACGCATAGCAACTGTCGATAATGCGGTTTCCGGCGTTACCATGATGTGGTCACGGCGATAAACGGTTCCACAGGCGCTTGCAAGGTGCTGGGTTATGGTTACGAACGTTCACAAAGGGCGTCAAGCGGAACGCATAAAGGCCAGAGTCGCGCGGACGTATAGCATTTGGTTTTCGAGGTAAAGGGGTACACACTATGACCATGCTTCAGCACGAATTGACCGACTTCACGGCCAACATCTATCAGGACAACAAGTTCAGCAAGCTCACCAAGGCGGACGTGCTCGGCCACTGGTCCCTGATTTTCTTCTATCCCAACGATTTCAGCTTCGTCTGCCCCACCGAGCTCGAGGATCTCGCCGATCACTACGACGAGTTCAAGAAGGCCGGCTGCGAGATCTACGGCGTCTCGCACGACACCGAGTTCGTCCACAAGGCTTGGCACGAGGCCAACGACAAGATCGCGAAGATTCAGTTCCCGATGGTCGCCGACCCCACCAACACGCTTTCCCGCGACCTCGACAGCTATGACGAGGTCAACGGCCAGGCCGAGCGCGGCGATTTCATCCTGAGCCCCGAAGGCAAGGTCGTTGCCTACGAGGTCATTTCCTCCAACGTCGGCCGTAACGCGGAAGAGATTCTGCGCCGCGTCGAGGCCTCGCAGTTCGTATACGAGCACGGCGACCAGGTCTGCCCTGCGAAGTGGGAGCCGGGTGACGAAACCATCGCCCCGAGCCTCGACCTCGTCGGCCAGCTCTGATTTCCGTCTGTGCGAGTTGAACCGTACTAAAGGAAGCTATGAAGCAACAAGACGATTTGTATGACGTTGTAGTGATCGGCGGAGGTCCTGCGGGGCTTACCGCTGGTCTCTATCTGGCGCGGGCTCGATATCGTGTGCTTATCCTCGAAAAGGAAGAGTACGGCGGGCAGATCACCATCACCAACGAGGTGGTCAATTATCCCGGCATCGCCAGAATCGACGGACGCACGTTGACCGAAACCATGCGTCAGCAGGCCGAGGATTTCGGAGCCGAGTTCATGGCGGCTGACGCCACCGGGATTGACGTTCACGGCGATATCAAGACCGTGCATACCAACCGCGGCGACCTCAAAACCTTCGGTATTTTGGTGGCTACGGGCGCGAACCCGCGCAAAATCGGCTTCCAAGGCGAGGCCGAATACGCCGGTCGTGGCATCTCCTACTGCGCGACCTGCGACGGCGAATTCTTCAACGGCATGGAGGTCGTCGTCGTTGGCGGTGGCTTCTCCGCGGCTGAGGAATCCGTGTTCCTCACCAAATACGCCAGCAAGGTCACGATTCTGGTGCGTGGCAGCGATTTCACCTGCGACGCGTCCGTTTCCAACGAGGCTAAGAACGACCCCAATATCGAGATCCATTACAACACCGAGATGAAGTCGGTTTCGGCCGGCGAAGGCGGCTTGGTAAGCGCCGTGTTCCACAACCGTAAAACCGGTGAAGATACGGAGTGGAAGCCGAGCAAGGGCAAGAATTTCGGCGTTTTTGTCTTCGCGGGCTATGTGCCGCAGACTGACATTCTGAAGGGCGTCATTGATCTTGACGACCACGGATACGTCATCACGCACGATTATCTCGAGACTTCCGCAGCCGGGGTGTACGCCGCCGGTGACCTGCGCGAGAAGAATTTGCGCCAGGTGGTCACCGCCGTTTCCGACGGTGCCGTCGCGGGCGTGGAACTTGAGCGTTACGCCAAGGATTTGAGTGAGAAGACCGGCTTGGTGCCGCCTCGCCCGACCAGTTCGAACTACGAGAAGCGTGAGGCCGAGCAAGCCAAGAAAGCCGCCAATTCAGGCACTTCCCCAGCTCCTGCTGCCGCGTCTGATGTTGCCGGTGCTGCCGGCGGCCAGGCCTCCGGCCCTGTCAAGACTTCCGGATTCTTCGACGACGCCATTCGCAAGCAGCTCGATGTGGTCTTCGGCCGCATGAGCCAGCCGCTGGTGCTTGAGCTTTCGCTCGACAAGACCAAGCTTTCGCAGGAGCTCAAGGGCTTCATTGACGAGCTGGTTGGATTGAGTGATGGCAAACTTTCCGCCGTTGTTGTTCCCGAACCCAGTGAGGGCGAGGAAGACGCGGAAGGCCGTGCCAAGTTCGACGTCAAGGCAGTGATGCCGATGGCTCGTCCTTGCGTGCGTCTGTGCAAGGTGGGCGAAGATGGCAAGCCACAGCCTACCGGACTTGCGTTCCACGGTGTGCCGAGCGGCCACGAGTTCAATTCGTTTGTGTTGGGTCTTTACAACGCGGCTGGTCCCGGCCAGTCCGTCGACAACGACACCCAGCAGCGCATCGAAAAGCTCGACGCGGACGGCGGCACCACCGATGTGATGGTGCTCGTCTCGCTGACCTGCACGATGTGCCCGACCACGGTGCTCTCTTCGCAGCGCATCGCTGCCGATAACCCGAACGTAAAGGCTGAGGCGTACGATATCTCGCACTTCCCCGAGCTGCAAAGCCAGTACGGCGCGATGAGCGTCCCCTGCATCGTCGTCAACAAAACCGATGCTTCGGGCAAGACTACGCAAAAGATCGAGTTCGGCAAGAAGACAGTCCCGCAAATGCTGGATCTCATCGACGAAGCATAGGGCCTAAACTACCATTCTCAAGACCTCCCCGGCTGATTCCGGCGGAGGTCTTTTGTTAAACATCTTTTTCTGCAGAAATCATCATTTAGTTCATGCAGGAGTTAGCCCTAAATGTTGATTTTGCCGGTTTTCGTTATTTAGGTCGCGGATTTTAGCGTGCTAAACATCGATTTTGGCTATTTTCGCACTTTAGAGTGTCAATTCTGATGTGCTAAGCATCGATTTTGACTGATTTCGTACTTTAGCAGATGAAATCTGGGGTGCTAAAGAATGATTTTGGTGCTTTCCGCACTTTAAGATGGTCGAATTAGCTTTTTATCTGTCGATTTTGCATGGAATCGACAGATAGTTAAAAATAGGGCATAAGAAAACGCCGCAGGCGAATACGAAATCGATAACGATTCGTAAACGTCTGCGGCGCTTTCCTAACTAAGTCAGCTACAAACTCAGCCGGTGTTCTGCAGGCCGGCGGCTACGCCGGAGACCGTGCAGAGGATGAGGTAGGTGAAGCCGCCGCGCTGTTGGTCGCGGGCCAGCTCCTCGTTGTCCGTCTTCTTCGCAGCAACGGCACCTGTGGCAGGCGCCTCGCCGTTGGCCTTCGCCTTGGCGGCCTCGGCGTCCTGCTTCTTCTGCAGTTCGCGCTGGCTGCGCAGGGCAAGCACCTGAATGACGGAGAGGATGTCGACGTACGGCGAACGCACGCGGACAGCCTGGCCGAGCACGTGACGGTGCTGCAGCGGCCACTGGTCGCCGACGATGGCGAGCACCCACTTGCGGGTGAGCTCCATCTCGTTCAACACCTTGTCGCGCAGGTCGTCGCGGTCGCCCAGTGCCAAGTACATCTTGGCGATGCGCTCGTCGGTCTTGGCCAACGACATCTCGATGTTGTCGATGAACGTGGAGAATACCGGCCATTCCTTGTAGGCGCTGCGCAGCGTCTTGAGATCGCCGAAATCTTCGCAGGCTGTGCCCAAGCCGTACCAGGCGGCGAGGTTGATACGCGCCTGAGCCCAGGAGAACACCCACGGAATCGTACGCAGGTCGGCAAGCGACTTGGCGCCAAGGCCACGCTTGGCCGGACGCGAACCGATTGGCAGCAGGCCGATTTCGGTCAGCGGGGTCACCGTGGAGAACCACGGGGTGAAGTCTGGCGTATTGAGCAGGTCGAGGAAGCGGTTGTGCGCCGAATCGTCGAGCTTTTCGGCCATGCCCCAATACTTCTTGGTCATCTCGGTGTTCGTCTTCTCCATGCTCGGGGCCGACTGCAGCAAGATTGCCGCGGCGACGGACTCGACGTGGCGGATGGCCAGCACCTGGTTGCCGTAGCGGGCGAAAATGCTCTCGCCCTGTTCGGTGAGCTTGAAGCGGCAGTTGACGGAACCCTTCGGCTGCGAAAGCACCGCGCGGTTCGCGGGGCCGCCGCCACGGCCGACGGCGCCGCCACGTCCATGGAAGAGCGTCAGGTCGATATTGTTCTTCTCGGCCCATTCCGCGATGCGTCCCTGCGCCGAATGTAGCGCGAGCGTTGCGGTGGTCGGACCGGCGTCCTTGGAGGAATCGGAGTAGCCGAGCATGACCTCGAGCTTGCCGCCGGTCGCCTTCAAGCGGGCCTGAACTTCAGGAATCTTGATCATTTCATCAAGCACATCGACGCAGTTCTGCAGATCCTGCAGCTGCTCGAAGAGCGGAATGACGTCGATGGTCGGCACATCCTCGGGGTTCGAGAACGCCATACGGTTGAGCTCGTAGACGTCGCGGATGTTCTGCGCGGACTTAGTGAACGAGATGATGTAGCGGCGGGCGGCCTTCTGGCCGTTGCGCTTCTGGATGGCGCCGAGTGCGCGGAAGGTGTCGAGCACCTCATGCGTCATCGGCTGCAGTTCGCCGCGTTCGCCGTGCAGTCCGTGCTCGCGGATGTCCTCCAGAGCGCGGGAATGGACGAGCGAATGCTGGCGGAATTCCGTCTCGACGAGGTGGAATCCGAAGGTCTGCGCCTTCCAGATGACATCTTGTAGCGGGCCGTAAGCCGCGCGCTTGTCGCCCGCGGCGGCCAGCGAACGCTGCACGATCTTGAGGTCGGCGATGAAGTCGTCGCAGCTCTTATACATGAGGTCGGCGTCGCGCACCACAGTGTAATGCAAGCGATCGGCCATGACCAGCATGACCGCGCGGTGGAGCTCGTGCGAGGAAGTGGCGGCGGCCTTGTCAGTCAGGCGCTCGCTCATTTCCTTCTGGTGGCTCCAGAGGTTGACGAGTTCATCGCTCGGCGGTGTGGTGACGGCTTCCATGGTGAGGTTCGTGCCGGCGGCGCGGGTCGCCTTTTCAAGCGCTTCGATGGCATGGTCGCTGAACTTGCGGGCCACGGCGCGGCTGACCTTGGCGGTGACGTTCGGGTTGCCGTCGCGGTCGGTGCCGATCCAAGAACCGGGATGGAAGAATGCTGGGCACTGCGGCTCCGAGATTCCGGCCTGGTCGCCCAGAATCCAATCGTCGAAGCGGCGATAGACCTGCGGGATGGTGTCGAACAACGTGTTGTCGAAAATGTCGATGATGGTATCGGCTTCCTCAACCGGTGTAGGCTTCTTGGCGCCGATCGGCGAAGTGCGGAAAAGCGCGTCGATTTCGTTGTACAGACGACGGTAGTTTTCCTTCTTGTCGGACCCGCCCATAAACTTGCCGGCGCTTAAAAGCGTTGCGATGCGGCGAATCTTGCCCTCGACGGCCTTACGGCGGGCCTCGGTGGGGTGTGCGGTGAAGACGGGGTGGAACTCGAGCTTGTTCAAAAGCTTCTTGGCCTTGGCCGGTCCCATTTCGTTGATGAGCTGGTGGTAGGCGCCGGTCAGTTCGTTGACCGGATCGGTGGCAGCGTCCTCGCCCACGTTCGCTTCGCGCTTGTGCAGCACGGAAACGCGGTAGTTCTCCTCGCAGAGGTTCGCCAGATGGAAGTACGTGGTGAGCGCGCGCGCAAGCAGTTGCGCTTGGTGGACGTTCAAGGCATCGATGACCTTCTCGGCCTTCTCGAGGTTGTCTTCCTTGGGCTGTTCCTTGCCGATGGTCTCCGCGTAATGTTCGGCGCTCGCTTTGACGGCATAGTCGCGGACCGTATCGAACGTGGAGAGCAGATCCTTGTCGTATTCCCCGAGCACAGTGCGCAGAATCTCGAGGCACAGTGCAAGATCGTCATTGAGCGATTGGGGAAGATCACGTTCCTCGGGGCCCTTGGTCCCTACTCCGGAAGTGAAAAGCGCGGCATCGGGCTGCGTGATCGGTTGATTGTTGGCTGGCTGTTTTTTAGTTTTTTTAGCCATTCAGACCTCCTTCAAACCAAGCTTCCGGTTGTTCGATCTGTTGGCATTCCGCGGCTCCTCCGCGGTTGTGGTGCCATCTGTTGCGAACCCAAAGCCATTGCTTGGTGAGTCCGGTTCGATTGTAGAGTGACCTAATCGACATTTAAGTAACGAAATTCAACAATGGCCATATTCCGGACGGATTGCTTGCGCTTTTGGGGCGAGGCCGAGTTTTGGCGATTCTACGACGCAATAGCGAGTCTTGGTTATTTTCGTTGTTATATCAAAGTTTTCGGTATCGTGCTTCTGGAATAAGACCGTTTTCGTTTACTGAGTTGGCCTGATTTCACTTCCGGAGTCGGCATTTTAAAATTGATGCGATTTCATAATGTCTTATCAAACGTTGTGCAAAATGTAAGATTCAAACGGTGTAAAATGCTCAATGAAACTGGTGTAAAATGTATAGTGGTAATACAAGATGTGATTTACCGTTAAATTAAAGATGTTAGGCCAGTCTGAGAAAATCATAGATTGTTGCTATGGAATAAGACTCAATCGATTTAGATTACAGCTGATGTGCATTGATGGCGTGAATAATTTAGGGCGAGCGTGCTAAAAATGGGATATCGGGATATGTCAAAATTTATGCGATTTATCGATATCTGTTACATTCCAAGGAAGCTTGAGTGCAGAGAACTCGGCTTATTGGGCATGAGAGACGCTCGAGGAATGGCGAGAAGACATCGGAAGATGATGGGGGAAGTCGATTATGGCGATGAATGACGCGGGCTCGATTGACGACGGCGGTGTGGAAAAGCACAACGAATCCGACGAAGATGAGAACGAGGAAATCAGCAGGGACGCGGTGGCTGAGGACATCGAAAAGACGGTGAACAGCGGCGGCGACGAGGATGAAGACGAGGGCGATTCCGGGCTTGAGGATATTTTTGGGAGTTTGGATGAATCCGATTCCGAAGAATACCGGCGGGTGGCCGAAGCGGTGGCTTCGATTGACGATGTGGACGACAGGGGTGATGGTGACGATTCCAGCGCTCGCGGCGATCATCGGGCCAAGGTGCACGACCGACTGACGCATTATATGCCGTTGGATACTGCTGACATCGAGCGCGATTGGGATACGCCGGTGGTCGACGCCGGCATCGCGGCGAAGGCCAGTATTATCGCGCGGGTCGGGCTGCTGGATTTGCGTGCGGGAACGGGAAGTTTCCGTATCCACGAGCTGATGCATCGAATCGGCTACCCACTTGGCGTCCACGTTCGCGCGAACATCAACCTCACGGATATGGATGTGTCGTGCAGCGACGGCGTCAGCAGAATCACGCAGGTTGTCGATTTGCCGACAACTGGAGTCAATACGGAGCGTATTTGGCTTCTTGAGCATTTCGCAGACTGGTTCAGCGTCAATATCGGCGAGCCGGGGACGACCTATCATGCGCAGACCTCGGTTTCGACCGCAATGGTTCAGCAGCTTGACAACCCGGAGGCCCAGCGTTCCGTACTGTCGGCCACGCAGAAGGCCCATCGCGAGCTTGAAAAGCGCAAACGTGTGCACGAAAAAGCCGTCAAGCGCGTCAAAAAGCGTGGCTTCCGTCCGCCGAAAGGCCAGTACGCCAAGCATTTCGAGCATATCGGCAAGACGCGCGAGGATGTCGTCGCCGAGCAGGCCGCAGCGGCTGAAGCACAGGCTAAAACCGAGGCTGCCTCGGCACAAAGCCAGGCTGGCAATCGGCCGCGAGTGGATGCGGCAATTTCAAATTCAGCCGTTCGCGCTGAAAACGTTGCGGTGAATGCCAATCGAGAGAACGGTTCTAGCCGGATTAGCGATAGCTCTGTGAGAATCGATGGCAGCAATGTCAATAATGCTGTAAATGAGAACGCCGGCAATGCCAGCGCTGCTAGCACCTCTGCCGCAATGAAATCAGCGAGTTCTAAATCCCAAGCCGAGCCCAAAGCCACCACCATGGTGGCGAAAGCCAACCGCGGTATCACCGTGCGGCAAGCACACGAAAGATTGAGCCTCATCCAACATCGCAAGCCGCTATACGCACCTTGGTTCTCTGGCCTTGCGTCAGCAGTGGCGTGTGCATGCTTCGTGTTCCTGCTCGGCGGCGGACCGTTCGACATGATCGGCGCGTTCGTGGGCGCAGGCATCGGTCATTGGGTTCGTCGTCGGCTGTTCATCTACCATTTGAACCAATTCTTCGTCACTTTCGTCGCCGTTGCCGTGGCCGCGTTCGCCTGCATCGGCACGTTACGTTTGATTGGGTTCTTCGACCCGGTTGCGCTTCGGCATGACACCGCTTACATCGGCGCGATGCTCTTCGTCATCCCTGGTTTCCCCCTGATTACCGGCGGTCTTGATATCGCGAAAATGGATCTGCCCAGCGGCATTCAGCGCTTGGTCTACACGATGGCGCTTATTCTCATGGCCACGCTCGCCGGCTGGATGGTGGCGACCATCGTCCACCTCAATCCGCAGGGCTTCGAACCGCTCGGCCTCAACCCGTGGGTCAATACCGCTTTGCGCGCGCTCACCGCATTCGGCGGGGTCTGGGGCTTCTCGGTGCTCTTCAATTCGCCCCAGCGCATGTGCTTCACCGCCGCTTTCATCGGCGCGATCACCGACACGTTGCGTCTGACGGTGGTCGATATGGGTATGCCGCCTGAAGCCGCCGCGTTCCTTGGCGCAATGCTCGCGGGCCTGCTCGCCTCGGCTTGGCGCTCGTCGGTGCGTCACGGTTTCCTGCCGCCATACCTCGGCTACCCGCGCATCTGCCTGACCGTCCCGGCCATCGTCATCATGGTGCCCGGCCTCTATATGTACCGCGCGATGTTCTACCTCGGTCAGTTCGACACCCTGAACGCGCTGGACTGGGCCTTCAAGGCCTTCATGGTTATTCTCTGCCTGCCCATCGGCCTTGCGATGGCCCGCGTCATCACCGACAAGTCTTGGCGCTACGACGTGTGATGGCTTTGCCAGAAAACACAAGTCGGCAGATAGGTTTTTGAGAACGGCCATTTTCTGCCATTCCTGATTTTCTATCTACCGACTTGTGTTCTGGCGTTCTGACAAACTTGTCGGTAAGCTGGCCGCTACGAATTCGGGAATGGCTAATTTCCGCTATTCGGGATTTTAAGTCGACCGACCTTTTGCGAATAATACGTATTACACCTACGCTTTCGCGATGAGGATGGTGAAGCCTTGATCGCCGTCGATTTCCTTGAGTCCCGCGAAAGTGATCTTGCATCTCAGCGATTTCGAAGTTTTTGTCTCCCCGAGTTTTAGAAACATCTTGTCATCATTGTCTATATCTGGGCTTTGGTCGTTGCCGTAAGCGTTAATGTAAATTCCGTATTCGGCGTCGATGTTCCTGAATGCCTCTGGCATGTGGATTGTTATGTTTTCGCCAAAGCGGCCGTCGGTTCCGTCGTCGAATGACTGACTTATGGTTTTGCCGTTAAGTCGTTGCCATAATGGGATTTTGGCGGTTTTATTGATTATCGGATGGTGGCTATCGGGAATCGCTAAAATGGTTGCTGCCTGCTGGCCATCAAGATCGGTAAGCGCGACAAGTGTCACCGAGTAATGCATCTCGCGCAGATATTGCGTTTCGCCGACGAATAACGGCATGAAAGTGATTTCGCCTGCATCGTCGTCATTGGGTATCTTGGCATCGAAGTCGATGCCGCTCCACTTGCCCTCCCCGCTGGCCACGTAGGGTAGATCGATTTCCATATCCCCGAAACGCATTGCTTCACCAAGAGGCCCGGTCTGCACGGTTCCCCTTTGCAGCTGTTCTTTGACGATTGTTGCGGATTCATGGATGATTGGTCCGTGTTTTGGCGGTGTCAGCATCACGGTAATGCCTTGCTTGTCTCCGATATCCGTCAGACCTACGAATGTCAGCGTATATTCCTGGTCTTTTTCTTGATTTCCGCCAAGTTTCAGCGGCTCTCTGTCATCAAAGTTGTTATCAAAGTCGTCGAGGAAGATGGAGGGCGCGCCGTCGATTTCCCCGATGTTGTACGGAGCGTCGAGTTTGCGACTGCCGAAGTCGAGGGTTCCGCCCAGAGGTGCGGTTCGGACACGGCTTTCGCTCGTCTGTATGGCCTGTATCGTTGAAGCATCGGCGTTCTGATGGATGATCGGCCGGCCGTCGTCGTAAGGGGTGATGAGCAGGGTGAGCCCTTGCGCTTCGGTATATTTCGAGTATCTATCAGGTGTGTGTTTCATTTTGATCAGCGCAACCAACGTTATCGAGCAGCGCAGTGGCTTTGAGGTTTTCGTCTTTCCGAGTGCTATATCTAATGTATCGTCGGGCGTTTCATAGCCGCTGTTTTTGTGGGGTCGGTAGAGGCTCGCCATCTTCAGGGTGGCGGAATAGGTTCTGTTGGTTTTGTGGACATTCGTGACCCAGAATTTCAGATCTCCGTTCGACGGGCAGTCGAACATACAGGAGGTGTCGATCGTGACGACTTTGCCGGTCTTGAGTTTTTCCTTCGGAATCTTGGCAGACCGCTCGACGATACCCGGCTCCGGGCGGTCAGGCGAATAATAAGAGTAGACAATCACGGCAGAGACGATTGTCGCGATGGTAACGAGAGCCGCCACAACAACCATGATGATTCTGTTTCTGCGCCGGTGCTGACTTCTTTGCCTCATGGAAACTAAGTATATCTTATGATAATGTCTATCAGGAAAGGTTTTTGTGCTGATTGCCAAACCAAAATTATTGTCATTTTGAAAGTTGCAAATTAAAGGCAGGCTTTGAATAGCGAAAAGGTCGGTCGATGCGAATCTGGGAATGGCTGATTGTCGCCATTTCGGATTTCGTATCGACCGACCTTTTGGTTCGACGAGTGTTTGAGGCTCAGTACTTCATGCCCATAGCGTCACGGACCTGGTCGAGGGTTTCCTCGGCGATGGCGTTGGCGCGCTTGTTGCCGTCGTGGATGATGTCGCGGATCGAGTCCATGTCCTTGGCCAGTTCGGCGCGGCGCTCGCGGTGCGGCGCGAGGAATTCGTTGACGGATTTGATGACGTACTGCTTCAAAGCGCCTGCGCCGGCATCACCGATTTCTTCGGCGATATCCTTCGGGTCGCGGTCAGTGACCAGTCCAGCTGTGGTTAAAAGCGCGGAAACCTGCGGACGGTTGACCGGATCAAACGTAATACGACGTTCGGAATCGGTCGGGCTCTTCTTGATGAGCTTGGCGGTTTCTTCCGCGGTGGCGCCGAGCATGATGGAGTTGCCGTAGGACTTGCTCATCTTGCGGCCGTCGAGCCCCGGAATCTCGGGGGCATCGGAAAGAATGGCCGTCGGCTCGGGGAAGACGGGATTTTTCTTGGCGTAACGCTCGTTGAAGCGGCGCGCGATGGTGCGCGTGATCTCGACGTGCGGCAGGTTGTCTTTGCCAATCGGCACGACGTTGGCCTTGCAGAAGAGGATGTCGCAGGCCTGATGGACAGGATAGGTGAGCAAGAGGCCGGTCAGGGCATGGCCGCTCGCCTCGGCTTCTGCCTTGACGGTCGGGTTGCGCAGCAATTCAGCTTCGGTGACCAGAGACAAGAACGGCAGCATGAGCTGGTTTTCGCAGGGAACCGCGGAATGCGCGAAAATCATGGTCTTGTTCGGGTCGATGCCAGCGGCGAGATAATCCAGGACCATGTTGAGCGTGTTGTCTTGGATGTGCTCGGTGGTGTCGCGGTCGGTGATGACCTGGTAATCGGCGATGAGCACGTTGGTGTGCACGCCCTTGTTCTGCATCGCGACACGCTCACGGATCGAGCCGAAATAGTGGCCGAGGTGCAGGCGTCCGGTCGGTCGGTCGCCGGTGAGCATGGTGAACTTGCCCGGATCCTTCTGGAGTTTGGCCAAAACCGCGTCAGAACGCTTCTTGGACTCGACAAAACTTGCGCTTATCTCGTTGCCCGCGGCAGTGACTTGTTCGTTTTCCACGTCGTTTTTTGCGTCCGCCATGACTCGCCCTCAATCGTTTGTAGTCCTTGAAAATCTTGTTTTTATGGTAAAAGTCTGAGCCGACAATGAAACGTGACGGATTGGGTGGTATCCTTCTATATTGATGGATTAATGCAAGCACAGAATCTTCAGGGGGTCAAATGGGCCGCGGACGTCAAAAGGCTAAACAGAAGAAAATGGCCCGTAAGCTTAAGTATTTGACAACCGATACCGATTATGACGAGCTGGCAAAGGAGCTTGGCGCGCAGGAGCCGGGAAGCGGGTCAGCCGATCCGTTCACTGAGGTTGAGAAGGAATATTCGCGCAATCATGGCGATCCTGATACGGATACGCATGCCGAGGCCGTAGATCAGCATGACGATTCGCCGGCCGTCGACGACGATTTGGACGATTATGCCAAGTGGGCCGCCGAAGCCGCAGCGAAGGCTTCCAGCGATGACAAGGCCAAGCCTGCCGTCAAGAAAGTCGCCATTCCCAAGCCGCACAAACCGATTCACATGCCTATTCCCAGTGCTTTGCGCAAGCCAAAGCCCAAGGACGACAAAGCCTGATTCGGTTTAGTCATATTTTTATTGAGGACTGTCAGAATATGTTCATCTGACAGTCCTCAATTTATTAACCAAGAAGAATCGTTAGATAGTAAATCAAGGTTATTTCGAGCGTTGCATTAAGCAACGTTTTGTCATTCCAGTGGCAGCAATGCGCTTAAATCGTCGCGCTCACCGATGGCACTGATACGGCCGGCGTCTTTTTCTTCCGACCAATTGGTCAGGCCGCACGCCAGCCGCAGCCAAACGTCCGGGTCGAGCTCGATGACGTCGGGCGGGGTGAGGTTATGCGGGTCCGAGGCGGGGCCATCGAGGATTTTCACCGCTCCCCAAGGTGCCACGCGCACTTCGACGCCGGGGCCTGGGGCCTTGTTCTCCAAGAGATAGAGCGAATATCGCACGGCCATCGCCCATGTGTTGCGTGGCAAACCGTCCGGCGAAAACGTAAGCCGTTCCTCAAGTGGTTCGCCTCGATGAGTGTCCGCCAACTTGCGCCACTGATCCAGTGCTGCCATGCCCTTCGAAATATCTTGTTCCCGTATCGCTGCCATAACGTCATCGTCCCTCACCTTGTGGACGGAATTAGGCCCAGGCATGCCGATGGTGGCAGTTCGCATCGTCCTCGCATTTATGGACGGAATGGGGTGGGAAGCGAGGTCTTGTCGGCTATTTCATTGCCATTTTCTTGGCGGATGGAACAACGGCACAGAGACATAGCAAAACCGCCGTACTGCCAACAAGGCAATGCGACGGCTTTGAATAATAAAATAAATAAAGGTCAGGCGGTAGCGGCTTCCGGGCCTGCTTCAGGCTTCGGATCGGCTTCCTTATCAAGACCCAAATCGACTGGCGAAGAGCTGTTTTCCCACGGCTCTTCCCACGGATCATAGTCGGGGTTCTGCTGCTTGTACATATAAAGGCCGACGACTGCAGCGAGCAGACCGCCGAAGAGCAGCGCAAAGAACTTCCAACCGTTAGAAGACTTGTTCTCCATGACGGCTCCTTTCTTAAGTGCCGGCTTGCGCGTCCAAGCCAACGTTGCTTCTATCCTAGCCGATATTTTGTGACAATTGGGTGCAAAGCCCATGAAAAGCGAAAAGTTCAAGGTTTCTTGATGCTCATATCAAGATTTTCGTGCACTTTTGCAGGTGGTCTTGTAGACTTCAATCGATAAAATATAACAATGACCAATGAGAGCAACGACATCCAGCACTGGTGGCGGAAATTCAGGTATCAATGGCAATCCAACGGCCCGGTGGTTACATGGGTGATTGTCGTTGCCTGCGTGCTGGTGTGGCTCGTGGAAGTGCTTTTCAAATACGGTTCGCCGGAGCGATTCAACAGTTTGATTTTCAACGGTTCGTTCACTTCGGGCCTGGCGATTGTGAAGCCGTGGACGTGGCTCACCTCGATGTTTATGCACGACCCGAACGTACTGCACGTGCTGGGCAACATGCTCACGCTGATCATCATCGGACCGTATTTGGAAGGTCTGCTCGGGCATTGGTGCTTCCTTGCGGTCTACCTGATTTGCGGGCTCGGCGCCTCTGACGGCCAGATAGTCTACAGCTATTTCACCAACGATTGGGGCATGTCCTCATACGGCGCTTCCGGTGCGCTGTTCGGGCTTTTCGGCGTGGTACTTCTTGTTTTCCGGCGCACGCATGAGGATATCCGTGGGATGGTGATTTGGATTATCCTCGATTTGGCGATGCCGCTTTTCGTGCCGCACGTGGCGTGGCAGGCGCACGTCGGTGGATTCGTGGTCGGCCTGGTGCTGGGCTGGTTGCTGCTGGACGGGATTCCTGCGCTGCGTCGCCGCCCGCTATGGGTGCGGACGCTGGTGTATGGTGCGGTTCTCGTCGTGCTGTTGGTGGTGCTGGCGGTGGTTCTGACGCCGCAATGGCTGATTCGCCTCGAGCTGCAAGCCCAGCAGCTCAATTTGCCGGGCTTGCCATAAGACTTACTTGTCGGCGCGATGCTGGCGCAGGACGGACTCGACCAGCTGCGAGTAGAGGTCGGCCAGGCTGTATCCGGCGGCGATGGCGGCTTGCGGAAGCTGCGAAGTCGCGGTCATGCCGGGGGCCACGTTCGATTCGAGGAACTGCGGGGTGCCGGACTCGTCGACGATGAAGTCAGTGCGGGAAATATCGCGCAGGCTCAGGGTGTTGTGAGCCGTCAGAGCCGCGTCCTGTGCCGCTTTGAGAACGGATTCCGGCAAACGAGCGGGAACGTAGAAATCGGTCGGGCCGGGGGTCACGCGGGCTTCATAATCGTAGTCGCCGTCAGGCGTGGCCACCTCAAGCGGCGGCAGAACGAGCGGTTCTCCGTCGATTTCCAGCACGGAGACCGAAATCTCGGTCCCGGTGACGGCCTTTTCAACCAGTGCGACATCACCATACGCGAAGCTGTTCACCATCGCTTGCGGAAGCTCTTCAGCCTTGTCGACGCGAGTGCAGCCCATCGCTGATCCGCCTTGGGTCGGCTTGACGAAAAGCGGCAGTTTCAACGATTTGACCAGCAAATCGACCACTTTCTTTGCGCCGAGCTCGCGGAACGTCGATTCGGGCAGCGCCACCGAAACCGGAGTGGAGAGACCGCCGAGCTTGCGTACCACGTTCTTGGCGATGGGCTTGCTCCAAGCGGTGCGCGAGGCTTTCGCGCGTGAGCCGATATATGGAAGGCCTACCATCTCGAGGATGTCGCGGATCGAGCCGTCCTCGCCGTTGGCGCCGTGCAGCAGCGGCCAGACGATATCGGGACGGGTCTCAGGGTCGCTCAGATACGGCAGCAGCTCGCTGTCCATATCGTGCACGGCGACGTTCCAGCCGGCTTCCTCAAGATAGCCGCCGACGCGATGCCCGCTGGAAAGCGATACGTCGCGCTCGTGGCTCATGCCGCCACAGATGACGAGTACCTTTGTTGCCGAGCGGTCGATTGGAGCGTGGTCTTTTGTTGGGGCTGCGTGCTTTTTGGCCTTGATATGCTTTGCCATGATTGATGCTCCTTCAGTCTTTCTTATCCGAGCTGCTGGAACGGCGTGCGTCCGCGTCAGCCTTTGCGGTGCCGAAGAGTTCGGCGGTCTTGAGCTCGTTGTTCATCACGCCTGCGAGACGCTGGATGCCCAGCTTGATCTTGTCCGGCGTCGGATAGCAGAACGAAAGACGCATGTGGTGCGTGCCGCTGCCGTCGAGGTAGAAGCCGGTGCCGGCCACGTAGGCGACTTTTGCGGTGATGGCGCGAGGCAGCATTTCCTTGGAATTCAAGCCTTCCGGAATCTTCAGCCAGATATAGAAGCCGCCCTTGGGTTTGTTCCACGAGCAGTACGGCAGGTATTCCTTCAGCGCCGCGTCCATGGTGTCGCAACGTTTCTTGTACATGCCGCGGTACTGGCTGATTTGGTTCTTCCAGTCGAAATTATCGAGGTAGGTGGTGATGGTCATCTGGCTCATGTTCGGCGGGCAGAGAATCGATGCCTCGTTGGCCAGGATGAGCTTCTTGCGGATTCCAGGAGGCGCTACGATCCATGCGATGCGCATGCCCGGTGCGATGATTTTGGAGAAGCTGGAAAGATAGACCACGTTTTCGGCGTCCATCGAACGCAGCGCGGGGTAGGTCTGACCGTTGAAACCGAGCAGGCCGTAAGGGTTGTCTTCCACAATGAGCACATGGTATTTGCGCGCAATCTCGATGATGCGTGGGCGGCGCTCGACGCTCATCGTCACGCCCGCGGGGTTATGGAAATTGGGCACGGTATAGAGGAACTTGACCTTTTTGCCGGCCGCAAGCTGGGCTTTGATAGTCTCTTCGAACGATTCGGGAATCAGCCCGTCCTTGTCGGTTTGCGCGTTGACCACGTCGACCTGGAAGGACGAGAAGACACCGAGCGCGCCCACGTAATTCGGGGCTTCGGCGATGACGACATCGCCCGGGTCGCACATGATGCGCGTGACCAGGTCGATGGCGTTCTGGGAACCGTTGGAGATGACGACATCGTCGGGCTGCACGTCCTTGATGCCTTCGAGCGCCATGATCTGCAGCACGTCCTCGCGCAGATGCGGGTCGCCTTGCGCCGAGCCATACTGCCAGGCCACGTCGCCCTTGTCGACGAGCATCTTGGCGATGAGTTCCGAGAGCTCTTTGAACGGCAAGTAGTCCAAATAGGGCATGCCGCCGGCCAGCGAAACCACATCCGGGCGCGAGGCTGTGGCGAACAAAGCCCGGATTTCCGAGGCGCGCATGTTGTCTGCGCGGGCCGCGTAGGAGTCGTACCACGGGTCGTTCTTGAAGACCTTGGATTCGCCGCTTACGTCGGTCGCGGAAGCCTTGGAACCATGGTGTTCGGCTTCGTTCGGTTTCCCGGAATTGTTCTTGTTTCCAGACATCAACCCATGCCTTTCCTCGGTTGCGGCCCGCGTCAAACGTGCGTCGCACGCCAAACAGATTTCATGCGTTTAAGCAATATAAGAGAAGACTTTAGTCGCCATATGCCACCGCGCAATCGCCCGCGAAAAACCGGCACCGCTTCAACACGCTTTCGGCGGTTCGTAACGGACCTGAATCTAAATGGAATGAAGATGCTCGATAAAAATGAGCGACATAGTCAGCATAATCGTGTTACCTTATTGCAACGGCCCTTGGAAGAGTTGAGCGTGCTCACCTATGCGCACGAGGCGAATAATCGGATTCGATTTGTGCGGCAGATACAGAACGACTACATCGACTTCTCCATCGGAAAGATGGAAATCAATGTGACCGTTATAGTTGCCGCCAGGATTATTCAATGGATGTGGCCGATATCCAGAAGGTACTTCGCCGTACTGAGCAAGCTCTTCGATGGCTGCCTGTAATTCTGCAACGAGAAACGGGTATCTTCGTCTGAATATTTCGTAATCTTTGACAAATTGCGGGTCGATTTTAATCTGAAACATGGTCGGCCTTTTGGTTGAGATAAGCCATTGCGGCCGCTGCATTGGTAAATGTCGGCGAGTCATCGGGCACTTTTCCGTCGGCTCTTTCCTTCGCATATTGCATGGCTTCGATGGTCATTTGGTTAGGGTCGAACGATTCGGGAAGCCGGACCGAAAAAGGGAACCCTCGGTCCTCGACGAATTTTTTAGCCATGACGTTGAACGCCGCCGTTGCGGAAAGTCCCAGCGCATTGGCTATGGTGTCGAATTGTTGTTTGAGTTCGCTGTCCATGCGCATAGTAAAAGCAGTAGTGGTGGCCATAATAGCTCCTTTGACATCAAATAGGTATATTCATGATACCAAAAGCACTACTAAATGCAATCTAAATTTGTTAAATATGTTCCGCTTGTTTTGAAACCCTCAGTACAGCGCGACGTGGTTGATGTAGAGGGAATGGTTGGGCAATGAGTCCATGGGGACCCAGAGCAGGAAGTCCTGCGACTTGACGGGCTTCTGCAGCTTGACCTCGGTGGTGCCGCTCGCGTCGAAGGTGAACTGGGCGACCCGCTGGCCCGCGTTCGGATCCTGCGCGGAGTTGGCGATGAGGTAACCGGTGCCGCCGGAAGTGCGAATCTGGACCACGAAACGGGTGACGGTGGCCGGCTGGCTTATGTGCATGTAATACGCAAGGCCGTCCTGTCCGGCCGGGCTCTGGTAGAACTCCTGCTTGTCGATGGTCAACGGCGTATTGTTCACCGGCAGCGATGGCGCGGGAACGGCTTTGGCGTTTTTGTCGGCGGTGATCGCTTTGGAGTTCGTGCCGCTTGCGGACTTAGAGGAGGAGTTGTTTGACGAGCCGTTTTGCTTATTGGCGTTGTTGGAATCGGCTGAGCCTTGGTCCCCGCTTTCGCCTCCGTCGCCTTGTGCGCCGAAAGGCACCTTGTTGAGGTTCATGTTGGGCCATGGGTCGGAGTTCGACTGCTGATAGGTGCCGGCGTTTTTGCTGTTGTGATCGACCAAGACGAACGCGGCGACGCCTGCGGCAGCGAGAATCAGCACAATGACGGCGATGATGGCGACGACTTTGGTGGTGAGCTTGCCAAGCAACGGGGTATCGGCGATATCGTCGCTGGTCGGGTTGTCGGATTCCTGCTGCGCCTTCTGCTGAGGCGTGAAGCTGGGAGGGGTGATGACCGGATTGGCTGCATCGATGGCCTCCCGCTCCGCTTCGAGCGCGGCCGCGGACTCATGCCCGGGCTCGATGAAATTGCCTTCGGTGTCGAGCAGCGGGATACGGCCCGTTGCCTCGGTACGGTTGCCGGGATTGGTATCGTTATCGCCAGAGCCATTGCCTTTCATGGCGAAGTCGAATTGCATCGTCGGGTTCGTGGTCTGTACGGTGTTCTGGTCGAAATCCGGGAAAATGGAGTCGTCGGCCGTCGAATCGAATGATTTGAAAGCGTCGGCCATTTCCGCTGCGGCCAGATCGTGCAGATCCATGCGCGGGGCCGCGACGTTGTTGAGATCATCGGAGTGGTGCTGATTACTGCCGGACTTGCCGCGTTGACGCCACCATTTCGAGTATCGGTCTTGTGAGGGGCCGGCCGGTTTTGCATTATTGGCGGCACCGGCAGCTCCACGAATACCGGGGATGCCCGGAACGCCTTGTGTACCGGGCTTTTTCGGCATTGGCAACGGCGCCGAGTTATTTTGCGATGAGGCCGCCTTTGAGCTTGCGGACGTGTAGCCGGAAGTGCGGTTGGCGTTTGCGCCTGCGGATTTCGGTTGGTTCATCCAACCGGCCTTTGCCGAATTAACGCGGGACTGGCCGGAAGGTGTAGGAATCACAGAAGTGGCGTCAGAATCGGCGCGAGCTGCTGTGCCCGCCCGTTTTCGCGCCGCATTGGCTCCAGCTCCAGCAGCACCTGCTCCAGCGGCGCTGGCGGCCTGACGTGCTCGGAACTGCAACTGGTTGGTCGAAAGATTCTGCGGAAAATCAAGCAAATTGCCCGGCCGCGCCCTGCGCAGTCGAAGCCTTGAAATGGAAGCTTCACCGTCGGAATTCGGCCGTTTCAGCTCGCTCGCTGGGAGCTGTGCCACCGGCTTGACGGACCCGAGCAAGGCGACAAGCTCGGACAGCGAGACCATCGAAAGAGTCGGCCTGCCGTCCACGTCCGTGATGGACAATCCGCGATCGCAGATGATGCGCAGCTCTTCGGGTGTGTCCTCAGGAAGCGCCGAAAGGTCGAAACTCTTGATTTCCGAAGTCCATTTGCCGGTGAGCATCGCGTAAAGCAGTGCGGCAAGCTCATGAACCGCCAGCATTTCCGGCTCCAGATGCTGTTCTTCAGGAGTGCTGACAAACATCGCTTCGAGAGGTGCGTCGGTAATTTGGACGCCTTTTGATGTAATACGTACGATGTCGGTGCTCAGCGCCTTCATTTTCAGATCATCGCGCAGCAGCGTTTCCAAGCCATTCGCGGCTTCTGCGATGATGGAATGCATGGCTTCGTAGCCAAGCTTGCGCGTGCCATGCCCGATGAAATTGTTGAGTGAAAGCCCTTGATCAAGACGCGTGATGAGCACGGGAATATCGCCGACGTGCTGTATTTGGATAACCTGCGTGAAATGCGGGTTGCGCGAAAGGGTGAGCGTTGAGGCAATCGCCTCGAAGCTGGGGATGGCTGCCTTGTCGGTGAGGATGAAAAGCTGGCAATCGCGCGCGAGGATTCGGTCGTTGGCTTTCCAAGCCTCGAGCCCGGGTATGCTACGCAGCGGCGACACCAACGTATATCTGCTGATGACGATATCTCCCAGCTGTGGCTTCATAATTTCCTCGACCCTACACGCAAACGAAAGTAAAAAATATCAGGCGGCTTGCCGTCTGTTTCATTCTATCCATGGCCGTGGCCGGGGCGTAAGTTTTTGTGACAAGGTTTCGTGTCGATTTGTCGTATATCCTCGGTTTGGTGGCGTTCGGGCACGCGCTGTCAGCGTGCGTGGTGACGGGGAGCCTTGGAAATCTGGGTTTCGAAGGCCGCTTCCTCGGCTTCGCCAACCGGCGGCAAGCCCAGCGATGCTGCGGTCAGCCAAGTGAAATTATCGGGTGGGGCAGGGAATTGAGAAACGGTCTTGGCCGGAATTTGCGGTTTGACGGTGGCGTCGTTTTCCGCATTGGTATCGGCTTTGGGTTGCCGGGACGGCATATCCGTGGTGTCGAAAAGCGGTTTGATCTGCGAAGCCGGGCGCTCGCCATAAGATGAATCGGCGGAATCGGTGGGCTCAATGGGGAGTGCTGGAAGCTCGGCGTGCTCAGCGCTTTCCGGTTCTGACAGGGAGGGGGCGGAGGGGAACGTCAGGTTGTCGGATATTCCGAAATCCTGGAATAGGCTCGAATTCTCGGATTCCAAGGCATCAAACGACGTCACCGGGTCTTGCAATGCCGATGCCGCTGCCGGAGAATCTTGTACGTCTTCATCGATTAGTCGATTATCGTTGGAAATATCGCTATCCGATAAATTATTGTCCAAACGGCCGCTGTTATTTTTTGATAATTTTTCACTCAAAGGGTTGAAAGCAACCGGGGCATAATGCCGCGCACCACTCACGCCGGACGGAAATCTGTCTCCCGGAGTATGGGAAGACCTCGTTTCCGTATCGGCGGAATTGGCGTTTGTGAAAGGCATACCCTCTACTGTAGCCGTATTTGCTGTTGGGGACGAGTTTGAAATGTTCGAATTCTGTGTTGTATCGCGGTTTCCGAGCTGTATGATGTCCTGAAATTCGGGTGCTGCAAAATTGCCGGGAACGGTTGCGTTCTCGATTTTCTCGGTTTTGTCGGGAATATCCGCATCCTGGATTTCCTGTGTATTTTCGACGTTTGTATCGGAGGTATTTTTAGTGTTTCCGGTATTTTCGCCGTTTTCATCATTTTCAGCATTAGCGCCGCCGGGAACCCTGATACCGAACCTGCCGGCCATCGAGCGGACAATCGGCATCAATTCCTGTGTACGAAGTGCCCACAGCGTACCCACATAAAGCAGGGCGATGATAATGGCGAGCACGCAGCAGACGCCGACGGCCTGGAACCAGTTCATATGCCCGCCGCGCACGCCCGCGCCCGGCTCGATATCGGCGCCGAACAGTCCATAGACCGGGTAGCGCAGCAGCGTGCCGCCGGCGACGGCGACAAACGAGGCGATAATCCCCTTGCCGAATGCCGTAGCGATGCGTTTGCCGTCAAGCCGGCCGTTGAAACGCTTTCGCACCATATAGACGATGACAGGGAAGGCAAAGATGAACGACAACGACATCGTCGCGCCCACTGTGGTGGCCCAGTTGAACGGCGAGATGAACAGGATCGCGATGACGATCATCAGCGCTTGCCCGCCTGAAACCAGAAGGGTGAAGAAGAAGGGATGGTAGCCGTCTTCGAAGGCGTAGAACGTTCGTTGGATGATCAGATAGGTCGAGGAAAACGGCAGGCCGATGGACAGCGCGGCCAAGGGTCCGGCCATCAGTACCGCTTCCTTGACGCTGACGCTGGGCAGCAGGGCAAGCGTGATCGGCGTGGGGATGACGATGAACATCACGCTGAACAGGCACATCATCAGCCAGACATTGCGCAGCGAAGCGCTGAGATCCTCACGAGCACCGTCGATGTCACGATCGGCGATGGCCTGCGAAATCTTGGGGAACATCGCCGTGGCCACCGATGTGGCGATGAGCGAATAGGGCAGGATATAGATGGTGTTGGCGTTCCAATAACTCGCGTTGCCGGCCATGTCGAGCGCGTTGAGATGGAGCTGCGCCGCTTTGCCGGGCACGCTGGTGAGCACGCGCTGGTTGACGATGGTCTGCAGCTGGTCGACGACGACGATGCCAATACCCCACGCCGCCACCGAACCCATCGAACGCAGGCCGAAACCGTGGATGCCCCAGCTTGGCCGATAGTGAAGCCCGATTTTACGCAGCGGCAGGAACAAGATCAGCGCTTGGAAAGCGACGCCCAGCGTCCACGCGCCCGCCGTCAAGGCGATTTTCTCGCTGGTCCAGAAACTCAGGGGTTGCGTGTTCGCGCGGCCGAACATGAAGATGAACGCGGTGAACCCGATGCAGCTGATGACATTGGCGCCCACCGAGCTCCAGGCGTAGGTGCCGAAATGGTCTTTGGCGGCGAGGATCTGGCCGAGAACGGTGTAAAGGCCGTAGAAGAAGATCTGTGGGACGCACCAGAAGGTGAACGCGGTGGCGAGGGCCAGCATATCGCGGTCGCCGTTGACGTAGAGGCGCGTGAGCGGCGGGGTGAGCAGCGCCACGAGCAGCGTCACGGCCAGCAGCAGGACGATGGCGAGGGTGACCAGCTTGTTAAGCCGGTCTTGCGCGTCCTTCTTTTTCAGCGTGCGCACGATTTGCGGGACGAGCACCGCGTTGAAAATACCGCCGGAGACCAAGGTGAAGATGACCTGGGGAATCTGTGAGCCCGCTTGGTAGGCGTCGGCCGCCATGCCCGTCGTGCCGAGGGCCGCGGCGAGCAGGATGGTGCGAATCTGGCCAGTGACGCGGCTTGCGGCCGTCCCCACGGCCATAACCATCGAATTATGACCTACAGATGAGCTCATTCGTCGGGATCTTTCTTACGGTTGAATTGGCGCCACAGGCCGAGTGCGGCAAGAACCAGCGCGACGGCGATGAAAATGATGCCGCTCATGTCGCTTAGGCGCAATGTGCTGGTGATGTGTGTCGACTGCGGGGCGGAGAACGCGTCTCCCCTGCGGTCGGCGAGCGTCAGATGCGCCGTGGCCGTGCCGCTCGTGGAGACTCGGACGTTGAACGTGGTTTGGGCCTCGCTGCGGGCCGGTATGGAAAGCGTGACGAAACGCGTCGTAACGATTTCCATCGAATCGGAAAGCGAGGAAATCTTGACTGTGACCGGATAAGGATGGTTATTGCTCACCGTCACCGGCATTTTCGCGGATTCGCTTAGAACGGTGATGGATTCCGAAGGTGTGATCTTGATACCGTTCATCAGTTGGGCCGCAAGGTTCTGGGCGCTCGCAGTCATCCGTTTGGCCATGGCGTCGTTGTCTGAAAGTGCGTGCAGGGCAAGGGCGTTTTGCATCGAGGAGATGGCGGCGATCCAGTCGCAGCCGTTCTTCGAGCGTTTCGCCGTTGCGTCCGCGTCTTGGCGGGCGAGGGCTTGCGCGTCACCAGTGTCGGTTTTGCCGCCGTTGACGTTTCCGTTCGCGTTGTTGGAGTTGCCGTTGCCCCCATTGTTGCCATTGGCGTTTGAGGGCGACGAAGGAGAAGTATTTGCGGAATTATTTGAATTATTCGAACCGCTGGTTTTGGAGGAATCTGCCGACTTGCCTGATGTGCCGGCTGTGTTCGAGCCGGAACCTGAACTCGAGCTTTCCGCGTTGTCTGATTTTCCGCTGGTTTTCGCACCAGACGAACTATTCTGCCCGCCCTGCGTTTTCGAAGCCCCGGAGTTATTCGAATTATTTGAATTATTCGAACCGCTTGTCGAACCTGATGTTCCAGAGGTTCCTGAACTCCCGGACGCTGACGAATCCGAAGAAGATTCATCAAGAATGGAATTATTGAACCGGTCGATATCGTTTTTGCTCGCGGTGAGCGTGGCAAGCGTCTGGCGAATGCCTTGCAGTGCGGAAGTGCGAATGTTGGACGAACCGGGCACCATACTTTCGGCTTTTTCCCCGGAAAGATAGGCATCGGCCTGGCCAAGCTCGCCCATATTGCTCAGCTTCAGCCAAGGCGCCTGTTCCACCGTTTGCATCAACGTATCTGCGTCCTGCGCGTTGTTTTCGGAATTCGCAGTGGAAGTGTCGAAGCAGATCAGCAGATTGCGTGTGGCGTAGGGGCTTTCCATCTGGTAAAAAGCGCTTTGGGCCATGAAGCGTGCCAGTCTGCCCGCGGGGCTCGATTCTCCGTCCACGGTTTTATCGGTCGGTTTTCCTTGCGCGAGCCGGCTCAGCTCGTCCTGCGCGGTGAGCACGGTGACGTCGCCGGCGGAGGTATGAATGGTGTATTTGCCGGTGCGGGTCGTGGAATTGGTGGTGCCGTCCTCCACGCTCGTGGTGTCAGGCGCGATGACGGTGGAATAGCCCTGCTGCCTGGCCGTTTCCAGCGAGTTCATCGTCCACTGCCCTCGCCCAGGCCAAGCGTAAGCCTGCGCGTTCGCATTGCCGTCGCCGAGCGCGTCGCGGTATTCCTTCAGCCCCGTTTCCGTATTCCAGTCTTTGGCCGTAATTCCCGCTTTTTCGTAAGCGGTGCCATCGTTAATGGCCGAATACGCAGTGATATCGAAATCGCCGGGCTGCATGATTCCGCTGGTTTTCGGCGGTACGGGAAGGCTTTGCGCCAGCGTCGGATCCGTGATCACCTGCAAGCCGGGATGCTTGTTGATCAGTTGCTCGACGGTTTGGGAAAGCCTGTGCGTATTGACGATTTTGGTGGTATCGCCCTCCCCCGCGGTCATGAACTGCGTGAGCTTCTGGCCGTCGACCTGCCAGCCGTCACTGGTCAGCGGCATGACGACGGTGACGTCCATCGGCGGGGTGTTGGCGGTGTTGAGCCCATCGCTGGAACGGGTCAGGAACGTGTGGGTGCTGTTGAGGTAGTTGTCTTGCGATTTCGAAGAAGTGCCCGCGTTCTCGGAAGGATTCCGGACGAACGAATAATCGACGCGCACAGGTTTCGGGCCCCACGAAAGCATGTTTTTCAGGCTCGGCTGGTCCGGGTTCGCGTCGATGGCAACGCTGGTTTTCTCGCCTTTTGCAATCGGCGGGACGTTGACCTCGCCAATCTGGTTGGGCACTTGGATTCGCGAATTTCCCTGCGCCCACTGCTGCAGATCCGATCGCGAAACGAAGGTGTAATAATCGTTGACGGCAACGGTCAAAGTGCCCGCCGGAAGCGCGTCGTTGCTCGTGTTTTTGATGACTACGTTCAGGTGGTAGCCGGAGTTCGAAGTGACCACGGGCGTTGAGGCCGCGATGGTCACTTCGGCGTCCTTTTCGGCGGCACTGGCGCTGGAATCGTTTTGGCTGCCAGTATCGGCGCTGGGTTGTGCTGAACGCATCAAAGAAGATGAGGAATTATCGGAAGAGCCTGGAGCGGTTGTCGTTTGCAGATTCGGCGATTGCGCTTTGGAAGCGCCGCTTTGCTGAGAAGGATCCGGCTGAGTTGGTGCCGCAGGGCTGGCTGGGCCTGTTTTAGAGGGATCATTTGCCGTGGATGGATTGGCAGGAGCGACCAGAGAGCCTCCCGGATTCGTGCTACTGGCGGGCGGGTTGGTTTCCCCGGGTTCCACCGCAATCGCGCAGGCGGGCGTAAGAGCCAGAGCGGAGGTGCAGAGCAGGGCTACGACGGACGAAACAATCGCCGAAATCCGAGTGGAGATGGGCGATTGTTGCTTATGCGTATTGCCGTCGGGGACGCAGGGGTGCGAGTGTTTCAACCTTCTGCCTGCCTGTTCAGTTTCTTGGCGTAAAGCCACGCGATTTTACGTTCGTTAGGATAGCTCAGCACTCTGTCAAGGTCATCGAAATCCACCCAGATGGCGTCTTCCGCCTCGTGGTCCGGGTCGCCTTCCACCGTGAGCGTGCCGCCGATCTGCCTCAGCGCGAAGTGATGAACCAGCTTGTGGACGCGTTCGGACTGGCCGGTGAACCAATAATCGATGGTGGCGATGGAATCGATGACCTCGCCCATTATTCCGGTCTCTTCGTGCACCTCGCGCACCGCGGTCTGCTCGGGGGTCTCGCCTTTTTCGATATGGCCTTTCGGCAGGCACCACTCAAGGTGGCCGCTGCGCGAGTGGCGTGCGATGAGCGCGACGCGGTTGTGTTCGTCAAAAATCAAGCCGCCGGCTGAATATTCGCGAGCGACGGGCAGCTCCTGAGCGTCCAAAGTAGCGAATTTCATCGGACCGTGAGTGGCACGGTGATGTGGCATCATCTTCGGCGTCGGCGCCCCATCCGGCTCGATGAAGCGGACGATACGCCCCTCGGACTCCGAAGTATAGAGCAGTTTGTCTTGCTTCTCCGCGTTTTGGGTGTGGTCGCCCGAAGCGTTGGCCATCATGCGGGCCAGGTCTGCGGGCGTAATCATACCTCCAGCTTACTCAGAAGGATGTGCAGGTAGGGTAACGGAATGCTTTTCGCCGTTTTACAATTATCCCGGATTGGCTGGTCGGTTTTGCCGGATGTGTCTCCGATCCCGTAAGGACTGTGCGGGATGATGTTGGATTGGTAGTGCAGTACAGCACGGAGTCTTGCTCGGCCGTCAAAATCGCTTCCCTGCTACATAGATGACATTATTGAAAATGGGGAATGGCGGAATATCAACGAATCACATTTCGGATTGCCACACGTCTGCAGCACGGAAACGTTTTTATGGTAGTCTTTTGCTTCCCTGCTGTGGTTGCCGTGCATATTGAAATAGAGAATGGCGAGTTTCCGACGAATCGTATTTTTGATAAATGATTGTGTGCAGCACGGAAGCCATGTCGGTGCTTTTGGAGCTTTCGGTGCTGTAAATTGCGGTATCAGTGATTGAATTCTTGATTCCTGCGCGTGCGTGCAACGGTGACGGTATGCTGGAAAGCGCGTGAAATTCGAACGTTGGAGGCAAATCGTGGAGTTTGAGGTGTGGCCTGAGGCCATTGAGCTGGGGCACATGTTTGCAGAGCAGGGTTACGAGCTTTCGCTGGTGGGCGGGCCCGTGCGCGACCTGCTGCTGCACCGGAAAAGCCATGACCTTGATTTCTGCACCTCCGCGCGGCCGGAGCAGTTTGAGCTGATTTTGAAGCGCTTCGGCCATGATGGATTTTGGGATATGGGCCGCAAGTTCGGCACCTTGGGTGCGATGCGGCGTCGTGAGGACGGCACTGAAGTCAAGGTCGAAGTCACCACGTATCGCTCTGATAAATACGACCCGGACTCCCGCAAGCCGGAAGTGAGCTATGGAGATTCGCTTGAGGGCGACCTTTCCAGACGCGATTTCACCGTCAACGCTATGGCTCTGCGTGTGCCCGACCTTGAATTCGTCGATCCGTTCGGCGGTGCCAGCGACTTGGCCAAAGGCATTCTGCGCACGCCGGTCGACCCGCGCCAATCCTTCGAGGACGACCCGCTGCGCATGATGCGTGCGGTGCGGTTCGTCGCCCAGCTCGGCTTCCGCATCGAGCCGGACACTGCCGAGGCCATCACCGACATGGTCGATCGCATCTCCATCGTTTCCGCCGAGCGCGTGCGTGACGAAATCACGAAGCTGCTGCTTTCCGAACGTCCGCACGAGGGCATCGAGGCGTTGGTCGATTCCGGTTTGGCCGATATTGTATTACCTGAGATTCCGGCGCTGAAGCTGGAGATCGATGAGCATCACCGTCATAAGGACGTTTTCGAGCACACGCTCATGGTGCTCGACCGTGCGATTGCGCTGGAAACCGGTCCCGACGGCCCCGTGCCGGCTCCCGACCTGACGTTGCGTTTGGCCGCGTTGCTGCACGACATCGGCAAGCCTGCCACGCGTCGCTTCGAGCCTCACGGCAAAGTGAGCTTCCATCATCACGACGTGGTGGGTGCCAAGCTGGTGCGCAAACGCTTGAAGGCACTGCGTTTCGACCACTATATCGTCTCCGACGTCAGCGAATTGGTGAACCTGCATCTACGGTTCCACGGCTACGTCGACGAGCCTTGGACGGACTCGGCCGTTCGCCGGTATGTCAAGGATTCCGGCCATCTTTACGAACGTCTGAACCGCCTCACCCGTGCCGACGCCACCACGCAGAACAAGCGCAAGGCGTTGATGTTCTCGGAGGCGATGGACGAGCTTGAGGCGCGCGTCAAGGAGCTCAAGGAGCAGGAGGACTTCGACGCGATTCGCCCGGACGTCAACGGCAACGAAATCATCGAAATCCTCGGTATCAAGCCCGGCCCACAAGTCGGCCGCGCCTACAAACACATGCTCGATTACCGCTTGGATCACGGCCCTGCCGACCACGACACCGCCGTCGCCGAACTCAAGCGTTGGGCTGTGGAAGAAGGATTGATCGCCGAGTAGGCGCCAGAAAACTCGTGCAGGCCGCCAGCTAAGCCAGTGACCCGCACAAATCAATATAAATAGGACGATAATAAGCAACGCCCTACGATGAAAATCAACGGGTTGAAAGTTTTAGAGACTCACACCTTGTACCCGTAGTGGACGATTTCACCGATACGACGAACATATCACAATGGTGTTTGACTCTCAAACGTCCAGAGCGATTACTTCTTGGGCTGGCGGAAGTCCTGCGGGAGCTTGGCTTTGTCGACCTTGCTCAGTGGAGTGCAGCCCTCGATGTTCTTGATTTGGGAACCGACGGTGGGCAGTGAGCCTTTTTTCGTCAGATCGGTGAATGTCGAGCCGATGACCACGCTCACGACCCCGTCCTGCCTGTTGTCCATCACCAGTTTCGCGTCAGTGAAGTTGCTATACACCGTGTAAGCCTGCCAGATATTGTTGACCCCGTAGTAGATGGTGGTCCGCTCGACTTTTCGCGAAGTGAAATCGCCGACGCTGGAGACGTTGAAATGGCGGTTGGTCAATGCGTCGCCGACCGCCCGAGCGAGGCCGACCGCCTTCGTTCCATTGAGCACGTTGACTTCCACGCTGTTGTTTGGCTGATACATGGCCGGGCTTTTCTTCGGATCGTCGGTGGCGCAGACGAGCGGTGCCCCGAAATTGGTTTGCGCCTGTGGCACGCCGGCGTTGCTTTTGCCAAGAGAATGGAAAAGGGTGAAGAATGCGACGACCAGTGCGACGACCAGAATGGCCGCAATCGTTGAAAACACGCGCATCTGACGGTGATGCACATACTTCTTGCGTGCCTGACGTTCGTCACTAAATTGCTGCATGTTTCGTTCCTGTCAACCGTGCCTGCGCCAATTCCTGCAGGCTCGTGGGCTCACCCGACGCGCGTAGGATTTGGCGAAATATCGACGTTTTCACTTTACCGTGAGAGTGTGACGCGCTGGGCGGATATCCGGGTTCGGCCGTTGCCGAGCCGAAACCTAGAGCTGATGTATTGGACTAAAATTCACTAGATTCGATTGAATTGAATTAGACCAGGTGGATCATATCGGCATTCCGGGCAAGTGATAGGCCGAACGAGCGGAATCAGCCTTCCATCGCTGCAGCCAATGCAACGAATTCATCGATGGTCAGGGTCTCGCCGCGTCTGGTCGGATCGATGCCGGCTTGTGTGAACGCTTCCATCGGCACCAACTTTTTCAGGGCTGCGTGAAGGGTTTTGCGGCGCTGCCCGAATGCTGCATCGATAAGCTGGAACACCTTCTTGCGATTGGCTTTCGAGGCTAGTTTGTCTTTGGAACCCTCGTCATAACGGGTAAACGAAACCAGCGCGGAATCGACGTTCGGCGCGGGCCAGAAAACGTTGCGGCCCACCAGCCCGACGCGCTCGGCGCGGCCATACCACGCCAGTTTCACGCTCGGCGTGCCATAAATCTTTGAACCGGGTTTGGCCGCGAGCCGATCAGCCACCTCCTTCTGCACCATGACTAGAAAATGGTCGAGATTTTCGAATCGCTCGAGCAGCGTCAGCAATATTGGCGTCGCCACGTTGTACGGCAGATTGGAAACGAGCGTGAATGGGTTGCTGTTTTCAAGATTCGGCGCAAAATCAGGCAGCGTCGCGGGACTCAGGCTCATGGCATCGGCCGTGACGACGGTAAGTCGATTGGCCGCTTCCGGCATGAATTCGGCAACGGTTTCCGGCAGGCGTGCGGCCAGTGCCGGGTCAATTTCCACCGCGGTGACGGCAGCGCCAGTTTCCAGCAAAGCCAAGGTAAGTGAGCCCAATCCCGGCCCGACTTCAAGCACTTTGGTATCGGCTGTAACGCCAGCCTCGCGCACAATGCGTCGTACGGTTCCCGGGTCGATCACAAAGTTTTGCCCGAATTTTTTGGTCGGGCTGATCCCTGCTTCGGCCGCAATCCGCCGGATATCCCCTGCACCCAGCAAGTGGCCGGTATGTGGCGGATTGCCGTCTGCCAAGCCGCTCTCGTCCGTCATCTGTTCACTCATGTTTTCAAAGATACCCTTGGTACGCGAATCGATAGGTTTGCGAGCTGGGAGTGCTGCCGAGATTGCAGCTATAAATGGCTGAAAGTATCGGATATGACTTATGGCTTAGGTTCGTGAGGCTGAAGTTTCGGTGATAATTGAAACTTTGGGGGTGCAAAGAGGCCAAGTGCCAGACGTAACTGAAACATTCAGTCAAAAAGGTAGCGTCAGCTGCGGCCGCGGTTTTGTAAGAACGACCGAAACCCAATCGTTTAATACCAATGATTCGCATTCCAGAAAACGCGGGCCGCGTTCGGGCTGCCGTAACGCCCGTTGATATAGGTCAGACCAGCGGCGATCTGCGTGGCGCCGTTATCCGGCCAGTCGGTCTGGCTGGTGTACAGGTAATAATAAAGAATCTGCGGAATGCCGTATGCGGTCGAATTCGGGTTTCCTGCATTCCAGCGCCAACCGGATTCGTGATCCCAAATCCATACGAGGTTACTCCAGTTGTCTCCGGTCCAGCCATATTGCGCTGCAGCGCCCTGAGCGTAGATTTGCGCCGCTTCGCGTGATGGATGCCAAAGTCCGCCACCCGATGGGGCCGAAGGTGTCGGGGCTGGAGTCGGTGCGGGAGCCGGAGCGGGCGCTGGAGCCGGGGTAGGTGTCGAAGGCTGTGAAGGCTGGCTCGGCTGGCTGGGCTGCTGCGAAGGAGTCGAAGGCGCGGGCGTGGACGAACTCGAATTGCTTGAATTGTCGTTGCCCTTGTTCGAATCGCTGTTGCTGTTTGAGCCGCTATCGGAGCCGGAGCCAGAACCGGAATTGCTATTGCTGCCACTGCCGCCCGTTGAAGGCGCAGGAGTGGGTGCGGCGGGTCCGACGGCTACGATTTCTTCGACCGGTGCTTGCGAGACGGCTTCGGATTTGAGCGTTGAGCTTTCCGCTTGGCCATCGACGTACGTGACGTCGTAAACCTGTTGTTTGTTGCCGTTTTGGCCGGCTTGGCGAATCTCGGTCTGGCCGGGCTGCAGGCTGGAATCGACCACAGTGCGCGTGGGGAAGGCTACGGCGACGTTCTTGGTTTCCTGGCCGTGTGTGACGCGCTGGACGCGAAGGATGGTCTTTCCGTTCTCTTCGCTGACGTTGACGCGGTCGTCTTTGCCGATGGTGATGTTCTTGGAATCGAGAATCGAGGCGGCCGTAAGCTTG
The DNA here is from genome assembly GCF_029392315.1 of Bifidobacterium sp. ESL0690. Classification (NCBI taxonomy): domain Bacteria; kingdom Bacillati; phylum Actinomycetota; class Actinomycetes; order Bifidobacteriales; family Bifidobacteriaceae; genus Bifidobacterium; species Bifidobacterium sp. ESL0690. The sequence continues at coordinate 108,924 of NZ_CP113939.1, forward strand.
CCGTTGGGCGCGACGGACGTCTTGCCGTCGGCGATCACCGTCACCGGGCCGGCCTTGTTGATCACGAATCCGCCGGTAAGTTGGTTATAGACGTTGCCGACATTGACCGAGACCTTGGAGGCGTTCTGGTCATTGGCTTTGAAGAAGCCGAGCAGCTGGTCGGCGCTGGTGGCGTAGGTCCAGAAAGGCACTTCCTGACCTTGGATGTTGATGGTGGTCTGGTAGGCGCTGCGCACGGTGACCACGTCATTGTTTTTCAGGCCGGCCAGCTTGTCGGTGGATTCGATGAAATCGTGCGATTTGGTCTTGACGCCTTGCGATTCAAGGAATCTGGGTACGGAGGCCGAATAGGTGGTGACGGTTTTGGTATCGCCGTTGACCGTCAGAGCAACGCTTTTGCGTGCGGTGATCGCGAAGAAGATGATGCTGGCCAGCAGCACCACTCCCACGCAAACCGCCACGCGAACCCTGCGCAAAGTGACGAACCGGCGTGGCGTCCATCGACGTGCCATCCAAACCCCCTGAAGTAATTTGCCGAGCATACCGCGATTACCGGGCATACCCATTGTCATAATCAAGTCTACAGTCTATCGGTTTCGCTGTGGGGGTTGCAATGCGTATCTGGGTTATGGAGTCAAGATTTCGCAAAGAAAAGTACGGCGAACAGTACCTATGAAGGTTGTAAAAGTTAAAGCCGTTTAAGAAGGGAAAGGGGCGGGAGAGAAGGGGATATTCCCGCCCCTAAAGGGCGAAGCAAATTGGGGGAAGTTTCGCCCTTGGACGCTGCCCTCATATGGAAGAGGGGCAGCGCTTACTTACTCGAGCACGAGTAATACAGTCGGCGCCTCCTTCACGCCGGAATCGTTGTGGACGTAAGGTTTGCGAACCGCCACAACGCACGCAACCCACTTTCGTGGGCCATACAACAAATTCATTACCGCTTCCATTGGCGCGCACCGCCCGCCTCAGCCGCGAACAATGCCGACACCAATAACCTCAACCGCAAACTGCTTAATCGTCTCTCACCGCAACTTCGCACCGGTGAGCCTCCTGTCGGGATCGAACCGACGACCTGCCGCTTACAAGGCGGCCGCTCTGGCCATCTGAGCTAAGGAGGCGTTGGTTTCGATCGTAACCGACAAAACCAGACAGACCATTACTTTAACAGCAAGGCTCGATTACCTTGACGTGCCTAGGGTTTTGGCTGACCAGTGGAATTCGTGCCGATATTTTTCGCAATACAAACGTTTTGTGAACGATGTTACTTAAAATGATATTTGTTTATATGGTATAATAACATAAAACGTTATATGCGAATCCTCGTCCGGAAACTTACGCGACTATCAGATGGTAATAATTACTGATATAAATGGATTTCCGGACATTTTTATCATTTTACGTCACATAAAATTAAGTTGCGTTTTGCGCAAAACGGCTTCGCTAAACGAGAGAGAATTCGCCGGCTTTTGACTCTTGTTATACTCTTAAGAATGCTGCTTCTTGCACATCTTGGTCGGCATTGCACTTTTGGGGAATGCCGCACGGCTTGTTGGGGGTAGGAATGTTAGGACATAATCAGCCGGCGTCCCGTAAGGTGCCGGTAAATGGACAACGTTGCTAGCGCAAAGAGTATAGAGGATGGGGTATGGCTCGGCATACACGCAATGGCTACTCATCGACGGCAGCTAATACTTCTTGGTATGGAGGCGTCGACGCCGGTGATTTGTTGCTTCAGGCGCGTCGCGCCCAGGAAGCCAAGGAGCGCAAGCAGCGTCGTATCATCGGATTCGTGGCTTTCGTCATCGTCGTCATTTTCGTGGCCGTTATCGGGTTGGTCAGCTATCGTTCCATTGCCAAGCGCAATGCTGCACAGAATATTACTGAAGACCAGGCGTACGCGACCTTGCAGAACGTCAAATTCAAGCCCAAATTCACCAACGACAAGGGCGGGATACTTTTTTCGAATGCCGGTTACGGCAAGAAAGCCGCCAACGCCCCGACGCTGGAAATCTATACTGACCCGATGTGCCCCGGATGCGCCGTCCTGCACCAGCAAATGGACGCGACGTTCCGCTCGATGCTCGATGCCGGCCAGATAAACCTTGAAATTCATCCGGTGACGTTCCTTGACAATATGTCGACCGATCACTATTCATCGCGTGCTGATAATGGTGTGGCCTATATTTCGTCCAACGACCCCAATCCCGACCATTTGCTTGACTTCCTGACCAATATCCATTCCGATAGTTTCCAGCCTGAAGAAGCCGCCAATTACCAGCCTGTGAGCAACGAGCAGCTGCAACAGCAGGCCGTGGCTTCGGGCGTTCCAGCGAATATCGCGGCGAAGGCGTTCGGCAGTGAATACGAGCCTTGGCTTTCGGCGGCCGCGCAATATACGCTGCGTCGGCCTGAGCTTAAAGACATCGCCGGGCAGTTCAAGGGCAAGCTCACCACGCCTGTGGTGGTGATCAATGGCAAGATGCTCGATATTTCGGGGATTTCCGACATCGGACTCACCTATAAGGTGGCCATTCTGCAGTCCATCGGCCTTTCCAATGAGGATATCGGCAGGGTCGGCGCGCAACCGGCCATCGGCAGCGACGGCAACCCGACGTTCCCGAAGACCCAGCCCACTGCGTGAGCGTGAGTTATTAGCTCTGATCTGATTGATTCGTTGCGGCTTGTCAGCGACAGCTTTCTTGCATGAATCCCTCTGAAAACTAGAAAGATTCATGCAGTGGTCGTCAGTTCAGTGGTCGTCAGTAATTACCTTCTAGATGAATAAGTCGAGATGCTGGAAAGCAGTCAGCGGGCAAGCCTTCAAGGTTCCGCTTCCGAGTTACCTGTCTCAATAAACCCAGTCAGTGAAACGAAACCGGCGGCAGACCACACATCAATAGTGTGTATCTGCCGCCGGTCTTAAGCTGCGAATGTCGCGAAAGTGACTTGCCTGTCCCTGCTTACTTCAGCGATTCAGGCGCTCCGGTGCCGATTGCCGGCATGACGCCCTTTTGCCCGACCTGTGCTTCCTTGATGCCCAGCGACTTCAGCAGAGCCTGCTGCTGAGAGATGCCCAGCTCGGAAACCTGGGTCATATCCATCAACTTGCCGTTGATGGTCACGGCCGGGGTGCTCAGCTGGCCGGAATCGTTCAGAATGTCTTTGCGCCTGACCGTGTAGTTGTATGACGCTTCGAGCCACTTGTTGTACGTGCCGTTGAACGCCTTGGACATCACATTCTTCGAAACCCCGGCTGCCACGGCCTGCGCCTGGATTTGCTCATTGCTGGTTGGCTTGTACTTAGCGCCTTCGTCGGGCTGGTAGTCCTTCTTGTAAAGGTTGCTGACAAAATCAAGCAGGTGCTGGGGGTTCGAATCATGGCTGGCGACGTAGAGAATCGCGCCGGCTGCGCGCGTGGAGTACTGGTCGGTCGAATCCGCGTCGAGGAAGTTCATGACGTGGTAGACGAGATTGATCTGGCCGGAATTGACCATTTTATCGAGGTCGGAATCGATTTGGCGGTGCATCGAGCCGCAGCCGGGGCAAAGCGGATCCATGAAAATCTCGACGGTCGGAGCTTTCTCGACCTTCTTGTCGTAGCCGTACTTGGAAATGAGGATGCCGCCCTTTTTGTCGATGTGCTTTGGCTTGGTTTTCACCGACTGTAGCGAGGTGTAAGAAGCGTCGGCGGTGACCTTGTTCGCCTCGTTCTTCTTGATAATCGAACGGAGGCTAATGATAGCGATGATGGCGACGAGCACGAGGATGATGGCCACGACGAGCGCACCGATGAGCGTCTGCTGCTTGCGTTCCTTGGCCGCGGCCTCTTCCAGCGCCTTCTGTCGCGCCGCTTCCTCGGCTTGGCGCCTGGCTCGTGTCTGGCGTTTTTGCGCTTTTTTATTGCCCTGTTGTGCCATGTGTCCTTCTTTGTGATTGCAAAATGCTGCCAATCGCCGGTTCGTTCACCGTATAGCGACTAAAGCAACCAACGTACTCAAATAGACTTAATGCTCTCTTATTTTGCACGTATGGGTGGATGAAATAGCCCGAGAGCTGAGTGTGTTGGCAGTTTATTACAGATATTGATACTATGTCTAATTATCTTTCGGTTTGGCTTGGGTTTCTGCCCGGTTTCAGCTACTGTTTATTCGCATTTATTGATAACCGTATTATAGCTGGGGATTGGGGAGCGGTATCCAGTTGATTTGGTGATCGGTGAGGGCAAGCGCCAGTGCCGCAAGCGCTGCTATCAGCCAAATCGCGAGAAGTACCCAGCGTCGGAGCGAATGGCGCTTCGATTTCGTATTGGCCATATCGTCTTCATCGTCGGCATCATCGTAGGTTTCGTCAATATTGTCGATATCATCCGCAATATCTGCATTGGATGAATCATCTTCGTATCCGTTGCCCGCAGGATTCGCGGAATAAACTGCGGCGTCCGGTTCGGGGTAAGCGGCTCCGCGCAGGCGGCCGGCACCGATGCGCAGCAACGTGGTCTTCGGGCCGAAAACGGCGACCAACCAGGCGGCGGCCATGAATATCGCCAGCGAAAGGCTTGAATAAGAGAGTGAAAAGTCCGCAGGCAACGGCAGCGGAAGGTGCCAGGAACCGAAGGACGGCGTGATCATGTGCGTGGGAAGTCCTGAAACCAGATTCACGACCACTGGGCCGACGCCGGCGATGACGACGAAAATCAGCGCTCGCGGAATGGTGAAAATAAGGGCTTTGAGGGTGTGCCAGGGCAGTCCGACCACGCGCAACGCCGGGTCGCCGCCCTTGCGGATGCCGCCGCGGCGACCTTCGCGTTCGAGCTGCCCCTCTTCGCTGTAACCCAGCGTCAGCAGGAACCAAAGTAGGGCCGCGGCGCAACATATCGAGACGATTGGCTCCGAGGCCGAAAGCAGGGCGAACGGAATTGTCAGAAGCCACAGCGGCAGAATCGAGCGTGAAAGCAGCTTGCCGCGCCTGATGTCTGCCGGGTTCGCCGCCGGCTGTGCGACGGGCTGAGCAAGCTGGGCCTGTTGTGGCGGATAGTCTGGCTGCACGTTCGGTTGACCATATATATATGGTGCGGGATATGGAGCTCCGTAAGCGGCGCCCTGGGCTTGTTGCTGCCCTGCGAACTGAGGCGTTGGCGCGACAGTGAGTGGCATCGTGGCGTCGTCGGGCTGCTGTGCGGTTTGCAGATTCGAAGCGGGAAGGCGCGATGTCTGCTCGAGGCTTTGCGTCATCGGCGCGCTAAGCGGCATCGTGGCAGTGGCGCTGGCTTGCGGCGAATTCGGGAAGACAGGGGCGCTGTCGGTCCAAGAAGCTCGGGGATTATCCGAGGTTTTGCCCGGAGAGTTTGAATCAGGCCGAGGCGTTTGGCCAAAAGGGGGCACCACCCCTTCGGGATTATCGTGGCTGTTTCCGCTATTACCGGCACCGTTATTGGCATTCGTGCCGTAACCGTTCATGTTGTTGGTGCTGCCGAATCCGTTGGCTGGGCCATTGATATTGTCGTTGTCATCTTCGTCGTCCAGCTCGCCGTTTTCGAAGGGATTGAGTGCGTCGAGCGTGATGGCTTGCAGCAATTGGTCGGGGCTGCAGCGTTTGGTCGGATCCGGGTCGAGTGCGCTGCGCAGAGCATTAAGCGTATTGGACGGAAGGCCGGAAAGATTGGCGTTGCCGCTCGCCTCGCGCTCGAGCACCGCCATCATCGGTTTGCTGCCGAAAACCGGTCGGCCGGTCGCCGCGAAGGCGATGACGCTGGCGAGTGACCACCAGTCGGTGGCTTCGTTGCTTTCGGCGCCGTCGATGATTTCGGGGGCGATGAAGCCGGGCGTGCCCATCACCAAGCCGGTACGGGTGACGTGGCTTTCGCCGGCGCTCATGGCGATGCCGAAGTCGACCAGAACCGGGCCGGCCGCCGAGACCATGACGTTGGTCGGCTTGATGTCGCGGTGAATGATGCCTTGCGCGTGCACCGCGCGAACGGCATCGATGAGTTTTGCGGCAAGGCGCTGCAGGTCGTCGCCGACGTATCGTCCGTTCGCCGCCACATCGTCACGCAGGTTCTTGCCCTCGATTAGTTCCGTGACGATGAAAGCGAGGGAATCGTCGAGCTCCATGTCGACGATGGCGCAGACGCCGGGATGGTTGATTTTACGCATGGCCACCGCCTCGCGCCGCATGCGCTCGCGGGCCGTGACGTGCGGGTCGTGGCTGTGATGATGGTGCTGTTGCTCTGCGTTGCCGCCCGTAGTGTCATAACCCATGGAGCCGTTGCCGCTGTTGCCGTCGCTGTTTCCGTAACTTCCGGAATCATCTTCCGCCGACGTATCGCCGTTTTGATAACCGCCTCCGGTTTCGCTGTCGTCCTTGAGCGAATCCCGCAGGATTTTCATCGCATAAACTTGCCCGCCGTCGTCGCGCACGCGCCAGACCGAGCCCATCGCGCCGCCGCCCAACCGCGAGATCAGCGTGTATCCGCCGACGATCTCCCCAGGTTCCAGGTCCAACGCGTTCAAGTCGCTCATACTTCAATACTACTTGAGGCGTGGCACGTTGCTGCTCGACTGTTGTATCGCATTACCGTTCGGTCGCCGCGTCGTCTTGGTCTGGCCTTCGTATGTGCACTTTCGAGACGCTACTGTCAAAAAATTGCAAGCTCCTTCAGCCAAAGTGTGCTTTCAATACGCTAGTGTCCAGAAAGTGCGAAATGGATCAGCTAGAATGCATGTTTCGTACGCCAGCGTCTAAAAGGTGCATGTTATCTCAGTTAGAGTGCATGTTTTGTACGCCAGTATTCAGAAGGTGCAAGTTAGCTCGTGCAAGGTGCATATTTGGCACGTCAACATGCAGAAAGCGCACTCTAGAAGTTCTAAAGTGCACTTTCTTGACGCTAGGGTATGCGCGTTATGCGGCCTTTTTGCCAGCATCGTAATACTTCAGGCTGCCGATGTCGCCGACGACCGCGAATTTCCCGTTCTTGTAGGTCAGCTTGGTGACCGAATCGTTCTTCAGCGGGCCTGCGTTGTTCGGAATCTTCTGCGCTTCCAGGAAGAGGCTGATCGACATTCCGGAGCTCACCACGAGGACGTTGCCGCCCTTGTCCCCTTGTTTCTTGGCGACTTGGGTCAAGGCCGCGCTCATCCTGTTCTCAACGGTTTCGGGCTTTTCGGCACGGAATTGCGCCGGCAGGTCGGTATTCAGGCTGTTGGCTTGGTCGAGTTCGTAATAACCTTCCTGCATCTTGCTCATCATCTGATTGCCCGCGCCTTTCATGAAGTCCTGCGCGTTCGCGTACCCGAAATGCTGCGCTATCGCGGGTATCGCCTGGCCTTGGTCCGGCAGGCCCTCGTAGCTGCCATAGTTGCATTCGCGCAAACGTGGGTCTATCTGTAGCTTGACGTTTTTGTTGCCGGAGGCCTCCAAGGCACCGTTCGCGGTCTTTTCCTGCCTGGTCAGATCGCCGGAATATGCGGCTGCAAACTTCACGTCTTTCAGCCCTTTGCCGAGGTATTTGGCGCCATCGACGCCGTTTTGTGTGAGTGTGAAGTCACTCCAGCCCTGAGCTCTATGCATTACATTTGCCATAGTTTCACCGTGACGCACCAAGTAAATGGTCGTGGTCTGGGTGGCCGCCGTAGCTGGTACCGGGGCGCTCGCCTTCGTGTCGGAGCCGCACGCCCCGGCAAGGCAGATGAGTGCGATGGCCGCCGGCATGGCGATTGCTTTCGCTAAGGTTTTGTTCATGGTATCCCTTCCTTCTCTTCGGTTTCCCGCGTAACTTCGTTGTGAATAGTGCGGGGTGGGCGATACGGCTTGAAAAGCTGCCGTTCGTGTGTCCAACGATGGATTGCCGGATATGTTCGGCGCGAGAATGCAGCTATCAAGCTGTTCTTATTGAATTATAATTATCGTAATATAATATCATGGGATTGAAATACGACATTTTTGCGTGTCTGCTTCGTTTAAATAGGTAAATTGTCCTACCTTGGCGGGAATGCAAATTATTTTCCGTCTGTGTCCGGTTTGTTCGTTTGCGATATGAGCGTATCAAGAAATTACCGGACAAAGCGGCGGTTATGAACAGCTCTTTACAGCGGCTAATGGGCAGAGCCCGTATGTAGTGGGCCCTGATTGCAAGATATCTGATACTGAAATGCGCGAAGTCCGTTACGCCATTTTGATGGTGAGGCTGGTTTTTAGCTTGCCGTCGGTGACGTTTAGGATTACTGGCGATTGCTTAGCGTCGGATAACTGGGTTTCTTCTGCGGTAGGCATTTCTATAATCGCAAGGGCTTCGCCATAGTAGGTATCGGTGCGGCCGATGACAAAACTGCCCGGGTTGAAGGGCGCGGCGCTGCCAAAAGCAACCAGCCTGCCGGCGCTAACCGTGGCGTTCAATATGCCACGTTCCAGCGGTTTGGTGATTCCTGCGGCATCAGTATAGCGCACGCGCACGTAGGCCAGGTGCCCGGGGCGGCAGGTGTCGGATGAGGCCAAGTCGCGTTTACGTTCCGTCGTATCTGTATCCATCGAAACGGATTGAGATTCTTCAAAACCGCTTTCGGGCTCCAGAGAAGAGGTGAGCTGGGTCGCGCCTTGGGCACTGGCCAGTGTGCATCGGCCGATTTCCGTGCTGCTTGCATCAAAGCTTACGGCCTCAAGCGTTCCGGGTTGGTATTCGCAACTGAATCGCGCAAGACAATCGTTGCGCAATGTCTTGCGCCCGATTTCCTGTCCGTTCAATATCAGGGCGACGCTCGCCGCGCGCGCATAGACCTCCACGCTCGCCTTATGCCCTTCGTAGCCATCCCAGCTCCAGGACGGCGTGGCGTTGGTCATTCTCCAAGCGCTCGGGGAATGTTTGTCGCCCGTATGGTTCACTGGCTGCACTGCAAGGTAAGGACCCTGGTCCTTTTCAAGCGCGACACGGGTATAGAGAGCCTCGCCTGTCACCCTTCCCGTCAGATCGAGACGGCCTGAGCCCGCAGTGAGCCAGCCAAAACTGTTTTCCGCAGGTGCGTAATCTTTGTATTCCCAAGCTCCGACGCCGGTTTCGCCCATGTAATCCATGCCAGCCCACACGAAGTCCCCGATAAGCCGTGGGTTGCTTTTGGCCAGTTCGCGGAATTGGTAGGCATCGCTGCAGAACGTTTCGGAACCGAGGATAAGCCGATGCGGGTAGCGACGCAGGTCTTTGCGGTAGCGTTTGATGCCGTAGTTGTAGCCGGCGATATCGAGCTGCGCGAACGCGTCGCGGGTCTTGACGTCGCAGGCGTGCAGCGTGGCACCGGTTTTCATGAAATCGGCGCCCATGATTCCTGCCAGATTATTGAAGAACTCGCTGCCCACCGCTTTGTGTTTGGGTTTTGCCTGTCCGTTTTCGGAGGTTGAGGTCATGCACGCTCCCGGCACAATGGCAGCGTTCTCTCGCGAAAGCTTGGGTGCGCGCTCACCGGATTCTGCTTCGACCTCTTTGCGTGCTTTCTTGTCGGAATAGACGCCGAAACCGATCGAGCTGAGGAAATTGAAGAAAATATTGATTCCGCAGGTCACTGGTCGGCTGGGGTCGAGGGTGTGCAGCAGGTTCACCATGGATCGGGTCAGCGCGATGCCCTTCTTTTCAGCGGTTTCGCTGACCTCATTGCCGATTGAATACATTATGACGCTGGGATGGTTGCGGTCTTTTGAGACCATGGCCGTCAGGTCGTCGCGCCAATTGGCTGAGAAGTAACCGACATAGTCGTAAAGGGTTTTGTGAATGTACCAATGATCGATGTATTCGTCGAGAACGAGGATTCCCAGCTCGTCACAAGCCTCGAGAAACACTTTGGAACATGGGTTGTGGGCTGAGCGTATGGCATTGTAACCTTGCGCTTTCAGTTCTTCGACTTTGCGGCGTTCGGCATCGGGGAACGCGGCGGCGCCCAATATGCCGTTGGTGTGGTGAACGCAGGCGCCCTGCATGATGGTGCGTTTGCCGTTGATGAGGAATCCGTCGTCGCCCCAAGCCAGCGTGCGCACGCCGAAACTCGTGCTGGCGATGTCGACGTTGTTTGAAGCGGCAGCGTTGTTGGCAATGTCTGTAGCGGTTTCGATGTCAGGTTCATGGCCTTCGGCCTGATAGCTTACTTGGCAAGTGTAAAGATTGGGATGTTCTGGACTCCACAATTTCGCATCGGGGATGTCTAGTGTGACGGTCGCGTTGCCCTGTTCGTCGATTTCGCAATCGCTTGATGCCACAGCAGGAGTTGGCATTGACTTAGCCATCGATGTGTCGGCAGTGCTCTTCCCCTCGAGGATTTCGATATGCGCTTTGCCGGGGCCTGTGGTCTGTAGCGTGACTTCGATTTTCGCCGGATTCGTCGATATCGTGCGTACCCCGATGCCTTCGAAGCCGATATGCTCGCGCGGCCCCGTCCAAAGCGTGACCGGGCGATAGATGCCAGCCCCGGAATACCAACGGGAGTTGGGTTGGTCGGCATTATGAGCCACTACCCGGATTTCGTTGTCCTCGCCGATGGTGACCAGATTGGTGACATCAACTGTGAACCTGCTGTATCCATAATCGCAGGAACCGGCCTTCTGCCCGTTGACAAAGACTTCGGCCAGCCGATAGACGCCTTCGAACTCAAGGATGATGGCATCGCCGCGCAGGTCTTCGCCGGGAGTGAAGTGTCGGATGTATTCGTAATCGCGTCCGTCGAACCATCCGGTGTTGGTGCTGCCGGGTGCGTTCTCGAATCGGGGCTCGTAAAGCATGGCATCATGCGGCAGCGTCACCGGCGTGAACGCTTCGTCGCTGCTCAAGTGTCGAACCCGCCAGTCCGTGTTAAATCCCGTTGGCTGCATAGATGCTCTTTTCTGCTATGTCTATAGATACTACTGTCGCCGCAATCTGAAGGATCGGCGCACCGCTTTCGATTCCTGCGCGCGCAGCATGGATTTGGGTTTCATTGCGATAAAAACCGAATGTAGCTGCAAAGATGCTGCCAAAGTCTGCGTTCCCGTCGGAAAAGTGCAACTTACCGCGTCCAAAGTGCATGTTTTTGACGTTGGTGTCGAGAAAGTGCAACTTAGTTGACGTAAAGTGCATGTTTCTGACGGTACTGTCTAAATAATATAACTTAGCTCTGTAGGCTGCAGGTTTTGTATGCTGGCGTGTGAAAGGTGCGTTTAAGCGCATGCAAAGTGCTTATTTTGTGTGGTGGCGTGTAAAAAGTGCACTTAGGAAGTCGTAAATTGCACTTTTCTTACGCGAGATAAGTGCACGGCAGAGTCGGGGATTGATGGTTCTGAGGCGTTAAAGAATTTGCTGATGGTCCGCCGAAGTTGCCGATGGTTTGGACGGGTTTGCAAGTGACTTCGGCGAAGGCTGCTTGTGATTCAGCAGAGATTACCACGAATCAGCGAAGGTCGAGCGCCATCGGCACCCCGCTGTTGAGCAGTTTCTGAATGAGAGACCTTGGCTGCCTGACCTCTTCGTAATCCGTGCGCAGAATGGTGGTTACGCCCGCACGCCGCAGTGCGTCTTCGCGCCTTCGCTTCTCATAGACTATCTGTCGGGTTTCATGCCCATTTGTCATATGTTTGTTCGTGTACTTTTCCATCCCGTCGTATTCGAGAACGATGGCTTTACGCTCGTATTTCCACAAAAAATCGGTTCGAAAAGTGCGCTTCGGATTCGCGGGATCATGGTATTCATGCTGTAATTCGGGCCGCGCAAAACCGGCATCGAGAATTACGGCGCGGCAGAACGATTCACCCCCGTTCTCACTTTTTTCGTCCGCGTCGCGTAGGAGTTTCCGCACTGGTGAGCAATCTTTATGCAAGCCGGCACAAGTTTTCTCCACGTCCTTAGCATTTACCATTCCGGAGCGTAATGCGGAATCGAAAATTCCTAAAGCTTTCGCATAGGGGTATCGCAGACCGCAATCTACCAGCGTTCGTTCCGGGGAAGTGACACGGATTCCGTTGTGGACAACGTACGTTAGAGGATGCACGTATATTCTTTCGCAAGTTCCCTGTCTGCGTTTTGATATCGCTTCTTCCGTGGCGATTTGCACGTGTTCCATCTCGGCGTTGGACCAAGGGCATTCAAATCCCAGCACTCGTGCCGCTGTCATCGCGCCGAATATTCTTTGGGGATATTTGATGGCCAATGTACGCGTCAAGTGCATAGCGCGTTCCTGCGGATTAAGCGAGTTATAATATTCGCTTCGTGCGTAGACGTTTGGGCACAGGCGAACATACTCGTTGACGCGCCAACGTTTGCGCATAGCCCGCTTTTGGTTCGGTGTCGTCCCGAAGAAGTAGCGCTGGCATTGCTCTGCGTTATCGGCGATTCGTTCGATTTCCGGATTGCGTCTCATGGTATCGACGCTAGACGGCGAATGCGGGGCGAGGCAAGCCGAACAGGGTACTGTGGTCGAATGCTTGGGGTTATCCACAAACCCGGGCGTGTCGCGGTTGGTTTATCCACAGCATCTTTATCGCTGTTAGTGAGCAAAACATGCACTTTAGCTGACGCAAGTTGCACGTTTTTTACGGTGCTGTCAGAAAAGTGCAACTTAGTTGACATAAAGTGCATGTTTTTGACGTCATCGCTAGATAAGTGCAAGTTGGCTGTTGCGGAGGCATATTTTATATGTTGGCGAGCGAAACGTGCACTTTAGGGGTCGTAATGTGCATGTTTTTGACGGGACTGTGCGAAAAGTGCGGCATAGTCGACGTAAGTTGCATATTTTTGACGGTGGGGACAGACTCGCGCGGGTCGGCTGCAAAACGTGCACGAAAAATGACAGGCTGAGCCGCAACCTTGAGAATTCGAGATTGCCATTACACAATGAAACTGTGTGAATGTAGCATCGTCGCATGGCTTTGTTCGAAGTTGAGCGAGTAGATGTGGTTGTTACGTCAAATGAGACGCGGTGGCCATTACGCATTCATGATATGTGAAACATAAAGAGAGGACTTCTCATGTTGCAGATCAACATGGCTGATGTCGTCAACGTCATCAAGTCGCTGGTGCCCTACCTGGTAGTCATCGGTGTCTTGCTGATTCTGGCCATTATCATCAGCGTCGCCGTCAACAAGAAGACGGTGCAAAATACCGGAACCCGCAAGCTCGTGCACAGCGAGACGTGGCTGGTGGTGCTGGTAGCCATCGTCGCGGCGGTTTCCATGATGCTCACCGGCCCGATGTCCACGTTGCTCAACAACGTGACTTCCAAGAAATACGTGCTTTCGCAGGACACCATCAGCCGGGCCAACAAGCTCGCCGAAGAGGTGCAGAGCGAAGGTATCACCATGCTGCAGAACAATGACTCCAACCTGCCGTTGAGCAGCAAGAAGGTCAACGTCTTCGGCTGGGCCTCCACCAACCCGATCTATTCGGGCTCCGGCTCAGGCGCCATGAACACGCAGTACAAGACCGTCTCCATCCTCGAAGGCATGAAGAACGCCGGTCTTGAGACCAACAGCAAACTGAGCAACATGTACGTCAAGTACGCCAAGGACCGCCCGCAGCCCAAGGTGATGTTCGCTCCTGAATGGGACCTCCCCGAGACCCCGATTAAGCAGTATCCGGCTGACATGATGAGCCAAGCCAAGAGCTTCTCCGACCAGGCCGTCGTGGTCCTGGCCCGTCAGGGTGGCGAAGGTAACGACCTGCCCAGCAACATGAAGGCCAAGGGCGTCCCCTATCACAACAATTCCAAGGATTACGAGGACTTCAAGGACGGCCAGTCCTTCCTTGAGCTCGACCAGTCCGAGAAGGACATGCTCGACGCCGTCACCAAGAACTTCCAGAACGTCACCCTCGTCTACAACGGCGGCAATGCGTTCCAGTTCAGCTTCCTGAAGGATTATCCGCAGATCAAGTCCGTGCTGTGGTGCCCGCCTGCCGGTCAGACCGGCTTCACCGCGCTTGGCAAGGTGCTTTCCGGCGCCGTCAATCCTTCGGGAAAGACCTCCGATACCTTCCTGCGCGACCTTCACAAGTCCGTGAACGTCAACAATTACGGCGATTTCCAGTACAACAACGTCGACCAGTTCATCCAGAAGGTTCCGGACTTCACCGGCAAGCTGCAGACCATCAAGCCGACGTTCGTCAACTACACCGAAGGCATCTACCTGGGCTACAAGTTCTATGAGACCGCCGCCAAGGAAGGCCTCATCAACTACAACGACGTCGTCCAGTTCCCGTTCGGCTACGGCATGAGCTACACCAAGTTCAGCCAGAAGATGGGCAAGGTCGACCACGCTGACGGCAAGGTTTCCTTCGACGTCACCGTCAAGAACACCGGCGACAAGGCTGGCAAGGACGTTGTCGAGTCCTACTTCGACCCGCCGTACACCAATGGTGGCATCGAGAAGGCTTCCACCAACCTGGTGGCGCTCGGCAAGACCAAGCTCCTGAAGCCCGGCGAATCGCAGACCGTGAAGATCTCCTTCAAGGACGACGACATGGCTTCCTACGATTCCAAGACCGCCAAGTCCTACGTGCTGGAGAAGGGTGACTACAACATCTCCATCAACTCCGACGCGCATACGGCGATCGACCAGCAGACGGTCAATATCCCGTCAACCATCACCTATAACAAGTCCAAGACCCACGCGGGCGACAAGACCGCGGCCACCAACCAGTTCGACAATGCCGCTGGCGACGTGACCTACCTCTCCCGCAAGGACCACTTCGCGAACTATCAGACGGCCACCGCCGCCCCGACCAACTTCGCGATGAGCGACAAGGCGAAGTCCGAGTTCGTCAACAACGGCAACTACAAGCCCGCCGACCACAACAAGTCCGGCGACAAGATGCCGACCACGGGTGCGAAGAACAACGTGCGCCTGGCCCAGCTGCGCGGCAAGTCCTACGACGATCCGGAATGGAACAAGCTGCTTGACGAGCTGAGCTTCAACGATATGGACAGCCTGATCGCCAACGGCGGTTACGGCACGCCTGCGGTGGACTCGATCGGCAAGATCAAGACCACCGACGCCGACGGCCCCGCAGCCCTCAACAACAACTTTACCAAGGTCGGCTCCATCGGCTTCCCGGCTGAAGTCTCCTTCGCCTGCTCTTGGAACAAGGACCTCAACAAGGAATTCGGCAAGATGATCGGTGACATGGCGCACGACATGCATGTGGACGGCTGGTACGCCCCGGGCATGGATACGCACCGCAGCCCGTTCTCCGGCCGTAACTTCGAGTACTTCTCCGAAGACGGCGAGCTCGCCGGTGCTCTGGCCGCAAGCCAGATTCAAGGCGCACAGTCCAAGGGCGTCTATGCCTTCATGAAGCAGTTCGCGCTCAATGACCAGGAAACCAACCGCACCAACATGCTGTGCACCTGGGCCAACGAGCAGTCGATTCGTGAGATCTACCTGAAGCCGTTCGAAATGGGCGTCAAGACCGGTGGCACCACCGCCGCGATGAGCTCCTTCAACTACATCGGACCCACCTACGCGGGCGCCAACAGCGCGTTGCTCAACTCCGTCCTTCGTGACGAGTGGGGCTTCCACGGCTTCGTGGTGACCGATTACTTCGGTGTCTACGGCTATCAGAACGCTGACCAGATCATCCGCAATGGCGGCGACACCATGCTCGCCACCACCAAGGTGACCAACCACATCACCGACAAGTCCGCGACCTCCGTGATCGCGATGCGTCAGGCTTCGAAGAACATCCTCTACTCTGTGGCCAACAGCTGGGAGTATCAGAATGGCGAGCCGAAGACCGCCACCCCGGTCTGGAAGACGGCTATGTACGTCGTCTGGGCCATTGTCGCGGTGCTTTTCGTCGGTCTTGAAATCGTTGCGATTCGTCGTTACCTCCGTCGGCGCAACGAGGCCAAGGTCTCCGTAACCAGTGATTCGGCTGATGCCGCGAACTCTGACGAAAAGTGACCTCTAAGCGGTTCCGTTGATATGAAAATGTAGCACTAAATCATAACGCGGAATCGCTCGGGCGAAGCCTCGTCGTAGCAATTGCGGCGGGGCTTCACCACCCTCTTCGTTTCCTCTATATGGCGGCAGAATATAGAACGAATATATAAGGAATATAAAGCGAATATACGGGTATATAAAGGTTTGCGCAGCGGCGTAATTATCAGTACGCCAATCGTGCGAAAGAAATGACAGCTTAGGCTTTTGGCGGTCTGGGCTATGGAAATTATTGGTTAAATAGACTTGCTATTGGTGGATTGTATGCGAGGCGGCACAAGCTGTGCAGCGCCGCATATATGTGCCAACCAACGTTCAAGCCGGGCTTGCGTGACGAAACGATGAGACGGCAGAAACGCCAGGATTTTATATAAGGAGGACCATGGAACTCGAGGAACTTAGCGTTACAGAGAAAGCGGCGATGCTTTCCGGCGGCTCCGAATGGGACTCGCGCGGCAACGAGCGGGCCGGAATTCCGAGCTTTGTGATGAGCGACGGTCCGCACGGCGTGCGCCGTCAGCTTGGAGCGGGCGATCACCTAGGTATCGGGGCTTCCAAGCCTGCTACCTGCTTCCCCACCGCCGGGACTGTGGCCAATTCGTGGGACCCGGAGCTGGCCGAGGAAATGGGCAAGGCGCTCGGGCGCGAGGCGCACGATCTCGATGTCAACGTGCTGCTCGGACCGGGCATGAACATCAAGCGCAACCCTTTGTGCGGCCGCAATTTCGAGTACTACTCCGAAGATCCGCAGGTCGCCGGGCGCATGGCCGCAGGCTTGGTCAAGGGCATCCAGAGCAATGGCGTTGCCTCCTGCCCGAAGCATTTCGCGGTCAACAGCCAGGAGCTGCGTCGTCAGGCCTCCAATTCCGTGGTCGACGAACGCACGCTGCGCGAGCTCTACCTGACCGGTTTCGAAATCATGATTCGCGAGGCGCGTCCTTGGGCCATCATGACCTCGTACAACCAGATCAACGGCACCTACGCTCACGAAAACAAGCATCTCTTGACCGAAATCCTGCGTCAGGAGTGGGGTTTCGACGGCACGGTCATCTCCGATTGGGGCGGTTCAGATTCCGCCGTCGCCGCGGTGAAGGCCGGTGGCTCGCTCGAGATGCCGTCTCCTGGCTACACTTCCGTGCGAGAGCTGGTCGGTGCCGTACAGGCCGGCACGCTGGCCGAGGCCGATATCAACGTCCGTGCCCGCGAGGTCGCCAAACTCGCCCAGCGCACGCATTTCGAAGGTGTGGGCCGCGATGATCTGATGGCCGATGACGTGGCCAAAGATCACCATAACGTTGCCCGTCACGTCGCTGAAAATACCAGTGTGCTGCTCAAGAACGGCAGCGCAGACGGCAAGATCGCCCCGGTTCTTCCGTTGAAGTCCGGTACTCGTGTGGCTGTTGTCGGCGATATGGCCGAAACCGCGCGATATCAAGGTTCCGGTTCCTCCAAGGTCAACGCGACCAACGAGGAAAACCTGCTCGACCAGTTGAAGAAAATCGATGGCGTTGAAGTCACCGGTTATCAGCAGGGCTACGAGCGTCATGGCGGCAAGAACAACGTCCTGGTCGAGGATGCCGTCGCGCTGGCTGCGGCCGACACCACTGACGTGGTCATCGCCGTTGTCGGTCTCGACGAACGCAGCGAATCCGAAGGTCTTGACCGTTCCACCATGGCCATTCCTGAAGGTCAGAACGACCTGGTGAAGGCGCTCGTCACCACTGGCAAGCCTGTCGTTATTGTGCTTGTTGCCGGCTCCCCCGTCGAGCTGCCTTGGTTTGACGACGTTTCCGCGCTCCTTTATATCGGCCTTTCCGGCCAGGCTGGCGCTTCGGCCACGGCTCGTGTGCTCACCGGCGCGGTCAATCCTTCCGGCCATCTCGCCGAGACCTGGCCGATCAAGTATGAAGACGTCCCCAGCTCCGGCTGGTACCCGGCCATCGGCCGCGACGCCATCTACCGCGAGGGCCCGTTCGTCGGCTATCGTTACTACGAGACTGCTGGCGTTCCGGTGCGTTTCCCGTTCGGCTATGGCCTGAGCTACAGCACGTTCACATATTCGGATTTGACCAGTGACGAAAACGGTGTCACGTTCACGGTGACCAACGATTCCGACATCCCGGGAGCCACCGTCGCCCAGATGTACGTGCGCGCTCCGGTCGGCGGTGCGATGCGTCCCGACCGCGAGCTCAAGGGCTTCAAGAAGGTCTTCCTCGATGCCCACGAAGCTGCGACCGTCACCATTCCGTTCGACCGCTATACGTTCCGTCATTACGATGTTGTGCCCGGCACTTGGAAGACCGAAACCGGCGAACGGGAGATTTTGGTCGGCGACAGCGTTGAAAATCTGCCGCTTTCGACTAAGCAAATGATTCAGGGCGACATTGATCTCTGCCCGCCGAACCCGGTGCTTGGCCACTATCTCAAGGGTCAGGTCAAGGATGTCACCGACAACGAGATGACGGCCCTCTTCGGCCACGGCGTGATTGCTCCCGGCAAGACCGTCGTCTTCGGCGAGAACGACCCGATTTCCTCGTGGGCGGATTCGCGTGGTTTCGTCGCGCGTACCGTCGCCAAGGTGCTGACCAAGAAAGAGGCCAAAGTCCGCCAAAAGACCGGCCAGCCTGATCTCAATATTCTCTTCATCCTGAACATGCCGCCTCGTGCGATGTGCAAGATGACGCAGGGCATGATCGACTCGGCGATGGTCCAGGCCGTCGTCAAGATTGCGAACGGCCACACCTTCCGTGGTGCCGGTTCGTTCATTGCCGGTTATTTCCGCAATATTTCCGCCAACAAGCGCGTAGCGAAGGAGCTTGAAAACAAATGAGTGACAACAACAAGAACGAAAGCGCCCAGCAGGTCGAAGGCAAGGGCTTCATCGCCGCCTGCAAGCGCCTGATCAACAAGTATCCGAACCTCTGGGAGTTCATCAAGTTCAACGTGCTTTCGAACATCTCGACCATCACGCGTTTCGTGGCCGTGTGGATTCTGACCGCGCTGTTCGTGCACGCCATGCACCTGACCCAGCCGTTCAGCTTCCTCATCTTCAACTACTCGAAGCCCAGCACCAACGGTCTCGGTGGCTTCCTTACCTTCCTGATCGCCGAAATCTGCGCACAGGCCGTCAACTTCGTGGTGCAGATGAAGTGGGTCTTCAAGTCTGACGCGAGTTTCAAGTCTGCCGCGTGGAAGTATGCGATCCTGGCCATCATCATCGTGGTCTGCGGCCTGCTGCTGCCTGGCTACATCACCACGCTCTGCAAGGGCTTCGGCTGGAACGATGCCATTTCCTCCACCCTCGCCTCCGTGGTCAACACTCTTTTGGCCGTCATCATCAGCTACCCGCTGCTGAAGTGGTGGATCGCCCCCGCCAAGAAAGGCGATAAAGCCGAGAAGTAAGTAGCGCTCGTAACGATTTGTCACGGTCATTTCACACAGTCAATTGACTGTGTGAAATGACCGTCTGATTATGTAGGAATAATGAGTGGCTACGGGCTAGTTTTAGGATTCCTCCAATTCCGCGGTTTCCGGAACCTATCTGCTGATGAGCGAAGTCGCTTTCGGCAACATTTCAACGTTTACACGGTCACTATGACGGTTAAATGACTGTGTAAACATGACCGTGTAAAAATCAAAAGATTGAAAATGATCAGGAAAATGTGGCTGTCATTTTAAAACGTAGCGATTCAACCATCTGATTCGCGGAAATCACTTCAGCAAATCCGCGAGCATGAAGTCGGTGCGTTGCTTCTTTGCGCTGGTGATACGTTGGTATTCCCTCAATGCTTGCACCAGATTGTCGCCATTGCCCCAATAATCATTAAGGAATTTGGGTCTTTTTACGTCTCCCATTCCAAGCTCTTCTTTGCAGAATAGGCTGGGTTTCAATTTATTCTGCTTCTTGCCCCGTTGGCTTTGTTTCCAATGTTCATATTGATCGGCGGCTCCTTCGCGGCAAATCACCAACATCTCGATTTCGGGATGAGTGGTGAGGTTCAGCGCGATTGATTGGTGCGTAGGTTGGGTTCTAGGGTCTTTAGATGAACCGTTGCGTCGCGCAGGACCTAAGCTGAGCTTGTGCTCGACCTGATCCTGGACGCAAAGCACAAAGACATCGCTGCCATAATCCTGATTGAGGTATTGCTGAGCTATGCTGGAACCTTTGCGCTCCAAGGTATAGTAGGCATCCGTTAATGGGTCGGTGATGATGTTGCCGGTGTCAAGAAATGTCAGGTCTTGTTCCACCAGCTTGGTGACGATAACCGATTCGGCGAGACCTTCGCAAGAGAACAGAACATGAGAGTTACCGATAAGGTCCGCAAGCTCATTTTTCCGACTTTTCATGGCCTTCTCCCGTCTCTTGAGATGGACGAGTCAGCGAAGGTTCGTTGACGGCAGACGCGACGTAATCGCGAATGGCCTTGAGGTTTTTGGCCTTGGGGGCGGTGCCGCCAATGAAGTTCGAGGTGAACACTTCGCTGCGTTTGAGTTCGCCGCGCTTGACCGCCGAAGAGTATTTCACCGCGTCAACTTTGTTACCATTCTGGGTGCTGCGCCGCAAGAAGTAGATGTTGTCTTTCCGGTTGAGCAGGTCGAGCAGTTCGGGATAGTGGGTGGTGAAAACCAGAGTGGCACCATGAGGATTGGTCTTTCTGGAGATAAACAGATTGATAATCATGTGGACAAGTTCTTTGTTGATGCTGTTTTCGATTTCATCAACTAAGAGATATCCGCCATTTTGCAACACTGAGAGGGCGTTGGAAATCATTCTTGAGCCGCGTTCGGTGCCGGAAGACAGTATGGTATGCGCCGCCTCGCGAGACATGATACGCTCGTCCAATTCTCCGGCGAAACGAATGTGAACTTGCTGGTCCTCCTTATCGAAGCGGTAGTAGTCTATGCTGTCATCCAAGACATGAAGGATGGGGTCGGCGATGGTTGCTATCGGATTATGCTCGTCGAGGGTTGCGGGCATGAAAATATCGGGATGCTGAGGAACCGGACTGGGCGTAAGTTGAGTTACCCCAGGGCTGCCGCCTTGTGCAATATTGGTGATGATGCTCATATATGGCGATAAATAAGGAAGCACTGAATCTGGTAGATAAGCGTTCTCGTCAATATCTTTATCGCGTTTTACGCCTTTTTTGGGTTTTGGTTTTCGAATGCGGATCACAGTTGCTGCTTTGGCGAAAGCTTTGAAATCTTTGAGCTGCTTTCGCGAAGGCTGTTTCTTGTTGAATCGTGACAGAGTTTCAGAAATGAAAGCGAATCTTGCGCTTCCTTCGTGTGTGCTCTCATCGATATTGCGTACTTGGATTAGCTCTGCCTCGTGCAGATAAAACACCCCGTTTGCCTCGAATATGGTTTCTATGTGCAAAGAATCGTCACAAGTCGGCAATGGGTGGATTTGCTGGAAAAGAGCGATATTGTCCGTCAATGCAGAGATGACAAAACTTAAAAGGCGAAGTGCTGTGGTCTTGCCAGTTGCGTTGACGCCGGTAAGCGCGACAACGTTTTGGGAATAAGCCGTGCTGGATTCTCCGCCCAGTCTGGTGATTCCGGAAGCTGGTCCGTAAGAGCGCACCTGGTCTTCCGCGAAGAAATCGAGATCGAGCGTTTTATTGTTGTAAGGTTCTGAACCGCTTACAGCAATATGCAGTAGATGCATTTCTTCTCCTTTGTGAAAGCTGTAAACAATTTTTCTGTTTACAGTATATCACTGGAGATGAGAATGTCTTTACGAGTGAAGTGTATGTTCGTTTCGTGGCTGGAAGCTTAATTTTCAAGTTACCTATAGAGGGTTGATTGTCAACTTTGCTTATTTTGATTGACTTTTCTGTATTCAGGTTTTACCGCGGCAAAAGTACGGTGAGAGTGAACCAGTGGTCGTGGGTTTTGATGGTGACGTTGCCGTGGTAGAGGCCGGCGATGTGCTTGATCGATTTCACGCCGTAACCGTGGGCGCGCTGGTCGGACTTGGTGGTGCGCAGGTCGCCCTGGTCGTCCGTCTGCAAAGCCGATTCGTAATAGTTTTCGACACGAATGACGGTAAATTGCCCGTGTTCGTATAGTGCGAGTTTGATGAGCCGCCGCTCCGGTTCCGCGACCTTAGAGGCGGCCTCGATGGCATTGTCGAGCGCATTGCCGAAAAGTGTGGCGATATCCATTGAGCTCATATTGGCCAAAAGCTTGCCGTCCGCGACAGTAGTCAATGTGATACCTTGCTGCGCGCAGGTCTTCAGCTTCGAAGTGAGAATGACATCGAGCACGGAATTGCCGGTGTGCTCCTGAGCGCTGTATTCCTTGACCGACGCCTCAAGATGCTCGAAGCCAGCGGCCACGTGCTTGGGGTCGACCTCGGCCCGCAACGCGGTGATCTGGTGCTTCAGATCGTGCGCAATTCGCCCGAGCGATTCGATGTTTTCCTTGGATTGCAGATATTCCTGATGCTCGCTTTGCAGCTTCGCGTCGATGGAAGCAATTTCAAGGTTGGCCTGCGCGGCCCTCGCCTGCTCCTGCTGTGCGCCGAGAATGGCGTAGCCGCACAAATCGACGAGCGTGCGAATATAGAAGATTTCCTGCCCGACCGATCCGGAGAATGGCGTGTTCGTGGAGACGAAACTCAGGTTACTCACCGCAAAGGTGACGATGGTGATGATAATGGAACCCGCCACCGCCGTTCGCGTGGGATTTGTCGGTTTGTCGCGCTTGAAATTGCGGCGTTCGATGGCCCAAGCCAGGCCGAAACCGACCAAGTAGATTATTGTCGCCAATATCGCGGTCGGAAGGTCCAGCCCAGAAACGGAGGCGTGGCCGTGGTTGTGCTTGTTAAACCCGATAAAGGTCGCGATTTGCCAGTGCAGCGAGGCCACAAGTTCCGCGAGCACGAACGCGCGGGCGGTGACGTAAAGGCCTTCGCGCGGCGTCGTTTGGGCGCCGAGAACAATAAGAAGGTACATTCCCGCCACGGCGAGGAGCATCCCCAGAATCCAGAAATCAAGGCTCATCGCCCCGTCGAAATATTGAATCCCGATAATCGTAGGCAGTCCGATTGCGGCCACGAGCAGGCTCCGCCATTTCGGCGCACGCCGGTAGATGACCAGCAGATAGACCACGCAGGCCAGCCATTCGCAGATGCCGGTGTAGAGCCGCGGGATATTGGGCAGCGCGTTGGTGATGGTGTTCATCTGTCGCCTCCCCTGTGGCTCCGGCATACGCCTGCAGGTTCGAATTCAGGTTGCATGTTTCTTACATTACTGTCGGAAAAGTGTAAGTTGGCGGCGCTATAGTGCATGTTTCGCACGGTAGCGTCGGGAAGGTGCATGGTAACCAGTGCGTTCATTGCAGCCCGCCGTTGATGTAGCTGGCCAGCGCGGCGACGAACGCTTTTTTGCGCGGGCGGCTGATGCGCAGGCGCTCGCCGTTGCTCATGATGCAGTCTTGGTCCTCGATGCCGGTGACGTGCCTCAGGTTGACCAGATAGCAGGAATTTGAGCGGAAGAAGTCGTGCCCGTCCAGTTGCGTCTCGAGCTCTTTCAAGGTTGAGGTGATGGAAAGTTTGCCATCGAGCGTATGGATAATAATGGTATGACGAATTGATTCGATGTAGACGATGGATTTGAGCTCTACGCGTGTGCGTTGCGAGCCGACCTCGAAAAGCATGGAATCGTCGCTCTGCCGCCGCACTGCCTCGATGCAGCGCTTGATTTCCTGGCAGAAGGCGAAGTACGGCACGGGTTTTAGGAGGTAGGAGAGCGCCTGCACTTCGTAGCCGTTGATGGCGTATTGCGAGGCATTGGTGATGAAAACGATCACGACGCTGCTGTCGATTTTGCGGATGCGCCGCGCCGCCTCCATGCCGTCCATCTCTTTCATTTCGATGTCGAGCAGCAGGATGTCGTAAATCGGCCGGTAATTTTCCACGATTTTCGCGCCGTCGTCGAAGACGGAGACGGTGAAGTTCTCGCCGTTTTCGCTCTGGTAGCGGTTGAGGTAGTCGAGGACTTTCTGGCAGGCGGCGGGTTCGTCTTCCACTACTCCGATTCTGATGTTGCGCATCGTCGCCGCCTTTCACTTAAGGTTTTACCCCATAATTTCTCTATAGCATAATTTGGCAGGTTTGCCGCCGAGTTCGCTAGATTGTCGTTACGGACTCATAATTTGTTTTGCATTTACAAAAAATAGTTAAAAAAGCTATTTCTATCTCATTGTCTCATACGTCTGCAGGCGTTTTTGGTGTCAGCGAGAAATTCCAGTGTGAGAAAATTGATATAAACTCATTCGCGAAAATTTGTATGGCAATGGTTTGCCATACACTTTCGGAGTTAATTTTTAGCCGCTTACAGGCGATATTTTACCGTTTATAGATGTGATTGGACAAGCCCTCTAGCTAAGGAGTAAAAAGATTGACGTATGTTATTTTCCAATGGAGGTTGATATGAAGAAGACGAAGAAGATGGTGATTGTCGCGTCGTTTGCGGCGGCTTGCACCCTGTTCGCGGGTGTAGGTTTCGCGACGGCAGGTGAGGCTCCGGCCCCGGGCTCCAATCCGGTGGTTTCGGCGCAGGCAAATTATAATCGCACAGCTTTGCAGGCTCAGCATGACAGAGCAGTCGGAATACGTAATACCGCCGGTAATTTGAACCAATACACCCAGGAGTCGTGGACATGGCTTTTGAGCGATATCATTAAGGCTGAAGCCAAGTTGGATGCTTCTAAAGACGGTAATCAAAATGCAGATGGAGCTATGAACCAGCAGGATATTGATCAAACGGCCAGCTCAATGAAGTTTGACATGGATTTTGGTATCTTGAAGGCTCCCAAGGCTGGTGAAATCAGAGCAGATGCGCCTCTGCAGAATATGGCAGCTCTTCAGTCTTTTTACAATAAAATAAAGAACGTCGCACGCTCCAGCTACCCCTCTGCCACGGATAATCAGTGGACTCAGTTTGATCAATCCAGAAGCTATGTAAGTTGGGTCTTAATGTCGGACAGTGATCAATATCAGGTTGCCAGGGCGTATGACCGGTTGTATGCAGATACTTACAACATTGATCAGAACTTGCTCCCAACTCCCCCTGCCCCGTCACCGTCTCCATCCCCATCGCCGAGCCCTGCTCCCGCTCCTGCCCCCGACAAGAAAGCCGGACTGCGCAGCGCTTATGACAAGGTGAAGGATTACAAGCAGGACGATTTCACTGCCGCTTCTCCTTGGGCTGCGTTCGCCGCTGAACTTGCCAAGGCCAAGGCCATGCTCGATACCGACAACACTCAGGCTGCGTTCGACGCCGAAGCCACCGCCCTCAACGCGAAGGCCGACGCTCTGATTAGCATCGCCGCGCTCAAGGCCGATATCGCCAAGGCGTCTTCGCTGAAGCCTTCTGACTACAGCGAGTTCTCTTGGTATCTTGTCACCATCGATTTACCTTGGGCCAAGGACGTCGTTGGTAATGCCGACGCCACGAAAGATGATGTCAATGCCATTGAAGGCCTTCTGAGCGAAGACCTCGCCGATCTCAAGACCCCGATTGCCGGCCAGAAGACCGGTGCGGATATCCCCACCACTCCCAAGACCAAGGCCGATCTGACCAAGTTGGTCGCACAGGCCGAAAGCCTCAAGCAGAGTGATTACACCGCTGCTTCATGGAAGGTCTTCGCTGAGGCCTTGAAGGATGCCAAGGATGCCCTCAATCCGGACGCACAGCCGCAGTCGCAGTCACTGCTGCGTGACGGCGTTGAAGACGACTACACCTTCAACTACGTGGAGCTTGAGGACGCCCAGTCCGCTCTGGTTCGCAACGTCGCCAAGACCAATGGTGCCGCTGGCGCCGCCGGTAAGAAGGCCGGCCTTGCAACGACCGGTGCCAATGTTTCCATCGTGGCCGGCATCATGGCGCTGCTCGCAGCTGCCGGTGCCGCCATCAAACTCGTCGATCGCAAGCGTGCCTAGCAACCAGCTCGCTCGTCTGTAACGACAGTTTCGCCATAAAAGGTCGGCCAGCAGGCCTGTGGATTTGGTATTGATAAGCCATTTCCGTCAGTCTGCCGGCCGATTTTATACGTTCGGGCTTGGGCTTAGAGAAGCTAGGCGGGAGTATCTAGGCGGACACGGCTAGGAGAACGTAACTTGATGGACGTGACTTAGCGAGATGGACTCGGTTAGGTGGCCTCGGCTCGATGAGAGTATAAAGAAGGAAACGTCCCGAAAGGAAGTGTGCTATGGCAGTTGACAATAACGGCAATACTCGCAATGCAGCCGATATCGACGGCAACAAACAGCGGATCATGGACATCGTCGACGAGAAGAAAGGCGAGTTCATCGAGGCTTCGGACAGGATTTGGGAGACGCCCGAGACACGTTTCACCGTGCCGAAATCTGTCGAACAGCATTATAAAGTACTCGAACGCGAGGGCTTTGACATCCAAAAAGGCGTGGCCGGCATGGATTACGCCTACATCGCCACGTACGGAACAGGCAAGCCGGTTATCGCCATCACCGCCGAATACGACGCACTCGACAATTTGAGTCAGGAGGTCGGCAACCCCAATCGCAAGCCGGTGGTCGAGGGCGCGCCCGGGCAGGGTTGCGGCCACAACGTGCTCGGTACCGGCGCTTTGGGCGCGGCCGTCGCGCTGAAAACGCTGATGGAGGAGAAAAATCTCAAGGGTACGCTGAAACTTTTCGGCTGCCCTGCCGAGGAGAGCGGTTACGGCAAGGCGTTCATGGCGCGCGATGGCGTTTTCGACGACGTGGACGCAGCGTTTACCTGGCATCCTTCCGATACCACGGCCGTCGCCGGCGGTTCGGGCCTTGCGGTGATGCAGGCCAACTTCAGCTTCAAGGGCATCGCCGCACACGCTGCGGCCGCCCCCGAGCAGGGCCGCGACGCGCTTGACGCCGCCACGCTGATGACGGTGGGCGTGCAGTTCCTGCGTGAGCACATCATCGACGCCGCGCGCATCCACTATGCTTACCTCGACGCCGGCGGCAAGTCCGCGAACGTCGTGCATCCCACGGCCACGCTCTACTTCTTCGTGCGCGCCCCGTATCTTGAGCAAGCCAAGCCCATCTACGACCGCGTGGTCAAGATCGCCAAGGGCGCCGCGATGATGACGGAAACCGAGCTTTCGATCGACTTCGATTCCGCCTGCGCCAACTACGTGCCGAACCACCCGCTCAGCGAGGATATGGACAAAAACCTTGACCTGGTTGGCCCGTTGCAGCTCACCGATGAAGAGCTCGAGTTCGAAGGCAAGATCCAGGCCAACAACCCCAAGGGTTACGAAGGTCCGCTCGCCGAGCGGCTGAAGGCCGCGAACCCGGCGCTCAGCGATGAGGAAGTCGGCAAAATCGCCCATTCCAGCATGGCGTTGCCGAAGTTCCCGCTGATTTACACCACCGACACCAAGGGCCAGGCGTCCACGGACGTCGGCGACGTGAGCTGGTGTACCCCGACCGCGCAGTATTACGGCGGTTTCGAGCCGCTGGGTACGCCCGCGCATTCGTGGCAGTGGGTAGCCAACGGCCAGTCCAGCGTAGCGCACAAGGGACTTGTACAAGCCGCCAAGACCATCGCCCTGACCGCCTACGATGCTCTCACCGACCCTGAGCTTCTGCAGGCTGCGAAGGATGCCTATGCCAAGGAGTTCAAGGGAAAGCCTTACAAGTCGGTGATCCCGCCGGAAACTCAGCCCCACGGCTGAGTGAGAGGCTGTCTGAGATTGTCTAGGATAAGCCTTCCGGCAAGGTCAGTGTTCCGTCGGAAGGCATATAAAAACGGGCTGGCGACTTGATTGTCGTCAACCCGTATGAAGTCTATGAACTAATGTTCAGGCAGCCTTTGTCGTGGCGGACTGAGCGTTCTTGTTCTTGTCGTTACCGGTCAGTTGCGTTTTCTCGGCATCGCGGCGGACGATTTCCTTCGCGATCGATTCGATGTTGCAAAGACGCAAGGCGTTGTCCCCACGCACGCCCGAAGCTTCTTCGTTGCTGATAAGGCCGGTCTTGACCATCGCATCAACGGGGTTGATGCCATAGCTGCGAGCGATGGCGATGATTTCGTCGGTCGCCAGTTCGCCCGACTTGAAGCGCTTATAAAGAGTGGCATAGGGGATGCCCGCCTGTTGTGAGATTCGGTTGATGGAATCGTCGTGGGTGATTTCTCGTAGCCATTCAATGTGATTATGTCGAATTTTTTCCATGTTTTTATTTTCCGATAATTCGGGAGAAAATGTAAGGAATAAAATTTCATAAAACGTTTGATGTTATTGAGAATATTTTTATTTGATGGTATTTGTGCAGACTGTTTGTCGAGAAAACTATTTTGCCTAATATTGCAATAAAACGTTGAAATAATAATGATTTTGGACTAAAATTAAACGAAAGTGTGGGCTTCATGTCTCGCAAAGAGTCAACAAAAGGACGACTATTTGTGTGCTCGGCAAACGTCAACCGTTTTATTTAATTTTTTAAAAAAATTAAATAAAACGTTCATAACCGTATTGATTAAGTTATTAGCGTAATCAATGCTTTTTGTCTAATGCAAAATAGTGCTTTTGGCTTTATTGATGTTTAATCATTGCAATTTCGCTAGATTTCATAGGTTGCTCAGATGATGGCACCGGACCGCAGTGAGGTCTCGAGGTTTACTCATCTGATGACGATTGAGCGACAATGGTGTGGCTTTCAATCCTGCTTCTGCCTATTGACGTCGACGGTTGAACGGAGCCTAACGTGTTCGCCGAAGTCGGATTCTGCCCGCTTATCGACATGTAAGCGGGGCCGTGACGTGCGCAGTCCCGCTTACATGTTCTTCGATTTCCGGCCTTAATCTTTTAGGCCTTGTCCGCCGGATTCGCTTCGCCCTTTTCGCCGTCACTCGATTCTTGGGCTTTTTTGATGGCGGCCAGGCCGCTGGTTGAGTCGTTGCGGCGCACGATTTCCCTGGCGATGTCGCTGATGCTGCTGAGCCGCAGTGCGTTGTTGCCGCGCACGTCGGTGGCCTCGTCCGTGTCGATGACGTGGTTTTGGACCAGCGCCTCGACGGGGTTGATGCCGTAACCGCGGGCGATTGCGATGATCTCGTCGGTGGTCAGCATATTCGATTGGAAGCGCTTGTAAAGGGTCGTATAAGGAATTCCGCTCAGACGCGAGATCTTATTGATGGAGTCGTTGTGCGTGATGCGCTTGAGCCATTCGATTGGATTGTTACTCGTATTTTCGTTCATGTACTTATTATGCGATGTCTAACCTTAAAAAGTAATCAGCAAAACTGAAACGTTTGATGTAAAAGAGAGAAAAGTCATACGCAAACGTTATGGAAAGTTAAATTTTACTATAATTTGATTACATTGGCAAACGAGTTTTTCGCCGTATCGTCATTTGACTTTCGTTTCGTTTTCTTGATATTACGCGATTTTAAGGGTGTTGAATGCCTCTCTCGCTTGGATTTGCGACGTCGAAGCTGGTGCTGGGGACTGCGGGGTGAGAATGCAGGATTGAGTGGATTGTGACTTACAACAAGTTTCGGCTAAAGCAGAATTAGTTTATTTTTCCGTAAACCAACATTGCGGCGCAAAGTTATTACAAAATCTTACAATTATCAAACGTTTGCCTTAACCGTGCATCAAATGAATACGCGGTACAGTGAATATCCGCTGCGTTGTGGTGTTTGGTGGTGGGTATGGATCTATTCGGATGTCATGCTTTTGAGAGCCGAGATGTCCTCGATATCGTCATAGCGCATGATGAGATTCTTGATTTGCGTGAGTTTTTCGATGTTCTTCGGGCACTTGCCGTCGCCGTTCACAAACGAATAATCGAAAGTCGTCAGATTCTGCAAACCGGCAAGAGGCGCCAAATCGGTGGTCATGGTCAAGTTAGTACCGTCAGACCACAATTGGAGCCTTGGCGGCGGTGCTGGGAACCGGGGTTGCTAGTGCAACGATTAACCTTTTATGCGAACCGTGGGTTGGCTTTTCGTCATTCTCTGAGAGTAAATGCCATAGAACTCATTGCATTTATACAATATTTTAAACTCTTTTGTTCACATTTATGATTTATAATAACAAGATGCGATAATTATCTAATTAAAAAAGCCGTTATTCATTATATAATGATAATATTTATTCTAAGGATTGGGTACGTGTTCGGTTTTTGAGGAGAGAGCGGAATGGGTTATATCGATGTAATTCATGAAGTCAAACGATATAATAGTGGTGCTGGAAGCGTGGTTGCGAATAACGATGTTAGTTTTTCTATTCTTCAAGGTGAGCTGGTTGTGATTATTGGAGCCTCCGGCACCGGGAAATCGACGTTGCTCAACGTCATCGGTGGCATGGACGGCTGCGATGAAGGCGACGTGATTATTGACGGCGAAAACATCGCCGAATACAGTACCAAGGAACTCACCGAATACCGCCGCCTCGATGTCGGTTTTGTTTTCCAGTTTTATAATTTAGTTCCCAACCTGACTGCACTGGAAAACGTTGAAATCGCCTCCGACATCGTTCCGTATGCCTACGATTCCAGAAAGGTGTTGGAGAGCGTCGGCCTTGGCGACCGTTGCGACAACTTCCCTTCTCAACTTTCTGGCGGCGAACAGCAGCGGGTTGCCATCGCGCGTGCTGTTGCGAAAAGACCAAAAATCCTCCTATGTGACGAACCGACCGGGGCCCTCGACTACAAAACGGGCAAGCAGGTGCTGCATATCCTGCAAAACATGAGTCGCAAGCATGGCGCGACCGTGGTCATCGTGACCCATAATTCCGCGCTCGCCCCCATGGCCGACCGCGTCGTCAGCATGCACGACGCCCGCGTCACCGACGTCAGGCGAAATCCCGATCCGTGCGATATCGACCAGCTGGAGTGGTGATTGTGAAATCCAAAAATTCTCATAAAGACGTTTACCAGGATTCTGTTTCCGGTACAAAGAGTAAGAAGAAGCATTCGTCCAAGGGTAAAAAGTCGAAGAAGATGGCCGAG
Source organism: Bifidobacterium sp. ESL0690 (assembly GCF_029392315.1). Lineage (NCBI taxonomy): Bacteria > Bacillati > Actinomycetota > Actinomycetes > Bifidobacteriales > Bifidobacteriaceae > Bifidobacterium > Bifidobacterium sp. ESL0690. The sequence continues at coordinate 139,846 of NZ_CP113939.1, forward strand.
GCCAAGAAATTAGCCGAGACCGAGAAGAATAGTGCGGCTAAAACCAGGAAGTCGGCCGAAGCTCAGGGGGGCGTTGCACCCGAGGCGACGAAGCTGATCTGGGATGTGAAACCGGTTGTGCACAGGGCCTCTGCTGTGTCGAAGAAGCAGGCGGAGCCGAGACGAGCTGCTGCTAAGACTGAGAAGCTGGCTAAAACTGAGAAACCAGTTGAGTCTAGAAAGACGGCCGTGTCTGAGAAGCCGACTACATCAGAGAAGCCGGTTGCGGCCAATAAGCCAGCTGAGATCCAAAAGCCAAGCATGCCTGATAGATTGTCTGAGCCCAAGAAGCAGGCTGAGCCGAAGCGAACTGCGGTTGCGACTGAAAAGCCAGTTGAGACCAGAAAGCCAGTTGTTGCTGAGAAGCCTGCTATACCCGAGAGGCCGGTGACGCCTGCAAAGCCGGCTGAGCCCAAGGAGTCGGCTGCGCCGAAGAGACAGCCGGTGTCGGGGAAGCCCGTTGTCTCTGAGAAGCCGGTTGAAATCAAGCAGTCAGTTCCGGTTCAAAGGCCGGTTATGACGAATAAGTCAGCTGAGCCTAAGCAGTCAGCTCAGCCAAAGAAGGCAGCCGGGCCAAAGAAGCGGGCCGTAGCTGAGGAATCGCCTGAACCGAAGAAAGCAGTTGCAGCTAAGAGGCCAGCTGCATCTAAGAAGCTGGCTGTGCCTAAAAATGCGGCCAGGCCCAAGAAGCTGGTTTGGGTAAGGAAATCGGCTGCGCCTGAGAATCCGGTTGAGTTCAGAAAACCGGCTGTGTCCGAAAAGTCAGCTGAGTCTAAGAAGTCAACTGCCACTAAGAAATCGTCTGCGCCCAATAAGGTAACTGAGCTTAGTAAGCGGGACGCACCGAAGAATCCGGTTGAGTCCAGAAAGCCGATTGCGTCTGAGAACCCGACCGAGGCCAAGGCCAAGGAATTAGCCCACTCTGAGAAGCCAGTTGAAGCCAAGAAACTACACGTAGTCGAAAAAGCTGCTGAGCCCAAGAAGCCGGGTGAATCCAAGAAACGAGTTGCCTCTAAGAGGTCAGCTGCGAATAAGAAGGCTGAATCTAGGAAGCAAACAGTATCTGAGAAAAAGGCTGCGCCGAAGAAGTCGGTCAAGTCTGGGAAGCCAACCGTATCTAAGAAGCCGGTTGATACCGAAAAACCGACCGTAGTTGAGAAGCTGGCTGAGCCTAAGAAGGCGGCTACAACTAGGAAACCGGCTGCGTCGAATAAAGTGGCTAAGGCTCGGAAATCTGTCGTGGCCGAAAAGGCCGTTGAACACGATAAGCCGTCCGTATCTGAGAAGTCAGCAAAGTCTAGGAAGCCAGTTACAGCCAATAAGTCAACTGAATCTTCAAAGGCGGCTGAGGCAAAAAAGCGGCTAGCTTCTGAAAAGCAGGTAGCATCTAAACCGTCACCTGATGCGAAGAAGTTTGTCGAGGTTAAGAAGTCTCCTGAGATTAAGAAGTCTGTAGAGTCCAATAAACCGTCTGTACCGAAAAAGTCGTCCCAACCCGAGCAGCTAGCCGTACCAGAGAAGCCGGCCGAGCCCAATAAGCAGGCTGAGTCTAGGAATCCAGTCGTATCTGAGAAGCCAGCCGTGCCGAATAAGCCGGTTGAATCTAGCAGGCTGTCTGCATCTGGGAAGCCAGTTGAGCCTATGAAGCAGGCCGTACTCGGGAATCCAGCCGAGTACAGGAAACCGGTTGAGCCTACGAAGCCAGCTGCGCCAACCCAGCCTAAAGCCGAATCTCAAGCGGCTCCGGCCATTCTCAATTTGCCTGCTAAAGCTGAGCCTGCTGGCGGACCGGATCAGGATTTCTCGGAAACCGTCATCTTTCCGCCGAACTCACGGACGGTTGAAAAGCCCGCGCAGCCGAAAACGGATGTTGTGCCATTCTTGGAAAATGGTGATTCACAGCCCTCGGAATGGACGGTTGATCTGCGTCAACCTGATGGCAGCAGGAAGAAAACGGAAACAACCGAACAATACAATGTAAGGATTTCGCTGCGGCATGCGCTGGAGCAGCAACAGCAGGAGCAGCGCGCTCGAAAAGCGCAGCAGGAGCGCCAGGCACAGCGCCTACAGCGAGAGCAGCAATTCGGGCAGCCGACGCAGCCTAGGGGGCAGCAGGAATCCACGCCAGCGCAGCCGCACAAGCCGAAGGTGTCACAGAAGCAATGGCTGGAAGAGCTTGGGAAACCTCTGGAAATCTCGGAAATTCTGCAACAACAGAAGTCCATGCAAAAGCCTCTGCAGCAGCAGGAGCCTGTTCAGCCCAAGCAAGTGGCTCAGGTTCAGCCGCAGCAGCAGCAATCACAGCTGAAACGTGCTCCACAGACATCGGTACAAAAGCAGCAGCCTGCGCAACTGCAGCAGACTACGCGGCCTCAGCCGCAGCAGCCAAACCGGCCTCAGGCGCAACAGGTGTCGGAGCAGCAGCCGCAGCAGTCTGAGCAAACTAAGCAAATTCATCCTCAGCAGCAACAACCGCAGCAACAGCTGAGAAAGCCTCGGCAAACTGCGAAGTGGGAGCATCACGCGCAGCCACAAAAGCTGCAGCAACCTCAGCCAGCCGAGCGGGTTGAAAAGCAACCGGTGCCCGTGCAAAAGCTAGAGTCGTCGCAGCAGCAACCGTTGCAACAGGAGCAGGAGTCTAGGCAGCCTGAGCAAATCGCGCAGATTAAGCCGCAACAGCAACCTCAAAAACTTGAAAACCAGGAGCAAGAACAGCAGCCACAAGAAAGTCCGAAGAGCCAGAAGCCGCGGCAATCCAAGGAACTTCAGGAAACCAAGCAGATTCAGCCGGAGCAATCGGAACAATCGCAGCAGCCTCAGCAGTCTGAGGAATCTCAGGAAATTACGCAGGCTGGGCTTCAGAAGCAGGAGTCGTTAAAGCGAGAAAAGCCAGAACAGAAGCAGCAGCCGCAAGAAACCCTGAAGGCTCAGAAGCCACAATCTCCTGAGGGTTCTGAGGAAACTGGGCAGATTCAGTCGCAGCAGGCCTCGGTGCTGAAGCAGGAGCCTTCACAAGCCCAGAAGCCGCAGGAAAAACAGGAATCAAAACCGCTACCGGTGTCGGAACAGAAGCAGCAGTCGCGGAAAAAGCAAAAAGGTAAGAAGTCACAGCAGCCCGAGCAATCTCTGCAAACTGCGCAGTCGAAGTCGCAAAAGACATCTGAGAAAAAGGCATCGAAGCAGCGGAAATCGCAAAAGGCGCAGCAGGCGTCAGTGCAGCAGAAGCAGCAGTCGGAGGAAAGCTCGGAAGTCCAGAAGCCGCAGCAGCAAGAGACGCCGCAGCAGCAAGAGACGCCACAAAAACAAGCGGCTCCACAGAAGCAGCAGCCGCGGGAAACTCCGCAAGATCAGAAGTCTGCGCAGCCTCAGCAAGCCGGGGAAGTGCAGCCGCAGCAGAAGCAGGAGTCGCCAGAACAACAAGAGGTAACGCAGAAGCAGCAGTCCAAGCAGGAGCCGCAAAAACCGCAACCAGTATCGGCACAGGAGAAGCGGCAGCCGGAGGAAAGCCCAAAGGTCCAGGAGTCTGAACAGCCTGAACAGCTTGAACAGCTTGAACAGCCTGAGCAAGCCGCAGAGGTGCAGCCACAGGGTAGTGACTCTGAGCAAACGGAGCAGAGTCAGCCGGAGCAGTCGCAAGAGCAGGAGCCGTCGTCAGGGCTGGAAGAGATGACGGAGGAGCTCGGGCAGCCTCAAACTGCACAGCCGGCATTGCAACCGGTTCATGCCACGCATACGTGGGCGGAGTACGACCCGTGGGCGTCTACCGGTGGTGAGGTTGCCGGTGGTGGAATGGCCGATTCGGTTCCGCTGCCTAAGCCTCGCCATGGCCTTCCTCATTTCGAGGCCCCGCAAGCCATGCCGTTGCCTCAGCCGCAGCAGATTCGGCAATCCGGTCAGACTCAGCAGTTGCCGCAAACGCAGGTTCAGCAATCCAATCAAGATCAGCAGGCTCAGCCTCAGCAGCCAAGCGAAATCCAGCCATTGCCGCAGGTAGAGCCGCAGACGGAACAGGTTCAGGCTCAACCGGAGCAGGCGGAGCTGTCTGATCAAACTTTGCTGTCTGACCGGACTTTGCTATCGTCCCGGTTCCCTGGCCAGCCTCAGCAATTGCCGCAAGTAGAGCCACAACCGGAGCAGGTAAAGTCTCAGCCGGAGCAGTCTCAGCAATCCCGACAGCTGCGGCAGCCTCAACCTCAGCAGCCCGTGCAAACTCAAGCTCGGCCATCGAGTCAGGACGAGCAGTCTCAGCAATTGCCGCAGGCTCAACCCCCACAGCTGAGCCAAACCCAGTCCCGGCAGTTGCCGCAAACGCAGCAGTCAAGTCAAGCTCAAACCCAACCTCAGCAGCCAGCTCAAACCCAGCAATTGTCACAGCCGCAAACGCTCCAGCCCCAGCCGCAGCCCGAACTGCCGCCGGTGCGCGCCTCGCATACGTGGGCGGAATACGACCCATGGGCCTCAAGCGGTGGTGAAATCGCCGGCGGCGTGGTTCCGCTGCCTCGCCCCAAGCGTGTCTCGCGGTTCTCCCGGCGCTCCCACTCCTCCTCAGAGCTCGGTGCCGTTCCTTCTTCCGCATCGCAATCCAGCGGCGGAAGCGCGTCCGCAACCAAGGCCCCCGTCTTCAGACGTCATTCGCAGAGCTGGGAAGATCTCCAATTCGGCGGCGCGCACAAGATGTCGCATCGCATGCTCCGCAGGGACACCCGCCGCTCGCTGGGCAAGTCGCTGGGCCGTTTCATCTCGATTGTCTGTATGGTCGCGCTCGGTTCGTTTGTCCTCGTCGGTCTCAATGTCACTGGGCCGGAAATGCGCAGCACAGCCGACCAGTACTTCGAGCAGCACCAGCTTGCCGATCTTACGGTGATGAGCAAAACTGGTCTCGACTATTCCCAGATGAGAGCGATAAAGCGTGCTCCCGGCGTCAGCAAAGTCGAATACGGCTTCTTTAAGGATGTCGCCGTCAACCAACGCGACGAAAGCATACGCATCTTTTCGACGACACCAAGCATCTCCACTTACTCCTTGCGCAGCGGTTCCATGCCACAACGTGCCGGTGAAATCGCCATCGATGCCAAGGAAGCCCAAAAGCACCCGGTAGGTTCCACCATCACTTTCCTTGAGAAACCCGGCGCGGACGGCGAAATGATGCTCAGGAGCGACGAATTCAAGGTAACCGGTGTGGTCGATTCCGTGGAAATCGTCGGTAGTGTCAATCGAGGTCTTTCGGATTCGGGCTCGGGTTCGCTTGACGGCTATGGCGTGGTCGTTCCGCAATCCTTCGCTTCGACGCCCTACAATATCGCGAGACTGCGTTGCAAGGCTCTCGATGATATGACGAACCATGTTTCCAATGATTACGACAAGAAGGTCCAGCAGGAAAAGGATCTGCTTTCTGATTCGCTTGAGGACTCTGACGGTGGCCTCTCTCTGCCTTCGCTCGCTCCGCCTTACGCAGGTTCCGCTTCAGGTTCTGCGACCGGCCTCGCGCGCGGTTCGAGATCCGGTTTTGCTTCCCGCCCCACAGTTCCAAGCGACCCGACTTCCGCTCTGCCCACTTACTCCATATATTCAAGGCGTGACGCTCCTGCAGCTTCCGGATATGTTACTTATGATTCCATTTCGAAGATTACCGATTCGCTCGGCAGCATCTTCCCGATATTCATGTATCTGATCGCCGCGCTGCTGACTTTCACCTCCATGACACGCTTCGTCGACGAGGAACGGGTGGGCGCGGGAACGCTCAAGGCGTTCGGCTATTCCGACTGGGATGTGATGAAGAAGTTCGTCGTCTACGGTTTCGCCGCGGGCTTGGTCGGCGGCATCGCCGGTGCCGTGGGCGGGCAGCTGCTGATGCCGAGAATCATCTATTCCGCGTACCGTCTCGGCTTCGATGTGCCGCCGGCGCGTCTGCAGGTCGGGGTGGTGGCCACCTTGGTCGCGCTCGTCCTTGCGTTCGCGGCCACCGTGCTGCCCGCTTACATCGCGGCCCATCGACAGCTCAAGGAAAAAACGAGCGCACTGCTCGCGCCGAAACCTCCGAAAGGAGGAGCTTCCATCGCTTTGGAAAAAGTCGGGTGGTTCTGGGACAAGCTTAATTTCAAGAACAAGATCACCTTGCGCAACATTTTCCGTTATAAGACACGTACCATCACCACGATAATCGGCGTGGCCGGTGCGGTTGCCATGCTGGTTGCCGGTGTCGGGGTGCTGCGTTCAGTCGACTCAATCAATGGTCTGCAATATGGAAGCGTCATACAGTATGATCTCATCGCTGCGCACAGCGACAACATCCCTAAAGGCCAGACAAGGCAGATATCCGAGGAGTTGCAAAGCAGCGATGTCAAACGGTACTCCCCGATTCGCTATGAGAAAAGTACGATGGAGGCCGGCCCGTATCGTAACAAACAAGATCTGACGGTTATCGCAGCCAAAAATTCCTCGTCGTTTAACGGTTACGTCGACCTTCACGAGAGGGCTAGCGGCCGTCACCTTGACCTGGATAATTATGGTGCCGTGATTTCCGAGCGACTCGCGAAGCTCAACAAGGTCAAGGTGGGCGACAATATCATCATCCATGATTCCGGCGGGCATGATCGCGTGGTCCCTGTCAGCGGGATATGCGAGATGTATTTCGGCCATTTCGTCTTCATGAATGCTCAATCTTACGAGAAAATATTCCATCAGGATTACTCGCCGAACGCCGACATGATCAGTTTGAAAGACCGCAGTCCCGCCAATGGCAAGCGCGAGGCGGCCAGGTTCATGGCGCTCGACGGCATCACGCAGGTTGCGCAGAATTCGCTGCTCCTCAATCAGACGGATATGCTCTTGCGCGCGCTGAACCTGTTGATGAAGGCGCTGATCGTCATCTCGGTGCTGCTTTGCATCGTCATTCTTTATAATCTGAACAATCTCGACATTTCGGAACGCAGACGGGAGCTCGGCACTATCAAGGTTCTGGGGTATTACAATCGTGAGGCCACGATGTACGTCTACCGCGGAACCCTTGCGCTGACGGTCGTCGGCATTGTGCTCGGCGCGGGGGTCGGCATCCTGCTGCATCGACGCATGATTGACATGATCGCGCCGGAAACGATGATGTTCAACCCGCGCCTCACCGTTGGACAATTCGTGTTCCCGATACTGCTGATTGCGACGGTTACATTCCTCTTGGCTTTCTATGTGGCGGCAAGCGTCGCGAGGGTCAACATGCTCAAGGTGCTGCACGCCAAGGACTGAGGAGACGGAATGGCTCCTTATATATAGAGGGAGATTCCTTATATATAAGGAGCCATTCGGTGACGTTGTTTCAGCGGGAGGCTTTCGGTTTTCTTTTCGTCAAAGTCGTTCGCCTTTTCGGGATACTTCTTCGTTGAAACGGTGAAGCTTCGGCGTGAAGGCTTTTTGGTTCCTTCCCGGCGAAGCTATGTTCTCGTCAAGACGGTTTGCCGCTCTTGGACCACTTCGTCTTTTTCGGGCGACGTTCGCTAGAGATTGGCTTGGCTGAGTATCGGGACTTCCGGACTTTCTTTCAGGCGACGCTGACGCTGTTGAGCGGCGCTGCGGCGCCTTCGCTGCTGCGACGCACGATTTCCTCCGCGAGGGATTCGATGCTGCACAGCCTCAGCGAGTTGCTGCCGCGCACGCCGGAAGCTTCGTCGGTGCTCAGCACCCCGGTGTCCACCAAGGCGTTGATCGGGTTGATGCTGTAGCTGCGGGCGATGGTGATGATCTCGTTGGTCGTCAGTTCGTCGCACTGGAAGCGCTTGTAGAGCGTTGCGTATGGGATGTGGGTGCGCCTGGCGATGCTGTTGATGGAGTCATCGTGGGTGATTCTGCGTAGCCAGTTGATTTGCTTGCTTTGTGTATTTGTTTTTGTCATGTTCTTATTTTCCGATAATAACGTAAAAAAAGTAAGACCCTCAAAATAGTGATTACGTTTGACGTTGACGTACACTGCGTTAAATCGTGTTTACGATACTTTTCTGATGGCGACATGTGTCGCAATAATGATCGTATAACCCTATTGATAGCAAGGCTTACTGCTACTTGTGTTACGAAAAATATGTCTATGACATATCGTTGATAAAAGTAAGTAAAATTTTTGAAAAGCGTAGAGTTAAAATATTGTCAAAAGTTTACGTCAAACATTTTTTAAAAATTTTTCAAAAAAATTATTAAAAAAGAATAACGTGTTGACTTTTCATTGACAGCATAAAAATAACCTCACTTTTATGCTGTTTTTGTCGCTATTTTCCGTGGTTTCACGGCCACGTCAAGTGACGGCCGCAATTCTGCGTCAAGCTTGTGCGTTTTTAGGTGTGTTGTTGCGATATTTTGCCGCCGAACGTGTATAGTGGGCCTTGAGCTCAAGGGGGAGGAACCCCGGAAGGCCCCACTCATAATGGAATGAAAAGTGCGGAAGTTCGCTTGCCGAAGTTGGCTCGCGGGTGGATGCAAAACCCCTTCACTACGGATCGTTCGGCACGTACCTGCCGATGAAAGGAATATTAATTATGGCAAAAGTCGTATTTGACCATGTCACTCGTATCTACCCGGGCAATACGGAGCCCTCGGTATCCGATCTCTCACTTGACATCAAAGATGGTGAATTCCTCGTGCTCGTAGGCCCTTCCGGCTGCGGCAAGTCAACGACCCTGCGTATGCTCGCGGGCCTCGAGGAAGTCAATAAAGGCAAGATTTTCATTGGCGATAAGGACGTCACCACGATGCAGCCGAAAGACCGCGATATCGCCATGGTCTTCCAGAACTACGCACTGTATCCGCACATGACCGTCGCCGACAACATGGGCTTCGCCCTGAAAATCGCCGGCGTTCCGAAGGCTGAGATTCGTCAGCGCGTCGAAGAGGCCGCCAAGGTCCTCGATCTGACCGAGTTCCTTGACCGCAAGCCGAAGGCGCTTTCCGGTGGTCAGCGTCAGCGTGTCGCTATGGGCCGCGCAATCGTTCGTAAGCCTAAGGTCTTCCTGATGGATGAGCCGCTTTCCAACTTGGATGCAAAGCTGCGTGTGCAGACCCGTACGCAGATCGCCGCTCTGCAGCGTCAGCTCGGCGTCACCACCCTTTACGTCACCCACGATCAGACCGAGGCTCTGACGATGGGCGACCGCATCGCCGTCATCAAGCTGGGCATCCTCCAGCAGGTCGGCGCTCCTACCGATCTTTATGACAAGCCGCAGAACGTCTTCGTCGCAGGCTTCATCGGCTCGCCTTCCATGAACATCAACACCCATCCGGTCGTTGACGGCAGGGCAAAGATTGGCAGCGATACCATCGAACTCGACAAGGACGCCGTTGCCAAGCTCACTCCGGAAGACAAGGGCCGCATCGTCGTCGGCTTCCGTCCTGAGGATGCTTCGCTCGCTACGGCTGATGACCCGAACGCTTTCGCGCTGAAGGTTGCGAACGTCGAGGATCTGGGCTCTGACGGTTACATTTACGGCGACATCGTCACCGATGGCTCCGCAGCCGAGTCCACTGCCACGATGTCCGACCAGAACAAGCTGACCACGATTCGCGTGAACCCGCGCCAGCTGCCGAAGGTCGGCGACACCGTCAAGATCAAGATCGATCCGTCCAAGATGCACCTGTTCTCCCCGGCCACCGAGCTGCGCCTGAACTGATCTGCCTCTTCACGTTTCGTGTTTTGCGTTATTAATAGGGCCGGGATTCTCGGATGATTCTGGGAATACCGGCTTTATAACTGAATAAGTAAGTCGGAATTTGTTTTCGGCCTGAAGCGTGCGGCGAAGTATCTTCCTCTCTTTGCTTCGTGCCGCTTGAACGAGACCCGTACATTGATTGTGTGCGGGCCTCGTTTTGTTTTGTGAGCTATCCTACGCGGGCGGTAGATTGAGAAGTATGGAAATAAGTGGTGGGATGCAAGGAATGCAAATGGACCCGCGAGCGCTGAAGGCGACGTCCGTGACGGCCGCAGAAGCCGGCGATGAGGATGTCGCCGAGCCGCACGCGCTCCAGATTACCGCCGCGAGCTCGAACCCGAAAATGTTCACCCTGCCGTGGGAGAAACCGCTCGCAACCTGGCCCAAGGAACTGCTCGCGAACCTGCCGCGAGGCATCTCCCGGCACGTCGTGCGTTTCGTGCACGTCGGCGACGAGATCTACGCGATGAAGGAAATCACCAGCCGCGTGGCCGCGCACGAATACGAGCTGTTGCGCCGTCTGCAGAAGCTCGAGCTGCCAACCGTCACGCCGATTGCCGTGGTTACCGGCCGGCACACGCGCGAGGGGGAGCCGCTGGAATCTATTCTGGTGACCAAACAGCTCAAATTCTCGTTGCCCTATCGTGCGTTGTTTGCTGGCAACTTGCGTCCCGACACCGCCGACCGTCTGATTGACGCGCTCGCCGTGCTCATGGTGCGTCTGCATCTTTCCGGCTTTTATTGGGGCGACGTCTCGCTTTCCAACGTGCTCTTCCTGCGTGATGCCGATGCGTTCTCGGCTTTCCTGGTCGACGCGGAAACCGGCGCGCTCTACACAACCCTTACCGAAGGCCAGCGCAACTACGATATGGACCTGGCCCGTACCAATATCATCGGCGAACTGATGGATCTGAGCTCCGGCAAGTTGCTGCCCGACGAGGTCGACGAGGTCGAGGTTGGCAACCGACTCATCGAGCGCTACGATTCGCTGTGGGGTGCGCTGACCGATCAGGAGGACTTCAGCCCCGACGAGATGTGGAAGATCGAGAAGCGTGTCAACAAGCTCAACGACTTGGGCTTCGACGTCGACGAACTTGAAGTCAAAACCGCCGACGACGGCAAGCGTGTGCTGGTGCGGCCGCGCGTGGTCGACGCCGGTTATGCTTCCCGCAAGCTGCTGCGGCTTACGGGCCTTGATGTGCAGGAGAACCAGGCACGTCGGCTTTTGAACGATCTGGACGCCTACCGCGCCTCGACTTGGCGTGACGGCGAGGAACTGGAAATCGTGGCGACCGACTGGATGCGCGAGGTCTTCGAACCCGTTGTGCGCATGATTCCCAAGGAATACCGCTCCAAGATTGAGCCGGCACAGTTCTTCCACGAGGTCTTGCAGAATCGTTGGTTTATGGCCGAAAAGGCCGGGCACGACGTGTCCACGGCTGTTGCCGCGAGCGATTACATCAAGCACAATCTGCCCCAATACAACATCGACTCGAAGGCGCTCGCCGAAATCAACGCCGATGCGGATTCGGGCGTGGTCGACGACAGTTCGACCTATGACGAGGTTCCGGGTGAGGAATCGGACGAGGAAAATGCCAATGCCGCCGACACTGTGGCTGCTGACAACGACGATGTCGACAGCATTGGTCGCGGCGATTATATGGATTTGGGTGATGGCTTGGGTAATCTCGGCGTTACGCAAACCGCCGGCAACGATTTCAATCTCGACACCGATTCGGATGTCCCCGAGGAGATCTGGCCGACTCAACCCGATTCGGCCACGATTGCCACTCGTAAAGCGAACGCTGGCACCGGCACCGGTCCTCACTCGCAGGTCGACTCGGCTGCGAAAAATGCGGATTCAGCGGCGAGTGCTGACAAGACCGACACCGATGGCGACACTAGCAACGGCTTGGGTGCCGACGATGACGACGATGGCTACGATCCGGCAGAATACGACCAGGATGCCGCTGTTTGGAGCCATTGAAAGTTTCTATATTGAGATATGAAAAATCTCCCATTGGAATTGTTCCATGGGAGATTTTTCATATGCGGATTATGTTGTCAATCCGATAGAAGTCATTCCTGCCAGCTATTCGGCATTATCGGCCTTTTCTCCGGCCTTGCTGCGTGCGCGGGCGACGGCGTAGAGGCTGATGCCTGCGGCTACGGAAGCGTTGAGTGATTCGACTTCGCTGGAAATCGGGATGCCGGCGATGGAATCGCAAGCCTCGCGCACCAGGCGGCTCAGGCCCTTGCCTTCCGAGCCCAGCACGACGACCAGCGGGTCGGTCTCGAAGCCGCTTTCGCCGACGATGGCGTCGCCGCCGCCGTCGAGACCGACCACATAGTAGCCGCGCTCTTTCAACGCTTCTATGGCCTTGGTCAGATTGACAACACGGGCAACTGGCAGATGCGCAGCCGCGCCAGCCGAAACCTTCCAAGCCGCAGCATTGACGGAAGCCGAGCGGCGTTCTGGCAAAATGACACCGTTGGCGCCGAAAGCAGCAGCCGAACGGATGACAGCGCCGAGGTTTTGCGGGTCGGTAACGCCGTCGAGTGCGATAAAGAGCGGACGGGCGTTGATCCGAGCGCTCTGCGAATCGGCCTCTTCCATGGCGTGCGACTTCTTATCTGCACGATCAGCCAGCTCCGCCAACGTGTGATATTGGTAGGGCTGCACCTTCAAAATGATGCCCTGATGGTTGCGTGAGTGGGCGATGCGGTCCATCTCCAGCCGGTCGGCCTCGAGCAGGTTGAGCCCCTGCATGCCGGCGAGCTTTACGATTTCACGGGTGCGGTCATCGTGCTCGATGCGATTGGCGATGTAGAGCTGCGTGCTTGGTACGCCAACGCGCAGCGCCTCCAGCACCGCGTTGCGGCCGACCACAAGATCGTCGGAATCGGAAGTGTACCTTGCCGCGCGACGACGTGCTGCCAGTCGCGGATCGGCGAAGCGACGCTTCTCGTTCTGCTGTTTTGCGCGATATGCTTTGTGATAGACGCGGTCTTCAGCCTTGGGCGTCGGCCCCCGGCCTTTCAGCGCGTTACGATGTTTTCCGCCCGATCCTTTGACCGGGCCCTTCTTGTTAGCCATGCTCCCAATTGTCCCAGCACCCCGCGCCAACCTTTCGCTCCGCTGCCAATCAGTGCGAAAAGCACCAAAATCGCCTTGAAAAGGTGCTTTTCGCTTCAGCGGGAATGCCAATCCGTGAGAAAAGCGCTAAAAATGCCCTAAAAAGGTGCTTTTCGCCTCAGTAAGAGCCGATTTCAGTGAGAAAAGCACCATTATGCGGCGATTTTGGTGCTTTTCTCACTGGTTTGGCCGAACGCTGGGAACGCGGTGACGGGATGGAAGCAGTGGGCGGCAGTTGTTGTCGTATCCGGCTTCAGTCCTCGATCTCGGCCTTGTAGAAGTTGACGTAGGAGCGGGACGGGGTCGGGCCGCGCTGGCCCTGATAGTGCGAGCCGACGCCGGTCGAACCGTACGGGTGCGCTGCGGGAGAGCTCAGCTCGAAGAAGCACATCTGCCCGATTTTCATGCCCGGCCAGAGCTTCACCGGCAGCGTGCTGACGTTCGAAAGTTCGAGCGTAATGTGGCCTTCAAAGCCGGGGTCGATGAACCCAGCGGTGGAATGGGTCAAAATCCCCAACCGCCCGAGCGAGCTTTTGCCCTCGAGCCGAGCGGCCATGGTGCCGTCAAGCTTGACGTACTCCCAAGTGGATGCCAGCGCGAATTCGCCAGGATGCATGATCCACGGTTCGTCCGGCCCGACCTCGAATTGCTCGGTAAGGTCGCCCTGGTTCTCCGCCGGATCGACGTAAGTGTAGGCGTGATTGTTGAAAAGCCTGAAATACCGGTCAAGCCGCACGTCGATCGAGGCGGGTTGCACCATTTCGGGCGTCCATGGATCCAGTGAGATATGGCCGTCAGCCTGGGCGGCGAGGATGTCGCGATCGGACAGCAGCATAGGTTCCTCCAAATGTCGGGTTCCTGCCGGCGTTCGGCGTGACGCGGTTGCGAAAATTCGCGTCCGACCAGCGCGGCAATTGCGTGTTCTGCTATCAGTGTAGACGTTGCGGCGGTCTGACACCTGCGAATGGCGCAGGGCGCGGCATTTTTCCTCGAAATCGGCCATTAAAACCTAAAAATAGGCAAAATAGTCGCAATTTTCAGGTAATTTTCAGCTAATCCGATTCTTGCGTCAAGGATTGTGTAGTTATATAAGAGTTGTCAGCAAGAGCTGACCGGTGATCTTGAAATTTGGATTTTCCGATAACTGAACCCTTTCTTCTTCTCTCTTCTCTTCCCCGGTGCGTTCTAGCACCGGGGTTTCTCTTTTCTTACGGGTTCTGCGGTTCTGCAGGTTCCGTGCGCAGGGTATCGAGTGTGCGGCATGTTGGGCTCGTGCGAGGTAGACTTAAAACCGACGGTTCATTTCGAAAGACGGTTGATTTCACAGGCTCGTTTTTCAATCGCGAATCGCAAATATTGCGTATGGATTACATACGGATTCGGGCAGACGGGACAAAGCGCAATGAAAGAGGATTCCGACCAGCGCAGCAACCAGACGGGTGTTTCGCGCCCGCAGGACCGCAATGGTTCTCATCCCGGCAATGCCCACGAATACAACGTCAACGAATTGCGTCGTCAAAGTCCCGAGTCGCAGCGTAAAGCCCGGCGTCGTAAGTCCTTCATTATCAGTGCGATCGTTGTTATCTTTGTTGTCATTTTGATTGTCGCGGCGCTGCTGATATCGCTCAAAACGCTTAAGCGCAATACGAGTCCAGCAAATGGAAACGCGACGACCACGGCGGTCCAGGGCAAGACCAAGGCCCCGGAAGGCGACGCCAATCAAATGAAGCAGGGTATCGAACAGGTTGCCGGAACGTGCTCAAGCGGATGGATGGACATCGACCTTTCCAGTGAGCTTCCGGGTGCTTCAGCCGCGTCGTTCTGCGGTTCGACGCAGGTCGCATTCATCACGTTCCAGACGAAGGCCGCGGCCTCGATGGACGGCGACATGGTGCGCTCGCAGGCGCCCAACCTCATCAGCCAATATGCCGGCAGCAAAGTGGACGAGAAGGATTTACGCGTGCTGAGTAGCGGCCTGTGGATGGCCGCCGGCAAGACCGACGCGATGAAGGCTTTGCAGCAGCAGTGGGGCGGCAAGCTGGAGGAACTTGGCTCCGGCAATTCCGGCGAATAGTTTTTATTTCGAAGGTTTATCTCGAATCTGCCAGTGAACATTTTCGGCCGCAGTGAAGCCTGCCGCTTATCATGGTGTCTATGAGCGATGAAGCAGTGAATAGCGTACATGCCGGCGAACCAAGCGAGCCGAACGGGGAAAATAGCGGGAACGAGGGGAACGGCCTGATTGGCCGCGAATCCGACGCCATCCCTGGTCGTTTCGGCGAGCCGATGAAGATTTCCCATGTGGTCTATTCCCGGGGTGGCGGCAAGGCGCGTCCGACGCGGCCGATGTTCCTGTGTTTGCATGGATGGGGCTCTAACGAGCAGGATCTGGCACAGATGATGCGTTACGTCGCGCCCGGCAATGATTACGTTTCATTGCGTGCGCCGCTGGTCTTGCAAGCCGAAGGGCCGGGGGAGTTCGGCAGTGGGTCTGGCGCATATAGCTGGTTCCATGACGGCGTGCCCACCGGTGAGGACTTGGACAGGGACATTTTCGCGGCGGCCACTGCGGTCGACAACTGGGTCGGCGATCATATCGACCCTGACCGCGAGCTGGTGCCGATTGGGTTCTCACAGGGTGCGGCGCTCGCGATTCATCTCTTACGTATACATCCCGAGCGTTACCGCGCGGTCGCGGCGCTTTCGGGATTCGTGGCACCTGCGCAGGTTCCGGGTACGGCTCCGGCCGATGACCGGCTTGCGGATATGGAAAAGCCAGTTTTCTACGGTTACGGCGATCGTGACAACGTGCTGCCGAAGTACGAGATTTTTGGTGCAACTGCTTGGCTTGAGGAGCATACGTGGCTAACGGTGAAGAACTATCACCAGCTCGACCACGCCGTGAGCCCCGCCGAATTCACCGACCTCACCCAGTGGCTTCTCCTCAACAACATCTCCTCCGGCGTGGTGTGAGCAGCGCTATCAGTAAACTCTCTTCGACCATTTTTGCATCCGGTTTTAGTTTTTGGCATTAGTTTGCTGGCATCGACTTTTGCCGAACCGTGAAGCTGGAAGCCCAGTGGGCTTCCAGTAGGTTCGGTGAGCGCGATTCTCGAGCGCGAAAGAGCGATAAGAGCCCAACTAGAGTCTGTTTTTTCAACGCCACTAGCCCTGTGGGCTTCTTGTGGCCGAGGTGAGCGCGTCCGAAGCGCGCGAAGATGCAAGTAGAAATGAGTAGTGTGGTTGTCGAGCCAGAGACCTTACAGTTCAGCCTCGGCATCGACCTGCATAACGTAAACGTTCCGCCTCAAATGTTTCGCCTGATTACGCGTAATCTCTCCGGAATCGAGCATGTCCTGAATCACGCCGAGCTCGATGGAATAGCTCTCGTGCTTGACTTCGTCGATTTGCGGAGCGGCCTTCGCGGCGGCAGCAACGTCTTTCCGGCTGCGTAGTTCGGCCCGTGCCCGCTGGTAGTCGCGCAGCAGCAATGTGCAATATTCGGACTTATAGGTGTCCTCGCGCATTTCCTGATAAAGCCTGTTGATGACGTGATCGATGGCGTCGATTTGTGTGGCTCGCAGATAATAGTAGATTTCATTCTCATTGAGCATTGGCGCGGTACGGCGGAACTTGTTATTGGCTCGGCGGGCAAGCGTCGTAATTTGGCGCCGCAACGCATGTACGCGCCCGCGAATCTGCGAAACCGCGCGATGATGTGTTTTCTTATCGGCAGTATGCCGCAACGTATTCATGATCTGGTCGAGCATACGTTCGCACGCCTCGATCTGCAACTGTCGGTTGTGCTCGTTCATTTCGGTGTCGGCCTGCGTGTCCTCGAGACGTTGACGCACATAGTCCTTTTCCCAGTGCAGCGCGTCGATCTGCAGCGTCTCGAATTCCTCGACGTTGAAGCTGCTGATGCGCTGGCGCAGGCGGGTGATGCGGTTGTTGTAGGAATCGATAACCGGCAAAATGACGCGGCGGTTGTCGTCGGTGACGCGGTCCGAAAGCTCCTGCACGGTGCGTGTGAGCTCTTCGATGGTGATTTCCGTAAGTTTTTCGGATTCCTTGGCGTCGTCCTTGGCCGGCGCGAGCAGCGGCAGCATGAAATTGGCCAGCAGCAACGTCAAAACGATAACTCCGGAAGCGATGAAAATGAGTTCGTTGCGCATCGGGAAGGCGTCGCCGGAAGCGACGGTATATGGAATCGTAAACATCAACGCGAGGGTGATGGTGCCTTTTGGCCCGCCGAAGGTCATCACCGCGGCGTCGCGCAAAGAACGCGGTTTCAAAGTAATACGTTTGCCGGTTTGCGGGTCGCGCGTAGGGGCGGCGATAAGCCATACCCAAAGGAACCGGATAGCGATGGCCACGACGGTAACCAAGAAAATGATGCCGACCAAAGCTGCATTGCTGACATTGTGGCTCAGCCAACTGGCACGCATCGCGCTTGGCAATTGCATGCCGAGCAGGATGAATACGGTGCCGTTCAGGACGAAGGAAAGTACGGTCCATACGCTGTTCGAGACGATATTGGTGCGGGCGACGTTGGGTCTGCCGGTGCCGTTGCGGTCGAAATGGACGGTAAGCCCGAACGCGACCACGGCGAGAATGCCGGAAATGTGCAGCTCTTCAGCGCTCAGGAAAACGAGGAACGGCAGGAACAATTCCATCAGGATCCTGGTCGTCATCGTTTCCCAGCCCAGTTGGCGTGCCAGTGTGAAGATCCAGTTGGCGAGGAAGCCTGCCAGAATGCCGACGATAATCCCGCCGAAGAACGAGAGCAGAAAATCCTTGGTCGCGTTGGCCATCGAGAACGAGCCGGTCACCGCAGCCAGAATCGAGAACTGGAAGCCGATAACGCCGGAAGCGTCGTTGAAAAGTGATTCGCCGGTCAGTATGCCGGCCTGTTCCTTGGTAAACGAGGCCTCGCTGGAAAGCGAGGACACTGCCACCGCGTCGGTCGGGCCGAGCGCCGCACCCAACGCGAACGCGGCCGCCAACGGAATGACCGGCCACACCGCGTGCAGCATGAACCCGACCACGGCCATGGTTCCCAGCGCCAGGCCGATGGCCATGGGCAGCGAGAACTTCAAGGTTTTGAAGAGCATCCGCTTGTCGATTTCGTGCGCTTCAACGTAGAGCAGCGGCGCGATGAAGAGGACCATGAACAGTTCTGGGTCGAGTTTGACGTGTGGGAACGCGGGCAGGAAGGCAAGCGCGACGCCGAGCGCGATCTGGACGAGCGGGGTCGATATTCGCGGGATAAACCGGCTGACGAACGATGAGAGCACGACGGCCCCCAGAATGCAGAGAATCAGCTCGAAAATTGCCACGGATTTCGATTCCTTTCTTGTAGGCTTCGTTGCGTTTTGCTCGTTGGTTCGGAGATTTCGGACACTATCTATATTCACTATATCGAATCGTTATTTCGACATTATGCCTCAAGCTTTGCGGACAGCTTTTAGACTAGGAATCATGGATTCTGCAAGTATGCAAAGCGCGATGAGCGAGGCGCTCAATCTGGCGCGAGAGGCAGCGGACGCGGGCGAAGTGCCAGTGGGTGCTCTCGTGCTCGATGCTGACGGCCGGGTTGTCGGCCGCGGCCGCAACCGGCGCGAGGCTGACGGCGACCCGCTTGCCCATGCCGAGGTGATGGCGATGCGCGAGGCTGCTTTAAGGCGTGGAAATTCGCGTAATTCTGCTCAAAGTAGTGATGCAATATATCCAGCTGATTCTCTTATTTCGGATTATGAAATTCCTGAAGAAATTGCAGCTGAAACTATTGATGTCGGCGATTTCACGGATTCTGCACCTGCGGACGGAAGTCGGGATATGGCTGCAAGGAACGCTTGGAATCTTGCCGATTGCACGCTGGTGGTCACGCTTGAGCCGTGCCCGATGTGCGCCGGAGCAGCATTGCAGGCCCACGTCGGCCGTATCGTGTTCGGTGCGTGGGATGCCAAACTGGGTGCGTGCGGTTCGGTCTGGGATATTCCGCGAGACCCGCACGTCGGCGCTCGTCCCGAGGTTATCGGTGGTGTGCGCGAGGCCGAGTGCGCGGATTTGTTGGCGAAGTTTTTCGCGGGTAAGCGTTCAGCGAGCGGCTGTAAATGACCTTTCCTAGCATCTTCATAACGTTGTGCCGAAAACCGCTCATTAGAGGCGTGTAAATGACCCTTTTCTTGCTTTTGCTCGTGCCGATGCGAGAAAGGGGTCACTGTGGGTGGCTGAATGGCCGTTTTCTTGCTTTTCTTGATGTGCATGCTAGAAAACGGCCACTGAATGGTTTTGGTTCTCGCTCAACGTTTATTTGTTTGGCAGTTTCGGTCCGATGCCGGGCGTGATCTTCAAAGCCGTCCAAGCGGAACGCAGCAGAATGATGAAGAGGTAGGCCGCAAGCAGGTATGATCCCACTTTCGCCGAGACGAACGCAGCGACCCAAGCTCCGAGCGGTGTGCCGCAAGCCGCAGCGATGCCAATGATCAGGCCGTTCTTGAGGTGTACCAGCCCGCGCTTCCAGTTCGCGATGGTGCCGGTGATGGCGCTGGGGAACATGGCCAAAAGCGAGGTGCCGCGCGCAATCAGGTCGCTCGCCCCGAACAGCAACGAAAGCGCCGGCACGGTGACGGCCCCGCCGCCGATGCCCAGAAGCGCCGAAAGCATGCCGATGAGAATACCGAGCAGCACCAGCAAGATGCCCTTGATGACGGTCAAATGGATGCTGGAATTGCGCGAAGGGGTTAAAATCAGCTGGCTGACCACGACGAACGCCAGGAACGCGACGAAGAACCAGCGCAGGAACACTTCGGAAAGCCGCGAAAGCAGCCAGCTGCCGATTTGCGAGCCGATAATCGTGCCGACCACCATCAGCAGTGCCGCGATCCAGTCGACGTGCCCGCTCATCGCGTAGGAGACCACACCGGAAATCGAAAGCGGGATGATGGCCGCCAGCGAGGTCGCCGCCGCGTGACGCTGGGTCATGCCGAGCCACACCAGCGCAGGCACGATGATGGACCCGCCGCCGATGCCGAACAGTCCCGAGAAGAAGCCGGCGATCAGCCCGACGGCAATCATGATGACGATCTGCTGCACCGGCCCGCGCGTAACGGGCGTTTCCTCCTTGACTTCCGCGTCCGCCTCAGCCTCAGTCTCAGCCGCCTGCGTATCCTTCGCCTGTCCGCTCATATCCATCCCATCCGCCATGTTCGCGTGCTTGCCTCATGACATGCTCGCTATTACGACGTAATGATAATTCGAAAATAAGAATTTCCCACACACCCGTTAAGTATGTGGGAAATTTCGTTGAAACCGCTCTGCGAACTATGCAGCGGCTATGCCATTCATGCTGACTATGTCAGTTGCTATATAGGCTGCTATACCAGCACGCCTTCGTCCATGAATTCCTGAACGTCGGGCTGCAGGCGCTCGTAGCGCTCGCGCGTCCCGTCGAAATCGACGAAGAAGAGCTTGTACCAGGTCAGGAACGTGAAGATGTTCCAGATTTGGCGACGTGCGTCGACTTTGCCGTCGAAATTATCCTGCAGCAGCGTCAGAATCCGATTCTGCTCGAAGAACTGCCCGACCCAATCCTCCGAAAACAGCGCCCGCACCTGCGCACAGTACTTCTCCTCGCGCAGCCAGCTTTTGATCGGCACCGGGAAGCCGAGCTTGGGGCGCTTCGCCCAATCCTTCGGCAAGTGCCTTGCGGCGGCCTTGCGGAAGATGTCCTTGGAATCGTGGCTGTTCAGCAGCTTTGAGGAGGGGATGGTGTTGGCGAGCTCGGCCACCTCGCGGTCGAGGTACGGCACGCGCAGCTCCAGCGAATGCGCCATCGAAATCTTGTCGGCCTTCTGCAGGATGTCGCTCAACATGAAGTGGTGCAGATCGATATATTGCATCTGCTTGACTTCCTCGGCGTTGGCGACCTTGTCGAAGTCCTCCTGATAGATGCCGTTGACGGTCAGGTTGTTGCGATATTCCGGCTGCAACACGTCGTTGGCCTGTGAGGAGGTGAAAATCGAAGGCTGGTCCATGTCGTAGACCCACGCCTGGCCGTTGTAATAGTCGCGCGGCTTGGCGGCCTGGGTGTAGAGCTGGGTCTTGCCCGGGAAGTCCGGCATCTTCTTGATGGCGCCAGCGATGCCGCGCCGCATGCCGTCAGGCAGCTTGTGGATGTCGGCCGCGATGGCACGAATCGTCTTGTTCTTGGTATGCACGCCGTAATTGATATAACCGGCGAACAGTTCGTCCGCGCCTTCGCCGGAAAGCACCACGGTCACCTTCTTGCGCGCCAGGCGGCAGAGATACCACAGCGGAATCACGGAAGGATTCGCGTCCGGTTCGTCCAAGTGATATTGCATCTCGGCGAAGTCGCGGAACGCCTCGTCGCCCTTCACGCTGGTCTGGTTGAAGTGCAGGCCCTCGTGCTCCGCGAGCTGCTTGGCCACACTGGCCTCGTCGAACGGCCCTTCGTCGAAGTTGATGCTGAACACTTCTTCGGGCTTCAAAATAGTGGTCACATAGCTGGAATCCACGCCCTCGGAGAGGAAAGCGCCCACCGGCACATCGGCGATATGGTGCGCCTCGACGGACTCCTCGATGGTCTTGTCGATCTTGTCGATGGTCTCTTCGTCGCTGCGCTGGTAATCGATGTCGTAGTGCGCGTCCCAATACTCATGGATGTCGAGTTTGTCGTCCTTGAATTCGAACCAATGGCCGGCCGGGAAGCGGTAGACGCCCTTGAAGAACGTCTCCTTGAGGTCGTTGTACTGGTTCATCAAAAACGGCTTGACGGCCTTCTCGTTGAGTTCTTTCTTGAAGTTCGGGTGCACCAGGAACGACTTGATCTCGGAGCCGATGATGAAGGTGCCGTCTTCGTGGTAATAGTAAAGTGGCTTGATGCCGAAGAAATCTCGGGCGCCGAACATGGCCTTTTTGTTGTCGTCCCAGATGAGGAAGGCGAACATGCCGCGCACCCGCGAAAGCAAGCCCTCCATGCCCCACTCCTCGTAGCCGTGCAGCAGCACTTCGGTGTCGGCTTCGGTGCGGAAGGTGTGGCCGGCCGCGAGCAGTTCCTTGCGCAGGCTCTTGTAGTTGTAGATCTCGCCGTTGAAGGTGATGAGGATGGATTCGTCCTCGTTGAAGATCGGCTGCTTGCCGCCTTTGAGGTCGATGACGCTCAGGCGTCGGAAGCCCATGGCCACCTGATCGTTCGTGTAGTATCCGCTGCCTTTGACGTTCGGCCCGCGATGCTGAATCATCTTCATCATCGATTGGATTGTCAAGTCCTTATCGAGCACGCTTTTATCGCAGAAAGCAACTATTCCGCACATGTGTCCTCCTCTGGGTTATCTCGCATATCGTAGCCCATACCCGTGTCTTGTATTCGCCGTCGGCTTTGGCGAATTTTCCGTTTTGTTACGTATGCCGAAACGGCCAATTGGGCAATGGATAAGTCCGATCAAAGTCAAAAATTCCGAAATTATTCAATTAGATATCTATTTATGAAATATCTAGTTGAATATTCCTGCCGTTCCGCCTTTACACAAACGGCTCTCGCGCATGGCTTTTGTGAGCTAGAATACATATATAGACAAATGCCTGTGTAAAGGCGAGCCCGGATTTGCGTTTCGCATACAACGGTTCCAGCGACGAAGGAGTATTTATGGCACGTTTGATTATCGTATCCAATAGGCTTCCGGTTTCACTGCACGCTAAGCCGGACGGCACTTACGCGATGAAGCAAAGCATCGGTGGTCTTGCCACGGCAATCGGCCCGTACCACAAGTCCCACAACGATTGCCTGTGGGTTGGCTGGAGCAGTATCGATCCCGACGCATGCCCGAAAAGCGAAATCAAGAGCGTTACCGAAGAATTCAAGAGTCGTCGTTGCGTCCCGATTTTTCTGACACAAAAGGAAATTGACGGATACTACGCCGGTTATGCCAACGATACGCTTTGGCCGTTGTTCCACGATTTTGCGCACGAGGCCACGTTCGATTCGTCCACTTGGAAGGTCTACCAAGAGGTCAACCAGAAGTTCGCTGACGCCATTATCGAGTTTGTCAATCCCGATGACACCGTATGGATTCAGGATTATCATCTTATGTTATTGCCGGCGATGCTGCGTTCTCGCTTCCCGAAGCTCAAGATTGGCTGGTTCCTTCACATTCCGTTCCCGAGCCCCGAGATTTTCCATCAGCTTCCCAACGGCAAAGAGCTGCTCGAAGGCCTGATGGGCGCGGATTTGCTGGGCTTCCACACCGAAGATTTCTGCGTGAACTTCCTTGCCTCGGTTCGTGCCCTTTTGGGCCTCGAGGTAGATAAGGACGGCCGCATTCCTATCGGTTCCGGCACCTCGCAACGTTTCGTCACTGTCGATGCCTTCCCCATTGGCATAGATTATGGCCTTTACCGCCGCAACGCCCACTCCAGTCTTGCGCAGGCCATGCGTCATGGTATCGAGGCCGTCAGCGGCAAACGTACGAGGCGAGTCAGTACCTCCCTTACCGCAGAATCCGAGGCCGCGGCCGAGGCCAGCGACCAGGAAGAAAACTGGTGGAGCGCCCACACGAGCGATGAGCTGCCCGAGGTCGAGCTGGCTCAGTCTGCTGCGGCCAAGCGCGGCACCGAAGACAACAAGGTGGTCGTTTCCGTCGATCGCCTCGATTACACGAAGGGTCTTCCTGAGCGTCTGCGCGCGTTCGATTTGATGCTGAGCCGTTACCCGGAGTGGGTCGGCCACGTTACGTATTACCTTTTGGCGACACCGACGCGCGAGGATGTTGAGACGTATCGCAAGCTTAAAGATCAGGTCGACCAGCTGGTCGGCGAGATCAACGGCAAATATTCGTTGCTTTCCTGGACTCCTATTCATTACATCACCCGTTCCCTGCCCATCAAGCCGGTTTGCGGTATCTATACCGCCGGCGATGTCGCGCTGGTCACCCCGCTTCGAGACGGCATGAACCTGGTCGCCAAGGAATACCTTGCCTCACGCGACGGTCGAGATGGTGCCTTGGTACTTTCCGACGAGTGCGGCGCGGCCCGCGAGCTGACGGACGCGTTCATCGTCAATCCGTACGATACCGAAGCGGTCTGCGAGGCTTTGCATTCGGCCTTGGAAATCGGTTCCGACGAAGCCAAGCGCCGCAACGCCGCTATGCAGGCCCGCCTGAAGTACCGTACCGCAGGCCTGTGGAGTGCCGAATTCTTGAGCACGCTCCGTCAGGTCAGCGACCCGCGTATGGCCGATCGCCGCTTGCAAAGCGTTCAGCGCGATCATTTGGTCCATGAGTGGGGCCAGTCAAAGCGCAAGCTGGTGCTGTGCGATTACGACGGCACCCTGACTCAGATCGTCCGTACGCCAGGCCGTGCCAAGCCGACGCATCGGTTGCTTGATTTGCTGCGTGAGGTCGGTTCCATTCCCGATGTGGATTTGTATCTGGTTTCCGGCCGTACCCGCGAGACGATGGACGAGTGGTTCGGTTGCTTGCCGATTGGTCTTATTGCCGAACATGGTGCCTGGCATACCAAACCGATTGAAGGGACAACCGCCAAAAATGCGGATGGCAGGACTATTGCTCCGAAGCGCTACTGGCGGCGTGCCGACGGCCTTCCTGACCCTGACGAATGGCGTCCGATCATCGAGACCATTATGAACAAGTCCGTCGCCCGCGTCCCGCAGTCGTTCATTGAATACAAGTCCACGGATCTGGCATGGCACTATCGTATGAGCGATCAGAAGCTTGCCCAGGAGCAGCGTGAGCGCTTGGTCGACGAGTTGCAGAAAGTCTGCCCGCAGTATGGCCTGATGGTCATGCGCAACGCCAAGGTCATCGAGGTCTGCCCGGCCAACGTCAGCAAGGGCGAGGCCGTGAAACCGTTGCTCGAAAGCGGCCGCTACGATTTCGTGCTCGCGTTGGGCGACGATACCACCGACGAAACGATGTTTGCTTCTGTCTCCGGCTGCGCTTCCGCCCGGAACAAGGCCGATACGCACGATGTCGATAACGCAGGTGTGGTCAAGATGGTCGATTCCATGGAGACGACCACCACGGTTGACGGTTCAAGCGCTGAATCCAATGGCTCAAAGCCCGCAAAAAAGTCCGCCGCGCCTTCCGCCGCGTGGACCATCAAGGTTGGCGCCGGGGACACGAACGCCCGTTCGCGCATTGCCACCCCGACCGATACTGGCCGTTTGTTGGGCTACTTGGTCGCCGAGTCCGAGGCCGTCGCCGCCGGCACTGGTCCTGCCCCAAAGGCCAAGCCGAAGTCTAAGTCCAAGGCCAAGAAAGCCTCCAAGTCGAAGACTTCTGCAAAGCCCACACCCAAGGCTGCTTCTAAGACCAAGAAAGCATCTAAATAATTCAGATTATTTTTAGGGCAAATGCCTGTCACGGTCACATAAGATTGTGACAGGCATTTTCTTGTCTCGCCCAAGATCAGGAAAGCGACAGCGTGGTTCTTAATGATATTGATTAGGCGGGGAAATACGTGAGTCGTTGAAAACTGGAAGATAATGCGCGATGCCGAGTTTGCAATCTAGTTCGAAAACTTGTGGATCCGCATTCGCATTCTGGGACATCGCATCGGTCGCCGCTTCAAGTGGCCATACAATTTCGGTATGAAACAAGCAGACGTTGTCAAAGCATTGCAGCATGATCACGCGGCCGAGTTGAAGAAGGCCGCTGAGAGACTCAAAGGCACCGCGCGCCACACGCGTATCATCCCTTCGCCGGTCCTTTCCGAGGCCACGGGCCATGAGATTCTTCTGAAGCCGGAGAACCTTCAAGTCACGGGTTCCTTCAAGATTCGCGGTGCGTACAACAAGATCGCCTCGCTCTCCGATGAGGAACTGGCACGTGGCATCGTCACAGCTTCCGCCGGCAACCATGCGCAAGGTGTCGCCTATGCGGCCCGCGAGCGTGGCGCCAAAGCGACCATCGTGATGCCCGAAATCACTCCGCCGCTCAAGGTCGACGCGACCAAATCATACGGCGCCAACGTGGTTCTGCATGGCAATCTCTTCGACGATGCCGCCGAATACGCTTCTGAGCTTTCCGAGCGCGACGGCATGGTCTACGTCCCTCCGTTTGACGATTACGAAGTGCTATGCGGCCAAGGCACCATCGGCATGGAAATTCTTGAAGACGTCCCGAACGTCACCGATGTTGTGGTCCCGCTGGGCGGCGGCGGACTGGGTTCCGGCGTGGCGCTCGCCATCAAGACCTTCAAGCCTGAAGTTCGTGTCATCGGCGCGATTCCGGAGGGTTCGCCCGCTTTCAAGAATTCGTTCGCTGCCGGTACGGTCGTTCCTGCCGACAAAGTGGTCACCTCCGCTGAAGGCGTTGCGGTCGGCCATCCCGGTGATCTCACGTTCGCAATCCTGAACGAATACCTCGATGATCTGGTCACCGTCTCCGAACGAGACATCAACGAGATGATCCTTTTGATGATGGAAAAGCACAAGTTGGTGGTTGAGGCCGCCGGCGCTGTTTCGCTCGCCGCGCTTGAGCATCTGAGCCTGCGCTCGCGGGTTTTCTCTGCGGCCAAAGGCAAGCACGTCATCGTCCCGATTATCTCCGGCGGCAACATCGACACGGTCACCATCGGTGCGGTCATCCAAAAGGGCATGATCGCCCGCGGTCGCATCATGAACTTCGAGGTCGAGCTGCCCGATACCCCAGGCCAGCTGGTCAAAGTCGCGCAGGTCCTCGCCGACGCCCGCGCCAACGTCATCGAGCTCAACCACGACCAGTTCAAGGCCTCCGGCCACTACACGAACTCGGTCTCGCTGGGCGTCACCGTGGAAACCAACGGCCCCGACCACATCGCCCAGGTCCTGAAGGCCCTAAAGTCCGCCGGCTTCGACCCCAAGCGCATTTACTAAATAAAGAATTAGAAATTTAGAGATATAAGAAAAAATATAAAAGGTATAAAAGTCCGCGTACTTTCATTTCAAACTGAAACTGCGCGGACTTCTTAATTAATAGGTTGATTCGCTATTTTTCGGCTTCGGCGATGGTCTCATCCACCAATTCGGGCAACGCTTTGGCGATATCGTCGTGGATGAGCCGCGTGGCAATGTTGTCATACTGCGTGCGTCCCATGTTCATAATGGTCATCGGCACCCCAGCCTGTACGGCGGTCGGCGCAAGCGATGCGGCGGGGAAGACTTCCAGCGTCGAGCCAATCACCCAGAACTCGTCGGCCTTGGCCACCCGTGCCATCGACTTTTCCATGGCGCCCTCCGGCAGCATCTCGCCGAAGTAGACCACGTCGGTTTTGATAAGCCCATTGCAAGGCATGTTCCCGCTATACGGCAGCTTGCGGTGGCAATGCGGATCTGGTTCGTTGTCAAGATTGTTCATGATGTCGGCCGTCTTGTATTCGGCATGGCACTTCATGCAGTGCGAGGTGCCAATAGTGCCGTGCAGATTGACGATTAAATCGCTGGAATTACCAGCCTTCTCGTGCAGCGCGTCGAAGTTCTGTGTGGCCAGCAGCGTCAGCAGCCCCGCCTTCTCCAGCTTGACGAGCGCCTTGTGCGCTTCGCCCGGCTGTGCGTTCCACACCGGTGACGCCTTCTGCCAGGCCCACGAATATTCGCGTGCCTTCTTGTCGCTCATAAACGCATCGATGTCATAAACGCTCATTTGGTCCGGATGCTTGGTCCACACCCCGTCCGGTCCGCGGAAGTCAGGGATCCCCGCCGAAGTTGAAATACCAGCACCGGTCAATACCGCAATTTTTTTAGTCATATATATTATTGTAGTCAAAAGCAACATTTCGCGAGTGAATAGGCCGCGAGAGACCTTAGTTTCTTCAGTCTTGCCGCTTATTTTCTGTAACTTCTTGAATTCTAGTCCTATTTCGTGAGTCTCGATAAATGGATTATGCCGATTTGCCGCTTGGTACATTCCGTAATCATAAGCAATGTGGAACGAGTCCGGATTTGAAGCACGGTCGCAAGGGCCCAGGGTCGTCCCATCTCATTATTCAAACAGGAATGCCATCAACCAAAACGGCATTATTAGATAGTTCTGGGTATGGAACCGGTGACACGCCGAAGAAAATGAATTACATTGATTTGATTCTTTGTATTTCTGAGCTAGAATAACGCGTAAAGGTGCAGAAACACCTGTAGTGACACGCCGAAAGAACCGCATCATTGCAACGGTTCTTGAGATTTTTGCACCCTTCAACTTGCGCGAAGTCCTATTTCCGCGTATATTTATCTCTTGCTGCTCAGCACGACAGCTTCTCTCCAAAGAGTTGAGGTTGTTTGTTGGTGTGGTGGTGGTTTGAGAACTCAAGAGTGTGTCTGTACTACTTTTTATTGTAAAGCTTTTTTGATTGCCAGTCCGGCGCGTGCCCCGTTTCGGGGTGTCCTAGGGGGCTTAATTCGTGTCGGGGTTTTTAGTGTGGACCATTCCCCCTTATGGAATGGTTCCGTCAATTATTTTGTATGGAGCCGATTTGTTCGGCCTTTCATGTTTTTTGTGGAGGGTTCGATTCTGGCTCAGGATGAACGCTGGCGGCGTGCTTAACACATGCAAGTCGAACGGGATCCATGGTGCTTGCACCGTGGTGAGAGTGGCGAACGGGAGAGTAATGCGTGACCAACCTGCCCCATGTTCCGGAATAGCTCCTGGAAACGGGTGGTAATGCCGGGTGTTCCGCGTGATCGCATGTGATCGCGGGAAAGGGTTACCGACATGGGATGGGGTCGCGTCCTATCAGCTTGTTGGCGGGGCAACGGCCCACCAAGGCTTTGACGGGTAGCCGGCCTGAGAGGGCGACCGGCCTCATTGGGACTGAGATACGGCCCAGACTCCTACGGGAGGCAGCAGTGGGGAATATTGCACAATGGGGGGGGAACCCTGATGCAGCGACGCCGCGTGCGGATGAAGGCCTTCGGGTTGTAAACCGCTTTTGTTGGGGAGCAAGCGAGAGTGAGTGTACCCTTCGAATAAGCGCCGGCTAACTACGTGCCAGCAGCCGCGGTAATACGTAGGGCGCAAGCGTTATCCGGATTTATTGGGCGTAAAGAGCTCGTAGGCGGTTCGTCGCGTCTGGTGTGAAAGCCCATCGCTTAACGATGGGTCTGCGCCGGATACGGGCGGGCTTGAGTGCAGTAGGGGAGACTGGAATTCCCGGTGTAACGGTGGAATGTGTAGATATCGGGAAGAACACCAATGGCGAAGGCAGGTCTCTGGGCTGTTACTGACGCTGAGGAGCGAAAGCGTGGGGAGCGAACAGGATTAGATACCCTGGTAGTCCACGCCGTAAACGGTGGATGCTGGATGTGGGGCCCATTCCACGGGTTCCGCGTCGGAGCTAACGCGTTAAGCATCCCGCCTGGGGAGTACGGCCGCAAGGCTAAAACTCAAAGAAATTGATTGACGGGGGCCCGCACAAGCGGCGGAGCATGCGGATTAATTCGATGCAACGCGAAGAACCTTACCTGGGCTTGACATGTTCCGGATCGCCTCAGAGATGGGGCTTCCCTTCGGGGCCGGTTCACAGGTGGTGCATGGTCGTCGTCAGCTCGTGTCGTGAGATGTTGGGTTAAGTCCCGCAACGAGCGCAACCCTCGCCTTGTGTTGCCAGCACGTTATGGTGGGAACTCACAAGGGACCGCCGGGGTCAACTCGGAGGAAGGTGGGGATGACGTCAGATCATCATGCCCCTTACGTCCAGGGCTTCACGCATGCTACAATGGCCGGTACAACGGGATGCGACATGGCGACATGGAGCGGATCCCTTAAAACCGGTCTCAGTTCGGATTGGAGTCTGCAACCCGACTCCATGAAGGCGGAGTCGCTAGTAATCGCGGATCAGCAACGCCGCGGTGAATGCGTTCCCGGGCCTTGTACACACCGCCCGTCAAGTCATGAAAGTGGGCAGCACCCGAAGCCGGTGTCCGAACCTTTGTGGGCGGAGCCGTCTAAGGTGAGGCTCGTGATTGGGACTAAGTCGTAACAAGGTAGCCGTACCGGAAGGTGCGGCTGGATCACCTCCTTTCTACGGAGAATTCAGGATGCTGTTCGGCATCCGGTGTCGGGCCTGCCGGGGATGTTCCCTGGTGTGGTCCTGCTGGTGTGGAAAAGATCAGAAGATTACAACTTTACATACGAGGTCGTGTGGGCATGCTTTTGGGCTCCCGGATCGCCACCCCGTCCTTGTGACGGTGCGATTCGATGCCCTTCGCTGAGGGCCTTCCCGGATGGGGCGGCCGGACGCGTCGGTGCGTGGTGGCTTGAGAACTGGATAGTGGACGCGAGCAAGAATATGTTCTTGCTTTGTTAGATGCAATTTTTAAGACCGGTCTCCGATTCTTTTGAATCTGGGGATTTGGTCGATCGTTTTGTGATCATTCATAGTGTGATGATGTGTTGTCCAGAGTTTTTCGCAGAAGGTCCTTGCGGCATGCAGCCTGTATGGGTGTGTGTTGCTGGTAAGGGCGTATGGTGGATGCCTTGGCAGACAGTACCGATGAAGGACGTGTGGGGCCGCGATAGGCCTCGGGGAGCCGCCGACAGGGCTTTGATCCGAGGATTTCCGAATGGGGGGACCCGCCGGCCGTATGGGCCGGCACCGCATTCGTGCGGGGGGTACGCAGGGAAGTGAAACATCTCAGTACCTGCAGGAAAGGATATTCCGTGAGTAGTGGCGAGCGAAAGCGGATCAGGCCAAACCGGCCGCGTGTGATAGCCTCCAGGCGTTGCGCGGCGGGTGTTGTGGGGCCTGGTGCCCGGATGCTGGAGCGTCCGGCGGAAGTCATAAAGCGGCGTGCTAGGCGAACGGGATTGAATTCCCGGCCGTAGAGGGTGATGGCCCCGTAGCCGGTCGCGCGCTGCCTTCCGATCCAGGTTCCCAAGTAGCACGGGACTCGTGGAATCCCGTGTGAATCCGCCCCGACCGTGGGGTAAGCCTAGATATGACTGTCTGACCGATAGCGAACGAGTACCGTGAGGGAAAGGTGAAAAGCACCCCGGGAGGGGAATGAAATAGTTTCTGAAACCGTGCGCCTACGAACCGTCGGAGCCTCCTTGAGGGGTGACGGCGTGCCTATCGAAAAATGAGTCTGCGAGTCAGTGGCAAGTGGCGAGGCTAACCCGTCGTGGGGGAGCCGTAGCGAAGGCGAGTCTCAAAAGGCGTTTGAGTCGCTTGTCCTGGACCCGAAGCGGGATGATCTAGCCCTGAGCAGGTTGAAGCGCGGGTAAGACCGCGTGGAGGACCGGACCCACCTAGGTTGAAAACTGGGGGGATGACTTGGGGCTAGGGGTGAAAGGCCAATCAAATTCCGTGATAGCTGGTTCTCTCCGAAATGCATTTAGGTGCAGCGTCGTGTGGTTCGCCCGGGGGGTAGAGCTACTGGATGCCTGAGGGCGCGTATCGCGTACCGAGGGCAACCAAACTCCGAATACCCGTGGCGCTATAGCGCGGCAGTGAGTCGGCGGGGGATAAGCTCCGTCGTCGAAAGGGAAACAGCCCAGATCGTCGTCTAAGGTCCCGAAGCGCGTGCTAAGTGGGAAAGGATGTGGAGTCGCATAGACAGCCAGGAGGTTGGCTCAGAAGCAGCCACCCTTGAAAGAGTGCGTAACAGCTCACTGGTCTAGTGGTTCCGCGCCGACAATGTAGCGGGGCTCAAGCACGCCACCGAAGACGCGGCAGCGTCCTTTTGGACGCTGGGTAGGAGAGCGTCCCGTACGGGGTGAAGCGGCCGCGTAAGCGAGCCGTGGACCGTGCGGGAGCGAGAATGCAGACATGAGTAGCGAGAGACGGGTGAGGATCCCGTCCGCTGGATGACCAAGGGTTCCGGGGCCACGTTCATCGTCCCCGGGTGAGTCGGGTCCTAAGGCGAGGCCGACAGGCGTAGTCGAATGGACGAACGGGTCGATATTCCCTACCGGCGCAGGACCGTCCGGGCCGAAAGTCGGGTACTAACCTCCCGCCGCATCGATGGCTCCCTTCGGGGTGCCGGACGTGTGGTGGTTGGGACAGACCTTCCGGTAGGCCAGCGCAGGAGTGACGCAATGGAAGAGCCGGCCGCGGCGGTGGTAGTCCGTGGCCAAGCGTGCAGCCCGCACCCCAGGCAAATCCGGGGCGCGCGAGGGCGAGGCGCGATGGTGGGGCCCGTTGGGGCCGAATCCGGTGGTTTCCGTTGCCGAGAAAAGCTTCGGCGCGAGGTGCTGCGGCGCCCGTACCGCAAACCGACACAGGTGGTCAGGTAGAGAATACCAAAGCGATCGAGCGAATCCTGGTCAAGGAACTCGGCAAATCACTCCCGTGCCTTCGGTATAAGGGAGACCCCCTGGGGTGAACCGCCTTGCGCGGGGAGCTTCGGGGGGTGGCACAGACCAGGGGGTAGCGACTGTTTACCAAAAACACAGGTGCATGCGAAGGCGCAAGCCGCTGTATATGCACTGACGCCTGCCCGGTGCCGGAAGGTTAAGAGGATCCGTCATCCCGACTCGTTCGGGGGCAGCGGTGAATTCAAGCCCCGGTAAACGGCGGTGGTAACTATAACCATCCTAAGGTAGCGAAATTCCTTGTCGGGTAAGTTCCGACCTGCACGAATGGCGTAACGACTTCCCCACTGTCTCGACCAGGAGCTCGGCGAAATTGCAGTACGAGTAAAGATGCTCGTTAAGCGCAGAAGGACGAAAAGACCCCGGGACCTTTACTATACCTTGGTATTGTCATTAGGTGGAAACTGTGTAGCATAGGCGGGAGGCTTCGAAGCGCGGGCGCCAGCCCGTGTGGAGCCGCAAGGTGAAATACCGCTCTGTCTCCATTTGATGTCTAACCTCGACACGTCATCCGTGTCAGGGACAGTGCCTGGCGGGTAGTTTAACTGGGGCGGTTGCCTCCCAAAGGATAACGGAGGCGCTCAAAGGTCCGCTAGCCCGGTTGGCAATCGGGTGTTGAGTGCAATCGCACAAGCGGGCTTGACTGTGAGACTGACGGGTCGAGCAGGGACGAAAGTCGGAGATAGTGATCCGGTGCCGGCGCACGGGCGCGGCATCGCTCAACGGATAAAAGGTACCCCGGGGATAACAGGCTGATCATTCCCAAGAGTCCATATCGACGGGATGGTTTGGCACCTCGATGTCGGCTCGTCGCATCCTGGGGCTGTAGCAGGTCCCAAGGGTTCGGCCGTTCGCCGATTAAAGCGGCACGCGAGCTGGGTTCAGAACGTCGTGAGACAGTTTGGTCTCTATCCTCTGCGCTCGTTGGAATATTGAGGAGACCTGCCCATAGTACGAGAGGACCTGGGTGGACGAACCTCTGGTATGCCGGTTGTCGCGCCAGCGGCACGGCCGGTTGGCTACGTTCGGAAGGGATAACCGCTGAAAGCATCTAAGCGGGAAGCCTGCTCCGAGATCAGTATTCCTTGGGACTTCGAGTCCCTGTAGGCCCCAGGCGAGAACACCTGGTTGATAGGCCGGACGTGGAAGCCCCGCGAGGGGCGGAGCCGACCGGTACTAACGGCCGAAAGGCAATCACACTCCCATCCCTCGGGATGGGGCGTGAGGCATCCTCTGCGATTGACTCCAGGCAGCACTAGCGCTTGGACGACACAACTCGATTCAACGCATCCGACACCGCGTCCGCTTTCCGGTTCCCGGGCCGCCACATCCCATGGCGGGTCCACGGACCCACATGCATAATATAAGATTTGCGGCGGCCATAGCCCAGGGGAGACGCCCGGTCCCATTCCGAACCCGGAAGCTAAGGCCTGGCACGGCGATGGTACTGCACCCGACAGGGTGTGGGAGAGTAGCCCGCCGCCGCACCACACTTCACGAAGACCCCGCGGTCGAGCCTCACGGCCCCCGCGGGGCCTTTCGCATACCCGGCACCCCGCACGGCCGGGCCAGCCATACCGAACCCAAGGCCACACACACCAGAACACGGGACGCAACCCGCGTGAACCCGCGGCCAGGCCCCACACGCAGGGCCACGCACCAAACACCGCACACCGAAACTCATGGCACCGTGACACGGGCTTCAGGTCTTAGCGTTTTCAGCATTCGGATTCAGAAGCAAGTTTTAAACTCCATGAGCGGAACAGCATATGCTACACTCATCATTAAACGTACCGCATAACGTACGTTAATAATAACGAGACTTTAGTAGGGCGGCAAAAATGGATACGTATACTCCGACGGCAGCAAGGAAGAATCTGTACCAGATTCTCAAGGATGTCAATGTTCAGCGTAAGCCGGTAGTTATTTCTCCTGCAAGAGGCAACAAGGACGAGGAAGCAGTGGTAGTCAATCGTACCGATTGGAACTCAATTATGGAAACCCTCTACCTGGAGAATACAGGCACTCTTGCAACGGCTGAAAAACGTCGCGCTGATGACAGCGGAACCACGGATATCGATGACATCGATTGGGATACGCTGTGACGTACCGCGTCGTAATCAAGAACTCGGCCAAATCCGATCTTAAAAAACTCAAGCGTTCACATCTTCAGCAATCATTCATGCAGGTAGTCTCAGATCTGAAGTCCGACCCCTACCAGCCGACTCAATCATTTGAAAAGTTGCAGCCGGTTAGCAGAGGATTGTATTCTCGACGGATTAACAGCCAGCATCGTGTTGTCTACGATATCGATGACGATACGCAGACCGTAACGATATATGCGGCATGGAGCCATTACGAATAAAAGAAGCTCTATCTTGCCCGCGTACACAATTGAGATGAACGGAGAGGCTGCGAGAAACTCAGCCGCATTCTCTTTCTATGTGTACCTGCCTCTATAACCAGGAATTTCTGCTTACGTAACATTCAAGTTGAAGTTCGGATAATAAGTAAAGCTTGAATCTTCAATGTCGGGTTTTTACCTACTGCTAAATGCCTAAGCTCTCTTTGGTGCTTTGATGTTTACGAAAATGTATGTGAGCGACTCTTGATGTTCGGATCAACGGTGACTCATGACTGGTGGCTACTTAAACGAACATAATGTCCATTATCGGCATTTGACGGTTATAGCTTGAATACTCAGGACATTGGTATCAAGACTTGGCTGATGTTGATCGTGGTTGCTGCTCCCCCATAAAGAGGGGTGACAGTTTCTTGTCTTCACCAACGAAGACACGCCGATAATGAACGAACCAGAATATTTTCTGATTATTTTTTAGGATTTTCTACGCCGCAAACAGCCTTAAAATGCTTAATACCCGTAATTTCAACACGCCGAAGAAACGTTGAAATTTCACCGAATTTTGACCTTTTGTTCGAATAGGACTTGCGCTCGGGGGCAACCTCGTGTAAGTTATCTACTTGCTGCCTGACGGCGACAACAAATCTTCGAGATTGATTGAAGTTGTTGGTGTGGTGGTGGTTTGAGAACTCAAGAGTGTGTCTGTACTACTTTTTATTGTAAAGCTTTTTTGATTGCCAGTCCGGCGCGTGCCCCGTTTCGGGGTGTCCTAGGGGGCTTAATTCGTGTCGGGGTTTTTAGTGTGGACCATTCCCCCTTATGGAATGGTTCCGTCAATTATTTTGTATGGAGCCGATTTGTTCGGCCTTTCATGTTTTTTGTGGAGGGTTCGATTCTGGCTCAGGATGAACGCTGGCGGCGTGCTTAACACATGCAAGTCGAACGGGATCCATGGTGCTTGCACCGTGGTGAGAGTGGCGAACGGGAGAGTAATGCGTGACCAACCTGCCCCATGTTCCGGAATAGCTCCTGGAAACGGGTGGTAATGCCGGGTGTTCCGCGTGATCGCATGTGATCGCGGGAAAGGGTTACCGACATGGGATGGGGTCGCGTCCTATCAGCTTGTTGGCGGGGCAACGGCCCACCAAGGCTTTGACGGGTAGCCGGCCTGAGAGGGCGACCGGCCTCATTGGGACTGAGATACGGCCCAGACTCCTACGGGAGGCAGCAGTGGGGAATATTGCACAATGGGGGGAACCCTGATGCAGCGACGCCGCGTGCGGGATGAAGGCCTTCGGGTTGTAAACCGCTTTTGTTGGGGAGCAAGCGAGAGTGAGTGTACCCTTCGAATAAGCGCCGGCTAACTACGTGCCAGCAGCCGCGGTAATACGTAGGGCGCAAGCGTTATCCGGATTTATTGGGCGTAAAGAGCTCGTAGGCGGTTCGTCGCGTCTGGTGTGAAAGCCCATCGCTTAACGATGGGTCTGCGCCGGATACGGGCGGGCTTGAGTGCAGTAGGGGAGACTGGAATTCCCGGTGTAACGGTGGAATGTGTAGATATCGGGAAGAACACCAATGGCGAAGGCAGGTCTCTGGGCTGTTACTGACGCTGAGGAGCGAAAGCGTGGGGAGCGAACAGGATTAGATACCCTGGTAGTCCACGCCGTAAACGGTGGATGCTGGATGTGGGGCCCATTCCACGGGTTCCGCGTCGGAGCTAACGCGTTAAGCATCCCGCCTGGGGAGTACGGCCGCAAGGCTAAAACTCAAAGAAATTGACGGGGGCCCGCACAAGCGGCGGAGCATGCGGATTAATTCGATGCAACGCGAAGAACCTTACCTGGGCTTGACATGTTCCGGATCGCCTCAGAGATGGGGCTTCCCTTCGGGGCCGGTTCACAGGTGGTGCATGGTCGTCGTCAGCTCGTGTCGTGAGATGTTGGGTTAAGTCCCGCAACGAGCGCAACCCTCGCCTTGTGTTGCCAGCACGTTATGGTGGGAACTCACAAGGGACCGCCGGGGTCAACTCGGAGGAAGGTGGGGATGACGTCAGATCATCATGCCCCTTACGTCCAGGGCTTCACGCATGCTACAATGGCCGGTACAACGGGATGCGACATGGCGACATGGAGCGGATCCCTTAAAACCGGTCTCAGTTCGGATTGAGTCTGCAACCCGACTCCATGAAGGCGGAGTCGCTAGTAATCGCGGATCAGCAACGCCGCGGTGAATGCGTTCCCGGGCCTTGTACACACCGCCCGTCAAGTCATGAAAGTGGGCAGCACCCGAAGCCGGTGTCCGAACCTTTGTGGGCGGAGCCGTCTAAGGTGAGGCTCGTGATTGGGACTAAGTCGTAACAAGGTAGCCGTACCGGAAGGTGCGGCTGGATCACCTCCTTTCTACGGAGAATTCAGGATGCTGTTCGGCATCCGGTGTCGGGCCTGCCGGGGATGTTCCCTGGTGTGGTCCTGCTGGTGTGGAAAAGATCAGAAGATTACAACTTTACATACGAGGTCGTGTGGGCATGCTTTTGGGCTCCCGGATCGCCACCCCGTCCTTGTGACGGTGCGATTCGATGCCCTTCGCTGAGGGCCTTCCCGGATGGGGCGGCCGGACGCGTCGGTGCGTGGTGGCTTGAGAACTGGATAGTGGACGCGAGCAAGAATATGTTCTTGCTTTGTTAGATGCAATTTTTAAGACCGGTCTCCGATTCTTTTGAATCTGGGGATTTGGTCGATCGTTTTGTGATCATTCATAGTGTGATGATGTGTTGTCCAGAGTTTTTCGCAGAAGGTCCTTGCGGCATGCAGCCTGTATGGGTGTGTGTTGCTGGTAAGGGCGTATGGTGGATGCCTTGGCAGACAGTACCGATGAAGGACGTGTGGGGCCGCGATAGGCCTCGGGGAGCCGCCGACAGGGCTTTGATCCGAGGATTTCCGAATGGGGGGGACCCGCCGGCCGTATGGGCCGGCACCGCATTCGTGCGGGGGGTACGCAGGGAAGTGAAACATCTCAGTACCTGCAGGAAAGGATATTCCGTGAGTAGTGGCGAGCGAAAGCGGATCAGGCCAAACCGGCCGCGTGTGATAGCCTCCAGGCGTTGCGCGGCGGGTGTTGTGGGGCCTGGTGCCCGGATGCTGGAGCGTCCGGCGGAAGTCATAAAGCGGCGTGCTAGGCGAACGGGATTGAATTCCCGGCCGTAGAGGGTGATGGCCCCGTAGCCGGTCGCGCGCTGCCTTCCGATCCAGGTTCCCAAGTAGCACGGGACTCGTGGAATCCCGTGTGAATCCGCCCCGACCGTGGGGTAAGCCTAGATATGACTGTCTGACCGATAGCGAACGAGTACCGTGAGGGAAAGGTGAAAAGCACCCCGGGAGGGGAATGAAATAGTTTCTGAAACCGTGCGCCTACGAACCGTCGGAGCCTCCTTGAGGGGTGACGGCGTGCCTATCGAAAAATGAGTCTGCGAGTCAGTGGCAAGTGGCGAGGCTAACCCGTCGTGGGGAGCCGTAGCGAAGGCGAGTCTCAAAAGGCGTTTGAGTCGCTTGTCCTGGACCCGAAGCGGGATGATCTAGCCCTGAGCAGGTTGAAGCGCGGGTAAGACCGCGTGGAGGACCGGACCCACCTAGGTTGAAAACTGGGGGGGATGACTTGGGGCTAGGGGTGAAAGGCCAATCAAATTCCGTGATAGCTGGTTCTCTCCGAAATGCATTTAGGTGCAGCGTCGTGTGGTTCGCCCGGGGGGTAGAGCTACTGGATGCCTGAGGGCGCGTATCGCGTACCGAGGGCAACCAAACTCCGAATACCCGTGGCGCTATAGCGCGGCAGTGAGTCGGCGGGGGATAAGCTCCGTCGTCGAAAGGGAAACAGCCCAGATCGTCGTCTAAGGTCCCGAAGCGCGTGCTAAGTGGGAAAGGATGTGGAGTCGCATAGACAGCCAGGAGGTTGGCTCAGAAGCAGCCACCCTTGAAAGAGTGCGTAACAGCTCACTGGTCTAGTGGTTCCGCGCCGACAATGTAGCGGGGCTCAAGCACGCCACCGAAGACGCGGCAGCGTCCTTTTGGACGCTGGGTAGGAGAGCGTCCCGTACGGGGTGAAGCGGCCGCGTAAGCGAGCCGTGGACCGTGCGGGAGCGAGAATGCAGACATGAGTAGCGAGAGACGGGTGAGGATCCCGTCCGCTGGATGACCAAGGGTTCCGGGGCCACGTTCATCGTCCCCGGGTGAGTCGGGTCCTAAGGCGAGGCCGACAGGCGTAGTCGAATGGACGAACGGGTCGATATTCCCGTACCGGCGCAGGACCGTCCGGGCCGAAAGTCGGGTACTAACCTCCCGCCGCATCGATGGCTCCCTTCGGGGTGCCGGACGTGTGGTGGTTGGGACAGACCTTCCGGTAGGCCAGCGCAGGAGTGACGCAATGGAAGAGCCGGCCGCGGCGGTGGTAGTCCGTGGCCAAGCGTGCAGCCCGCACCCCAGGCAAATCCGGGGCGCGCGAGGGCGAGGCGCGATGGTGGGGCCCGTTGGGGCCGAATCCGGTGGTTTCCGTTGCCGAGAAAAGCTTCGGCGCGAGGTGCTGCGGCGCCCGTACCGCAAACCGACACAGGTGGTCAGGTAGAGAATACCAAAGCGATCGAGCGAATCCTGGTCAAGGAACTCGGCAAATCACTCCCGTGCCTTCGGTATAAGGGAGACCCCCTGGGGTGAACCGCCTTGCGCGGGGAGCTTCGGGGGGTGGCACAGACCAGGGGGTAGCGACTGTTTACCAAAAACACAGGTGCATGCGAAGGCGCAAGCCGCTGTATATGCACTGACGCCTGCCCGGTGCCGGAAGGTTAAGAGGATCCGTCATCCCGACTCGTTCGGGGGCAGCGGTGAATTCAAGCCCCGGTAAACGGCGGTGGTAACTATAACCATCCTAAGGTAGCGAAATTCCTTGTCGGGTAAGTTCCGACCTGCACGAATGGCGTAACGACTTCCCCACTGTCTCGACCAGGAGCTCGGCGAAATTGCAGTACGAGTAAAGATGCTCGTTAAGCGCAGAAGGACGAAAAGACCCCGGGACCTTTACTATACCTTGGTATTGTCATTAGGTGGAAACTGTGTAGCATA
Source organism: Bifidobacterium sp. ESL0690 (assembly GCF_029392315.1). Taxonomy (NCBI): domain Bacteria; kingdom Bacillati; phylum Actinomycetota; class Actinomycetes; order Bifidobacteriales; family Bifidobacteriaceae; genus Bifidobacterium; species Bifidobacterium sp. ESL0690. Next base: position 179,499 of record NZ_CP113939.1, read on the forward strand.
GGCGGGAGGCTTCGAAGCGCGGGCGCCAGCCCGTGTGGAGCCGCAAGGTGAAATACCGCTCTGTCTCCATTTGATGTCTAACCTCGACACGTCATCCGTGTCAGGGACAGTGCCTGGCGGGTAGTTTAACTGGGGCGGTTGCCTCCCAAAGGATAACGGAGGCGCTCAAAGGTCCGCTCAGCCCGGTTGGCAATCGGGTGTTGAGTGCAATCGCACAAGCGGGCTTGACTGTGAGACTGACGGGTCGAGCAGGGACGAAAGTCGGAGATAGTGATCCGGTGCCGGCGCACGGGCGCGGCATCGCTCAACGGATAAAAGGTACCCCGGGGATAACAGGCTGATCATTCCCAAGAGTCCATATCGACGGGATGGTTTGGCACCTCGATGTCGGCTCGTCGCATCCTGGGGCTGTAGCAGGTCCCAAGGGTTCGGCCGTTCGCCGATTAAAGCGGCACGCGAGCTGGGTTCAGAACGTCGTGAGACAGTTTGGTCTCTATCCTCTGCGCTCGTTGGAATATTGAGGAGACCTGCCCATAGTACGAGAGGACCTGGGTGGACGAACCTCTGGTATGCCGGTTGTCGCGCCAGCGGCACGGCCGGTTGGCTACGTTCGGAAGGGATAACCGCTGAAAGCATCTAAGCGGGAAGCCTGCTCCGAGATCAGTATTCCTTTGGGACTTCGAGTCCCTGTAGGCCCCAGGCGAGAACACCTGGTTGATAGGCCGGACGTGGAAGCCCCGCGAGGGGCGGAGCCGACCGGTACTAACGGCCGAAAGGCAATCACACTCCCATCCCTCGGGATGGGGCGTGAGGCATCCTCTGCGATTGACTCCAGGCAGCACTAGCGCTTGGACGACACAACTCGATTCAACGCATCCGACACCGCGTCCGCTTTCCGGTTCCCGGGCCGCCACATCCCATGGCGGGTCCACGGACCCACATGCATAATATAAGATTTGCGGCGGCCATAGCCCAGGGGAGACGCCCGGTCCCATTCCGAACCCGGAAGCTAAGGCCTGGCACGGCGATGGTACTGCACCCGACAGGGTGTGGGAGAGTAGCCCGCCGCCGCACCACACTTCACGAAGACCCCGCGGTCGAGCCTCACGGCCCCCGCGGGGCCTTTCGCATACCCGGCACCCCGCACGGCCTCCCACACACCCGCGGAACCCCGCAAGGCCCGGGACGCAACCAACAAAACCACCGCCGCGGCCAGGCCCCGCGGAACAGCGTGGGACCTACACGGCAGCTTGAGATGAACATGTAAAACGGCCGGGCATGGGATTCCGGAAAAACAGGAGCCGTAAATGACACGGACAATGATGTCGTGCCCCACCGCCCCGTGCAAGGCGCCGGCACCCCGCGGCGCGGCCTATTCAACGGTTGACGGAATCCAAAGGCATGCCCCTGGCCGCCTACGTGGCGACTTTGCCGGAATTCCGGAACCGAGGCCATGCCCGGTCCCTGTCGAGGAAGGCGCTCGACGCCCCGCGACGGACGGGCCACGGGGAAGCGACCCTGGCCGCGGCCGACGGCGACGACGCCGCGATCGGGGCCCATCGGGACGCCGGCTTTCAAGACGGAAACCGACACCCGACACTGTGTCCCGAATGGCCTCAACTCTGAGCTGTGAGGAAATTTTCGATTCCGTATTCGAAGCCGTCTAGCAGGAAGTCTGTTGCGTTTTCAGAGATTTTGGCATGGGGCACCAATGCGTCGAAGACGTGGAACGCTCCGGGGAAGACACGGAACTTCGTCTCCACGCCGGCAGCGGCAAGGCGATCCATATAGGTGACCGTTTCATCGTGGAACGGTTCGATATCACCCACATAGCTCAACGTCGGAGGAAGCCCGCTTAAATCTTCAGCCCTGGCTGGGGCGGCATATGCCGGTACGTCACCAGTAACTCTTCGATTTCCCAGATACATATTCCAACACAAACGATTTGAAGCAGTGTTCCAGACGGGAGCATCGTTGTCGCATGAACTTGGGGTCTCGCGGTCGTCCAACATCGGGCAGATTGGCACTTGGAAGGCGATATTTACGTCTTTTCGGTCCCGGGCCAAAGACTGACTGCAGCTGTAAGATTGCCGCCTGCGCTGGCTCCTGCAACAATCAATTGGTCAGGGCGTACGCCAAGTTGCCTGGCGTGGTCTCTTAGCCACAGCAGTGTCCAATAACAATCCTCAAGAGCCGCAGGATACGGAGCTTCGGTGGATTTGCGGTAGTCGGGAGCCACGAGAACTGCATTGGTCGCGTCCACTATTTTTTCAAAATAAAAGGCTTCGAGTTCCGGGGATTCAAGAGCGAATCCACCGCCGTGAATCCATAGAATGCCGGGAGTCGATTTAAGGGAAGTATCCGCATTGGCGTCTTTGCTGGCACGATTGGCTTTCGGGCTGTAGATACAGATACGGAGGCTACTTCCGTCAGGCCTGCGCAGATGCTGCTGTTCATAATGCAAATGCGTATAGTTAGCCCCATTCAGCAGACGAGTCGCTCGGTTCGCCCAGCGGATCGATGTCGGGGTAAAGTACGGTAAAACGCGCCGAATCATTTGACCGGTGTCTCGTAGTTCTGGGTCGATCATATCGTCGCTGATATGTGCCATCGCCTGCTCCTTATTGAAGAAATGCCAAGTTATATTCATTTGGCTATAAAACGAATATAACTTGGCATATCGATTGTGATTTTATTTCTTTGGAGAGGGCGATTTGTCCGTTGCCGGCTTCAACAAAGCCTGCAAATCGTGCAGATACGTTGCGAACGCGTCTCGGCCCGCCGAAGTCACTGAAACGTAGGTGGCAGGTTTTCTACCTTCGAAGGTCTTTTCGGTGGAGATATACCCGGCTTCCTCCAGTTTGGTCAGGTGAACCGAGAGGTTGCCATTGGTCATATTGAGAAGCTGCTTGAGTTTTGAGAATGATATGGATTCGTCGTCGTTCAGACTGGTCAGTGTGGTCATGATTCGTAGTCGCGAAGGCGCGTGAATGACGGGATTGAGCTGCTCACTCATGCATGCTGCTCCTGATCCAGATTGGCAACGGTTTCGGCTGCTCGATGGTGTGCGAATATCAGCGCCGCAAGGAAAGCTATCAGCAGTCCGCCGCCGCCAAGCAAGGCCATAATCCAATATCCTACAGGTATGCCAGCGAGAATTGTGCTCCAGCTTAGCGCCATCATCCATACGCCGGTGATTGATAGTGTGAGGTCGTTGTACATGGCGCCTTGGAGCCAGTAGATGAGTCCGAGTATCAGCGGCACCACGAAGTTGTAGAGCACTGACATCTCAGTGTTTCCGGGACCGTATTTGTCTGCGAATATCGCAAGACCGCACATGCTGAAGATAAACGCAAGAGGGTACGACCAACCGGCTACTTTCCCCATGCGTTTGAAATAATGGAACATCGGGTTTTCGGATCGGATACCGGATGCGTCCCGCACGTTCAGAAGGCAGGAAGCGATGAAAGCCAAAATCAATGCGATGGCGAAGATGATGAATGACCATGCACTGGTGGTGGTGTCACCGCCTGTGAGAGGTGTGGTTCCGAGGGCGAGAATCGAGTAGCCAATGAGCCAAGCGGCTCCCCAGATGCCAAAATGAATATAAGATCCTTGATTTCTGGCCAGATTTGTTCGTTTTCGTTGCGTTTTCACGATATTCAGTGCATCAACTGGATTCGGAATCTGCTCATTGTCTGAAGATTTGTTCTCTAGCATCGCTGCTGCCCTCCAGGAAGCTGGTTAGTTAGTTGATTGACTAATTGCTGCAATTACAAAGTAGTTTATAGTATAAACTTGATTTGTCAAATCTAATACTTCTCTTCGGGATACTCCGAACGATACTTATGGATGTATAAATTGTATGAAATGTCGCAAAATGTTGAAATTCTGGCGTTTAATACCATAAAAAAATTTAAAAAACAAGTCTTTTTTTCTGATTTATTTTCCTTTATTCTATTTGGAGACACAACGGCACAATAGTGTCGCGTAATAGAGTGAAGCGGAGCGCCAATGCGTGCGAAGACAAGGCTGGCCAAGTTTGTGGCATTGTTGCCACTGCTGGCGGTAGCGGCAATGATTGCGTCGTTGCTGGTGCCGCAGAACACTGCAGTTGCAGGAGATGGTAAATCTTCAAGCACCGTAAGCTCAAATGTTTCTTATGATTCAGATAGCCGAGTCGAAGCAAACCAGCTAGTACAAAGTAATCAAACAACTGCAGAACGTGCATACTCCAATGAAGGAGTGGCAGCTGAGAGCCAGATACGACCTAGCGGTTTGGTAATCAAGGCGGATGCTTTGGAGTCAACTGCAGCCGCTGGGAATCAAGGCTATTCAGTGCAGGCTGTGGCCGATACTGTTACGGCGGAAGACGACACTTGGGGTGGGGTGGCCAAAGACCTTGGTAAGGGCCTCGCGCAAGTCAACAGCACTTATGCTTCGGGTGACAGGACTACGGCCGCCTCGCAGATGAGTGCGGTTTCGACCAGATATACGGCTTCCAATTTCAGCCGCGCGGTGCAGGAAACGCTGGGCGCCGATCGTCAGCAAGGCGAGATGAATCAGTTCCAGTCCGTGCAGCAACTGACGTATAGCGACGGGCACGGGGCCGATTTGGCTGCGCAGATTTCTGCGCTTTCCGGCGAGCTTGACGACGCTTCGGCACAGCTCGATGCCAGTCCAAACCTTGCCAAGCCCAAGGCTTATGCGGCTCAGATCGAGCAGGCGGTCAAGGAACAGCGCAAGGTGCTGCAGAAGAACAAGAAGACCAAGTTCTATGGCAAGGGAAACCGCACCTGGCTTCAGGTCGCGGGGCAGATGGGCAAGGTCATCGATCAGGGCGTTGCCGCTTCGAAAGCCGGGGACGGCGAAAAGGGCGCCGATAAGGTCAACGAAGCCTATTACCAGTACTACGAAAAGCTCGGCTTCGAAAAGAACGTGATGAACGCGATTTCGGGCTCTCGCGTCTCCTATATGGAAAGCTGCTTCAAGGAACTGCGCAAGGCCATGGTGCGTGGGGACGCGCCTGCCGGCATCAAGAAGCAGGCCGATGAGCTCAAGGCCAACCTCAATGTCGATGCGAAAAAACTTGATGGCGGGGCCGAAGATCAGGTCAATGGAGCCACGAAATTCGCTACCAGCTCAATCGGGCAGTCGTTCTTGATTCTGGTGCGTGAAGGACTTGAAGCGCTTCTGGTGGTCGCGGCCATCATCGCCTACATGCTCAAAAGCGATAACAAAAAACTTGTCAAGTGGATTTATCTTGGCGTCATCGTCGGTCTCATTGGCTCGGGGCTGATGGCAGTGCTGTTCGCAGTGTTCTTCAACGGCAACGGGCCGCAACAGGAGATTATGGAGGGTGTGGTCGCACTCATCGCGATGTGCATGCTCATCTACACAAGCAACTGGATGCTCTCGAAATCCGATGTTGAAGCGTGGCAAAACTATATCGGCGATAAGACGAAAAAGGCCGTTTCGGGCGTGGCCGCAGCCGATTCGCTGACATTCGCTGGCGTCGTTTCGCTTGCGATGCTGAGCTTCCTGGCCGTCTTCCGTGAAGGTGCCGAGACCGTGATGTTCTACCAGAGCGTCTACTCGATGACCAAGGATTCGAAGGGCATGTGGATCGGCGGTTTGGCGGCTGCGGTCGTGCTGGTTCTCGTATTCGTGTTGATCCGCTTCACTTCCGTGCACATTCCGTTGCATCCGTTCTTCCTTATCACCTCGGCGTTGCTGGCCGTGTTGGCCGTTACGTTCGCCGGCGGTGGCGTGCACTCGCTGATCGAAGGCGATGCCATCAACGGAACGTACTTGGCGACTATGCCGACCAACGAATGGCTTGGGCTGTATCCATACACCGAAACCATCGTCGCGCAGATTATCGCGGCTGTGGTGATTATCGGATTGTTCGTCGTTTTCGGTATCCGCAAGCATCACGAAAAAGTGATGAACGCTGCTCAACCTTCTGATTCCAAGGAGGCCATCGCGAAATGAATACCAAGACGATTGCCGCTGAGGCACCCATGGCCTTGTTCATGGTTGCTGATGTGCGGGGTTGTAGGAAGGCGGTGAAAGCCAGGGAATCGGCCGATTCCGCTGAACTCGCAGCATAACGTGGTCGGGAAAGGGAACGGTAAATCGCTGTCGACGAGCCGTTCGACATATACCGTCTTAGAAAAATTTAATGATAGATATTCCAAAAATAAACAGGAGAAAACAATGAAGAAAAGCAAACTGACCGGCCTGCTGGCCGCTGTGGTCGCAGGTGCGCTCGCGTTCTCGCTCGCCGCTTGCGGGTCGAACGGTTCGGGTTCTGCTTCCAGTGACAAGGGCAAGTCCAGCTCGTCGTCCTCGCAGAAATCGGATAAGAAGGCGAACAGCAATGGCGCGAAGTTCGAGGAGATTCCGATCGGACACGACCAGCAGATTTTCCCGCTCAACATTGCGACCGTCTACTTCCAGCCGGTTGATATGTACCCGCAGGGCATGGGACTTTCCGCGGCTGAATCGAATCTCCATCTCGAGGCCGATATCCATGCGCTCAAGGACAACAACCTCGGCTACGGCACCGGCGACTTCATCCCGAAGCTTACCGTCAAGTACGAAATCCAGGACAAGAACGACCCGAACAACAAGCAGGACGGCACGTTCATGGAGATGAACGCCGATGACGGCCCGCACTACGGCGCCAACATCAAGCTCGACAAGGCCGGTCAGTACAAGCTCACCTACACCATCTACAGCCCCGAGACCAACGGCTGGACGCTGCACGTCGACCCGGACACCGGCGTCAAGGGCCGCTTCTGGACGAAGCCGATTGTGGCTACGTTCGACTGGAATTACGTCGTGCATCAGTGGTGATTTTCTAAATCAATTTGAGAAATCAATGACGTGGTGGAGGAGGGGGACATACTTGCTTCGGAACCCTCAAGGCCGGTAGGCCAAGCTTTACTCCTCAGCAAGCATGTCCCCCTCCTCCACCACTCAACGGGTGTAACTCGTTTTGATATGAATGTTCACCATGATGCAAAGCGACTAGAGCGGATAAAAATAGTTTTTGCTTAGTTAAGAAATTTGTGAACTCACGTGATGCCTGGTTAAACATGGTTTGATATTTTTCTTTTTATTTTGTTGTTTTGACTGCTTCAGCACTTTCAGTGGCTGAGTCTTTGGTTGAGCTGTGGTCTGTGGGGCATGCTTGCTGAGACATAAAGCTTGGCCTACCGGCCTGGAGGGTGTCGAAGCAAGTATGCCCCACAGACCACAGCGTCATGAGGGATTGTCAGTTAAGTAGGGAGTGCGGATGCTCGAGGAATTTGTGGGGGTGCTGCCGGGGATGGTGGCGCCGGCGCTGCTTGTGATGACGCTGAGCGTGCTGCTCGGGGTCGGCGAGGGGCGCGATAGACCTGTCAGTCGGCAGTGGCGGCTGTATGGGCTGCTCGTCGGTATTGGCGCGGCACTGATTTTTACCGTATTGCGCGTGCTGGTCATTGTCGATCGGCGTTCCGGGGTCAATCTGCCGGTGCTCATTGGATGCGTGGTCTGTGATGTGTTGATACTTGCGATTATGGCCTGCTCGAAGCGGCTCGTGGGCGACTGGCACGAGCATCCGATTCGGTTGCATGTGGCCAACGCGATTTCGGCGATTGGTATTGCCTTGACTACGTTCTTCGCTTCGCAGGATGTTTTCATGCAGCTGACCAGTTTTGTGGAGACCGGCGAATCCCCGTTCACTTCCAAAATGCTGCTGCGGGCGCTCGGCTTTGCGCTGGGCATCGCCGCGGCCGTCGTGACAGCGGCGATTTTCCGTACCATGCGCACGACTGCGGTGCGTGGCAGTTTCCTTGCGGCTTCGATGTTGATGCTGCTGGTTTTGCTGGTCCGGCATGTGACGCAGCTGTGCTCGCTGCTGATGTCGATGATGTTTGTCGAGTTTGATGGCACTGCATTTAATGTGTTGATTCTCGCGGCGAACAATGATATGAAACTGGTCATCGCCTCGGTGCTGGTCTTCATCATTCCCGTTATCGCCTCGATTGTAGCCGGATTCCGTACGCCGCTGGCTGGTGCCAATGATGCCGTGGTCCGCGAACACAAAGCGTTCCGGAGGCGTGCGAAAGCGGCTGGTGCGTGGAGTTTGATCGCCATGATTGTGGTGACGTTTGCGTTGACTGCAGGAGTTGCCAAAGTCCACGAGCAACCCACACTTTCGCCGCCGGAAGGATATTCGCAGCACAACGGCATCGCGACCATCGCCTTCAACAAGGTGGATGACGGCCATCTGCACCGCTTCCAGTACAAGGCCAAGGACGGCACGGTGATGCGCTTCATCATCATCAAGAAGAACGGCGGATCCTTCGGTGTGGGCCTCGACGCGTGCATGACCTGTGGCGACGCGGGCTACTACGAGAAGGATGGCAAGATCATCTGCAAGCGCTGCGAGGTGGAGATGAACGTGGCCACCATCGGTTTCAAGGGCGGCTGCAACCCGATACCGTTCCCGTACGAGGCCTCGCATGGCAAGATCACCATCCACACCTCCGACCTCGACGCACTGTCGTCGCATTTCAAGGAGTGAGGTGGACGAATGACAAACGAGATGGAAATGTTCATGCGAGCCGGAATGAATGGGTGCAAGATGCTCAGTTGGGGGAATCCGAATGGCCATTTTCTTGCTTCGACGTATGGATATGCAAGAAAAGGGCCACTGAGCGGCTCTCAGCGACCACTTTCTTGCATTAGCGCGCGCGTATGCCAGAAAGTGGTCACTAGGCGTCGCTCAATGGCCCTTTTCTTGCTTCCGCCTTTGAACGTGCAAGATATTGGTCATTTCAGTGCCGAGAGATATCAATGTTCGGGATACGGCGGTTGCGTGCACAGTGTCAATGCGCTCCGAGAACGTACGAGTTGGCGTAGGAGGTAACGATGTTTTTACTGAGAATGGTATTCCGCTCGTTTTCGCGGCAGCTCAAGCGGCGATTGCTGATTGCGGTGACTGTGTGCCTGTCGGCGACGATTTGCGCAGCGATGCTTGGTGTCGTCTTCGATGTGGGCGACAAGCTCAACGCCGAACTGTCTACTTATGGCTCGAATATCGTCGTCAAGCCCAAGGCCGACGCGGTGGTATCGGACCTGTACAATACTGCGGACGCCGGCAATGCTGACGAAGCCGCGGACCCGACCTCGTTCCTCAAGGAATCGGATGTGCCTAGCATCAAAACGACGTTCTGGGCGTTCAACATCACCGATTTTGCGCCGGAACTCAATGTGAACGCCACGATTGACGGACGCAATGTGCCGGTGACGGGGACGTGGTTTAACAAGAAAGTGCCGCTGGCGACCGGCGAGAGCGTGGTGGCCGGAGTCAAGGGCATGCGTTCGTGGTGGAAGGTCGACGGGGCCTGGGCCAAGGACGGTTCGGGAGCTGCGGGAACGGGCAAGGTCGTGGCGACGGCTGATAGTAGCAAAACCGATAGTGGCCAAATGAATGGGCAATCGGGAAGTGCCATGGACATGAGCATGAATATGGACATGGGCGATAACAGCGGGAAGCAAACCGCCAACGCCGATTCCAAAAATGCTCAAAATGGCGCGAATAAAGCAAATTCCCAGAGTTCCGATGGTGTGGTCCAAGGCATGATGGGCAAGGACTTGGCCAACGCCACCCATACCAAAGTCGGGCAGACCGTTACGGTTTCCAAGGCGACGGCTGACGGACAACATCGCAGCCAGCGCGTGCGGATTGTCGGGATTTTCGATTCGGGCGACAACGATTCCAACGGTCTCTATATTCCTTCTTGGTCGGCGCAGAGACTTGCCGATTTACCGGATTCCATCGACAAAATCGAGGTCAAGGCACTGACGACCCCAGAAAACGATCTGGCTCGCAAAGCGGAGAAGGATCCCGCAGCATTGAGCCAGGAGGAATGGGAGACCTGGTATTGCACGGCTTATCCGTCTTCGATTGCCTATCAGATCGAGGAAGTGATGCCGGGGGCCGTCGCCAAGCAGGTCCGGCAGGTGGCGGCACTGCAGGGCGACGTGTTGCATAAGACGCAGGCCGTGATGATACTGATGACCGCACTGAGTTTGATCGCAGCGGCAATCGCTGTGGCCAATCTGATGGCGTCTTCGATTGGGGAGCGTGGTTCGGAACTGGCGCTGCTCAAGGCCATCGGCGCGACCGACGGTGCGGTCTCAAGACTGATGCTTACCGAGACGGCGGTGATTTCGCTCATTGGCGGACTGGTCGGTGCGGGGCTCGGTTCGTTGCTTGCGCAGGTCATTGGACACGTTGTGTTTGGCTCGGGAGTGGTGATGCGGCCGATGGTGTTCGTGCTGGTGTTCGTGCTGCTGGCTGTGACCATTCTGATCGCCTCGTTCTCCTCGATTCGTTCGATTCTGCATCTTCGTCCGGCGGAGGTGCTCCATGGCCGGTGATCGATATGAAATATCGCGCAGGAATGCCTGCGTTGGGCTGAGCGTTTTTGGTGTTTGGAATTTCGCCATTATCAAAGCGATGAACGTTGAAAGGAGGACGGTATGAGTGCAGTGAAGCGTGACGATTCCCGTGGAAAATCCGGGAATGGCGTCAAAGGGTCGAGCGCTGGTTCCATTGCCGCCAACAGTGCTGCGGATAGTGCGGCTGTCGGACGGCCGATGACCAACCGTCGCATGTTCTTCCGTATGCTGTTCAGCGCAGTGTTCCGCCGGCGCTCGCGAGCGATGATGGCTGTAGTCGCCTCCTTGGTGGGTGCGGCAACGCTGTTCTGCCTTGCTGCCATCTGCGTGGCGGTGCCGCAGCAGATGAACGAGGAGATGCGGACTTATGGCGCCAATCTTATCGTCACTCCGACGCAGCGGACTGTCGGCGGGAAAGCCGTTGACGGTTCCAAAACCACGAATGTTGCGGATTCCGGGTTTGACCAGAAAACCGTCGCAGCGCTGAACTCGACGGTGAAAAATGCTGGCTCCGAGCGCTCGGCTGCATATAGGTATGAGAATACGCGTATCAACTCGCTGCCGTTCGTGGTGGCGGGCATCAATCCGCGTGAGGTGAAGGCGCTGAACCATCACTGGAGTGTTGAGGGCAAGTGGCCGTCGAACGGCGGGGTGATGCTCGGACGTGACGCGGCGACGAAGCTTGATGCCAAAATCGGTTCGGTTATCACCATCAAATACAGCCCCGGCAAAAGCGTGGCCGCCGCGACTGGCGGGACTGGTGGTTCCGGCAGCTCAAGCTCGGGAAGTGAAAGCTCAGGTTCGAGCGGCTCTACAGCTGGCAGTGGCAACACTAGTGGTTCGGGTTCTAGCTCTTCGAGCTCAACTGAGGGCAATTCTTCGGGTCATGACATGTCGAATATGAAGGGCATGAAGATGTCCGATTCGTCGCATGCCGATGATGTTCAGCAAGGTATGGCCGACGCAACGGTCAAGGACAAACTGGGCAAGGCGCTGAACAGTCTGTCGGCGGAGGCCAAAGCGCCGGATATGCCGGGTATGGATATGTCGCATATGGGCACTCACGATATGGGGAATATGCCAGGCATGAAGATGTCTGCTTCTGACCTTGGTTCCGTCAATCTTGCGGAATGGAAATCGGCGGATACGACGGGCGATTATTCTGGTTCCGTTGACTCGTTGGGATGGAATTTGACTGGAATGAGCGCTGAGAATGCGGGTACTAATTCCGGCTCCGTCCGGCTGGCCGAGTGGAAGCCTACCGCTCCCAACGCGGGCGGCATGGAATTCCGGGTGGACGGTATCGTCGATACCGGCGGCAGCGAGGACGATATGGTCTATGCCAATAACCTCGATGTTGACAAGCTTACCGGCTTTGAACGCGGGGCGGATGTCGTTGAATTCTCGGTTGATACGTCGGACTCGGGTCTGAGCAATCTCGTCAGTAGCGTCAACAAGAAGGCTTCGCTCAATGCTAAGGCGCAAAAGGTCACGAAGATTACCTCGTCCAATGTGCGCATCATCACGATGCTGCAAACGCTCTTCTGGATCGTGACGGTTGTTGTGCTCGTGCTGACACTTGTCGGCGTGGGGACCACGATTTCGTCCATCGTCTCTCAGCGGCGCAATGAAATTGGCCTGCGCAAGGCGCTTGGTGCTTCGTCTCGTAACATCGCGGTGGAGTTCACTGTTGAAGCTGCGCTTTATGGGCTGATTGGTGGGCTGCTCGGCACGGCCATCGGCTATGTGCTCGCTTATGCGCTCAGCGCTTCCGTTTTCGGGCAGAAGCTTTCCCTCAACTGGCCGCTGGCGCTCGCCTCTGTGCTGGTCAGCATGTTGGTCGCAGTGCTTGCATCGCTGCCGCCGGTGCGCAACGCGGTGCGGATCGACCCGGCCGTCGTGCTGCAGGAGGAATAAGAGATGAATATGAGCGCCGGAACAGACAAGCCGGATACGGAAACTGATATTAGTGCTGGTAAACGGACTGTTGGGGAGCGGTAGAGTCCGTTTACCTGCATCGCGAAACAAATTTTGGTAATGAGTGAAAGGAGTGGCTATGCTGCTCGAACTTGATCATATTTCGAAGATCTACGGCGACCTTCACGCGGTGGACGATCTCAGTCTCACCGTGCCGGCGGGGCAGTGGCTTGCGGTCGTCGGCTCGTCCGGCTCCGGCAAAACCACGCTGATGAACATCATTGGCTGCATGGATTCGCCCTCGAAGGGTTCCGTGACGCTTGAGGGTCGCGAACTCAACGATCTGAACGCCACCCAGTTGGCTGATGTGCGCAAGAACGTCATCGGGCTGGTGTTCCAGAAGTTCTACCTCGTGCCGCACCTGACCGCTGTCGAAAACGTGATGGTGGCGCAGTACTACCATTCCGTGGTCGATGAGAAGGAGGCGCTCGAAGCGCTCGACCACGTGGGGCTGAAGGACCGCGCGAAGCATCTGCCCAGCGAGCTTTCCGGCGGCGAGCAGCAGCGTGTGTGCATCGCCCGTGCGTTGATTAACCACCCCAAGCTGATTTTGGCAGATGAGCCAACCGGCAACTTGGACGAAAAGAATGAGAAGATTGTGCTCGATCTCTTCCGCGAGCTGCATGAACAGGGCACGACCATCATCGTGGTGACGCACGATGCGCTGGTCGCTTCGTGCGCGCAGCGCGAGATTATGCTCAACCACGGCGTGCTGGTCGGTGAGCAGTGGAACGACGACAAGGCTCGTGAAGCTTATGAGGCGGCAGGCGGCAAGCCGGCTTCTACCGGTGCTCAGGTCGAGGGCGCCCAGCAGGGTGATACTCCGATTTCCTTCGCCAACCCGACGAAAGCCGCGAAAGTCCAAGGATAATCGGGAGAAACAGCTTCATTCTGAAAGCACGCGAATCGCAACTATTGATTTTGATAATCGCAATTCGTGTGCTTTTTCATATAGTCAATTCGTTGATCGGGCATGATTACGCGGACCTTTATCGGTGAATTTAGCCTTAAATCAGCTTGGTGCGTTCCATTTGGCCGGAGAACCAGGTGTTGAATTTCGAGGGCTTCGGCATGATGAGACCGATGACGAGCATGACCGCAGCGTAGATGAGGACAATGCCCATCTGAATCCAGAAATCGTTTTGGTAGATGCCGGCGATGGCTGCGCGGGCGGCCTGGATGGAGTGGGTGGCCGGCAGGAACGGGTTGATGACTTGGACGAATTTCGGCAGTACTTGTAGCGGATAAGTGCCAGAGGATCCGGAAATCTGCATCACCAGAACGATAACCGTCAGCGCTTTGCCGATGGTGCCGAAGCAGGCCACGAGCGTGTAGATCACGAACGCGTAGACCAAGCCGGAAACCCAGCCCGCGAGCATGAACAGCATCGGATGGACGGCGTGGACGCGCAGGAAAAGCAGCGTGCCGGCGCAGGAGAATGTGCTTTGCAGCAGCGAGATGAAGGCGAAAATGCCGAAACGGCCGAGGAAGAGCTGATAGGGTTTCGGCTCGCTGAAGAGGCGACCTGCGTCGTTGATGGGAACGGATTCATCGTCTGGTGAGGCGGGGGCTGTCGAAGTCTTGCCTTTAATGCCTTTAGCGCTCGCACTGGTGGTATCGATACGTTGCGTGGCCTCGTTATCGGTATTTATCGGATCGTCGAGAACCACCGTGTCCGCTTCTCTTAAGCCATCTGTGTTTGCCGTCGAGGCGTGGTCGGGCAAATCGTTATTGCCGGTGGTGGCAAGTGCTGCGGTGTCGGCTGTACGGTACGGTTCTGTGCCTACGTGATTCATTGAGGCGGTAACAGTACCAGTGAGTTTGCCGTTGCCTGCGAATCTGTTGCTCTTTTGACGGCGACGCTTGCGTAGCCATCCCCATCCGGATCCAAAATCAGCCTCGCCGAGCTTGCGTCGCGTTTCACGCGAAACGTCGGTTTTGAGGGTCAACGCAATCAGCAGCGAGCCAACCCAGAGCGGAATGAACGTGTAGAACGGGGTCAGTGACGTGCCGAAATTCTCGACGGGGAAAACAGCGTTACGTTTGAGCGCAACGGGAGCGGCTAGGGTGGCAGCGAGTTTGTCTGGGTCACCGGAAAGCAGCTTTTTGACCTTGGCCATGTCGCCGCTGTTCAGCGCCTCGGTCAATTGCTGGCTGAAGGTGGTCAGCTTGCTGCTGGCGTCGGAAAGTGTGGCCGAGGTGTCGCTGAGCGTCGTGCGCGCCTGCTTGAGTTTGTTGTTGACCTGGTTGGCAGTCGCGTTGAGCGAATTCACGCTATTGTTGAGGTCCGCGGCACCGGAACCGAGAGACCCGGAAACGGACGAAAGCGATGAAGTGATGCTTGCGATCTGCGGTTTCAACGTCGCCGAAAGATTGGTGCTGAGCCCGTCGATGGCCGTTTTTGATTGATTGGCGAGGCTGACGATTTGCTCGCGTTGCTGTGTAGCGTTGCCGGTTTTCGCATCGAGGTCGCTGGCCGAAGTGTTCAAAGCGGTTTGCAACGACTTTTGGCGCGCGATAATGTTGTCGAGAGTGGCAAGCGTGTCGGTTGGGGTTGCCGGCAATCCCGCCAACGTGTCCCGGATTTTCTGGTACTGTGCCGCTTGATCGCCGATAAGCCCCTCCTGTTTGCGGATTGTCGCCGAAACGTCGGCGGAGGATTTGCCGGCGCTGTCAAAGGCGTTGCCGATATCCGTGCCGATGGCCCCGTTGCTGGCAGAGCTGGCGCTTAACGCCTGCGAAAGCGTGGAAGTCGCGGTATTGAGCGCGCCAGAAACATCCTTGACGCTACCACCGGCTTTGTTAAGCTGTTTGAGCGAGTTGCCGGTATCGTTTGAAGCGTTGTTGAGCAGCGCGGCAGAGCTGGAAAGCAAGGTTTGGGAGATGTCGATGAGACTTGCGTAGGCTTCAACGTTCGTTGCGGAATCGTTGAGCTGACTGGCCAAATCGTTGATATTGCCATTGAACGTGGTCAGGCGGCCGCGGGCATCGGAGGAATCGAGCTGCTTGGAAAGGCCGTTCGCCACGCTCAGTGCGGTGCTGGTAATCGTGCGCGCGAACATCTCGTTGACTTCTTTGGAAATCTGGTCGGCACCCTGCCCGGTGACCTTTGGCGCGACGGCGTTCTTCTTTTCGTTGGTGTAGTACTCAAGCGTGGCGTGCTTGGCATCGGAGGAGAAGAAGGTCATCATGTTGCGGCTGAAATCCTTGGGAATGATGACTGCCGCATAATAGGTGCCGGATTTGGTGCCCTCGATGGCCTTGTCTTTGGTGGTGAAGGTCCAGTCGAGCTGGCTATTGGCGCGCAGCTGGCCGATGACCTGGTCGCCGAGCTTCATTTTCACCGGCATGAGGTCGCTGGAGTAGCCTTCATCGACACTTGCGACGGCGAATTTCAGGTTTTTCGTGTTGCCGAACGGGTCCCAGCTCGCGGTGACGTTGAACCAGGTGAACAGCGCGGGAATGATGACCAAGCCCATGAGGATGATGATCGAGATGATATTGCTGGTGATGCGTCGCACGTCGCCGGTGAACAGTTTCCATATCGTTCTCATCGCTGGTCGCCTCCTTCCGCGTTATTTCCAGACAATGGTGTTTTGATTTTTGCTTTCTTGCGTGGCCGCTGACGTTCGTATAGCAGCGTGCGTACGGCATCATCCTCGAGATTGCCGAGGCGCACCTGCCGGGCCAGGCTGTCGCGGATCAACTCGACGCCGACCAGGAAAATGATGGTGACAAGGAACCAGATGACCCATGCCGCCAGCGCGATCACCTTGGTGCCGGTGGTCAGCGAGAACGTGATGGCCATGGCGGCCGGGATGGCGATGCCGAAAGCCAGTGCTCCACGCATGAGCTTCGGGTAAAGCAAGGCGAACTTTCGCGCGCGTTCCTCAATGCCCGCGCGGTATTCCTCTTTATTCGCGAGCATGCTCAGGGCCTGCGAAATCGGGTATTCGTGGGTCTTGTGCAACGCAGGTTCACTGGTGATAATGTCGCCGGCCTTGAGCTGGCGGTCGACCAGACGCTGCAGGTTGCCCATATGCGGCTTGACGACCAACCCCAGAATGAAGAACAATACCACGAAAATCATCAAGCGGCCCATGTTAGCGAACCAGTCGGCATGGTAGAAGCCCGCGATGGTTTCGCGCAATGCGTTGATC
Source organism: Bifidobacterium sp. ESL0690 (assembly GCF_029392315.1). Taxonomy (NCBI): domain Bacteria; kingdom Bacillati; phylum Actinomycetota; class Actinomycetes; order Bifidobacteriales; family Bifidobacteriaceae; genus Bifidobacterium; species Bifidobacterium sp. ESL0690. The sequence goes on from NZ_CP113939.1 coordinate 196,097, forward strand.
GAGTAGGTGAACGGGAAGTAAGGGTACATGTCACGGAAGAATTTCGGCATCATTTCGATGGGGTACATGCCTGATGAGCCCGGAATCTGAACGATGACCAAAGCCACGCACAGCGCCTTGCCGACGTGCAGGAACGAGGCCGAAAGCGCGTAGGTGATGCTGACGTAGACCATTGAGGCGAGCATTGCGGTAATGATGAAAATTGGCACGTTGTGGCATTGCACGCCGATGATGAGCTCGCCGAGTACGGTGACGACGGCTTGTATCGAGGCGATCAAAGCGAAGAGAATCCAGCGGCCCCAGTAGCGCTGCCCGGGCGTCGGTTCGTTTTCCAGTCCTTCGTCATCTACTTCCAGCTTCATCAGCACGACCAGCATGAACGCACCGACCCACAGCGTCAGGTTCGTGAACAGCGGTGCCATGCCGGAACCATACGTGCTCACCGGGTAAACCACTTTCGTGTCGAGAACGGTGGGCGAGAGCATGAAATCGGCGATTTTGGCAGCGTCGAGCTTGCCGTCGCCGCCCACGGATTTTGCCAAGATGCCTGAGCTGCCGAGCGCCGAAGAGCTGGAAAGCGCAGAAATGTCGGCGGTGAGGGTCGACAGGTGGCCTTGCAGATTCGCCAGACCTTTGTCGGTGCCCGCAAGCGCTTTGGCCGCAGCGGCTGAGGCTTGGTCGAGTTGGTTCAGCACGATTGTGGATTGAGTAATCAGCGAACCTTGCGAGGCGAGGTTCGCCGACGAAGTGGCGGCGACCGTTGAAAGGCCATTGAGACCGTTGTTGAGCTGCGGTAGGGCCCCTGTTGTAATGGTTTTTCGCACGTTCGCGGCGTTGCTCAAAGCCGATTGCGTGGAAGTGTTGATGCCGTTGGCTGCGGAAACGGTGCTCGAAACCGTCGAGCCGAGGTTCTTGCTGGAATTGAGGTCGTTCAGAGCCGTAATGGAATCCCCGAGACGCTGGTTCTGAGCTTTGAGATCCGCGATGGCGCTGGAACTTCCGGGCACGCCCGCTGCTTCCAATCGGCTGATAAGGCTGCCGGTGTCGGTATTGATTTGTTGGGCCGTGGAAAGTGCCGAGCCTACGTCACCGTTGGCTTTCGTGAGTCCTGCCGCGATGGAATTGATGGCGATGTTCGATTGCGAACTGGCTTGCGAGAGCAGATTTGAGCTTTGGTCAAGGGTGCCGCCGGAGTTGTTGGTGAAATCGTTGAGGGTATTTTGCGTGTTCGTAATCGCGGATGAGGCGTCCTTGAGCTGTTTGGAGGTCTGTGCTCCGGCCTTTTGCGTTTTATCCAGCGTGCCTCGTGCAGCCTTGGTTTTGTCGGGAATGCCGTTGAGGGTCGCCGTCAAATCGCTGATATTGCTGCGGATATCGGCGACGGACTGCTGCGCCTTGTTAAGGTCGGCGAGGGTGTCGGCCGTCGCGGTGTCGGCTTTGGCGTTGATGTCGGTATCGGTTTTGTTGACAACGCCGGAAACGACCTTGCTTACCGTGGAAACGAAGGTCTCGTTGACCTGGCTGTCGACCGTTGAGGCGCCGGTGTCGGTGATACGGCTGGCCAGCGCGTTCGCTTTTTCGTTGACGTAATATTCCAGCGTCGGGCGCGTGCTGTGTCCCTCGATGACCCCGGCCACGCGGTCGCTGAAATTCTTTGGGATAATAATGGCGGCGTAGCTTTCCCCGGATTCCACGCGTTGCATGGCTTCGTGCTGGTCGGCGAATTTCCAGCCCAACTGGCTGTTGCCCTTGAGCTGGGTCACAATCTGGTCGCCCATGTTCATCTTGCCGATGGGCTTAAAATCAGTGCCGCGATCGTTGTTGACCACGATGACTTCGATGCCCTGCGTGTTGCCGTAAGGATTCCAGAAACCTGCGATATTGAACCATGCGTAAAGCGGCGGAATGAAGACGAGACCGAAGAGGACGACCCACGCCGCCGGTACGCTCAGCAGGCGCACGATATCGCGTCGTACGATGGCCATCACATTGCCCATGGAGCTCCTTCAAGTGACTGGATTGTCGGGTGGAATGGAATGGGAACGTCAGACTCGGTATGTCGGCTCCCTGTATGTATTCACTATAATCCCCGATGTATCACCATATTTGAAACCCTAAATCTTCTGTTCAAAGCGAATAAATTTGGTGGTTTCTCGAGACAAAATCATTGCGTGGGAGAGGATTGTTCTGCAGGCGGTGCAGATGCTTTTGTAAGGGTATAAAACGGCGGGAATGGAGCTAATGGTCTCTGTTCCCGCCGTGTGGTGGATGATTATTCGATTGCGATGACTTTTAATTTATATTGCTTTGCGGCCAGCTGAGAATCGACGCAGGGTTATGGCCAGAGCGGCGAGTGCCATGGTGATGGCAGCGAGGGTGAGGTTTAGAGCGGATGAGCCGGTGCGCGCGAGTTCGTCGTACTGTCCGTTTCCGGCTTGCCGCTCTTCGGAAGAGGTATTTTCTGGATTTTGCTTGAAAGCTGCGAGTGATGGAACGTGTTCCGGCTTGGTCAGGGACGGATAGCCGGGCGTTCCGGGCAACGCCGGTCCGGCGACGATTGGTTCCGTTCCCTCGTCTTCTGGCTCAATTTCGATTTCTTCACCTTCGCCAGGTTCTATCTCGCCTTCGCCGCCCTCGTCGGGTTCCGTTCCATCTCCGGGATTGCTGCGCTGCCAGATCGCGTGCATCGTGATGTCGTTGTCGGTGTCGTCGTCATCATCCAAAGTGAGCACGGAACCGGCCTGATAATGGGGTTCTGCAGCGTCATCGGTGTGCGCCCAACCGGCCAACGTATGGTCCTTCTTAGTCATCTCACCTTGACCGGGCATTTCAAATTCGGCTGGCGCGTTTGGCCAAGCGTCGCGGGTCATCGTTGCCGGGGCCGCGCCTTGCGCCCCGTTGGCGTTGAAACTTACGGAAATCTCAGACCTCCCGTACCAAGTGGCGCTTGGCGAATCCTGCCCAAAACCAAGCGCCGGGTCGCCTGTCCAATTACCGTCCTGGCTCTTCCAACTGGTGGACGGCGCGTTGGCAGCGCTTCTGAAGGCCGCGTTCGCGCCGACGTGGACGAAGCGCAGGGCCGTGCACCCTTCAAGCATATTGTCTATTCTGTCATCGCCGCTGATTTTGCCGGTATCGAAGCTGGAAAGGTCGAGTCGAGTCAGCGAGGAGTCGCCTTGGAACATCGAAGCCATGGTGAACGTGTTGCCCGTCGAGAACGAAGAGCCAAGGTTGATTGATGTCGCGCTTTTCATCCCTCCGAACATGTGATTCATGTTAGTGACGTTTGAGGTGTCGAATTTATCTCCCAAATCGAGACTTTGCAGCGTGGAATTCGAAGCAAACATATAGCTCATATCGGTCACATTGCTGGTGTCGAATTTATCGCCAAAGGTTATGCTGCCGAGCGACGGGTTCTTATAGAACATCTGTCTCATGCTGGTAGCGTCGCTGGTGTCCAAGCCCGTTAAATCGATGCTGGTCAGATACGGCATGTCATAGAACATCTGGGAGGAGTCGACGTGGGCCTTGAGCGGCGTATCCACCGTCACCGTCTTGATTGAATATCTCACGGAATACCATGGGCGGGTGTTGGGCAAAGTACCCATGCGCCCCTCGTATCTGCTGCCAAGATGTAGTTGTGAACAGTCCGAACTCAACTGCCAGTAAGCGTCGGTGCCGAACGAGCGTTTGCTGGCATCGCAGTAGGCTTGAGCGGTTGGTGTCTGCTCGGTGCTCCCGGATGGCGGCTGATGTTCGTCGGCCATCGCGGTTTGCGGCACTATGGCAAGGGCGAGAGCGGCCAGGGAAGCGGTCGCAGAGGCTATTACGTTTTGTGTCTTCATCAATTGTTCCTGATAATTTGCTATTCGGACAGTCGCTTGATCATATGTAGGTGTCTAATTTTGTAATTTTGATTTTGTTTATTCGCGTAGTTTGCAAGCCAAATGATCACATGTTTGGTTATGCGCGATGACGTCACGTCATCTTCGGTGTGATATATGAAATATCCTCAATGCCAACGTATCGGTTTTATAAGACAAACGATAATAGATTGATGAATTTCTACAATTTCTTTGACTCCGGATTTGAACGCGGCCATCGCGCTTGGTACCCTTAAAAAGATTGCTGAAGACGCTGAATGAAGGGGAGTGGGTTATGGAGACTGCTCCTCATGATCTTAATGACGAAAATTCGAGGAAATCGCTGGGTGAAAAGCTTGGCAAGGCTTCACTCGGCTCTGCAAAATCGTCGGCGAACGCGCTTGGTAAGGCTGCGAGCTCGGCCGCGGACGCGGTGGCGCATTCAGCTGCCCGGGCCGCGCAAGACGTTGGCGACGCTTCCCGTAATCTTGCGAACCACGCCTCTCAGCACCTCACTATTATCGGCCGCATTTATGGCGTTCTGGTTCTGCTGGTTGGGCTCGTTGGAGTGCCGTATGTCGGTTACGCGATTCTCGACGGCATTCATAATTTTTTGACCGGCAGACTTCGCCCCGATCCTCTTGACCTGACATTCCTGCTTACTTGCGCGCAGACGGTTGTTTCGTTCGCCAACGCCGCGACGTTGATTGTTTTCGGCGTTACGTTGTTGCGTGACATGCGCAAGCACGCGGCGCGATGGGCGTATGTGCTGATGGCCGTGACCGTGGCTCAGGGCATGCTTTCACTGGCATTGCAAGGGCTCGGGCTCGGCGTCGGGCTTTCCTTGATTCAGATCGCGATTCTCGTGGCGCTCGCCATCGCCCTCGACCCGGCGCTGATCGGCGAACGTGCGGTGCAACGCAAGCTCAAGCGGATGGACGAGCACGACGAATACATCGAAGCCAAAGGCGCGGGGATGCTCGGCCGCGACCCGAGCGGCAAAGGCTACGTCGAGCTCAATGTTTTCAACGTGTTTTGGCTTTTCGTGGTCGGCTGCGTCGGCGGGCTCATCGTCGAGGAAATCTATCACCTTATATTCTTCAACGAATGGCAGGACCGCGCGGGGCTGATTTGGGGCCCGTTCTCGCCGATTTACGGCTTCGGCGTCGTGGTGCTGACGATGTGTCTGAACCGGCTTTGGCATGCCAACGCCATCCTGATTTTCTTTGCCAGCGCGATTATCGGCGGTTGTTTTGAAGCGTTTGTGGCATGGTTCATGCAAATCGCGTTCGGCATCATCGCATGGAACTATTCGAACGACTGGCTGCCGCTTTTCGGTGGAAAAACGAGCGGCAAATACATGGTGTTCTGGGGTTTGGCCGGCCTGATTTGGCTGCGCGAGCTGTTGCCGCGTCTGCTGAAATTCATCAATCTCATCCCGTGGAAGTGGCGTTACGCGCTGACTGCGGTCATGCTGGTCTTCATGCTCGTCGACATTGCAGTCACTCTGATGGCGTTCGATTGCTGGTACGGCCGCATCGCCGGCTTGCCTCAGACCTCACCGGTCGCCCGTTTCTTCGGCGAGCATTTCAACAACGCCGTGATGCAGCAGCGTTTCCAGACCATGAGCATCAATCCAAAGTGGTCCGGTCGCGCATGATAGCGCTGGGTTTCGTCAAGAGGTGTTTAGCTCGGCAGAATTGTACGAGATAGTACGAGATAATGTAAAAAGTGTACGCGAATGTACGCGAATGTACGCGAATGTACGCGAATGTACGCGAATGTACGCGAATGTACGCGAATGTACGCGAATGTACGCGAATGTACGCGAATGTACGCGAATGTACGCGAATCCGTCGTAAGGACTGACGGATTCGCGTACGCTTTTATTTGGCCCGACGATATTCTATGTTTTTTGAACCACCTTCGCGAATCACTTGGCCATCCGCAATCAGCCGCCTCAGATGTTTTTGCGTCCAAGACTTACTCATACCGAGTTGTTGAGAGATTTCGTTTGCAGTTTTCTTCGAGGTCGAAGAGAGGATGGACAGGATACTTTTTTCTGGAGATTTGGTTGGGCGGATGCGAGGTTCGTCGTTTTTGATTTTCTTTTGAACGGCAATTATGGGAGGAGTTGTTTCCTCCTTCTTGACGTTTTTTATCGGAACGGTCAGCGTCGTGCGGTTCGGGAATGACGGGGTGGTGGTGAGAGTTGGCTCCTCAGCGCCGATGTCGGCAGCGCCCTGGCGCATGACGTCGAATCCGCTGCCCATGCGTTCTCCGCCGCCGACGAGATTGAACATCGCGAGAAGTGTGGGGTTGCGCGAGTCGGATATGCCGCCTTGCAGGACTTCGTCTTTGGTGAGTCTGAGTCCTCCAGGGTTGGTGAATTCGAGGCAGTCGAGTTTGCGAATAACGACGGTTCCGCGCCTGCCGTAATAATCCGCGTGGACGAGAGTATTGGTCAGGGCCTCGCGCACAGCCTTGTCCATCGGACCCTCGTCGATTCGTTGCATGTTCGGGGCGAGCCGGAAGGGATGTGGGATCGCGGCGATGAGTTTTGTGGTGACCTTCAGCCAGAAGTCGTAGAGGTTGCCGCTCCAAGTGCCTTCTGTTGAAATGATGCGGTCGTCCCAGCGGTTCTGCCCGAGTTTTTCGTGATAATCGAGGAAATAATCGGGGAATTCGCGCGTAATCGCTTGATTGTCACAGAACATCAGCAGGCCAGCACGGGTCGGGTGCAGCGTGAAGTCTTTCGCAAAATCCACGGCGTTGAGTTTCAAGAGAAAATCTTTGTCCGGCAGGTCGTTCCACGGGTGGTCGGGTCGACGGAACGCGAGGTTCTTGCGGTAGGTATTGAGCGTGTCCTTGCTGATGGCGTTGAGATCCACTTCGTCGACGATTTTACGGTCAAGAGGGGTAAGACTGCTGTCGCGCAGCATGGCCCGACTTTCATCAGCTGTGCAATGATAATCGCCGTCGGCGTTACGGCGATAGGCGCCGGTGAGCGGATTGGGGCCGAGATAAACGGGCTTGTTCTCACGCCGGGCTGCAGGAACGTTGACGATGATGATATCCTTGCCGTCTTCGGACTGGACGCTTATGTCCTCGTCGGTCAGAATATTGATGTTGACTTTCGTTCGGTCGTTGAGGGTGTTCCAGAAGTCCCTGATGAGTTTTTCGGTGTCGGACACGCCGGAGATGGAAAGTTTGCGGGTCGCTTTGTCTTCGGCGACACCCAGCAGAATCTTCCCGCCATCGGTGTTGGCGAAGGAGGAATAGGTCTCCCAAATGCTGTGCGGAAGTCCGTGTTTAGCGAGTTTGGCCTCGATTCGGTTGGTTTCGCGAAGATTCGAAACGTCAAGTCGATCGGCCATGATTCAACCTTTCCGAAAGCGGTCCCTTACCTATAAATTCTCTTTATTCGATGATAACCCAGATTGGCAACGCTTTCGACTGTTTGGGGATGACTTCAGAATGTTTCAATAACTGCCAAAATAATCCTTGACTTCCTGGTTTATGAGTTCCGTAGCATGGTGTTTTTAAGGTTCCCAACTATACGACGAATTGTCTGCTGAATTGATAACTTTTCTATTTTTATTATGAAAAGTTATTGCGGTGATGAGTTGCAAGTATTGCTTTGCAGGTTTAGAAATCCCAATCATCGTCGCTGGTTTCCTCGGCCTTGTTGGCGGCGGTTGCGCCAGTTGAGGTTGGGGACAAGAGCGAGGATGCTGAAGTTCCGATGGCGCTCGCGGAAGCGGTTGAGCCGAAATTGAGGCCGCTGCCGCCGAACAGGCTGGCGGGTTTGAGAGTGGACGCCAAGGATTCCATGTCGTTGAGCTCGTCGGTGACGGCCGGGTTCGGCTGGCTGATCTCGGCGGGGAACAAAGCCGGGTATCCCAAGTAGGAGAGAGCCTTGTTGGCGTTGTAGCTCAGGAACTTTTCGATGTCGTCGTCGAGGCCGAGGTCGGCGTAAGGCAGCGTAAAGCTGTAATCCTCTTCGGCGAAATAGAGGTTGTTGGCAAGGTCGTAGACATACTGGCGCATGGTTTCACGGGTTTCGTCGTCAAGTTGCTCAAGGCCGCGCTGGTAAACAGAGCCGAGGTATGAGCTGGAAGTGACGATATCGCGGTTGATCAGGCGGATGATGTCGGCAAATTTCGTCATCGTCCCACGGCTGGAAAGCCACGTCGGCAGGTAGAACCCGGACTCCACCAGCAACGCTTGGGCAAGCACTGCGGCCGCAAGCCGCTTGAGTGCGCCGAGGTCGGGAAGGTTGGCTGCGCCGGAATCGTTGTTCGCTGATATTTGATTCCCAGTGGTGTATACATCATTGAGTAGCTGTAGTTTTTCCTGCATCGCTTCATTCTGTTGCGTCCAAGCGAATGAGGATTGCGAAGAATCATTGTTTTTGGCAATATCGGCATTGTTTGTCTCGCCTGTATTGTCATTCAGCGCCACAATCAGCTCAAAGTAAGCCTTTGTGTGTATTGACTCGCCAAAGGCGATGGCGGTCAAAACGGCTTGACTCGTCCCTGGGCGATCTCGTTCGGCGTCATTGCTCAATGCGTTGGTTGCGCTACTTGCCTGTAATGATTCGACGGTGGAAAGTCCGAAAAAAACATGGCTCAGCGTAACCCGTTCGATATCGCTCAGCCCTTGAATATCCTCTGTGTCATCGGTCAGCGAGACCTGCTCGGGCGTCCAAAGTTGCGCGGTCATTGTGTTGAATGCGTCGCGGTCCGCGTCCGTCCCGGCAAGATTCCAGTTCCAGGAGACAAAAGGCATGGATATTCCTTACGTAAGTTAATATTCGGGTGATGCTTCCTACAATACCGAGGCCCGCTCCCTTATTCGCTGACAGAAAGATGGGGTATCGGAACGTAGCAGTTAGCGTCCAGCTTCTTGCTGTGGATTATGTTGGTTTATCGTGTCCTCCAGCATATTCCGGTAGGAGACGATAAGAATGCGGTTGCCGAGGAAGTCCTGTGGGTTCTGAGTCTTGGGCGAAAGTGGGTTACGGAATTACCTTTATGCTTATAATATCTGAACTGAATAACGCGTAACAGTACCGGTGGGGAGGCTAACTCAGATGCAAAAGAAGCAGCAAGTTAGGTATCATGGTTCGGCATCGCCGGCAGAATTCCGGATTGTTGATTCCTCGGTTGCAGATAACGGAATACAATTTATTTATTTTGAACAATCGCTACCTGAGACTAAAGGCAGGAAATCAAAGACTAAAGGCGGGAAATCAAAGACTTGGAAAGCTTATGTCAACTCTCGGGGGAATCTTGTCATCGATCCCGATATGACGAAGATTATTCTGGAAGCGGGACGAAAACACAAGCCGTCAGCGGCTTTTTTGTGTCATTATGCTTCTAGTTCTGTTCCCTCTTTTGAGGATTGGCGTTCCGGGAAGATTAAGTCGCGTAATGATTCGCAGCCAACAGTTGAGCGTCAGCCCGGCTATGACCCCATGTTGTATGACGTAATGCGTGAATGCGGGTATCGCCTTGCTGGGGAATATATATATCGGTCTCGTCATGCCGAAAGCCCCGAAGCGAAGGAAGAATGGCTGCAGAAGAATCTTTCGGTGAGCGGTGAGATAGACTCGGTCAATTTTCGTGACGAGCGGGCGGTGCGTGCGAAGACCGAGGATTTCAATCGTCGTCTTGAAGAGATGGTGGGGTCTGCAAAGACAGAGGGAGTCAGTGTAACGGCGGCGGTGAAATGAGCCGGAAACCCACCGAGCAAGAGCTGGAAGAAATTTTTGATGATGAAGTAGTTCAGGAGTTGGGCGATGGCCCAGCGGAGGATTCTCCGCTTTTGATTGTTGTCGTTGCTCAGCCAGGAGCCGGGAAAACCATGGCAATTGCTGGTCTTTGCCAAAAATATCCGGATGCCGTTCGCGTCGATAGTGATGCATACCGTCGTTATCATCCCCGCTTTCGTAAGCTTATGATGAGCAATCCTAAGAAAATGGCGGATGAAACTGGTCATGCAGCAGGCGTTTGGGCGGGAATGGCACGAGATTGGCTATGCGCGCGGCGGCGAAGCCTGATTGTCGAGGCGACTTTCAGCAATCCGGAGACCGCCAAAAACATCATTGCTCCTTTTCGACAGGCAGGCTACCGAATTCAAGTGGTGGCGTTGGCCGTGCCCGCTGAGTTGAGTTTGATGGGTACGTTGAGTAGATATGCACATCAAGCCGAATCCAAGATGGGCGGACGGTGGGTCAAACGCCAAGCTCATGATAAGGATTTCGACAAGATGCCGAATACCTTGGATCAACAGATACGAAATAAGCAGATAGACGAAGTGACGGTTCTTAAGCGAGATGGGCAAGAGTTATGTCATGTCGTTGTTTCTGATAAGAATTGCGTGCAAGATGCCTACCAAGTAGGTTTGGCGATTGCTCAAGGACGCGATTTCACACAACTTTCTGGAGTTGAGCGTGATCAGTGGGATGCAGGGATGAAAACCATTCAGGATTTTATTGCTAAAAATCCGGATGAGGATAGAGTCAAGAGCCTATTTGACAAATTATCGGTAGATGGCAAGAAAGCTGGGTACTGATAGCGAAAAATAGCGGCAGGGACGCAGAAGCATATCTTTCGAACCTTTCGCAAGAAAGATTTCGGATGTCCGGGTTTTAGAGTTGTAGATAGGTAACGCACAAGTCGGCAGATAGGGAATTGGGAATGGCGGAATACCGCCGATTCTGAAAACTTATCTGCCGACTTGTGTATTAGTCCTTGCGGCTATTTACAGCATGCAGCTGACGCAGCCTTCGACCTCGGTGCCCTCAAGCGCCTGCTGGCGGATGCGGATGTAGTAGAGGGTCTTGATGCCCTTGCGCCAGGCGTAGATCTGCGCCTTGTTGAGCTCGCGCGTGGTGACGCCCGCGGGGAAGAAGAGCGTGAGCGACAGGCCTTGATCGACGTGCTGGGTGGCCTCGGCGTAGGTGTCCACGATCTTCTTCCAGCCGATTTCGTAGGCGTCCTCGAAGTACTCGAGGTTGTCGTTGGTCATGTACGGCGCCGGGTAGTAGACGCGGCCGACCTTGCCTTCCTTGCGGATCTCGATCTTCGAGGCGATCGGGTGGATGGAGGAGGTGGAGTGGTTGATGTAGGAGATCGAACCGGTCGGCGGCACGGCCTGCAGGTACTCGTTGTAGATGCCGTCCTTCAGGATCTCGTCGCGCAGCGTCTCCCAATCGGAGACGGTGGGGATGTGGATGCCGAACCGCTCGAAGAGGTCCTTGACCGTCTGGGTCTTGGGTTCAAGCGAGCGGCGGCCGTCGGTGTACTTGTCGAAGTAGTTGCCCTGGCCGGCGGCCTTGGCGTAGTCCGACTTATCGAAGGTCGCGAAGGCCTGGCCGCGCTCGACGGCCAGCTTGTGCGAGGCCTTGTAGGCGTGGTAGGCCACGGTCATGAAGTACATGTCGGTGAAGTCCAGCGCCTCTTCGGAGCCATAGTGCATGCGCTCGCGTGCGAGGAAGCCGTGCAGGTTCATCTGGCCGAGGCCGATGGAGTGGCCTTCTTCGTTGCCGCGCTTGATGGACGGCACGGAGTCGATGTGGGTCTGCTCGGAAACGGAAGTGAGCGCGCGAATCGCGGTCTCCACCGGGTCGGCCAGGCCGCCGTCCATCGCCTTGGCGATGTTGAGGGAGCCCAAGTTGCAGGAGATGTCCTTGCCGACGTGCTTGTAGCTCAGGTCGTCGTTGTAGGTGGAGGCTTCCTGCACCTGCAGAATCTCGGAGCAGAGGTTCGACATGGTCACGCGGCCGTCAATCGGGTTGGCGCGGTTGACGGTGTCCTCGAAGAGGATGTAGGGGTAACCGGACTCGAACTGCACCTCGCCGAGGGTCATGAAGAACTCGCGGGCGTCGATGTAGGTCTTGTGGATGCGGTCGTCGTGAAGCATTTCGTCGTACTTTTCGGTAACGGAAATATCCGCGAACGGCTTGCCATAGACGCGCTCGACGTCGTAGGGGGAGAAGAGGGCCATCTTCTCCTTGCGCTTGGCGAGCTCGAAGGTGATATCGGGGATGACGACGCCGAGCGACAGCGACTTGATTCGCGTCTTTTCGTCGGCGTTCTCGCGCTTGGTGTCGAGGAAGCGCAGGATATCGGGGTGGTGGGCGTTCAGGTACACCGCACCTGCACCCTGGCGTGCGCCGAGCTGGTTGGCGTAGGAGAAGGAGTCCTCTAGGAGCTTCATTACCGGCACGACGCCGCTGGACTGGTGCTCGATGTGCTTGATCGGGGCGCCCTGCTCACGCAGGTTGGTGAGCAGCAGGGCCACGCCGCCGCCGCGCTTGGAAAGCTGCAGAGCGGAGTTGATGCCGCGGGAGATGGACTCCATGTTGTCCTCGATGCGCACGAGGAAGCAGGAGACGGGCTCACCGCGCTGGGCCTTGCCCAGGTTGAGGAAGGTCGGGGTGGCGGGCTGGAAGCGGCCGGAAAGGATCTCGTCGACGTACTTGACGGCGAGCTTTTCGTCGCCGGCGGCCAGCTCGAGCGCCACGGCGGCGCTGCGCTGTGGGAAGTCCTCGAGGTACTGCTTGCCGTCAAAAGTCTTCAGCGCGTAGGAACGGTAGAACTTGAAGGCGCCAAGGAAGGTCTCGAACTCAAAGCCAAAGTCCTCGACGTGCTTGTAGAAGGAATCCAGGAACTCAGGGGTGTACTGGTCGAAAACGGCCTTCTCGTAGTAGAGGTTGTCTTCCAAGTACTTGATGCGCTCGGCGGTGGAGCCGAACTTCATCGTGTTCTCGGCGACGTGCGTGTTGACGTAGGCGCGCTCGGCCTCCTTGTCCTTGTCGAACTGGATCTTGCCGTCCTCGTCGTAGAGGTTGAGCATCGCGTTGAGCGAATGGTAGTCGTGCTCCGGGTCGAAACCGGTGTCTTCGACGGTGTTATCCATGCTCAGCGCTGTGTCGTTGAGAGCCATTGTGTTCCTATCTTCTTGGGTCGCCGTCGTGAGTCCGGCGGCAATATAGCGATATAAAATTTAATTTTTTATGGCCGCCTTTCTGCGCAAGGCAGGGTGACGGCGCAAAACCTATATAACTTTTTAGCGGCAGAGTTTACTGCTGTTGGTTCTGTGTGTTCTGTTCGTTCTGCGTGGCTTGCGTGTTCTTCGCGTTGAGGAAGAAGTCGCGGATGCCTTCGCGCACCTGACGTTGGTCGTCCGGGGTGCCGAGCAGCTCGAAATTATACATGAACGGGACGTGGCACTTCTTGGAAATAATGTCGCCTGCCGCACAAAACGCGGTGGCGAAGTTCCTGTTGCCCGAGGAAATGACACCGCGGATAAAGCTGCGGTTCTTGTGACCGTTCAGGAATTTACGGATTTGCGGGAGCAGCGCTTTGGCGATATTGCCGCCGCCGTAGGTCGGTACGATCAGGACGTAAGGTTCACGCACCTGCAGCGGCGCCTCTTTCGGACGCAGTGGGATGCGGTAGACGTTGATGCCCTCGTCGGGGAAACCGCAGCTTTCGATGAAGCGTGCGGTGTTGTTCGAAACCGATGAGAAATAGACTACGGCACCGATGTGCTCGCCTTTGGCTTTGGCTTCCGGCTCGCTTGGCGTCACGCACTCGTCGTCGTATGGCTTGGTTGAATCCATGTTTGCAATAGCTTCAGGCAAGAACGGTCTGCTGCGTCTTGGCGTCAGCAGAAGTCGTGACGGCGCTGGCCGCGAGCTGCTTGATGAGATCCGGACGATAGCCGCTCCAGGAGGCATCCGGCGTGATGACGACGGGCGCCTGGCGGAAGCCGGCCTGCGTGAGCTGCTCGAGAGTGGAGGGGTTTTCAGTAAGATCCACGGTCTCGAACGAGATGTTCGCACGAGTGAGCTGGCGCTTGGTTGCTTCGCACTGCGGGCAGCGTGGTTTGGTGAAAACGGTAACGGTCATCGTAACCTCCGAATCGATGTCTTGTAAGCTTTCAAGAACTCAGGTTACATGGTTGTAGTTCCAAACTGAACCCCAACTTCTAGTAGCGTGTCGGTTTATCGACCACTAAATATAGTGCTTATGGCCTCTAAAGGCAGATGGCACAAGGGGTGTCGGAACAAGAGCGCAAATTGCGTATTACATTTAGTGTGTTTTATTTCACAATACAAGCTGGCAAGAGAAAATAGACAAGTGGATTGATGCGGAAAAATCTGGATATTTCGGTGGATAAATTGCCGTTTCCCGGATTCCGGATTAGTTGATTAATAAGTATCGAAATAACCGTTATTCTTGCACCGACGAAAGCTGATTGAGTGTAATGGAATCGGCGATGGACATAAATTCCATGGTTCCCAGGATTGCGTGGTCGAGCGTGCACAACATAGTGAGCGTGGCTTCCTTGGAGTCGACCGGCAGCAGGACTGTGCAGGCGAACCAATCACATGTCGGGGTTGCGAACGTGTAGTGAAGCATGCCGATTTCCTGCGTTTCCTCGCCGTATGGAGCGGGGTGGGTCCCGATTTCGGCATTGCGCACCATCGGCAGGCTGCGTACTGCGGTTTGGTAATAGTCGTTAAGGCGCTCGCTGAGTTTGTCTGGTTGCCAAGGATTTTCGCTTTTCGAGCCGGTGACGTATGTGTCGGTGCGCGCTTTGAACAAGCCATTCTGTGCGAGATTTTGGATGAGCTGGGCCTTGTACGGATCATTGGCGGCACTGGTCTGCTGCGCCGCGTTTTCTGTGGTGTTGTCAGATTGCTGCGTGTCCCCGTTCCAGCGTTCGTAGCTATCCGGAATCGTCAGCGTGACGGCCCCGTTGAAAATGCTCTCGTCCTTCATCTTTGCTCCTTACTCAAAATGTTCATTCGTTTAGCAATAGTTTTCCCTTTGTCAGTCGCCGAAGGTGGCGGGGTTGAGGGTGAAGCCCTGTGAGGCGTTGAATTGGCCGACTTGCTGGTTGGTGTGGCAGTTGCGTACGGTGATGGTCATGTCCCACGGGCCGGTGTGGCGTTCCAGATAGTAGTTGTAGCCATAATTTATTGGTGCGAGGGTGAAGATACCGAAGCTGGGATCGGGAGTGAGATGTTTGTCGGCCCATACGGTCATGGCGGTGCCGTCCTGATTGACTTCGTAATGGTAATCAGGGCCGCCTTTTTGGAAGTTCTTCTCGCCTTGTTTTATCCAGTTGTTGTTCCGCCTGATACCATTCTGGCGTTGTTGCTCGGTGACGAGGGCGACGACGTCGCCGTTTTTGGCGGCGTAGACTTTTGTGAAGTATTTAGTACCGTTGCTGTCCATGAGGTCTTTGGCCACCGCTTGGGGCGTACGTACGGGGTGTTTTTCGTCGGAGGAATCGTAAAAGAAGTTTACGACATATGTTTTGTCGAATACGATTTTCTCGGTCTTGGGTTGCTCTGGTTTGTTGGTTTGCTGTGTATTGGCCGTGGGGGCTGAACCGCATGCGGTGACAAAGAACATGGTGAGGGCGGCGAGCAACAGTGCGGTTGCTGTCCGCAGGCCGGTTTTCTGTCGTAACTGAGATTTTTCCATTCGTGGGTTCTTTCAGAATGCGGGGATTAGAGGAGGGATTGGAATTGGGACTGGAGACGGTGCCGGCGCACGACCGGGTACCGGCTCACGTGTAGGTTCCCGTTCCCAATCAGGCCAATGCAGCTCGGGTACTCTGATCGGGTCTTTGACCGGTTCGGGCTGACGAAAATGGGGCCAATGAGAATCTTTTGTGACCTTAAGTCCTAAATCGGTGGAAACGAAGCCTCCTTCCACGTGTTGGGTGACACCTGTGGATAGTTCCAAGGAACTATGTCTGGGGTTGAAAGTTTCTGAGTATGTTTCTGTTTTGTCACCGTGTTTACGGCTCCATGATTGTGTAATGTCCCCATTATTGCCTAGAGCAGTTGGGCTTGGTTCCCAATCCCCATACCCTTGGTCTTTCAGGTGCGGGTTGTCGACTGGCTGCCCTTCGGCGCTCACAACAAGCCCCTCTGGGTCGAAGGAGATGAGGTCCTTCAGTTCGCTTCTTTCGCCCTTGATGACGGAATCCGGAACGGTGATTTTAAGCCCATCTCGGTGCTGGCTTTCGGTCGATAGCGACAGGGTCATCACGAGTCCCGGTCCGAGCGCGACTTCGAATTTTCCGTTTGCCGCGAGCTCAGGCTCCAGTTGGAGGATGTTGTTGCCCATGGTCTTCATTACTTCGGCCATCACGTCAGGGCTTTTCGCTGCTTCAGCCTCGGTCAGCCCCTTGCCCTCAATATCTTTGTAAATTTTATCGAGTTTGTTGTAGGAAGCGATGCTCGCGCTGAGCCCGCCATTGATGTAGTCGATGTCGAGCTCTCCGCTTCCTGCACCGTTGGACATGGTGTCCGCCAGCACGTTGAGTTGCTGCAGGAATCCCTCAAGGTCGCTTCGAGTGGCGACGAATTGCGACAGTGCCTTGCTGGCGTCATCGTTGACCTTATCCCAGATTTGGTTGACCTGCTGGATGGACATATTGTTCATGTCGATGACGTCACGTTCGTAGCCTGATGCGAGTTCAGTGCCGACCTGGGAGTTGGTTGATTCTTGTTGAGAGAGTTCGCTGGCGATGTATCCGTTTTTGATCGGGTCCCAGAACCGTTCCCAGTCGTTTGTCGGTTCTGCTTCCTTGGCCCATTGGAGAAACTGCTGTTTGGTGTGATCCGTGAAATCCCGGCGGTCGAGGCCAGCGATTCTGCTGCGAATCGTATCGGAATACGGCATTGGTTCATCTCCATGTTGAAGCAGCTCAATACTACTATAGAATAATGGTAATTATCTTTTATGATTAATATTGAATTCAACATGGCCAAAATGTGGATGCCTAATTATGCTCATAAGAAATCGGCGCGATAGCGAGAACGGTCTGATGCGCTGTTCCAGTTTCCGTAAACGGGTATGCCGGAGCCTGAAGGCCTACGTAATAGAGGCCTCCGCAATAGTTATGTAATTATTAACGCGTAAAAATCTTCGCAATATCTAGGTAATCGCTGAAGCTTGCGAGGTGTTATTGGTCCTCGCGCAGCTCCTTGACGATGGCGCGGATGGCGCGTTCGATGTCGCTGATCTCGGAGGCTCGTAGTTCCTCGGTCTGCTCTTTGCCGCTGAGCAGCTTCATCCCGCTGGAGACGAGTCCTTCGGTCACCGCGATGCCGACTTGCGGATTTTGCGGGCTCAGTTGGCCCCAAGCCCTGACGATGGGGGCATTGATGCGTTCGTGCAGACTCGGTTGTGTCGGTTCAAGCGGCTGGTCGCTGGGTGTCTGTGCATTGCCCTCGCCCTGAAGGCTCGTAGGTACGTCGATTGGGCACTTTGAAACGTTGCTTGGCGCGTCTATCGGACACCTCGAAACGTTTTCGGGTTCGTCTATCGGGCATCGCGAAGCGTTGCCTGAATCGGCCTTGTATTTTTCCGCTGATTGTGTGCGGTCTGGTTTGGCTTGCGATTCCGCTTTTCCGTTACGCTCTTGCGATGTGGCGGTATCATTGCCGCCCTTGTTATTACTGCTATTGCCGTCCTTATTGTTGCCGTCGACACCATTGCCCGGCTTTGGCCAAAGGCCTTTGTCGTCGCGATAGCTCTGCGCGTCGCTCAGCGGTATCTGCGTCATCCAATCGTGACCCTGCAGAATGGACTGTTCGAGATTGATCTTGACCCATTGCACGATGATTTCCGCCGGATCGATGACTCCGCTCAGGCCCTTTTCGAGCGCCTCGACCCACTGCGGCATGTGCCGTGCCATCAGTTGGCGGCGCAGGTCCTTCATATCTTTGACGTAACGATAGATTGAGTTGCGCGCGATGCCGGCTCCCTTGCTGACGTTGGCGGGGGTGAGGGCCTCGCCTCCTTGTTCGCGCATGATCTTTTCCGCCGAATCGAGCAGCGCGTTCATCGTGTGACGGCGGTGTTCCTCAAGATTGGCCTCATTGATGCGTGGCATATCGTCCCTCTCGTGTTTCGCGGCACGGCTATCGGTTACTCGTACATATCATATTATCTGCACTGCCTGTCCATATTCCGTTCCTGCCCATCGTGCAGACGTCCGAAATCGCGCCACGAGCGTTCTCGATCATAATATAGTTCATTTCGTGGTTTGTCAGCAATTACGATAAGTTTTATTGTTTCTGACTTTCCGGTCCTTCGCCGTTTGCGGAATTTTTGATTTGACGTTCGTGCGGATTTGCGCGTCTTACGGTTATGGCGTATAGTCTCTGAAGTTTGCGACCAACCGTCGCGAAAATATGCATTTATTGACGGTTTGCCTTATAAAGGCTTGATGCGTGTTGCCGCCACTACGAAAGATTATCGATGACTCAACAACAAAATGACCAAGTCGCTCAAGGGCACAAAGAAACGGGTTCCGCGGTCAAGCCGCCGTGGAATGCGCTGTGGGTCTTGGCGCTTGCGCTTGCCATGATTGTTCTTGACAGTTCCATTGTGAACGTTTCCATGCCGACGATGATCCGTGAGATCGGCCTCAACCTGACCGACGCGCAGTGGGTCACGTCGCTTTACAACATCATTTTGGCCGCCCTGCTGCTGCCGTTCGGCAAGCTTGGCGACCTCAAAGGCCGCAAGATGACCCTGCAGGTCGGCGTGGTTGTTTTCGTTGCGGGTTCCGTGCTCGCCGCCTCCTCCAACGGGGCGACGCTGTTGCTGTGCGCCCGCGCGGTGCAGGCCATCGGTGGGGCGCTGGTGATGCCTTCAACGCTTTCCATCGTTTCGGCTTCGTTCCGCGGCAAGAACCGTGCCATCGCGTTCGGCGTGTGGGGATCGGTAATGAGCGCGGCGGCCGCCGTCGGGCCGTTCCTTGGTGGCCTGTTGACCGGGACCGTCGGCTGGCGTTGGATTTTCCTTGTCAATGTCCCACTCGGGCTCGTCGTGTTCATCTCGGCCATATTCTTCGTGCCGAAAACCGGCGGCAGGGCCGGGGCTTCCGCCATGGGGGCAGCCGCGCAGAAACTCGCCGCCGCCGATGCTTCCAGGTCCGCCGCCAAACCCGATGGCTTCGACCCCTTGGGTATCGTGCTTTCCGCGCTGGGTTCCGCGTTCCTGCTCTTCGGTCTGATCGAAGGTCAGACCTACGGTTGGGCCAAACCCAAAGGTGATTTCAGCATCTTCGGGTTCAAATGGGGCGCGAGCTGGCCGATTTCCGTCATCCCGATCTGCATCGTGCTCGGTATCGTCTTTTTCGCGCTTTTCGTCCACACCGAAAACAGCCGCGCCAAGCGCTCGCTGCCGGTGATGCTCGATCTGACGCTTTTCCGCATCCCGACCTTCGCGATGGGCAATATCGCCGCCGGCACCATTCAGGCCGGCCAGTTTGTCATCATGTTCGTCCTGCCGCTCTACCTTATTAATGTGCGCGGCCTCGCAATGATTCCGACCGGTGCGCTGCTGGCCACCATGGGCTTGGGCTCCATCGTCTCCGGCGGTCTGGCGCATCCGGTCACCCAAAAAATCGGCGCTCCGCATACCGTGCAATTCGGCCTGGTCGTTGAGATGCTGAGTGTGGTCATTCTGATGGCGATGATGCGCCCCGGCGTTTCCGTCGTCTGGCTTCTTGTGCCGTTCGTGCTTTACGGTTTCGGCCTCGGTTTCGCCGCCGCCCAGCTCACCAGCCTCGTGCTTTCCGAAGTGCCCATCGTCCAGTCCGGAGAAGGTTCCGCAACGCAGTCCACCGTTCGCCAGCTCGGTACCGGCGTGGGCGCGGCGCTCGCCGGCTTGGTGCTTTCCGTGATGGTCACGCATATCGCACCGACTTCGCTCCAAGGCGTGCGCGGCCTGCCGTCGCAACTGGTCTCGAGCCTCACCACGTCGCTTGACGCTTCCGCTGGTTCTGCCATCGTCGGTATCCGTGCCCAAGGCGCGCACGGCAAGCTCGGCGCTCTCGGCCCGCAGGTTGTCGATGCGATGACTTCGGCCTTCACCCGCGCCAGCCAGTGGACTTTGGTTGCCGCTATTGTGTTGCTCGCCATCGGCCTGATCGCCTCGATTTGGGTAGCTCGCGCTGCCAAGCGTGACCAGGTTGAGTAGCTTGCGGGTCCGTTAAGTTTCTTTTTCGTAATTATGCCCTGCCGGAAATTTTCGGCAGGGCTTTTCGTATTGATGATTAGGTATTCGCGTTAATCCGACTTTTGCTCAAGCCGTTACGGGAATTCCGTTGGTTTTAAGCCATTGCGGCCTCCTTGTTGGAGGATTGACAGGTGACGGCAAATAACGGCAAAGTCTACCGGGGATTATCGTAATTCGATTAAAGTTATTGAAAGCGTAAATTACGCTCGTTATGATTTCGGCGAAGTGGCCGAGGTCGTGAACCGACGAATGAGGTGGTTTATGAGAGTAATACGAAAAGATGATAATCGTGAATCCGGAAGGTCTCGTTTTAAAAAAGGGAAGCTGGTGGCGGTTGTTGCCGCGGCGGCCACGTTGCTTTCGATGGTGCTGGTGAGTCCGTCGATGGCGATGGCGGCACCTGCGAGCGAGAGCAAGGGCAAAAGTGATTCCGCGAAAACCGTGTCATCGAAAGGTGTCAGCACGCGCGGAAGTGGCGCCACGTTTGTCTCGGCTGGGCCTTCCACCGACGGCGCGACCTACTATGTCGACAGCGCCAACGGCAATGATGCCAACGATGGCAAGAGTCCGCAGGCTGCTTGGAAGAACCTCAGCAAGGTATCGGCGCAAACCTATGCGCCGGGCGACCACATCCTTCTGGAGTCCGGCAGCACGTGGAACGGCCAGACGCTCATGCCCAAAGGCAACGGTGCGGACGGTAAGCCCATCGTCATTGATCTCTATACCCGCGGCCAGGATGGCGCCGCTACCTACACCGCTTCGAAGCGACCGGTAATCAACGGCAATGGAACCGAGAACGTGCTGGGCAGCTTTAAGCGCTACATTTCTGGTGCCGTGCAGCTGACCAATCAGGAATACTGGTCCATCCGCAATCTCGAGGTGACCAATACGCCCGAGCTGACCAATCCGGATGGCTACAAGAAGCCCGGAGACAAGCAGCGCGCGGGCATTTTGCTGCTGGGTTACGGCCTCAACCGCAACCTTAACGGTGTGACCGTCGAGAACGATTATGTGCACGACGTGCAATCCGAGTACTACCTCAAGGCGCAGCAGGAAAAGTTGCCGATGAAGCTCAAGCACGCCGGCGGCATCATCGCACTCGGCTACTGGGTCAACCCCGACGGCAATGCCGTCAACAGCGCCAGTCCCGTGGCCGACACTGGTTTCAGCCGTCTGACCATGCAGAACAACATCGTCCAACGCGTCGGTCTCGAAGGCCTGCGTACCAAGGCCGAAAGCGATACTGGCTCGTACCCCAAGCTCTTCACTGACGTGACGATCAAGAACAACTATCTTGAAGATATCGCCGGCGACGCGATTGTGATGTCCGAGGTCGGCGACAACGGTCTGATCGAAGGCAATATCGTCGTTCACGCCTGCGCCGCCGATTACGGCACGCAGAATTACGCGGCGCTGTGGGTAATGGCCAGCCATAATGTGCTCGCTCAATATAACGAGGTCTACGGTAACAAATACGGCTACAACGACGGCGAGGCGTTCGACATCGACATGCAGTCAAGCAACGTGACCTACCAATACAACTACAGCCACGGCAACGGCGGCGGGTTCATGCTCCTGATGAGCGACCAGGCCAATTCGACGGTGCGCTACAACATCTCGGCCAACGACGGCGGCGGCAACGCCGGCACCAACGCCGACGGGCCCGGTGCGGGTGGTTATCCCTACACCTACAAGGAGCAGAGCCTGTTCCACTATTGGATCACGAACGACGGCCCGGCCATGCCCAATATCTACAACAACACGTTCTACGTCGGTGACGGCGTGACCACGTCGCTGTTTGGCGAAGGCAACGCCACCGACAACAGTGGTGTCGTCGCCCACTTCAGCAACAACGTTGTCGCCAAGGCCGGTGCGGGCAAGGTGAAATTCCTTTCGAACTATCCTCCCAACGGCAGCAACCCTCCGGAAAACAGATTGCCGGCCAACGCCGCGTCCTATCTGAACCATAACCTCTTCTCGACCGCCGACATCGCCAGCGCCGCCAGCGGCACCACCAAGGCTGGGCTGCAGGCCACGGGCAATGTCTTCGCCGACCCGAAGCTCGCCATCGAAAGTGCGGCCAATGGCGCGGGCGAGCTCGACGGCCAGATCAACACCGTGCTCGACAACCCGGCAACCAGCCTGCCGTGGGGCAACCCGAAGGAACGCCTGCGTCAGCGCGCGTCCCTCTTCAAGATCGCAGCCGACAGCCCCGCCGTGGCCAAAGGCCAGAAACAGGACGGGATGCCGAGCGAGGATCTCTTCGGCGATAGCACGCTCAACCGTGCCATCGATATCGGGGCCCATCAGGTCTCGGACCATGAGATCAGCACGGATTACACGCCGCAGGCCGTCAATGTGACCACGGCGGCCGGCGTTTATCCGACGTTGCCGCAGTCCATTGATGTCACCGTCAAGGAAACGCTCGGTGATAGCACCACGCAGCGCACGGAAAGCCACGCGGTCAAGTGGGATTACATCAAGCAGGATGACTATAAGAACGCTGGAACTATTACGGTTTCCGGCGTGATTGATGGCATCGCCGCCGTCAAGGCGAAGGCCACGGTGACGGTAACTGGTGAGCTTGGCACGGGCGCGAATGTACAACGTTCGTTCACCGACACGGCCGATGCCACCGTGCAGCGAGGCAGCGCAGACACTGCTATGGGAGCGCAAGCCGGCAGCGGGACGGTATCGAGCGATCCCAAGTCGCCGTTCGGTATGAATTATTCGAACAACCTGATTCTGCGATTGAAGAATTCCGCTTCGCCCAACTACAATCGGCGGTTCTATGTCAAGTTCGATCCGTCCGCCTACGCGGGCAGGCCGGACGAGATCAAGAACGCGAAGCTCCGGGTGTATGTCGATCAGTTCAATATCAACAACAGCGCCGGCTCCACGCCAGACGAGCAGCTGCGCAACACCGCATTTCGTGTGGATGCCTATGCCACCGACACGAGCTGGGACGCGAACACCGTCACATGGAACAATGGCCCCGGTAATGCCGACGTCACTGCGGTCAACCATCAGCCGTTGGGTTCCGGCGAAAACATCCCCACTTACGGCACGCTTAAACCGGCGGGTAGCCGGGTGGTGACCAACGGCGAGATCATCGACAACCAATACGCGCTGGATATCGACGTGACGCAGTACCTGCGAAGCCTTAACACGATGAAGCCGGTGAGTTTCCTGGTGGATATACCCATGAGTAACACCACGAACTTCAACCGCGACAACGCCGGATTCGAGGCTTTCTCCACCGAAGGAGCGCGGCAGGCGTTCATCGACCATGCGGTCGGAACGTTCAAGCTGCCAGCTTCGATGAGCGGTTTCACGATGACTTCTGACGCGCTGGCGCCGAAACTGCTCGTCTCCGACTCCTATATTTCGTCGGTCACGCCGGTTGAGGCCACCATCAAGCCCGGCCAGGTGCCGACGTTGCCGAACAAGGTGCACGTCACCTACTCCGACGGCAGGAATATGGACGTACCGGTGACATGGCCGACGTTTGATGCCAGTAGTTTCACCGCCGACGGCGATTTCACGGTCAGCGCGGATGTGCCGCAGATTGGCAGGCCGGTAGCCGCGACGATTCATGTTAAGTCCGATGCCATCACCTCGCTCGACCCGCTGCCCACACTCGACAAGCCTGTCGGGCTGAGCCGCGAACAGCTGGGTATGCCGAGCGCCATCGTCGCGCATCTTGCCAGCGGCGGGCAGGTCACGCTCACCATCCCCGGTTGGGACGACGACCCGAGCAATTACACCGATCAGAGTGCACCCGGAACCTATCATTTCCCGGGTTCGCTGGCGTTGCCGCTTGGCGTCTCGAACCCCGAGAGCCTTAAGCCTCGGCAGGAGGTGCGCACGCATCCGATTCCGGCAAGTATCAAGCTGGCGCTGCCGGCTGGTTCTTCCGGGCCGATTGTCGCCGGTAAGCAGGCTTCGGTGCGGCTCGCGCTGAATGTGACCGGAAAAGCGCCGTATACCCAGGCCGATGATTGGACCAAGGCCGTGCACTGGTCGCTGACGCGTGTTGACGCGGCCCCGGCTTCGGAATCGGTTTCGGCGCAGGACGAGACGCCGTCGCCGGGCGAGCCGACCATCGATCAATCCGGGATGCTGACCATTCCCGCCAACGCCGGAACCGCCGAATATGAGGTAACGGCCACGAGCCAGCAGGTTCCGGGGTTGTCCGGTTTGCTTCGCATCGGCGTGCAATCGCTGCGTGACTATGAACAGTCGCACTCCGGCGGTTCCGGCTCCGGTTCGCAACTGCCCGGCTCGATCTCGCCTCTGCCTGGCGGCCCGTCGACTATGGGTTCTCGGCCCGGCAGGAACGTCGCAGGTGCTGACGGTGCGGGCCTGAGCGCAACGGGAGCGGATATCTGCGCTGTGATTGCCGTTGCCGCGATTGCCGGCGTGCTGTCTCTCGCGCTCGCTGCTGCGGTCACGTTGCGGCGCAGATTCGCTCGGTGATGCTCGTGAATTCATTGCGCGAATAATCCAGACAAAGTAGCTTGCGGCATCTTCTTGCAAGTCGAATCGAATGATTCGATTGCGGGAAGGTGCCGCAAGTTCTTTTTATTGCCTTTTTATTGAATGACTCCTTTATTCGGCAAGGGCATTGTTGCGTAAACGGCAGTTTTCGGTTTGAATGGAACAATGCGATGCCACAAATTTTTGGGACGTTTTACTTAATATTAGTCTCAAAAAATCAAATAAAACATCGTACGGGCATCAAACGGAATGTTCGGTTCTATGCTGCAAGCTGATTTCAGACGTTTCGCTTTGAGGTGACGGTGAGCGTGAACAATTCGCTGCCAGAACAACCGATAGCGATAATTGCATTACCTAACACCGTTCAGTTTCGTTGATATTGGGCGTTTATAAGGCATGAACTAATAAAATGCAACAATTGTAATTGAAATCACTAATAAATGTCGTATGGCAATCATCACATTAAACGAGCTTGCTCCCCGAATTCGCAGCCGATAGTCTGCTACGGAAAAGAAATTCAGGCCGTCGTGAAATCTCTGGCCGGTGTCGTGTCAATGGCGATTCGTTCGCGTTGCGCGGCACCGGCCTTTTTATGTCTCGTGTAATGAATGAAATCCCGGAGACGGCCAACCCAACCAATTCGTGAAGGAGTGCTATGTCAACGACTGCTATACAAGCAACAGACGTTGCGTCTGAAAGCATGCACGCGCGGCACCAAGGTCCGTCGAAGCGTGACGTCATGTTCGTCTTCATCGGCCTGATGGTTACCATGCTCATGTCTTCGCTGAGCCAAACCGTGCTTTCCACCGCCATGCCGACCATCGTCGGCGACCTCGGCGGCGTCGACCGCATGACCTGGGTCGTCACCGGCTACGCGCTGGCGATGACCGTCATGATGCCGGTCTACGGCCGTATCAGCGATATCTTTGGCCGTAAGCCTTTGCTACTGATCGCTATTGTGCTGTTCATGTCCGGTTCCATCGTCGGCGCGCTGGCCGGCAATATGAACCTGCTGGTCACTGCCCGCGTCATCCAGGGCCTCGGTGGCGGCGGCCTGATGATTCTCTCACAGTCGGCCATCGCCGACGTCGTGCCCGCCCGCGAACGCGGCAAGTACATGGGCGTCATGGGCGCCGTCTTCGCCGTCTCATCCGTGGCCGGCCCGCTGATCGGCGGCTGGCTGACGAGCGGCCCGGGCTGGCGTTGGGCCTTCTGGATGAACATCCCGCTGAGCATTTTGGCGCTTGCGGCCGTGACCGTCTTCCTGCACTTGCCCAAGCCGAGCAAGGAGAACCGTTCCCACATCGATTACTTCGGCATGGCTCTGATCGCCGCCATCACCGTTGTCATCGTGCTGGTCTGCACCAACGCAAGCAAGCCTCACACCTGGAACTGGGCCGAGGTCATCGTGACTCTCGCCGTGCTGATCGCCCTGTTCGTCTTCGTTGAACTCAAGGTCAAGGAACCGGTCATGCCGATGACCCTCTTCCGCAACTCCAACTTCGACGTCGCCACCATCGGCGCCCTGCTGATCGGTGTCGCGATGTTCGGTGTGCTGAGCTACCTGCCGACCTACATCCAGATGACCACCGGCGTCAACGCCACTCAGGCGGGCCTGCTGATGGTGCCGATGATGGCCTCCGTGCTCGTCACCTCGATCATCTCTGGCAACCTCGTCTCCAAAACCGGCAAATACAAGATCTATCCGATTGTCGGCACCACCATCATGGCCGTCGGCCTCGCTCTGACCTCCACTCTGAAGGCCGATTCGCCGGTCTGGCTGCTTTGCCTCTACACGATGGTCTTCGGCATCGGCCTCGGCCTGGGCCAGCAGATCCTGACGCTTATCGTCCAGGACGCGTTCCCCGCCTCGATCGTCGGCACCGCCACTGCCTCGTTCAACTACTTCAAGCAGGTCGGCGCCACCATCGGCTCGGCCGTGGTCGGCAGCATCTTCACCTCGCGCCTGACCGGTTTCGTGCACGACAACCTGGCCGCCGTCATATCGCAGATGGCTTCCAGCGGTGCGGTGATGGGCCATAGGGGCACGGCCGCGATGAACGGCGCCATGCATCTGAGCGCCAGCAGCCTGACCCCGAGCGGCGTCAACGCGCTGCCTGGCATGCTGCGCACCCCGATCATCGACGCCTACAACAGCGCTCTGCTGCCCATCTTTATGTGGATGGTCCCGTTCATGATCCTCGCCGTGCTCGTCTTCTTCTTCGTTCGTCAGAAGGAGCTCTCCACCACCATCGAGTAGTGAGTATGCTCAGCGATTCGTGGCCGGTCTGTTGTTTGTTGTGCTATTGACCGTACCTCGAAACCGTTGAAATTCCGCCCTGTCAAAGACTTTTGACAGGGCTTTTTCGTACCACGCAGTTGCTATTTCAGCAGATAATCCTTAGCCGAGACGAACCGGCCGTTGGGGGTACGGAAACTTGACTTGCCGCGATAGATGACCTGACGTTGCTCGATGGGGATATCAAGGTCGCGGCCGACGGTTTTCAGGTGACGGAAGAAATCGTCGCGTGGCGTGATGCCGGACTTGATTTCAATGAGTTGTGGCGAAAGGGAGTCGGTCATGTCCATCAGGTCGACTTCCACGCCGTTGGAATCACGGTAGAAATAGAGCCGGGATTCGCTGTTCGAGTTGTACCCTCGTTTAAGCGTTTCCTCGATGATGAGGTTCTCGAACACGGCTCCACGCTTGGGACTCCTGACTAATTCGTCGACGCTATGGATGTCGAGCAAATAGCACAGCAGGCCAGTGTCGTAGAAATAGAGCTTCGGCGTTTTCGTCAGTCGTTTGCGCGCGTTCGAGAAATACGGTGGTAGCAGAAACACGATATAACTGGCTGCGAGGATATTCAGCCAGTCTTTTGCGGTGTTCAACGATATTTGTGATTCCCTGGAGAGATGCGTCGTGTTCAGTAATTCGCCGGAACTTTGTGCGCAAAGCCTCAGGAACGTCTCGAATGATGAAAAATCGCGGATATTGGAAAGCGTGCTCACGTCGCGGCGGACGTATGTTGACAGATAACTTGAATAGAATGTTCCTTCCGGCACGTCTGTTTCGTAAAGGTGCGGGTACCCGCCTCGGAAGGTGAATTCATCGACGCTCGGAACGTTCGGAATCCCTTGGGCTTCTTTGTAGCTGAGCGGCAATAATTCCAGAATCCCTACTCTACCGGCTAGTGATTCCGTGATGTTTTTATTCATCAGAAAGTTCTGCGATCCGGAAATCAGGTATTGTCCGGTTTCGTGGCGCTCGTCCGAGGCTGCTTGCATTTCCGGGAACAAATCGGGTGCGTACTGCATCTCGTCGATGAACGAGTGAACTGGCTGGGTAGCCATGAACCCCTCAGGGTCCGTATTGGCCGAATCCCGTAAACGACCGAGTTCGAGATTGAGGTAGGTATAGTCGGGAAATGCGTTGCGGAGCAAGGTTGATTTTCCTGATTGGCGCGGTCCCATAACGGAGACGATGGGAAACCAGGTTGCCATTTTCTTGGCTTCTTCAGTGAGCAATCGAGGGATCATGGCCGCGCTTTCTTATGATGATCTGTCAGTTCGAATTATGCAAATCTGTCAGTTCAAATTATGATAATCTGTCAGTTCGAATTATGCAAATCTGTCAATTCAA
Organism: Bifidobacterium sp. ESL0690; assembly: GCF_029392315.1. Classification (NCBI taxonomy): domain Bacteria; kingdom Bacillati; phylum Actinomycetota; class Actinomycetes; order Bifidobacteriales; family Bifidobacteriaceae; genus Bifidobacterium; species Bifidobacterium sp. ESL0690. The sequence goes on from NZ_CP113939.1 coordinate 224,173, forward strand.
GTTATGATGATCTGTCAATTCAGATTATGCAGATCTGTCAGTAGGGATTATGTTAATCTGTCAGTTCAAGTTATGCAGATTGTAAAATTCAGATTATGCAAATCTGTCAATTCAAGTTATGATGATCTGTCAATTCAGATTATGTAGATTGTAAAATTCAAATTATGTAAATTGTCAACTAGGGCTTATGCAAGTTGTCAGTTTCGTTTTATGTAAATTGACGGTTTGAGATTATGTAATCTGTCGGTTGATGACGGTCGCCTGTAAGAATCATGTCTCGAAATCGTTGGAATTCCGCCCTGTCAAAGACTTTTGACAGGGCTTTTTTATACTCTGGCTTGGAGTGTTCGAGCGTGCTGGGTTACGTTGAGATTGCCGAAATGGTTCCCGCGGTTTGAGCAAGAGTATTCATTCGCAATTGCGGAAGCAAGAATGATTTGAAGTACTCTTGATTGAGCGCATGGCAGCGGAACGGTTGCAGAGTGGTAAGAAGGAAAGGTGCGACGATGGCGGTCGAGATGCAGTTGGGTGGTCAGATCCGTGACCATCGCGAGGCGATGGGCCTGTCTCAGGATGATCTCGCCGGCAAGATTTTCGTGTCCCGTCAGACGGTTTCGAATTGGGAGACCGGCCGCACCTATCCCGATGTGCAGAACCTTCTGTTGCTGGCCAAACTTTTCGGCATCACACTGGACGAACTGGTCAAAGGAGACGTCGAAGAGATGAACAAGGAAATCAAACACAATCGGGAGCAAATGCTCCTTTGGTTTGCGGTGTCTTGGGTCTTGATTGCTATTTCGGTGGTTACGTATTCTGCTTTTGCGATTGTGACTCATGGCAATGGCCAGAGCCCGATAGGATGGCTTGGTTCTTTAGGATGTTGGACTGGGTTGTTGGGGTTCGCCGCTTCGGAGCATCTCGGAAAATTGGAGAAGAACGTCGATGTGAAGACGTTCCGCGAACTTGTGCAGTATTCGACCGGTCAAAAAATCGATCGCACTCACCGCAATGACATCCTTCCTAAAATTGCTTCGGTCATCGTCCTTGTTCTTTATGCGGGCATCCTGATTTTTAACGATTTCTCTTGGATGTAGCTCAGCTGGTTTGTTGCAGTTAACAAGAAAATTTATGCAGATTGACTAATAGGACTTATGCAAATTGATAAATAGCTTTTATGAAAATTGTATAGTTCAAGGCGTAGATAGTATATATTGCAACATTTTGAGCACTAGCGTTGCATTCGAATAAATCGTGGTTTCTGATTTATAAAATACAACATTGCTGTTGTTCGCTTTTGAGATTGGGTGCGCAAAAGTTCCATGCCCAACCCGGTTTTATATGAGCCGTTTATATCAATTTTGCCGTCTAGCGATGCCCGTTGCTGCAATTAGTGCCATTCGAATGTTGCATAAAGGTGTGGCTATATAGGGGCTTAATTCGTAGTCTTTGCAATAAACTTGTGGGGCATCCGCCATGAATGGCGCTGCCCCACAAGTAGGAACCGAGATATTAGCGTATATCTCATATTCCTTTTTGACTTATATGTAAAACAATATGGTGTTTTGTGGACGTAAGGGTTTCTGTATTGGGAAAATGTATTGGGAAAATAAGCAATTAGCGTGGTTGTTGGGGTTTGATGGGATGACTCGTACCTTAAAACATAGGGGATGTAATGTCTCAGAATCGTTGGAATTTCGCCCTGTCAAAGACTTTTGGCAGGCGATTTTCATGTTCTGGCTTGGAGTGTTTGGGCGCGTCGGGTTACGTTGGAATTGCCGGAATGATTGCCGGTGGATTGGCTGACCGACTGAATACTCGTAACGGATTCCTTAGTTGGTCGTGCCCGTTCCGTTCGGGTTCTGTATGCTGAAGATGATTGCAGAATCTTGAGGGACTCGCGTGATTTGCGTGATTGATTATGTGTGCGAGCGACTCAGAGCGGTTTGGCAATGCTGGTGGTTCTGTTTTAAATGAGGAAGGTGCGACGATGGCGGTCGAGATGCAGTTGGGTGGTCAGATTCGTGACCATCGCGAGGCGATGGGTCTTTCGCAGGACGACCTTGCGGGCAAGATCTTTGTCTCCCGCCAGACGGTTTCGAATTGGGAGACCGGCCGCACTTATCCGGACGTGCAGAACCTCCTGTTGCTGGGCAATCTTTTCGGCATCACACTGGACGAACTGGTCAAAGGAGATGTGGAAACCATGAACGAGGAAATCAAGCACAACGGCACGCGCATGCTGACGTTGACCATTGCGGCGTGCGTGTTTATCGCGGCGGGACTCGTGATGACGGTGCTTATGGTCGTTAAGGGACAAGGGCCTGCCCAAGCGTGGAGGTGGTTCGCGCCCATCGCCATGGTGCTCTTTTTGTGTGGCGTTATCGCGGCCGGCTGGTGCTACAAATTGCAACGTGACATCGATGTGCTGACTTATAAGGAGCTGCGCCAATATCTGGCGGGCGATGAAGTCGACCGTTCGTCGCGCAAGGGCAAGCCGCTGAGTACCAAGCAAATTGTCGTCATTGCGATTATCTGCGCTTTCGCCGGTGCCGCGATGGGCCTGTTGACGTACATGTTTCTGTGATTGTGCGCTCGCGCTAACCCGTGGTTACCAAAAGAAAGATGAGAATACGTACAGTATCTTTTGGTAACCATGGGTTAGCACAAATCGGTTTCGTCGAATCGTCGTAAACTGACGCGAAATCAAGAAAGATGGTTCAAAATTAAGTACGGTCAGCGTTGACCGAGAAATTTAATTTGGAACTTAATTATGTCTTATAAATCATTAAATCCTTGAAATTCCAACGTTTCTGAGTTAGTTAATCTCTCATTTCAAAAACTTGAGCCAAAAAGACTCAAGTTTTTTCGGAAATTCGGGAATATAATTTGACAATACAAAGTTGAGTGAAGTAGGCTCAGGTTTTGGAACATCAATCAGGTGCGAACCTGGATGCGGGCCGCGAACGAGAAATGAAAGTCTCGGCGTGGCTTCCGGACCCGAGCGAACAGATGTGAAACGTAACGAATAAGGAGAAACGAATATGGGACGTGCAGTAGGTATTGATTTGGGTACCACAAACTCTTGCATCGCAACGCTCGAAGGCGGCGAACCCACGGTCATCGTGAACGCCGAGGGCGCTCGCACCACCCCATCGGTGGTCGCGTTCAGCAAGTCCGGCGAGATTCTCGTCGGCGAGGTCGCCAAGCGTCAGGCCGTGACCAACGTCGACCGCACCATCAGCTCGGTCAAGCGCCACATGGGCACCGACTGGTCGGTGGACATCGACGGCAAGAAGTGGACTCCGCAGGAGATTTCCGCACAGATTTTGATGAAGCTTAAGAGGGACGCCGAGGCGTACCTGGGCGAACCGGTGACCGACGCGGTCATCACCTGCCCTGCATACTTCAACGACGCACAGCGTCAGGCGACCAAGGACGCCGGCAAGATCGCAGGCCTCAACGTGCTGCGTATCATCAACGAGCCGACGGCTGCGGCACTGGCTTATGGCCTTGAAAAGGGCAAGGAAGACGAACGCATTCTGGTCTTCGACCTCGGCGGCGGCACCTTCGATGTGTCCCTGCTGGAGATCGGCAAGGATGAGGACGGCTTCTCCACCATTCAGGTGCAGGCCACGAACGGTGACAACAAGCTCGGCGGCGACGATTGGGATCAGAAGATCATCGATTGGCTCGTCAGCGAGGTCAAGAACAAGTACGGCGTCGATCTGTCCAAGGACAAGATTGCGCTGCAGCGCTTGAAGGAAGCCGCGGAACAGGCCAAGAAGGAGCTCTCCAGCTCCACCGAGACCAACATCTCGATGCAGTATCTGGCCATGACCCCCGACGGAACGCCTGTCCACCTCGACGAGACGCTGACCCGCGCACACTTCGAGGAAATGACTTCCGACCTGCTTGGCCGTTGCCGCACGCCGTTCAACAACGTGCTGCACGACGCGAACATCTCGGTTTCGCAGATCGACCACGTGGTCCTCGTCGGCGGCTCGACTCGTATGCCCGCCGTCAAGGAGCTCGTCAAGGAACTCACCGGTGGCAAGGCCGCGAACCAGTCCGTCAACCCGGATGAGGTCGTGGCGATTGGCGCCGCGGTGCAGTCCGGCGTCATCAAGGGCGACCGCAAGGATGTCCTGCTGATCGACGTCACTCCGCTTTCCCTCGGCATCGAGACCAAGGGCGGCATCATGACCAAGCTCATCGACCGCAACACCGCCATCCCGACCAAGCGCAGCGAGGTTTTCTCGACCGCTGAGGACAACCAGCCTTCTGTGCTGATTCAGGTCTATCAGGGTGAGCGCGAGTTCGCCCGCGACAACAAGCCGCTGGGCACCTTCGAGCTGACCGGCATCGCTCCGGCTCCGCGTGGCGTCCCGCAGATCGAAGTCACCTTCGACATCGACGCGAATGGCATCGTGCACGTCTCCGCCAAGGACAAGGGCACCGGCAAGGAGCAGTCCATGACCATCACCGGCGGATCCGCTCTGCCCAAGGACGAGATTGACCGCATGGTTAAGGAAGCCGAAGCCCACGAGGCCGACGACAAGAAGCGCAAGGAAGACGCCGAGACCCGCAACACCGCCGAATCCTTCGCCTATCAGATGGAGAAGATGGTCAACGACAACAAGGACAAGCTCTCCGATGATGTCGTCAAGGAAGTCACGGCTGATGTCAACGACCTGAAGGAAGCCTTGAAGGGCGACGACATCGACAAGATCAAGTCCGCCCAGGAGAAGCTGACCACTTCCTCGCAGAAGATCGGTCAGGCGCTCTATGCGCAGCAAGGTGCCGAAGGTGCCGCTGGCGCTGCGGGTGCCGGTGCTGCTGGCGCGGCGGGCGCAGGCTCCAGCTCGTCCTCGTCCGATGACGACGACGTGGTTGACGCCGAGGTCGTTGACGACGATGACGACAAGAAGGACAACAAGTAATCATGTCCGGGTTCGATAAGAACGACTATCTGAAGAATCTGCCGGATCCCGACGACGCATGGCTCAACTCCATGGCTGGGTTCAATGCGCCGGGTGCGGGATTCGGCGGGTCCCCCGATGGGGCTGATTCTGCCGAACCCGAGCAGGCTAACGCCGGCGCAACCGGCGAAAAGGCGGGTGAAACAATGAGCTCCGAACAGTCGAATAACAAGGCTGACGACGAGGCGAAGCAGAACCCACAGGGTGCTGCCGCTTCAGCTGCCAACAACAACGACAATACGAATGTGAACGCAGGCAACGGTTCCGGGCAAGCGGGTGCTGGTCAGGCTGATGCCGACAATAGCCAAGCCAATGCTGCTGGTGCCGCAGCTGCTGCTAACGCAGCCGACAACAAGGCAACCGGCGACGCAGGCAAGGCTGATACAGCCGATGCTGCCGATAGCAAGGACGGCGAGAACACGCTGACACCGCTTGGGCAGGCGAAGAAGGAAGCCGCGGACTATCTTGATGCGCTCCAGCGTGAGCGTGCCGAGTTCGTCAACTTCCGCAACCGCGCGAAAAAAGAGCAAGACATCTTCCGTCAGCACGGCATCATCGATGTGCTGACCGCGTTGCTCCCCGCTCTCGACGACATCGACCGTATCCGTGAGCACAGCGACCTGGACGATTCGTTCGCCGCTGTGGCCAACAAGATCGACAAGGCGTTCGAGAAGTTCGGCGTGGAGAAGTTCGGCAAGAAGGGTGAAGCCTTCGACCCGACCAAACACGAGGCGATACTTCACAAACCGGATGCCAACGCGACCGAAGAGACTGTGGACACCGTCGTAGAGGCGGGCTATCGCATCGGCGACCGGGTGATCCGGGCCGCCCGTGTGGTGGTGGCTTCCCCGAAGGCCTAGCGGGTTTCCGCAATGACGTAATACGTAGAGTGCGATTCCCCGCGTGGCCGGAGGGTCGCACTTATCGTTTGTAGAGTCGTTGCAGGAAATGTATCGGCTTAGGGCCCGAAAAGGAGGGCAGTGATATGGCTGAGAATGAATGGCTAGATAAAGATTTTTACAAGGTGCTCGGCGTCTCCAAGGACGCGACGAGCGCGGAGATCACCAAGGCTTACCGCAAACTTGCGCGTAAGTATCATCCGGATCTCAACAAGACCAAAGAGGCTGAGGAGAAGTTCAAGGACATCTCCGAAGCCTACGATGTGCTCAACAACGAGGACCAGCGGCGCAAGTACGACGCGATCCGCCAGTTCGCGGGCGGCGGCGCAAGGTTCGCCGGCGGCTCCGGACAAGGCGGATTTGGCGGGGGAGCCTCCGACTTCTCCGACATCTTCGGTTCGATGTTCGGCGGCGGCGCAGGCGGCCCCGGTGGGGTTCGCTTCTCGACCTCCGGCGGCGGTCCGACCAACTTGAACGACATCTTCTCGATGTTCGGCAACGCGGCTGGCCAGGGCGCTGGCGGCTACGCGGGTGCGGGCTCAGGCTCGCCCTACGGTTCCGGTTTTGGCGGCGGGTCGAGCACCTACCGTGAACCGCAGGAACCGGTTCGCGGAGAAGACCGCAACTCGAAGATCACGCTGACGTTCCGTCAGGCCGTGAAGGGCGCGACCGTTTCGCTCAAAGCGGGCGGACGCAAGTTCAAGACCCACATCCCGGCCGGCGTGAAGGACGAGCAGAAGATCCGGCTTCCCGGCAAGGGCAAGCTCGGTTCCAACGGTGGGCGCGCAGGCGATATGTACCTGCAGATCCATGTGAAGAACGACACGAAGTTCAGCCTCGACGGCAACAACATCGTGATGCCGCTGCCGGTCACTATCGGCGAGGCGGTGGCTGGTGCCCGCGTCAAGGCGCTTGACTTCGACGGCAACGAAGTGACGTTCCGCGTGCCGGCCGGCACGTCAAGCGGCACCGAGGTCCGTGTCGGCGGCAAGGGTGTTCCTGGCCGTGATGGTGACTTGGTCGGACGCGTTGAGATTCGCGTGCCGAGCAGGCCCAGCATGGCGCAGAAGCACGATGCCAAGGAATTCGACAAGAATTCCGGCGAGTTCGTCGACGAGGTGGCCAAAGAGCGCGAGTGATTCGTGTGATTTGATTGGTCTATTTGCAATCGCGTAAGAACGTTGCGAATAGGCCAATTAAGCAGTTTTAGGTAAGATAGGCAATATGTATTACGTTGACAGATAAAGGGGTCAATGCAATACGTTATGAATAAAGTGACAGACAATGACGAGCGGAGGTGAATGATGGCTCGAATTTCTCGTGAGGTACAGGCGCTGTATGGACTGTGCGCGGTCGCGCTGGTTGAGCAACGGGCGGATTTGGACGGTGCCGACGACGTCGGTTTCGATATCGACCTGCCGGTTTTCAGTGTGGGTCGCGCCGCGAATTTGGCAAACATCCATCCCCAAACCCTACGTCAATACGACCGTCAAGGCTTGATCGTTCCGCAGCGTACCGAAGGCGGCGCGCGCCGCTACTCCCTGCGTGACGTGCACAAGCTCGCCGAAGCCCAGCAGATGAGCCAGGAAGATGGCATCAACCTTGCCGGTATCTCGCGGATTCTCGAATTGCAGGAGGAGAACCGTCAGTTGCGGCGTGAGGTGAGGCGTCTCGAGCGTCCGAGCGGTTCCAGCATTTTCGCGGCCGATTCCGATGGCGACATCACCGAGATTCAGCGTTCGCGTCAGGCTCGTCGCTGGCGTCATGAGGTGGAGGCTCACACCCGTGCGCTTCCCGGCCGGCCGTATTATGCCAACGATGCTGCCAATCCGTATGCGTCAAATACGCAATCGGACGCAGCCGGAGCTGGCGCGTCATCGCAAGAGCAGGGCGCCGCCCACAAGCCGCGCCATGCCGCGAAGCCTAATGGCACTTCCCATTCCGATCCGTTCGTCGACCCGCGTTCCCTGGTCGTCTGGGGCAATTATTTCGACTGACGCACGACGGATTCACTCCGTTCCGCTGCGCGTGCTGAGAAGAATCTCGGCGACCTCATCGGTGGTGATAAGGCAAGTTGCCAATCCGGATTTGCAGACGGCCTGAATCGCCTTGGCTTTTTCCTTGCCTCCAGCTACGAATACAACCGTTGGGGTATTTCTAAGTTCATCGAGATTGATGGAAATTCGTCGTTCGTTGATGGGCGAGTGAACGTAATTTCCGTCTTTGTCGAAAAACATTCCGCCGCATTCGGCCACGGCGCCTATTTTATCGAGGTTTTGCGCCTCCTCAAACGGCACCAATGAAGTCAACCGTGAGAGCCGTGGGTTCCACGAACCTACGGAAAGAAAGGCCATGTCGAGTTTGGAATAGTAGGAGAGGGTTTCCGCCGCTGCAGGCTCCATTCGAGCCACCATCGCCGACGTCGTGGTCGCGGAAAAAAGCGGCGAAAAAAGGGCTTTTGCCGTTGAGTCCGATCCGCTGCTTATCTGGCTGAGCAGGGTGATCGGGGAAAGCGTGGGGTCGTTGCCGACCACGCCGGTAAGTTGCACGAATGTCGCGCTGGGAAGCCCTGAAACGTGGTGTGCGATGGGGAGAAGAGTTCTGCCGGATGAAAACCCGACAATGGATCCATGCCTTATATGACTCATCAAATATTTTCCGCCGGCTTCGCCGAGTAGATCCCGCTCGACCGAAATATCGCGTGAACTTGGCACGATGATTACTTCCGCAACGCCGAGGAATTTCTGAAGTTTTTGCGCCAAGGCGGGAGAAACCGGTGCGGAGTCGTGTATCTCAATGGTGACCACGCCTTTTTCTCTGGCTTCCGTGAGCATTCGAGCGACTTTGAAGCGGGAAATGCCTAGTGAAGTGGCGATTTCTGACTTGCTTTCGTTCAGAATATAAAAACGTCTGGCTATTTCGCCCAACTGTCTGTTGTCGTCCTGCTTTTTCATATCCCGCCTCTGTTTTGTGTGCTGTATCAATCATAGCGCTCATTTGATAATTCGTTTATAACAAACTTCATAATTTTCGCATAATAAAAGGAAAATTATGCTAGTTTTGCTCAAATGAGTATAAAAAACGACTTGTATTCTCAATTGCGTGCATTTAGAATGGCGATTGCCTAGACACCATAGATATTGGCGAATGAACGAAGGAGTTTACATGAAGTCAAAATTTAAGATGCCACAGGAACTCGGCGTGCTGATAGTGGTGTTGCTCGTCGCAGTTCTTATGGGAATCCTCTCGCCAGAATTCCGCACGGCAAGCAACCTTCAGGTATTGCTGCTCAACGGTTCAGTAGTGACTTTCCTGGCTTTGGGGCAAGCTTGCGTGCTGTTGACCGGCGGCATCGATCTTTCGGTGGGTTCGAATATCGCATTGACGGGCATGATTGCCGCGTTGGCGATGCGCGCTGGTATACCGTGGTGGATCGCCGCCCTTCTTGCAATTCTCACCGGTATCGTGGTGGGATTGTTCAACGGTGCGGTTATTCATTATGGCCATATGCCGCCGTTCATTGTCACGTTTGCGACGTTCGGCATTTCCGCATCAATTCCTAAGATCCTTACCCAAGCCAAGTCGGTCACCGTCTCCGACCCGATGTTCGCATTCTTTGGGCGCGGCACTATTTTCGGCATCCCTATGCCGATCATCATGGTGATTATCGCTGCGGTTATTATCGGTGTCGTTCTTAACAACACGGCGACCGGTGTTCACGTTTATGCCGTTGGCGGCAACGCGGACACGGCTCGTCTTGCCGGCATCAACATCGCGCGGACAACCATTTTCGTATATGTCATTTCAGGTATTTGCGCCGGTTTCGGCGGTGTGATCACGGCTTCCAGGCTCATGGTGGGCTATCCGACAGCCGGATCGGGCAATGAACAGTTCTACTCCATCGCATCGGCTGTTGTCGGCGGCGTCAGCCTGTTCGGCGGTGTCGGCACCATCCTTGGAGCGTTCATCGGTTCTCTTCTTATCGCTGAGGTTTCCAACGGTATGAATGTTATCGGTGTTGACAGCTATTGGCAGCCGCTGGTGATTGGCGTCATCATTCTCGTCGGTGTTCTGTTTGACACCAACAAGTCCCGCATTTCGTTCGGTAAGAAAAAGCATCTTGACGCGACGGCCGATTTAGTGGCGAAAGCCGCGGAAACCGATGGAGGTAAAGAGCCCAAAAAGTAAACATCCCCATTCCATTCAAATGTAGTAGTTAACAGATGTTTTAGAAGAAAGTGAAAATCATGAAAAGACAAAAATTGATGAGGATCGCCGCCATCTGCCTGGCTCCCGTGCTCGGCCTTTCCCTGACGGCTTGCTCCGGTGTCAACAGTGGTGTTGCCGATGCGAAAAAGGACAGCGCAGAACTTCAGGTTCCTGCATCCTGCAAATCCAAAACTCCGTTGATTTCCGTACTGTTGCCGAACCAGACCAATCCGTATTATGTCGCGATGAAGCGTGGCTTTGAACAAGAGGCCAAGGCCCACGGCATGAAGGCGGAAGTGCTGATCGCGGAAGACGATGACGCAAAGCAGCTTTCCCAAGCCGAGGCCGCGGTGCAGAACAAGCCTTGCGCGGTTGCTCTGAATCCTGTGAAGTCCGAGCCTGCTGCCGCAACGGTTCGCACATTCAATGATGCGAAGATTCCTGTCTTCACTGTCAACATCATGGTCGATGCGAAGGCTATGAAGGCGCAGGGCGCATTCGTGCAACAGTATCTCGGAGCCGATAACAAGGCGGGCGGAGCGCAAAGTGCTGCGCAGATGCTGAAGGATATGGGCAAGGATGCCAAGCTCAATATCGGTTTGGTTACCGAGCCTGACGAAGCAGCGTCTATGACTCGTGATGAAGGTTTCAAGTCCAAGATCGCTTCGGATAAGAATTCAAAGGTGGCTGCAAGGGTCGACGGGAACGTTAAGATTACTGATGCTCTCGATGTGACCACTGATATGCTTCAGGGCAATCCGGATTTGAATACGATTTTCGCTTCTTCCGGCCCCAATCTCCAGGGTGCTTTGGAAGCCGTCAACGCTTCTGGCAAAGACGTGAAGGTCTATGGCTTCTGCGCTGCAGACATAGCGCTGACCGGCAAGTATATGGGTTGCGTTGCCCAGGAACCTGAAGACTATGGCCATCGCGTGGTCAAAGAGATCGTCAAGTACACCAAGGGTCAGAAAATCCAGCCGAATATTCTGCGTCCGCTTAAGGAATTCACATCCGGCCAGAAGCCTGCTCAAGGACAAGTAGGCTGAGACGATGACAGAGAATTCGATTGAGGCACAGAAGAACGATATGGACAGTAAGAAGTGCTATCAGGCGATTTCCATCGAAAAAGACTATGTCGGCGTGCCTGTGCTCAAAGGCGTTTCACTGACAATTCACCCCGGTGAGATTGTTGGTCTTGTCGGCCATAACGGCGCAGGCAAATCGACTTTGTTGAGGGTTCTTTCTGGGGCCCATCGACAAAGTGGTGGAAGTTTGCGATTGGATGGTGCGGAAGTCTCGTTCTCCGATCCGTCAGAAGCGATAGAGCAAGGCATCTCGACTGTGTATCAGGAATTGTCGCTCATGCCGAATCTGACCGTTGCCCAGAATATGTGGCTTGGACGCGAGGAACGGAATCACGGCCGTCTGCTCGATAAAAAGAACATGATTACGAAAGCCAAAAAAGTGATTGGCGATTTCGGGCTCGATGTCGATGTGGAAAAGCAGGTCGGCTCGTATTCGGTCGCAACGCGTCAGCTCTTGGAAATCGCTATTGCCTGCAGCAAGAACACCCGTTACTTGCTGCTCGATGAGCCAACGACTTCACTTGAAGGCGATCAGGTAACCTCTCTTATGGATTATCTGAAGCAGCTGGCGACTACCAAGAATATTGGCATTCTCATTGTCAACCACAAACTTGACGAGCTCTATCAGGTGGCGGATCGTATCGTCGCCTTGATGAATGGTCAGGTTGTCATTGACGCGCCTACCGCCACCGTTGACCGTAATGCTGTGGTTACCGCCATCGCCGGTGTCGATTATGCGAAAGCCTCCGAGGGTGCGGAAAACGCAACCAGTGAGAAAAAGCATAGTGATGGCAAGACGACGCTTCGGGTGAAGCACATCAACGGAGGAATTCTGCAGGATATCAGTTTCACCGCAAAATCCGGCCAGATTCTTGGAATCTACGGCTTGGGTGGTGCCGGTAAAAGCGAGACGCTTCGTGCCATCGCAGGCATCGCGCCAGCCAAAGGCGGGGAAATCGAAGTCGACGGGAAACCGTTTGCGCCCAAGGTGCCTAAAGACGCCATGAAGCGTGGGATCGCGTTCCTCACCGAGGAACGGAAAAAGGACGGCATCGTCCCGCTGATGTCCAGCTATCAGAACGCCGGGCTTCCGGAACTGAAACGATATTCCAAATCGGGATTCCTCAATAAATCCAAGATGCGTCAGGATACCGGAACCATACTGAAGCAGCTTGGTCTGAAAGGAGCGCCGGAAAACCCGGTCGAATCCCTTTCCGGAGGCAATCAGCAGAAGGTTTTGTTGGCTCGAGCGCTAGCTCAGCGGCCGCATATTCTCCTGCTTGACGAGCCGAGCAAGGGCGTCGACATCGGCGCCAAAGAGGAAATTCATGTAATCCTTCGTTCTCTGGCCCAGCAAAATGATATGACAATCGTCATGGTTTCTTCTGAAGAGGAAGAGATTCTTGACATTTCCGATGAGGTTCTGGTTCTCGGCGAAGGCAAGGTTCTCGCCGGTCCGTTCCCTGTCGGTCAGGTGTCGCAATCACAGCTGAGAAAGCTCGCATGGAGCTAAAGCGAGGGCAATGCATGATGGTTGATGGTCGGCATTATGACCAATGGACGGCTGTGTAGGCCATGGAGTGGAAAGAAATGAGTGATTTCATAACGTCGCTGATATCCGATGCTCCGTTGAATCTTTTCGGAAGTATTTTTGCGGCTCCGGAAAGCCAGCGTTTGGCCTACGCAAAGGTCCTATATCAATGTGGGGCATGGATACATGTCGATATTATCGACGAAAGCTATCCGATAAGGAAGGCCGTGTCCCCGCAAATATTGGATCACCTGGGCAATGAACGCGACAAGATTGAGATTCACCTTATGGTTGCCAAACCGCTTCTCTGGGTTGAGAAGCTGGTGAAATATCGACCTTGCCGGATTGTTGTCCAAGTGGAGGATCTGCCGTCTGCATTGGATGCGTCGATTTCTGAGTTTAAAAAGGCAAAGGAATTGGCGCATGCAAATAATGTCGAACTATGGATTGGCTTTGCTCCACAGACGTTGCCAGCCGCAGCCTCTACGATTGTCGAACTTGCCGACGGAGTTCTGCAAATGCTGAGCAACCCAGGAACGGCAGGGACTGTTGCCGATTTTGGACTTTTAAATCGAATCGCTTCTATCGAAAAGCCCAGAACGGTTGATGGCGGGGTGACGCTTTCATCGCTGCAGAAAATCGCGCAAACGGGAATCGGCGAGGCCATCATCGGAAGGGATTTATGGCGGTACATCAACCGACATATACATTCGTGAGAATCAGCTTTGCCTATTTAATCCAGAAAGAATGATGTTATGAAACTACAGGTCGCTCTTGATGAGATGAATATTGAACAAGGAGTCGATCTCATCTCGAAAGTGCATCAATATGTAGACATCGTTGAAATCGGCACGCCTTTTGCCATGGCTGAAGGGGTGCATCCGGTCGAAGTTTTCAAGCGGAAATTCAACGATATCGACATACTCGCTGACACCAAGATAATGGATGCGGGTAAGTATGAGGCCGAACTTGCGTTTCGTGCGGGAGCTCGTTATGTGACCGTGCTTGGCGTCTCCGATCTGGGTACGATCAAAGGTTGCCTTCAGGCTGCAGAAAAATATGGCGGCGAAGTAGTTGTGGACATGATTTGTGTCCCCGATCCCGCGGTTCGTATTCCGCAACTGGAACGAATAGGCGTACGTAACATCGCGGTCCATGCCGGTGTGGACTTGCAGGCCCAAGGGCGTACCGCGCTTGATGATCTGAAATTGATGAAGTCGATTTCCCGGTCTTTCAAAATCGCGGTGGCCGGAGGGATCAACCAGCACACCGTCGATGATTATCTCGATGCGGGGGCGGACGTCATCATTGTCGGAGGCGGCATAGCCCATGCGCAGGATCCGGCGTTGGAAGCCGAATTGCTTGCCAACCGAATTCACAAGAACCAGCCGAAAGCAGCGTAGCCATGAATAAGGAACTTGAACTTATAGTCGGAGAAATCAATAAATACTATGTTCGGATAGACGACGAGTCCTTGCATTCGCTGGCTCGCGCAATTCTAACTGCCAAACGGGTATTTGTAGCTGGACTGGGACGTTCCGGCGATGCGGCCCAAGCATTCTCGAATCGGCTGATGCACCTCGGATTGCAGGTGCATTTCGTCGGGGAATCGACCAGTCCTTCAATAGCCAAAAATGATTTGCTTGTCATCTGTTCCGGGTCGGGCACGACAACGGTTTTGCTGGCGATGGCCCGGAAATGCAAAGAAATCGGGGCCAAAGTAGCAACACTTACGATGGCGCCTCAAGCCGCCATCGGCGAGTTGTCTGATTTCGTCGTAAGGATTCCCGGCAGTGCCAAACGTCCCGATTCACACGATGGAACCGCAGATTCCCGGCAGCCTATGGGCACGCTTTTCGAACAGTTCTCTTGGCTCACTTTTGACGCTTTGGTCCTTATTCTTATGTCTAAGCTTGGTGAAACCACAGAAACGATGTTTGCCAGGCATACGAATCTGGAATAATTGAGTCGGCGATGTTGCCAGAAGGCGGAAGCAGAATTTGCCGCTCTGATAACGCAGTCAGGAATTGAGGGGAAACATGATAGGGGAATCGCCCAATTGCGGAAGTAGGAAATTGGTCGCTGGAGTCGATACTTCAACGCAATCGACAAAAGTGCGTGTTACCGACGCTGCTACCGGTGAACTTGTCAGGTTCGGTAAGGCCAAACATCCTGTCGGCACCAGTGTCGACCCGGAATACTGGTGGCAGGCGTTTCTGAAAGCTTGTGAGGAGGCGGGGGGACTCGACGACGTTTCGGCCATATCCGTCGGAGGTCAGCAACATGGCCTTGTGCTGCTCGATCGGAGCGGGCGGGTTATCCGTGATGCCATTTTATGGGATGACACACGTTCCGCGCCGCAATCAGACGAGATAATCCGAACTTTTGGCGCAATCGACGACTTGAACCATATTCCGAAAGGCCCTTGGCACACTCCGATGGTTGTGAGCGGCGAGTCTGCTCATTCCAAGAATTCTGACGATTGTGAAGCAACGAAACTCGGCACGCAACGCTGGGTCCATGCCATCGGGTCCGCGCCCGTAACATGTTTCACCATTTCGAAGCTTGCCTGGGTGGCCGAGTATGAACCCGAAAATGCTGCGCGTATCGCAGCCATCTGCCTGCCGCACGATTGGTTGAGTTGGAGGATTGCGGGGTTCGGCCCAGTGGATGAGGGTGAGGACGCCCATCTTGAGGCTTTGGTCACCGATCGCTCCGAAGCTTCTGGCACGGGGTATTTCGATGCCGCGAATAATAGATATTTGTACAACTTTATCGATATGGTGCTGGGCCGGCATGACATCATCCTGCCCAAAGTACTAGGTCCTAGAGAGGCTTCACCGTTCAGGGCATCGGCAAAGGTGGCCGGTTCCGCCATCGATGACGGTTGCATTATCGGACCGGGAGGAGGCGACAACGAGATCGCCGCGTTCGGCCTGAACATGGTTGCCGGTGACGCGAGCATTTCGTTGGGAACCTCCGCTGTCGCCGAAGCGGTAGCCCCAGAACCTGTATATGATCTTTCCGGAATGCTTGCCGGATATGCTGAATGTACCGGACACTATTTGCCCGAGGCCGGGACGCTGAATGGTTCCCGTATCCTCGACGCCGGCTGCAAGCTGTTGTCCGTCGGATATGAGGAATTATCGTCGCTGGCACTTTCCAGCGTGCCGGGAGCGAAGGGCTTGACGCTTTTGCCGTATTTTGACGGCGAATACATTCCGATTCGACCAAACGCCAATGCGGCTTTATCGGGTATGACCCTTTCCAACACGACACCTGAAAACGTGGCGAGAGCGTTTGTCGAGGCACTGCTTTGCTCGGTCCGTGATTGCTTGGAGCTGATCAAGCAGTTCGATGGTGGGATCACCAGAATCCTCTTGATTGGAGGAGGCGCCAAGTCGAAAGCGGTGCGGGTATTGGCCCCGGCGATTTTCGAAATGCCTGTCACCATTCCGGCCGAAGACGAATATGTTGCCATCGGGGCCGCGCGTCAAGCTGCTTGGGTGCTGAGCGGTGAAGAGGAACCGCCGCAATGGAAGCTTAAAATCGAAGCCGTTCAAACGGGAACTCCGACTCCGGAAGTCTACGAGAGCTATGCGAAAGTCAGAGGCGATATGCAGTGACATGCGTTCGCTGCAATTGTAACTGTTAGGGTTTTCTATCCTCTTGATTGGAACAAGCAAACGGAATCTTGACATTTGTTTATTCGGTGCCGCCAAGACGTGAATACGAGACAGATAATAATAGGACTTTCGCCGCTTTCGGGACGGACGAATATATTTGCGTTATTGCACTATTGTCGACTTCGTCTGTTGAGATTGAAACGGAACCGATAAATTACGAATGAGGGGCTGGAAATGCTGAAGGCTGTGCTCTGGGATATGGACGGCACGTTGATCGACTCGGAGCCTTACTGGCATCAGGTCGAAATGGGCATCGCCCGCGAGCACGGCGGCTATTGGAGCGAGGACATCGGCTGGACTTGTTCGGGCAAGCCGGTTCCGCAAGTCGCGCAAAAGATGGTGGACAACGGCACCGAGTTGCCGGTCTCCGAGATTGAGCGGCTGATGATCGAAGGCGTGGCTCGTAAGGAAGCGGAACACATGCCTTGGATTGAAGGCGTTGAGGACGTGCTGCGCTCGCTGGTCGCTGCCGGCATTCCGTCTGTTCTGGTGACGGCATCACCGCGACGTATGGCCGAGAATCTGGTGCGCCAGGCCCCCGAAGGCGCGTTCGTCGGTTACGTTTGCGGTGAAGACGACTTGCCCAAAAAGCCGAATCCCGCGCCCTACCTTGCCGCAGCAGAAGTCATTGGCATTGAGGTTCCGAGGGAGATTCTTGCAGCAAACGGGATGACGAGTCAGCTGGGCAGCAGTACCGGCGGCCGTACTGATGTTTCATCTCAGATATTGGATTCCGATAGTCTCGGCAACACCGGTAATCATGGTAATTACGGCAATCAGGGCAACCGAAATGTTCCTGCTTCTGAGCATTCGGCGGAATTTGCGGACGATGTGCAATTGGATACTTTCCGTCATGAAATGGCAAGGTGTGTGGCCCTTGAAGATTCCATGACCGGCATCGAGTCTGCAGCAGCTTCCGGCGCAACAACGATTGCCCAGACCGGTTTCATCGGCACCGACACGTCCGCCGGCCCCCAGTTTGCTTCAATCAGCAGCTACAGCAACCTGACTGCCGAAGCTCTCGAACGTTACGTTGAGCAGCGTTTGGCAACTATGCAGCAATGAAAAAGGTTTCCGGCGAGCCGCCGAAAACCTGCTTGTGGAGCTGATGGTATTTTCAACATCTAAGATTTTGTGTACCTGTGGGTGTGCCTAAAACATATTTCCTCTTAGTTTGATTATTTCAAAAATCGTGGATTCGTAGCTTTAAGAGCTGTTTCTATAAACAACCGCTGTTTCTTGTGGCGAAGTGTCTTGCTATTTTGTATACGAAAAGATATTCTTTATGTATACGAAAAGAAAAGAGGTGGGGAATTGCAAGTTTGCTTGCATCCGAGAGTGTTGGAGAAACGTCCTTGGCTCGATGAGAAGGAAATCGTCGCGGCGTGGACTGATGCTGCACGCATGCTTCCTCGCCAGGGCGGTTACGAGCCGGACCAGATGCTCGCCATTGGCTGGGACTGGCATGGCAGGCTCACCGAGATGATCGCGTATGCCGGCATGGAGGATGACGAATGGATCATCTTCCATGTTGCGCCGGCAAGAAAGAAGTTCCTCGCCGAAATGGGGTTCGGCGAGAGTGAGATTCGTCAACTGTTGGGAAGGAGATAATTCATGAAGGACTACAGGGCAAAAGGTGGGGTCGAGGTCACTAACGAGATGATTGACCAGTGGGACAAGGACGCCGACAATGGCATCTACCACGGCACCCCCGGCAAGCTTGTTGTTAACAGACCACTGGGACGTCCGCCGCTGTATGAAGAGCCAATGGTTCCGGTGACGTTCCGTATGCCGGGCAGTGAGGCGGAGGCGCTTCGTAAGGCCGCCGACAAGCGCGGTGTGAGTTTCGCCGATCTCATGCGCGAGGCGTGCCACAGAGAGCTCGGACGGCAGATAGCCTGAGGCTATATAATAAAAGGTTTCCGGCGAAACGTCGGAAACCTTGCTTGTGGAGCTGATGGTAATCGAAACCACGACCTCTTCGATGCGAACGAAGCGCTCTACCAACTGAGCTACAGCCCCATGCCGCCTAAGTTCATCACTCAAGACAACGTTACATATTCTAGTACAACCCAATCCCAAGCACAATTCGGCGGGTTGAGGCCAGAACGCATATTTTGGGTGTTGCCTCGTTGGCCGGACGGTATGTATTCTATATTTCCAGCAGCGTTTCGGTGGGTTGAGAGGGAAACCTATATTTGCCGGCAGCATTTCAGGGTTGCCAACAAAGTGTATTCCTTTATTTCCGATAGCGTTTGTTGGGCAGGAAGTAAGGCATGCATTTTAAATTTCCAGCAGTGCTTCGATGAATTGGCATAAAGCATGCTCTTAAATTCCCAACAGCGCTTCGACGGATTGAGGTAAACCGTATTCCTATATCTCCAACAGCGCCTCGGCGGTTTTCTGGTCGGTGACCAAAGCGGAAATCAGGTGCCCGACCAGGCATGCGTGGATGGCGTTGACCTTGGTCGGCCCCCATGCCACACCGATGACCATCGGGATTTTCTTGAGACGTTCGATATCGATGGAAATCGTGCGCTCGCAAAGATCCGAGTGGATGTGCTCGCCTTCGGCATTGATAAGATGCCCGCAGATATGCCCGACGACTCCGCGCTTGTGCAGTGTTCGTGCGGTGACGGGGTCCACATATTCGTCGAAGATGTGCCCGAGCCTGTTTTCTGTGGCGGCGCCGACGCCCACGATGGCGATATCGGCCCCGCCCCCGAGCGCCAGGGCGGTGGCGATTTGCGGTTCCTTGCGCATGCTGTTCGCGATTTTCGCGTTCGATAAAATCATCGGCACGGGCAGGGCAGTGAAGGTGCCGCCAAGTCGGCTGGCGAGCATGCGGCAGATGTCTGGGGAGTCAATCATCGGATTGTCAGGGCTCAGCGCGCCGATCATCTGTGCGACGTTGGATTTCGGCCATTCACAGATCGGCATTTCGTGCACGGTCGCTGCCACGGCCCGTCCGTTGGAGACGGTGACCAGCGAGTCGGGCTTGCAAAGCTCGCAGAACAGGGCCGCGGCGTATCTTGGCACCACTTGGCCCGAGCTTTCGCCCTCGTTGACCGTCGCCACGCGCACGTGTTTGAGTCCGAATCTGCGTTCCAGCTCTTTCTCGAGCTTGCGAATGCGTTCCAATTCGTGGCCGATGGAGATGTGGACCATCCCCGAATCCCTTGATTCCTTGAGCAGCCGCGAGACCGTTGGCCTCGAGTAGCCGATGTCGCGGGCGATCTGGGCCTGTGTTTTGTCTTCCAAGTAATAAGAACGCGCCACGCGCAGCACAAGTTCGATATGCTGCCGTGAAGAGCTGGTTGCTAGTGATTCATCGCTGAACATATGTTCATCTTATCCCATTTTGAAAAATTTTATCTTGATTTCCGTGGCATTTTCAATACATAGCAAAATTTCTGCATTACAAGTCGCTGAACGTATGTTCATGAGGGGATGGGCCAGTCCATCTGCAATCGCATATCGTGAGAATTGAAAACGCAGTGGGTGAGATTGGAAAGATGCTGTGGTCTAGATTTGTGGCCACAAAATCCGCAATCCGAGAAAGCCCGTTGCGTAAGGAATTGCGAGTGACCGGCGGCCGGTCGTAGGTATTCGGCGGCAGGCAGTCGGCGATCCACAAATGAAAAATTGATTTAACAGTGGTGAATCAAATAAGGAGTTAACAATGTCGTTTGCACGTACGATTCTGGGCGATGTCGATCCGAGCACCCTCGGTGTGGTCGACGCCCACGACCATCTCATCCGCGTCGGTGCCGGCGAGGTCTACATCGATGGCGACCATCAGCTCGATTCCGTCGAGAAGGCCGAAGAAGAGGCCACGCGTTTCGCCGAGGCTTCGAAGAAGTGGAGCAAGTACGGCGGCACCATCGTCGATATGTGCCCCATCAACTGCGGCCGTGACCCGGCCAAGCTCGTCGAGGTCGCCAAGAACGTCAAGGACCTGAAGGTCATCGGCGCCACCGGCTTCCACCGTGAGCACGTTTATCTGGAGACCCAGTCCCACTGGGTCAACCGCTATTCCGTCGACCAGATCACCGAGCTGGTCATCGCCGATATCCGCGAGGGCGTCGACCAGAACGATTACACCGGCCCGTTCGTCAACCGCACGCCCTACAAGGCCGGTGTCATCAAGGTCGGCACCGCTTACGGCGAGATCACCCCGTTCGAGCACAAGTGCCTCGAAGCAGCCGCCGCGGCCGCCATCGAGACCGGCGCTCCGGTCAACACGCACACCACCTACGGCACCTGTGGCCTCGAGCAGGCACAGGAGCTCTTGAAGCAGGGCGTGCCCGCCGACCAGATCGCCATCGGCCACATCCAGCGCAACGCCGACGTCTACTACCTCGAGAAGATCCTCGACCTGGGCGTCTACCTCGAGATCGACGGCACCAACCGCATCAAGTACCAGCCGGATTCCAACCGCATGATGGAGCTCAAGGCGTTCAAGAAGGACGGCTTCGAAGACCGCATCCTGCTCGGCACCGATTCCGGCAAGCGCTCCTACCAGAAGGCCTACGGCTCCGTCTCCGGCGTGGATTACAACCCCGCCGTCGACGGCCCGCGCATGATCGACGAGGGCTTCGACCCCGAGTACGTCGACAAGCTGCTGATCAAGAACGCCGCCAAGTTCTTCACCTTCAAGAAGGAAGGCTGATTTAGATGGCTGAGAAATTGCAACGTCCGAAGCTGCAGATCGCCCTCGACACCACCGATATGCCGAGCGCCCTGCGTCCGTTGAACCGTGCGGTCAGCCAGGTCGACGTCATCGAGTGCGGCACGATCCTCATCATCGCCGAAGGCCTCAAGGCCGTGCGCGAGGTACGTGCCCTCTACCCGAACAAGACGATTCTGGCCGACGTGCGTATCGCTGAGGCCGGCGCCCTGATCGCCCGCAACTGCTTCGAAGCCGGAGCCAACTGGGTTTCCGTGGTGGCCGGTGCTTCGATGACCACAGTGGAGCAGGTCGTCAAGGTCGCCAACGAGTACGGCGGCGAAGTGCAGATCGAGCTCGGTGAGAAGTACGATCCGGACCAGGCCCGCGAATGGCGTCGCCTGGGTGCCACGCAGGTCATCGTTCACCGTTCCCGTGACGCGGAAGTCGCCGGCAAGCTCACTTGGGGCCCCAACGACATCCAGCGCATCAAGGAGCTGCACGACATGGGCTTCATGGTCACCGTCACTGGCGGCGTGAAGGCCGACGACCTGCCGTTCTTCAAAGGCGCTCCGGTCGGGGTCATCATCTCCGGACGTGGCATCGTGAAGGCCGACGATCCGCTGGCCGCCGCGAAGCACCTGCAAGACACCATCAGCGAGGTGTGGCCGCAATGAGCACCGTCAGGCTTGGCATCTACGAGAAGGCGCTCAAGCACACCGACGACTGGGATTCGTTCTTCGTCCAGGTGCGCGACGGAGGGTTCATGTTCATGGACATCTCCGTCGACGAGTCGCCCGAACGCATGGCCCGTCTCGATTGGACAGCCAAGCAGGCCCGTGATTTCCGCGCCGCGGCCGACCGGCAGGACGTGCAGATCGGGGGCATGTGCCTGAGCTGCCATCGCAAGGTAGGGCCGGGTTCCGCCGATCCGAAAGTCCGCCAGGAGGCCGACGACATCTTCCGCAAGGCCATCGACCTCTGCCACGAGGCCGGCATCCCCGTGGTGCAGGTTGCCGGATACTACGCCTACTACGAGGATCCGGACGACGGGCAGCGCGTCCGCTACGTCGAATCCCTCCGTCGCGCGGCGTCGTACGCGGCACAGGCCGGTGTGATGCTGGGTATCGAGAACGTGGACGGCAACGACGTCACCTCGATCACCAAGGGCTTGGCGATCTGCGACGAGATTCACTCGCAGTGGCTAACCATGTACCCCGATATCGGCAACCTCGCCGAGCAGCAGCTCGACACCACCTCTGAACTCAGGGCTGGTGAAGGCCGGATGCTCGCCATCCACGTCAAGGACGTGCTGCCAGGTCAGCCGCGCCGCATCCCGATGGGCACCGGCGTCACCGATTTCGCCGCCGCGTTTAAGGAGCTCAAGCGGCAGGATTGGTCCGGACGCATGATGCTTGAGATGTGGAACGACGACGCCCCGAACTCCAGCGAGATCAGCTCGCAGGCCCGTCAAAAGGTCGCCGGCTGGTTGGGTGACGCTGGTATCACAGTCGCCTCGCGCTAGCGATTCCTTAGTCCGTGTGCTCCGCCCATACGGTTGCGGAGCGCATGGAATCACACATAACTTAATATCATTGAATATAAAATAGAACTAAATTCAACAGATTGTGATGATGAATCTGCAGACTGCCGCTTCAACGCTGCGGGTTTATCGACGCAACCGATAATAAAAGAAACAGCAGGTTTGCTTTCGGTTATTCGGTATTTCGGTGCTGATACCGGTGCCAGGCCAATCTGTTGTGATAAATAAAAATACATAACTTCATGGTTCTGTACTCGCGATTTCCAGCGGGTGCAGCCTCACCGTGGCCCCTGTCAACTGAAGGATACGGGTCAACGGTCTTTCCGGTTCGCGACGCGACGTATAGCGCGGCTTCGGGTCGGAATGGCGATTTTCGAACATGTCGATTCTCGCTTTTGCGCCGCAAACGCAAGGCCCGGAGCGTTCGGATCGTCGGATTGTCAGCCTGCCGGGTGTTCGGCAGGAAAGAAGCGTGACGTCTTCAGACGTTTCGCAACGTAATGCAAATAGTTACAAGGAAGTGCTGATATGGCAACTTATGATCTTTCCACCATCGGCGAAGGCCAGATCCGTTTCACCGTCAATAGCGGCGAACGTCTGATGTTCACCCGTTCCGTTTCCATGAACCCCGCGTGCTCCGAGGCGAACGTCGCCGGCCTGCTCGCGCAGCTCGGACGCAAGACGCTGTGGACCAGCTCGCTGCCGGAAGGCGATCTCGGCGACTACATTTTGACCGAGTATCGTTCCGTCGGCGTCGACATGAAGACCATGGTCCGCAAGAAAGGCGGCCGCACCGCCCTCTACTTCATGGAGCCAGGAGCCGGCCCGATGCCTGCGAACGTCATCTATGACCGCGATTGGACTTCGTTCCGCGGCACAGGCATCGACGAGTACGACTGGAATACGATGCTTGACACGAGGCTCATGTTCCTCACCGGCATCACCGCCGCGCTGACCGACACCACCGCCGAAGTGGTGCGTTATGCCGCCGACCATGCCGTCGAGCGCGGCGCCAAGCTCGCGCTGGACGTCAATTTCCGCCACAAGCTGTGGAGCGGCGAACAGGCGCGCAAGGTGCTCACCCCCATCGCCGAAGAAGCCAACGTGCTTTTCTGCTCGATTTCCGACGCCGAAAAGGTCTTCGGCATCACCGGCACACCCGAAGAGGTGACCGCCGAGCTGATGAAGCGCTTTGACCCGGAGTATGTCGTTTCCACCAACCACATGGAAGGCCCGTACCTGCGCACCCACGAAGGCTTCACCGAATACAAGACCACCGCGGTTCCGGTCATCGACCGCCCGGGCGCCGGCGATTCGTTCGTCGCGGCCACGCTGCACGGCTACCTTTCCGGTGACATTGCCGAAGGCGTCAAGTGGGGCCAGCGTGCTTCCAAGTTCGCCATCACCCACAAGGGCGATCTGACCCGCATCCGTCCCGACGAGCTGGACATCCCGCTGGGTACTGACATCGATCGATAGTATTTATTGTCAAATATTAAAGAGAAACAAGGAATAAGAATATGAGCACAACTACAAACGCTCCGGCTTCACCCGCCGCATCGTCGGCACCGCTGAAAGCCTATGAGCAAATGGATTCCCGGCCGCTGACCGGTCACCAGAAAAGCATCATCTCCCTGGTGATTCTCGGCAACGTCTCCGAATTCTTCGACATGTTCCTCATCGGCTTCGTGGTCTCGCTGCTGACCACCGCATGGAAGCTGACAGGCTTCGAAGCCGGCGTCATTCTGGCCTGCTCGGGTCTCGGCACCGTCATCGGCTCCATTCTCTGGGGACGCTTGGCCGATAAGTTCGGCCGCAAGCACGCCTTCCAGTGGTGCGTGATCTGCTTCGTCACCTTCACCGTGCTTTCGGTGTTCCTGCCCGACCGCGCCTGGGCGCTGCTCGCCTTCCTGCGCATCGGCGTAGGCGTTGGCGTCGGCGGCCTCAACATCACCTCCATCCCTTACGTTCAGGAGTTCGTCCCGAGCAAGAACCGCGGCATGCTTTCCGGCCTCGCGTCGGTCTTCATCCCGCTTGGTCTGCTGCTCGGCTCCGTCTCCCAGAGCATCGTCGGCGACAACTGGCGTATCCTCATCGCCATCGGCGCCCTGCCGGTGCTCCTGCTCATCTGGTTGCACTATGTTCCTGAATCCCCTCGTTTCTATCAGACCAAGGGTCAGGACGACAAGGCTCGCGAGGCTCTCGCTTGGGCCATGGAACTCCCGCTTGATCAGGTCGGCGAGCTTCCTGACGTCGAGGTCGAGAAGAAGGTCGGCTACA
This sequence comes from Bifidobacterium sp. ESL0690, assembly GCF_029392315.1. Taxonomy (NCBI): domain Bacteria; kingdom Bacillati; phylum Actinomycetota; class Actinomycetes; order Bifidobacteriales; family Bifidobacteriaceae; genus Bifidobacterium; species Bifidobacterium sp. ESL0690. Next base: position 249,054 of record NZ_CP113939.1, read on the forward strand.
AGGAGCTCTTCAGCAAGCACATGCGTCCGCTGGTCATCATCACTATCGGCTCGTTCTGCTTCATGATGGGCAGCTTCGCCATCCAGTCCTGGGGCCAGACGTTGCTCAAGGACGCGTTCCACTTCACCCCGCAGATGGTCGCCTACCTGTTCATGGGCGTTTCGGTGGCCGACTGCATCGGCCGCTTCGGCTCCGCTTGGCTCGCTGACGTCATCGGCCGTCGCTGGACGATGTTCATCTTCGGCATCGTCGGTGCTCTGGGTTGCTTCTACGCCGCGTTCTTCCACAGCTCCGGCTGGGCATTCTACATCGCGGTTCTCATCATCATGACCTTCGCCGATGGTGCGTTCGGCATCCTCAACGCCTTCGGTGGCGAGCAGTTCCCGAACGACGTGCGTTCCACCGGTCTCGGCTTGGGCTACGGCCTCGGCGCCATCGCCAAGGTCATTGGCCCGGCTCTCATGGGCGTGCTCGTCGGCGGCAGCTTCGTCGCCCAGCACATCGACATCTCCGTGATTACCAAGGCGTTCAGCTTCTTCGGTATCTGCCTGGTCATCGGCGCGATTACTTACCTCTTCGCGCAGGAGACCCGTGGCAAGGACCTCGAGAGCCTGTAAGCTTTCGTGAAGTCGTGTTAGGTTCCGCCATATTCGCACTACTTGCAGCAAGCGGGTGGTGCGGTATGGCGGAATTTTTTATCATGACATTCTTGGGGCTTCGGTTTGCGGCCGCGCTTATGTGAGCGGTAACGTAGATGTTGTAAATTTGGAATATCAATAAATATGAATGATTGCCAGTGACGTGGAAGTCGCGTTTGCGGTAATCGTGATTGAAAGGAATAAATATGACTACTTTGGATGATTTCGGACCTGAAGTCCGCGCCGAGGTCAAGCAGGTGCGCGAGGTCGTCGCCTCGCTGCACGAGCAGCTGATCAAGTGGAACCTCGTCGTGTGGACCGCCGGCAACGTTTCGCAGCGTCTGCGCACGGCCGATCTGATGGTCATCAAGCCTTCTGGAATGCGCTACGAGAGCCTGACGCCGGAGTCGATGGTGGTCTGCGACCTCAACGGTGATCCGGTCGACGGCTTGGCCGGCCCCAGTTCCGACACCAAGTCCCATGCGTATATCTATCGCAATATGCCGGATGTCTACGGCGTTGTGCACACCCATTCCACCTACGCCACGGCTTGGGCGGCCACCGGCCAGAACATTCCTTGCGGCTTGACGATGATGGGCGACGAGTTTGGTGGCCCGGTTCCGGTCGGTCCGTTTGAGCTCATTGGTTCTGAGGCTATTGGCAAGGGCGTCGTGGATACGCTGAAGAAGTACCCTCATTCCCCGGCCGTCCTGATGCAGAACCATGGCCCGTTCACCATCGGCAAGGACGGCGAGGCTGCCGTCAAGGCCGCTGCGATGACTGAGGAGGTGGCGCACACGATGTGGGCCGCCCGCCAGATCGGCGACATCATCCCGATTGCGCAGGAAGACATCGATAAGTTGAATGATCGCTACCAGAATGTGTATGGACAGCACTGAAAAATATGGAGCGTCATCGCGCCGCCGACGACTTCGACATACCTTAAGTATGCCTTCGTCGACGGCGACACGATGCCGCACACATATTTCGGTTTTGATGTTAATGGACCGCTAAGTCCCAATAGATAGCAATTGGGCACTCCCCGGAATTCGTGAGGAGTGCCCAATTTATTATTTCAACGGTAATCTATCGCCTGTGACTAGTCAGGCGACAGACGCAGTAAGTCAGCGGCAATCACATATCTTCGACGACCAGATAGGTCATATCCAACGGACCGTGGACGCCGACGACCAGAACCATCTCGATATCGCCGGTGGATGAGGTGCCGGTGATGAAGTTGATGTTCGAGGTCTTGAGCTCGCCCGACTTCAAAGCCGGCTCGTAGTAGTCCATCGCCTGACGGGTGCGCGCGACAATCTTCGACTTGCGGATGATGCTCAGGTAGTGCACTGGCAGGAAGTGGAAGGCACGGCCCTGGCCGGGTGTGGTCGGAGCGGTGATGGTGCAGGATTCCGCACACAGGAAGTCGGCGAAACCGATGGCCGCCTCCGAGTGGTTCGCAGTGTCGATGTTGACCTCGCGGCCGGCGCCCGGCACCCAGAAGGAAGGCTTCGGGTCGAGCCCGTCGCGCCACTCTTCAAGCCCGAAGGCCTGATAGTTCTCGTCGTAGGTCGGCAGCAGCAGTTTGCCGTCGGCCTTCGCCGCGATGAACTTGTTGAGCGCCGTGGGGAGCTCCGCCTTGGTGGTGGTCTGGAAATCGACGTGCACGGCAGGCGCGTTCTGGCGCGCGATCTCAAGCAGCTCATCCTGGCTATGCCCGGAAAGCGTGCTCTCCGGAAGGTCGTTGACCGGGGTCATCGGATGATTCTGGAGCTGATGGCGCGGACGCCCGCTCTTCGCCGCTAGATAATCAAGGAATACCTCGCGATCGGTCATTGCTCAGTCCTTCTTTCCATCTGTTGCGGCATCGCTCGGCGCGGCCGGATTCGTCGGGTTGTTCGCTACTGCTTGTTTCAGCACCGGGTTGGCGGCAGCCGCAGCAGCAGCCTCCGGGGTGACGACAGGGGTAGGCAGAGGAACGGGGGAGACGGCCTTCTTGCCGTAGTTGCCGGTTCCGGCTTCCTCGATCGATCCCAAAGCCACTGGCACGGTTGCGTCGCTCAATGGTGCCCGCTCCAGGAGGCCGTCCTTCGCGGCTTTGCGCGCTGAAACGCTGTTGTCATACGAGCCGAAGTCCGGGGTGTTCGGGTTTTGCGCCAGAATCTCGCGCTGTGCCTTGTTGAACTCCTCGTTGTTGCCCGCAGCCTTGTACTGCTCCTTCTTACGCTTGTTGAACCACGTGCGGAAGTTCTTGGAATGGGCCGGCGGTTCGGGCAGGTCGCGGACCTTGGTCCACCCGCCGAAGACGAACGGCATCCATTCCTCGTGCTTGCCGTTTTCGTTGAGGTTCTTGGCCGTGTCGGGAACACGCTTGCCGGAAGGCGTCTTGATACCCTTCTTGGCAATCGTGTTCATCGCGACGTGGTCGAAGGTGAGCGCGGTGCGGAAGAGCGAGGAATGGCCGGTGCCAATACCGACGACCTTCATCACGGTGTCGGCGATCAGGTCGCCCATGTGCTTGTCGTTCATCTCGATCTCGCGGTGCTTCAGAATCATCTCGTGCAGCGGAATCTTGACCGGGCAGGTCGCGGTGCAGGCCGAACACAGCGAGCACGCATACGGCAGGTCGTGGAACTCGTCATAGTCGCCTTGCAGCAACGGGGAGAGCACGACGCCGATGGGCCCCGGATAGATGGAGCCATAGCCCTTGCCGCCGATGTTGCGGTAGATCGGGCAGACGTTCAGGCAGGAAGCGCAGCGGATGCACTGCAGGATTGGCTCGAACTCAGTGCCGAGCGCATTGGAACGCCCGTTGTCGACGATGACCACGTAGAAGTCCTCGGGTCCGTCGGCCTCGTCGGGGAGCTTCGGAGATACGAAGCTGCAGTAGGAGGTGAGCTTGGAACCGACGGCGGAACGGACCAGCATATTGTCCATTGTCTCTGCCTCGCGCAGTGTCGGCACGATACGTTCCATGCCCATGACGACCACCTGCGTAGGCGCAATGGACATCGAAAGATCGGCGTTGCCTTCGTTGGTGACGATGTTGACCATGCCTTGGTCGGCGACGGCGAAGTTGCAGCCGGTGATTGACATGTCGGCCTCAAGGAACCGTTCACGCAGTACCTTGCGGGAGAAACGTGCCTCGTGCTGCGGGTCGTTGTCGCCGGTGTAGCCGATCTTGCGGAAGAGCTCGAGCACCTGGTCGCGGTTCTTGTGCAATGCCGGGAAGACCAAGTGGGAGGGCTCATCCCAGTTGTCGAGCTCCAAGATAAACTCGGCCAGATCCGTTTCGGTGACCTTGACATCCGGTATCTTCAGCAAGGCCTTGTCGAGCCCGATTTCGGAGGTGACCATGGACTTCGGCTTGACGATCTTGTGCGCCTGCTTCTTCTTCACCAGGTCGGTGATGAAATCACGCGCTTCGACATCGGTCTGCGCGAAGAAGACGTGCCCGCCGCGCTTTTCGACGTTGTCGGAGAATTCCTCCAAGTAGTCGGGCAGGTAGCGCACGCACTGCTGGCGAATCTGCTCGCCGAGGTCACGCCAGCCTTCCCAGTTGCCGAGCTCGGCACGTGCGGTCTCGCGCTTGACCCACTGCGCGTCCTGCGCGTTGGAAATGGCCTTGTGCGCGAACTTGTCCTTTTCGTTGATCTTCACGCGGGTGACGAAATTGGGGTCGCCGTATTGCAGCATCGTACCGGTCTTCTTGCCGGTGCGCTTGAACAGGGTATCGTCCATCTGGGTGTCGCTCATACCAAGGCCTCCTCGTGCGCGTTGGAATGTTCCAAAGTCTGTTGGTCGATGGCCCTGCGTTGCGTGGCGTCGACGTACTTCACGCGGCTCATGTCGACATTGCTGTTGAGCACTTCCGCCAGATGCATGATGGTGATCTTCTTGCCCAGGCGGTTGAAACGCCCGCCGATGTTCATCAGGCAGCCGGGGTCGCAGGAAATCAAGACCTGTGCGCCGGTGCTTTCGACGTCCGAGACCTTCTCGTTGACCATTTCCTGGGAGACCTCGGGCATCTTCATGGAGAACATGCCGCCGAAACCGCAGCAGTTTTCGATATGCGGCAGTTCCTTGACCGTAAGGCCCTTGACGTGGTCCATAAGAATATAAGGACTTTCGCGCTCGCCGAGCAGGCGCGTCATATGACAGGAACGGTGGTAAGTGGCCACGGCGTCCAGTTCCGCCCCGGCATCGAGCACGCCGAGCACGCGGTAGAGGAACTGCGAGAACTCGTAGGTCTTGTTGGCCATCTCGTGGGCCTTGGCCTTGTACGCGTCATCGCCCTTGGGCAGGTGGAACTGCAGTTCCTTCAACATATTGACGCAGGAACCGGCAGGGCCGACGATGTAATCGGCGTCGACGCTCATCAGGGCATCGATCTCGTTGTGCATCACCTTTGTGGATTCCTTGACGTATCCGCTATTGAATGTAATCTGTCCGCAGCAGATCTGTTGCATCGGCATGTAAGTTTCGCAGCCGAATCTTTCCAGAACTTCAACCATGGCTTTCCCAACATTGGGAAATATCAGGTCGACCAGGCAGGTGGAGAAAATCACTACCTTCATCTTGACTCCTTCGAGTTGGCCTTAGATGTTATTGCTTTAGGCTTCTATCGATGCTTCCTTGCACGTGAATTCAACGTTCAATGTCCCATCAAAAACAACCTTTAACATATAACGATATACGGCGAGAATTAAAAAAAGCCGCAATTTACCATAAATTCAAGATTGTCAATGTGAGCTTGCTCACATTTAATGGTTAAACTGGGGTCTAATAACATCTTTGTTGCAACAAATTGATTGAAAATGTTGATAAAACAAATGAATTACCGTTTTCGATAACTATATTCCAAGTCTGTATATTATTGCGACACGTCGTGCTGTAAAGTTGCGAAATGAGCCGTTTGCGCCATTTTGCTTATATTCATTGATGATTTTTCGCATTGCCGGTTAACAGGTGATTGGCTGTTGTTGGGACGATAATAACGTTTGACATCTATTTTTGCAATACAATATTACTCCAATCGTGGAGTTTTCAAAAGCTCAGTCGGCGATTTCGCTTTCTTCGACCGCTGAGGTTTCCTCCACGCTCTCCGCGGTTTTCTTCTTGCCGAACTTGGCCTTCAAGAGGCCGATGATGGTGGGCAGCAGTGAGATGACGAGGATGGCGACGATGACCAACTCGAAGTTCTCCTGCACGATGGGAATGCCACCGAAGAAGTAGCCGAGCAAAGTAAACAAAGTGGACCAAGTGAGTCCGCCAAGCATCGAGAACGGCGTAAACCGCCGCCAGCGCATGCCCGAAAGCCCGGAGATGAACGGCATGAACGTGCGGATGAACGGGAAGAAACGGCCGAGGAAGACGGCGAGCGGGCCCCACTTGTCGATCATGGCCTCGGTTTTGGCGAGGCGTTCGGGGGTCATGGCCTTGACCTTGCCGCTTTCGATGATCTTGCGGCCGAAGAAATGGCCTATGAAGTAGTTGCATTGGTCACCGATGATCGGGGCGAGCCACACAATCGGCAACAGCGCGATCAGGGGGAGCGCGGATTTGCCGGTCACTGCGTCGGGTGCGGCGAAGAAGCCGGCTGCGAACAGCAGCGAGTCACCGGGCAGGAATGGGAAGAAAACGACGCCGGTCTCGATGAAGACGATGAGGAAGATGAAGCCGAGCGTCGGCGCCACCCCCATCGAGATCCAGCCGGCGATGATGGTGCGCGGGTCTTTCAGAAGCTCAATGAGGAAGTGAATGAAACCCATGGTGTCCCGTCTATAGTCCTATTAATTGCAGTGTTCGCGTTCGTGGTCGCAAGCCCGTTGGCTGCTATATGTTGGTGAGCGGCTTGGCGGCTTGGCCGTGTGGGCAGTCGGCTGGTCTGCAGACGCCATGAACGGATGCGGCGTGCAGGTGGCAGCTGATTTGGTCCAACTTCGCCACTTTACCAGCAACATTCTGGCAATTGGCTGCCAAATGCCTGACCCCCATATGAATCTCACAAATCGTCTTGCGGCAAAGCTGGGGAATGGCGCTCCGCTTCTGCCGGGTTCGGGAGGCTTTCACGGGTTACTTGAGGCTTGCTGGGCAATGAGCCCACGCTCACTTCCTATATATTGTTTCGCGTCATCGCCGACGTGAATCTGTTCGGCGGGGGTCTTGGGAATCGACAACCAGTGTCTTATGTAAAGAAAATGTGAAAATTGTCAAACAAGTAAAAATGGCAAAATCTTGAAAGAGATAGTTAATATCACAATATGATTATTTTGAAGTTCTATAAAACGTTTGATTAAATTTTTGTAAGACCAACTGCGAGAAGCGGTTTAACATAATTAATATTTAAAATTATCGGAATTGACTATTTAGGAAAACTTCCAAAAAACCTTGTAACTGGTCAAATAAAGCCGTTTTGTTACCTCGATTATTAGGCTCTCGGCAATCTTTCTTTCTGTAATATGAAAAGCGAAGTCAAATTGAAATACATAGAAAATAGAAAATTAGACAATATTTAACGTTTGTACGTCAAACGTTATTTATTATATATATTTTATTTTTTTGCCTAAGGAGTTATGGGCAGACTGGGGAGTGCTTTTTGAAACGTGTAGTGCTCAGGAAGAAACTGCTATGTGCGCTTGCGGTCATCGCAATCGCGCTCATAGGCGCGTTGCCTGCGAATTTCGTTATCGCGGACGCTGAGGGGAGTGCTGCCTCCAACCCACTTTTGCGCGGCGGCGAAAGTTCGTCTTCGTCCTTGACCCGCGATTTCACGCAATCCGATTTCCCTGCGGCATGTATTCAAAGTTCCTCTACCGCCGTCCCGACCGACCAGAAGGTCGACTGCAAGCCCAAACTTTTCCAGTTCCTGGGCGAGAACAACAAAATGCAGGGCAACAACATCGCCGACGAGTTACGCATGGATTTCGTGGTGCGTCTGCCTCACGGCATGGTAAACCCCAATTGCGTGTCTTTGGGGAGCTCTTCGGATTATACGGGCAATATGGGGCAGAGCAACGGCCACGATTGTGGCATGCAGGTCATCTTCTCCCGTACCAATTCCGACGGGAAGGCGTCCGGTGGGACTCGAGATCTGCGCGCCGCGAAATATCTCAATACCTATGGCGGCGATGGTTCGAGCGTCAATGAAACCACGGGTCGAAGGGCGGCAGCGGCTTGGGCTTCCAACCGTGATGAGTTTTATACCATCCACAATGTGATGGTTTCCGGTGATTACGACTTCATCACCATGTCGCTGGAAGGTGACATTGCCTATAGTGTGGGCAATCAAATCGCCAACGGCGACGTCGGCGGCGTGAAGTTTCTGCCGCAATACGTCTATATCCTCGCTTCGACCGGCAGAGGGTCACGAAATTCTTGGGATTATCAGTTTGGTGATTTTGGCGCCATCAGTTATATCACCAATATCGCGGCGGAACGGCCTGCTTATATGTATGCCAACGGCGTGAACAGCCCTTCCGTGAACAGTGTGGCCGATGCCAATGCCAAATTGCCCTATGCCAACAACGGGCCGATTTCCTATATTGGCTGGGACAACAACACCAATCTATGGAGCGGCGGCCAGGCCAACTGGGGATTGGTCACCGATTACGGATTCACCGGGCAATCGTCGGGGAGCACTATGGTGGCTCCGGCCAACTCCTTCTTCGTCGAGTGGTACAACAGGGCGCTGGGCAATACTTATACCTATAGGGATTCGAGCGGAAACACCCAGAGGATGCCCTATCCGTGTTCGCAGAACACGTCGTTCTACTACCAATGGTTCGGGCTTGACGGGCATAATTGGCTACCGGTGACTTCGCTGACCCCAGACCCCGTGAAGTTTACCGGGGCGCCTGCCCTCAGTTACTATGATGGGAGCAAGCCTGCATTCAATGCCACCAACAGGGGTTATGGGTGGGGCAACAGCACCCCCAACGGCAAGTTGATCGTTCCCAATGCTGGCACTGCCAACATTGCGCAGAATGCCGATGGAAGCATCGACTTCGGCAAGGCAAGGGCGATCCAGCCTAAGCTTGACGGTTATTTCAAGCTGGTCACCTGGCCGATCACCACCACGCCGACCACGAGCGACCCGAACGGACCTCAGTCCTATGACGGCTGCATCTCAACGGCCGCGCCGACGGGCGATTCCTCGTTCAGCGTCCGTGACGCCTACAATCCGCTTTATAACGATGCTGATCCCAGCAATCCCGTCGATATCAACATCAATACGTCGCAAGCCGAGATCAACGATGCCATTGCCAAGGGCTGGACTATCGACACTGCTTATGCCAAGTATGCGATTGATCGGCCTGATCCGCCTTTCATTAATCAGTCGCCTTTACCGTACGCCGATCCTGACAGCAGAACCATCACCGGTACCGGTACCCCGGGCTACAAGGTGACGCTCTACCGCGAAGATCCTAACTCTCTGATTAGCGACAGCGATCCGGACAACAGTTCGACCAGAGGCGACCGTGTCGGCACCGCCATAGTGGGAGAAGACCACACCTGGAGCATCGATGACAACACCTCAATCAATCCGCTGCTTCAGAATCACGTCCGCTATCACGCTTGGCAGACGGAAGAGACCAGTGGTTACGAGCTCAGCTCCTTGTTCTCGAATATCGTACGGGAAGACTTTCGGGCGAGGCTAAACTCAAATCCGCAGATTTCGTCCATCATAGTGCCGCATACCGGCTCTTCTGGAACCCTTTCAACGCCCGCCCAAGTGACGATTCCTCTCAGCTACCACGGCTCTAGCCACTCGACTTTGCGAGTCTACGCGATACCGCAAAACGACGCGCAGACATCTTCGCCAGTTCCGGCAGGCACCATTCCCGATGACAAGTGGAAGGTGTGCGACGAGGGCCAGATCGGCTCCTCGATCGGCTGGAACTGCGTTATCGATGCAAGCAAGTTCAGTGATGCCAATCATACGAAGGGCGACGGCACTCCATATATCTGGTACACGGTTATCGCTGTACTCACCGCTCCTGGTGGTTCTTCGAACTACGGTGAGGTTAACAACCAAGTCATCGACATGTATCCGCCCGTTGTCACCATCAGTTCGGTCGATCGCGCAACAGGTCTGGCCCAAGGCACTGTGACCAAGCCGAAAACCGGCGAAACCATGAGCAGCGTCAAGGTGTTGGTCACTTGGCCTGACGCCAGCACCAAAACCGTCACTACCGACAGTTCGGGCAACTGGCAGGCCGATATACCTGCCACCATGACGTCCGGCACGGTCAGCGTATCCGCTACCGATAACGCTAGCGCTCGTGAGATAGACCATAACTTCGACGCGGCCCCGACAGATCAGGGCAACCAGTCGGCAACCGTTACGGCTCAGCTCACCGGCTATCCCCTTCTTAGCAATCTGCCGTTCACAGGCAGGCGCCCATGGCTGGCCTTCCTGTTGGCATTCATTGTGGCGGTGGCAGCCATCGGCGGTTACTTCGCTTTCCGGCGTCTTCGTTCCAACTTGATACATAAGGGGGCGCATGCGAAATGACGTATAGCACTCCAGGTTCCAAAGGGGTGATGCTTGTGGTACCGCGTTGCAGACCGAGCCCGAAAGGCTACGGAACATAGGATTTCATAACTTAACCGAACAAAAAGCAGTATTTCAATCTTGTAAAGGGGATTGAACAAGAAAGAAAGGGCTAACCCAATTATGAGTAGCAAAAAACTTCGTGCGCTGGCAGCAGGCGCGATTGCGGCGGCCACGTTGTTGGCGTTCTCGCCGTTAAGCGGTGTCGCCAATGCGGCGACACAGACCATGAACATGTCCGGTGTCACAGCGCCCAATATCGTCATCAACGGTACTGATGCGACCATGAAGGACCACACGTTCGTCGCCGTGAAAATCGGCGATTATCTCACCGCCCAGTATGACGACACCACTCCCAGTGGTTCCACGCCCGGCACGTTGACCTCGGTTTCCGTGGGTACCACCGCCGACGCCAAGGCTGCCGCCACCGACGCTTTGACAACCGCAAAGGGCAGCAGTGCTGCGGATACCGGCTATGATGGCAACCCGGTCGGTGAAGTCGCTTCGAAGTGGCTCGGCTATGCCGCCACCGGTTCCTCTGATACCACATCGAACAGTGCCAACTCGGCTTGGAGCGGCAAACTGCGTGACTTCGTCACCGCTTTGATGAAGAGCACTGTCGAGAATGGCTCGCATCAGACGTTCAGCCAAATGGTGGGGGCCGGCACTCCGACCACTGCATCTCTGGTCAGCGGCACTACGTACCAGGCAAGTATTCCGGTGAGTTCTCCGGGTATCTATGTCGTCGTCGATACGACGACGCAGCCGCTTCATACTGGCAGCACAGCTTTCAAGGACGCCATCCCGATGCTTGTGAGCACCGGAATCACTTCCGGCTCCACCAGCTACACCCAGCTTGGAGCCATCGCTTTGGGCACAGTGAATATGAAGGGCGATGCTCCTTCGGTGAGGAAGGCTCTTGACACTTCGCAGGATAATTCGGATACCTCGGTCGGCGGCAAACTGCATTACGTGCTGACGAGTGCGGTTCCTCTGACCACTGGCTATGACCACTATATCTTCACGATGAGTGATCACCCAGGTACTGGTCTGACTTTTGACGACACCGTCACGCCTGTAGTAAAGGTCGATACCACTACACTGACCGCAACAACTCCCCATGCGTCCGGCGATTATACCTTCACCCATAATGAAGATGCCAACGGCAATACGACGTATATGGTCTTCGATCTGTCTCCTTCCATCCGCAGCCAAACCTATGGCAAGCCGATCACGATCACCTATGCCATGAAGATCAACGACAACGCGGTTAGCGGACAGCCTCTGAAGAACGGTGTGACCGTCTCGTATTCGAACGACACCACCAAGCAGCCGAGCGCCGATGCGGCGCAAACGGATAGCAACGGTAATGTCGTCAACTGCGTTCCGGCTCCGTCCTCTCCGAATCCCTGCACCAACGGCGACGTCACCAAAGACGATAGCCAGGATGGCTCCAACAGCCCGACCGCTCTCGAGACCTACTTCCATCATTTCGATGTGATGAAGGTGAAGAAGAGTGATGGCACTGGTCTGAAGGGTGCTACTTTCCAGCTGACCAAGAAGGGCGAAACCACTCCGATCACGTTCCTGAAGCAGTCGAACGGCGTTTACAAGAAGGCCGCCAACCAAAGCGAAAACGGGGCAACTGCCAATCTGGCCGTGTTCGATGGCACTCCATCGACCTCGACTGCGGATACCCCTCACGATCTCGGTCAACTGCAGATTGATGGCCTTGCCGACGGTGTGTATACGCTCAAGGAAACCGTTGCTCCTAGCGGTTATTCCTCCACGTTCATGCCTTCCACTGATGTTCAGGTCGGCGGCGGCAGCGGAACCAACGCGGCGGATTCGAAGTTCGCCAATACGAAGGACGCTGTCTTCGGCCTCATCGACGCAAACGGAACGGTCGCTTCCGGTTCCACTCCTGCGGCCTTGGGTGCAGTATCCATGGCCAGCGGCGGCGCTGTTCTGGTCAACAACGTCAACTCGATCTCGCAGCTGCCTTTGACCGGCGGCGTGGGCATCCTGATGATGCTTCTGTTGATCGTGGTGCTCGCCATGATCGTCGCGGCTCTCGTGATCGCCCGTCGCAAGCTCAACAAGTCAAGCGAATGAGGCGAGCAGCCAAGTGAAGAACCGCTTTCACGGCTTGGTTTCATGAATCGTTGAAATTACTTTTCATCGAAACCTGATCGAAAGCGATGATTCGCTTCAGGTAATGGCAAGAAGGGCGTGACCCGATGTGGTTGCGCTTTTCTTGCCATTACTATGTTTTGGTTCACGGCATTATGTCTGGGCTCGCTGCGTCGTTCCGCTGATTCAGGTTCGCGTGGGCCTGCCGGTAATAATGTCGGTAATGTTATCGGTATTCCTGCCGGTAATTCTTTCAACAATACTGTCGTTACGTCAGTCGTTGAGCCCTCTTGTGGCTCATCAACCCTGCGTTACCCGTGCCTAAAAGGAGGTTATATATGGTGTCGTCGAACGGGGAGGAAGCCGGCCAATCGCGGCTGTCGGATGCTTCTTTCGCTGCCGTTCTGAACGAGCCGGAAGAGCAGAAAGACGGGTTTCGTCGCGGTGTGATTCTTACCGTCGACGCTCTCATCGCCATTTTCGTCGTGGCGCTTCTTGTGGCCCTGGCCTGGTTTCCGGTGCGCTGGCTTTCCGACATGAACCTCGAACGTGAGATGACGCAGAGCAACAGCGCGCGTTTCAATTCCTGGCCGCAAGGCAAGATCGCCGACGAATATGCCAAGGCGCAGGCCTATAACCGCAAGATCGCCGCGGGCGGGCAGGCCACGCTCGGCGAATACGTCGATCCCTTCGCCAAAGGCGCGGACCTCGACAAGCCGCTAAGCGAGAGGGACACCAACTACAAATCCCTGCTCAACGACGGCACCGGGATGATGGGCACCGTGCGCATCCCCAAGATTTCGGTGCGCATGCCGATTTTCCACGGCACCTCCGAGACGGTTCTGCGCCACGGGGCCGGCCACCTTTACGGCACCAGCCTTCCGGTCGGCGGTGCTTCGACCAACGCCGTGTTGAGCGGGCACAGCGGCCTGCCGGGGGCGCTGCTGTTCACTCGGCTCGACGAGCTTAAAAAAGGTGATTTCTTTTATATCCAGACTTTGAACCGCACGATGGGCTACCTGGTCACCGGCATCCATATCATCCAACCGACCGACACCCACCTCTACAAAATCGTGCCGGGGCAGGACCTGGTGACGCTTATGACCTGCACGCCGTATGGCATCAATACCGAGCGCCTGATCATCACCGGAAGCCGGCGCTCCATTCCTGAGCCGATTCCCGACCTCGACCATTCCCAGAACGACGGCATTTTGAACGGTATCGTCACCGGCCTGACCATATTCCTCATCGGGGTGACCGTGACGAGAGTGCGTCACAAGAAGCCGCGCCCGATTCGCCACGCGCTTATCGCCGGCCAACCGCCGCGCTTCTGGCAACGTCGTCGCCGCGCCGCTTTGCATCCGACGGAGCCTCACGGCGATTGATGTCGGCTCTTGAAATTGGATAGAACGGCGAGAAACGTTCAAGCGGCCAAAATTGACATCATGATGGACTTTGTTCTAAACTAGCGAGTAGTTTCGAAACGTTTCGATGAAAGTTATCCGAAATCAAGAACGTTGGAACATAGCCGGGTAAAGCCCGACGCTACGTGCACGGTAAAGGAGGCGGCGCATGGCTGGTATCAAGGAAGTTGCGAAAGCCGCGGGAGTATCCGTTTCCACCGTTTCCTACGTGCTTTCCGGCAAACGCTCCATCTCCTCGAAAACCACCGACAAGGTCCTGAAGGCCATCGACGAACTCGGCTATATTCCCGATGCCAGCGCGCAGAAGATGCGCGGGCAGTTGAACCATATCATCGCCATCAGCGAGCCGATGCACGAGGGCATGAACCAGATGCAATATAATGCATACTTCATGCAGTCCGCGTGGCAGGCCAGGGCCGCAGGGTATGACGTGCTGCTGCTCACCGGCGCCGATGCCGTGGCCGACATCGAACGCGTGACGCACAGCAATCTCGTCGACGGAGTGCTTCTGCTCGACGTTGAGGAACGCGACGCGCGCGTGGCGCAGGCCGCTCGCTACCACAAGCCGTGCGTGGCCATCGGGCTGCCCGAGAACCACAAGGATTGTGCCTGCATCGACATCGATTTCGCCAAGATGGGCCGTCGCAGCGCCGACAGGCTTTTCGCGTTGGGCCATCGTCAGGTCGCGTTTTTGCGGGCCCAGGAAATCGACTATGCGCGTCACGCCGGTTATGTGCTGCTCTTCCGCAACGCGTTCCTCGCCCGCGCCGAAGAAATCGGCCTCAAGGTCTTCGAATCCGGTCCGGTCGATAACGCGACGTTCGATGCCAGAACATTCGTGACTGATATGCTTGCTCAAAGCCCGCGCCCGACGGCTTTGGTCAGTCAGTCCGGTGTCAATATCCTGAACCTCGCGGTCACCGCTTTGATGGCCGCCGGTTTCAAGATTCCCGACGATATTTCCGTGCTTTCCTGCGGCACGTTCCTGCGCGACGAACCGATGCGTCGGCCGGTGAGCGAAGAGCCGTTCGAACCGGAACGACTTTGCTCGATAGCCATGGGCTCGCTGATTTCCGCCATCGAGCACCGTCAGGGAATCGCCGGGGAAGTGACGCTGATCGATCCGAAATTTATCGATCGCGGCTCGCTCGCCGCGGCACCGAAGGTTGCCGAAATTTCAACTTCGAGACCAATCGCTTCTGCTCGCAAAAGCAGGGACATGGAAGGGGAACTTATGGATTGAATCGACACCAAACGTTGGGGTGAGTGAAGAACCGGCGCTCGGCCGGCCAGCTTTTCAGTGATGAGGGCTTGGCGCGGCTGCGAGCTTTGATTCTGCCTTTCAATGGAGCAAGGAATTACGTAAAAAAATAAAGTGCGTTCATTGTCCCATGAATCGAAACGTTTCGATTATTAGTTACATAATTCCATCCATCTATAAATTTTCAAGGAGGAAAGATGAAGATAAGGAAGATTGTCGCGACAGCGCTCGCGGCGGTGCTCTCGTTGACGGCGCTTTCGGCCTGCGGGTCGAGCAACGCCCAGGATGACGCGCATCCGCAAAGCATTTCGTTCTGGTATTATGACCTGCCCACCGCGGCCCAGACCGAGGCATGGAAGAAGGCGGCCGACCAGTTCACTAGGCAGACCGGCGTCAAGGTGAGGTTCGAGGTCAAGTCCTTCACCCAGATCGCGCAGAACTCCAGCCAGTTCCTCGACTCGAACCAGGCCCCCGACATCATGGAATCCAACCGCGGCAACGGTTCTGCGGGCATGCTTTCCTCGATGGAGCTTTTGAGTGATTTGAAGCCGTACGTCAAGAAATACGGCTGGGACAAGAAGATCACCAAGGCCGACGCCTCGATCGCCAAATACGATGCGATGGGCATTATGGACGGCACCAAGTGGGTCGGTCTGCCGAGCTACGCCGAATACCAGCGTGTGTATTACAACAAGACGATGTTCGACAAATACGGTATCAAGATCCCCACCACGATGGCCGAATTCGAGCAGGCGTGCAAAGAGTTCAAGTCTCGCGGCATCACCCCGATCGCCGCCGACGCGCAGGAATACGGCGTGATGTGGCTCTGGTGGTCGCTGGTGGGCACGAAGGCCGACAAGCGGTTCATCGACGATTGGCAGATGTACAAGCATGATGTCAACTGGAACGCCGAACCGCTGACCTACGCCACCAACACCATCAACGACTGGGTCAAGAAAGGCTATATCTCGCGCAGCGCCACCGGTCTCAAGGCCGAAGACACCACGAACTCCTTCATCAAAGGCAACGAATACCCGATCTACCAGACCGGCACGTGGAACCAAAGCCGTTTTATCGACCAGGTCAAGAACTTCGAATGGACCGCGGCCGCGCTGCCGGGCACCAAGATGCTGCAGGGCTGCACGGGCAACCTTTTGACCATCCCCACCAAATCGCATCATAAGGACCTCGCCGCGAAGCTCTTGAACAACGTGCTCTCTGCGGAGAATCAGGACGGCATCGGCAACGCCGGCGGCATCCCGCTGGCCGCCGACATGAGCAAGATCACCAACGTGAAGAACCAGGAGATGATCAAGGAATATTCGCAATATTCCAAGAAAGGCGCCCTTTCCTACTACCCGGATTATCCGGCCTCGAACCTGACTGACGACATCTCCTCGCAGTTCCAAGAGCTCGTCAATGGCACCGAAACGCCAAAGCAGGTGCTCGACTCGCTTCACAAGTCCTACGACACCGGCGTGGTCGACATGGGCTTCAAGGACTGAGCGGGGGTTGTCGTTTCGATTCGGTCCGGTTCGTTTCGAGTCGGTTCAGCCCATCCCGTTTCGTCCCGATCGTCTCGTTTCGATTCACCCGATGAGTTCCCGCCATCGCAATCATCAATTTCGTAGTTCATTACTTCCAAGGAGGTTGTAATGCAAAAAGACAAAGCCAAGAGGCCCGCGATGTCGCGCCTTCCCGGCAATAAATCCTCAAAATTCATTCCCTACCTCATCCCCGGTGTGCTGGGGCTTGCGGTCATCATCATCGTCCCGTTCCTGTGGAACGTATGCCTGAGCTTCACACGTTGGCGCGGGGTCGGGCCGATGAAATTCGTCGGGCCCAAGAACTGGATCAGGCTGATGGGCGACGCCACGTTCTGGAAATCGTTCCTTAATTCGTTCTGGATCATCGTGGCCATCGTGGTCATCCCGACCATCCTCGGTCTCCTTATTTCCTCGGTGCTGACCGACGTCATCCAGAAGAAGTTCGGCTCCAAGACGGCCTCGTTCATCCGCGCGCTCTATTATCTTCCGCAGCTGCTGCCGGTCGCCGTGGCCGCAATCATCATGGGCTGGATCTTCCGCCCGGACGACGGTGCGATCAACGCGCTCATCGCCAAGTTCACCAGCGGCCCGGTGGCCATCAACTGGCTCGGCAACCCGAAACTCGCCCTGCCGAGCCTGATGTTCATCCTGATCTGGATTCAGCTGGGTTATCCGATTGTGATCTTCATGTCCGGTCTGCAGCGCGTGGACCCTGAGCTTTACGAGGCCGCGGGGCTTGACGGCGCGAACTGGTGGCAGAAGTTCCGCGTGGTCACGCTGCCGTCGATCATGCCGGAACTGATGGTCGTCATCCTCACCGCCACCATCGGCGCGTTGAAGACCTTCGGTCCAGTTTACCTGCTGACTAAAGGTGGCCCCGGTACTACAACAATCGTGCCGTCCTACTATTCCTACAACCAATTCTTCCAAATCCATCAGGTCGGCTACGGCGCCGCCATCTCGACTTCGCTGACCTTGGTCATCATCGTGTTCTCCGTGGTGTTCACGATTTTCCAGGGCCGTGTCGAGAAGAATATGGACGACTGAGGGGAGTGCAACATGTCTGAAGCAACAATATCGGCGGCCGCTATGGGCTCCGCCAAAGCAAATGCAAAGTCAGCTGTCAAGTCCAGGGCCATCAAAACGGTGCGACGCAACGCGCGCGGTCTGCGCTACGTACGCAACGCAAGCATGGCGCAAGCCAGCGCTTCTGCCGCTCAAAGTAATACGAAAACCGCTGTAACCGTCTCGCAAGAGCAGAGCCAAGGCAGGAGCGCTGAAGTCAGTCATAAGGCCAAGCACATCCGGTCATGGGGTGATTGGATGGCGCTGATTCTGCTGATCGTCGGCGCCCTCATCATGCTTTTCCCGATCATCATCCTGACGATGAACGCCTTCAAGACCATCGGCGACTACAACGCCACCGGTCCGCTTTCCCTGCCGGCGCACCCCACGATGAGCGGCATCGTCGGCTTCTGGAAGATGAGCGACTTCCCGGTGAAACTCGGCAACTCCCTGCTGATCTCCCTGATTGTCGCAGTGCTGGGCGTGGTGCTTTCCGTGCTCAACTCATTCGCGCTGGGCATCGGCAAGGTCAAGGGCAATCGCTGGATCATCCTGGCCATCATGCTCGCCAACATGATGCCGCAGGAAGCGCTGCTCTTCCCGCTCTACACCATGTTCAAGCACATCGGCCTCTACAACACGCAATGGGCGATCGTCGTCATCTTCACCATCATCCAAAGTGCGTACGGCACCTACCTGCTTTCGTCGGTGTACGGCACATTCCCGGAGGCCATTCTCGAGGCGGCCACGCTTGACGGCGCCAGCCGTTGGGAGACGCTTCTGAAGGTCGTGCTGCCGATTTCGTGGTCGACCATCAGCGTGCTGTTCGTCTTCTTCTTCGTGTGGACATGGAACGAATACATGATTCCGATGGCCTTCCTGATGGACGACAACGTGCAGACCGTACCGCTGGCGCTCGCCACCCTGCAGGGCCAGCACACGATGGACGCGACCACCCTGGCCGCGGCGTCGCTCTTAAGCATCATCCCGACCATCATCTTCTTCATCATCTTCCAGCGCAAGCTCAATCAAGGCATTGTCGCTGGTGCGGTGAAGTGAAAGTGAAGTGAGATTGCCGCTAAACGATTGCCTGTTCCGCGCATGTGCCGTTGGTGTCGGCAATCGTTTGGGGAGCTCCTGCTGGCAAACGGACTCCGGGAAAGTTTTATGGTCCGTTTCCCAGCAGTACTGTGTGGATTTATGCGTTTGATGCAGGTAAACGGACTCTGAGTTCAGGTACTGGTCCGTTTACCGGCACCATACTGTGTACGAGTCAATGACAGGAATAAGGTGCGATAGAGTGTCGTATTGATAAAGCGGCCTAATCAATTGAGCGCCAATGAGAATAGCGGAATCGGAAAGGTTTAAAGATGAATGGAATGTCGGTAAATCCGGGCGCAGGATTAAGCGTGTGCGGGAATTTCGGCGGCGGCATGCTTGACGGGTTGGCGACGGCCTCGCGCGGGCGCTCACGCTGCGTCAACGCGGAAAACCCGACTGGCGGCAAAGGCGTGGCGGCGATGAGTGCCGGCAAGCTCGGCCCTTCGCGCAAAGGAACGCCCTGCCTCGGCACTGTTCCGGCCGGCGAATCCGTGACGCTGATGGACGTCGACGGCCCCGGCGTCATCCGCCATATCTGGATGACCGTCACCGACAAGACCTCACCCACCGGCCCGAACGTTTTGCGCAACCTGATCCTCGAGTTCTATTGGGACGGCGAGGAAAGTCCGTCCGTCGTCTGCCCGATTGGCGACTTCTTCTGCTGCGGCCACGCCCAGGATTGCCCCGTCAACTCCATGCCTATCGTCGTAGCCCCCAACCGCGGTTTCAACTGCTACTTCGCCATGCCCTTCGAGCATGCCAAAATCGTCCTGCGCAACGACCACAACGAGGACGTTCCGGCGTTCTTTTATCAAATCGATTACACGGAATACGACGCGCTGCCGGTCGATGCGATGCGCTTCCACGCCCAGTGGCGTCGTGAGCGGGTCACTAAGGAGCAGCAGGATTACACGATTCTCGACGGCGTTCGTGGCCAAGGCACCTACGTCGGCACCTACCTCGCGCTGACGGCGTTGGAAAGCCGTTGGTGGGGCGAAGGCGAGGTCAAGTTCTACCTCGACGGCGACATCGATTACCCGACCGTCACCAGCACCGGCACCGAGGATTATTTCGGTGGGGCTTGGAGTTTCGCGACTTTTGATGAAAATCATCATATGCGAGAGCAGACCTATTGCGCCCCGTTCGTCGGTTTCCCGTTCCGTTCGCAAAGCCTCGGCAACCGCGAAAGCGAGTATTGGGACAAGTCCACGCCCGTGATGCGCGGGATGTATCGCTGGCACATTCCCGATCCGATTTATTTCGAACGCGATTTGCGCGTGACCGTCCAACAGATCGGCAGCCAGGAAGCCGGCCTTTTCGAGCGCTCGGACGACGTGGCCAGCGTCGCCTACTGGTACCAGCGCGAGCCGCACACCCCGTTTCCGCCGCTCGGCGATCGTCACTTCCGTCAGCCGCGGTGAGTGACGGGGAGGGTTCGGTTCTTCAGGTTCGGCCCCCTGCTTTAGCCGCTAATCCGCAAATTCGGACTTTTGCAATCGCTAAAGTGTACGTTTTTTACGTCACTGTGCAGGAAGTACGTTTTGAAAGCGCTAACTTGCACTTTTGGTACGCTGGCGTGGCAAAAGTACGTTTTGCGGGTGCCAAAGTGCACTTTCGTGACGGTGGCGTCAGAATAATGCACCTTGATAATGGTCGGAAGTTGACGGATCGAAGTGACGGCGGCAAAGCCCCAATTCTGCCAAAGGTTTTGCGTTAACGTTCTCATGGTGTTTCGTGGGCCGGTAATATTACAAGGTTCGGGGTATGCTTGCCAACAGTGAACGATGCGCTGGCTGCCCATGCAACGCTGAGATTGCGGGCAACCAAGCGCGGGGGAACCTGCCGGCTGTGAGCAATGTCGTCAGACGGTACCGGGAAGACAGCATTATGTTGGAGGAAAGTGTTGGACAGTAACGAGATTCGGCAATTGGACTTGCAAGACGACCCGCTGGATGCGGAGCGTTATCCCATTGATCCGTGGAAATTCACCGAATACGGCAAGCCGACCGCCGAGAGTGCGACGCTTTTTTCGCTTTCCAACGGCACCATCGGCGTGCGTGGCGAGGCCAGTGCGCCCCGAAATCTCGGTGCGGGCACGTTCCTGAGCGGTTTCCACGAGACCTTCGCCATCCGTCACGCCGAGGAAGCCTATGGTTTCGCTCGCGTGGGCCAGGTGGTGCAAGGCGTGCCGGATACTGTGGATTTCCGATTTTCCGTAAACGGCAAGCAGCTCACGGATCCGCAACAAGTCTGCCAGAGCCTTGATTTCAAAGAGGGCACCGCCACCCGCTCCTACACATACGAGGTCGGCGACGGGGCAAGTCTTGAGGTCAGTATCGTCACGATGGTCTGCCTTTTCCGTGCGGATTTGATGGCCACAACCTTGACGTTCAGAGCCCACGGACGTGCCATGAACGTTCACGTTGAAGGCAAGATGAACACCGATCACCCCGTGGTTTCCCGCGATGTCGACCCGCGTAAGGCCGACCTGATCGCCGACGGCGGACTGCGCAAGCTCGAGGTCGATGCCATTTCCCGTGGCGTGGCCGATGAAAGTTTCGGCGCCTTCCACTGCCTGCATTCGGGGCTCACGATGGGCGTTGGCTTCTGCCAGCAGGTCGACGGCGAAATGATTCCCGACGTCTTCGACGTCAAAGTGCCGGATGGCGGCGAGAAGCAAGTGCTGCGTTACGCCGCATATAACACATATCGCATCAATCCTATCGGTGTCGATAAAGGCCTTGAGGTCTCCACTATCGGTACCCAGAATTCCGCCGAGCTTATCAGGCTTTGCGCGGAAACCCTGAACTGGGCCGTCGCACA
Organism: Bifidobacterium sp. ESL0690; assembly: GCF_029392315.1. Lineage (NCBI taxonomy): Bacteria > Bacillati > Actinomycetota > Actinomycetes > Bifidobacteriales > Bifidobacteriaceae > Bifidobacterium > Bifidobacterium sp. ESL0690. The sequence continues at coordinate 270,602 of NZ_CP113939.1, forward strand.
GGGGCTCGAACGCCTGCAGGATCAGCAGCGCGCGTGGCTGGAGCGTTTCTGGCAGGAATCGGACGTCGCTATCGACGATGGCGGCGACGGAAGGCTCCAGCAGACGATGCATTGGGAGCTTTTCGAGCTCGCGCAGGCCACCGCGACCGTCGCCAACGGCGTGTCGGCCAAGGGCCTGAGCGGCACCGGTTATTCCGGCCACTACTTCTGGGATACGGAAACGTATATCGTTCCGTTCCTTATCTATACGAACCCCGCGCGCGCCCGCGACATCCTTTCCTACCGCTTCCGCATGCTGCCGGCGGCTCGCAAGCGCGCTCGGATGATGAGTGTGGAGGGGGCACTCTTCCCGTGGCGCGGCATCAACGGCGAGGAGGCTTCGGCGTTCTTCGAAGCCGGCACCGCGCAATGCCATATCGACGCGGACATCGCCTACGCCGTCAACCAGTACGTTTCGGTGACCGGCGACCACGAGTTCCTGGCAACCGAGGGCATTGACATTCTCGTCGAAACCGCGCGGATGTGGGCGAGCCTCGGCTACATGGGCTGGGACGGCACCTTCCATATCAACACCGTCACCGGCCCAGACGAATACACCGCCTTGGTGGACGACAATTATTACACCAACGTCATGGCCCAATTCAACCTGCGCAAGGCCGCGGACGCTTTGGAATCGCTCGACGGCGAAGAGCTCAATGCCGTGGTCCAGCGTCTCGGCGTCAAGCCCGGCGAATCGATGCATTGGCGCGAGGTCGCCGAGCTGATGAAGCTTCCGTATGACAAAAAGCTCGGCGTCCATCTCCAGGACGACGACATCTTGCGTCGTGAGCCTTGGGATTTCGAGCATGACACGCAGCGGCCGCTGCTGCTCCATTACCATCCGATCGTGATTTATCGCCGTCGCGTCTTGAAGCAGACGGACACGGTCTTGGCGCTTTATCTGCTTTCCTCGAACTTCGGTTTGGACGTCAAGCGCCGTGATTTCGATTTCTACGACCCGTTGACCACCGGAGATTCCTCGCTGTCCGCGGCCTCGCAGTGCATCCTCGCGGCCGAGGTAGGCTATGGTGATCTGGCCATGCAGTATTTCCTGGAGTCTTTGTACGCCGACGTCGCCAACCTTCACAGCAACACCTCCGACGGCATCCATCTGGCTTCGGCCGGTGGGGTGTGGATGTCGGTGGTCGCCGGTTTCGGCGGCCTGCGCGATTCGGGGGGCGAAGAACTTTCGATCGACCCGCACCTTCCCAATGAGTGGGAGAGCCTCACCTACCGGCTCACCATCCACGGTTCGCGCTTGGTCATCACCGTCACCCACGGCGACGTCACGGTCCGCCGCGTCTCCGGCGACCCGGTAACGCTCCAGGTCAAAGGCGAGCTCCGCACCGTCTGAAGTGTTCGGGTCTGTGCGTTGAGCCTTGTCTGGGCAAGCCTTTGGGTCGCTGCTTCATTGCTGGGATGTCTAAGGGCACATGACTATAGCTTTAACGACGTTTTGATAATTGGTAATTTTATGCTATCAATTTATGAGAAAGTGGCAATTTTATTTTGCCATTTTTTAAATAATTGGTAAGATTACTTTACCGGTTGGAGGAATTATGGATACGGTCATTGCACAGAAGATACAGGACTTTTCGTTGGATGATTTTCGCCCCATCGTCCCGCGTGACCTTGATTTGGGTAAACCTCTGACGCCTAAAGTTGGCAACCTTGTCAAAGTCGTTATCGGTATGAGACGCAGCGGTAAAAGCTACCGTCTTTTTCAGGAGATGGACAGGCTCCTTGTCTCAGGTGTTGAGACCGAACGTATCTGTTATTTCAATTTTGAGGATGACAGGCTCGGTAAGGTCACTTCGGCCACCGGCGACGCGGTGCTTGATACCTTCTTCTTGTTGCACCCGCAAGCGCAGGATGGAGGAGTGTACCTGTTTTTCGACGAGCTTCAGGAGATGGAGAATTGGGGCAAATGGCTGCGTCGCGTGGTGGATACCATGAAAGCGACCATCTATGTCAGCGGGTCATCTTCAAAGATGCTTTCCAGCGAGGTTTCCACAGAGTTCCGTGGCCGTGCGCTTGATTTTGAGTTGCTGCCATACTCCTTTCGTGAATTTGTGCGGGCGTATGGCGGACTTGAAGGTGACTCAGGTGAAGTTGGGAAAACCATTGGCAAAGCCGGTTTCTATTCCACTCAGGAACAGATTTATCTGCGACGAGCCTTCGCCGAATATCTCGACCGTGGAGGTTTCCCTGCAGCGCAAAGTCTTCCGATGCCGCAGGCCATTGCTCTTCTGCAGGGCTATGTGCAGCGCGTGGTGGCCGGGGATGTTGTAGAGCGTCACAACATCGGTCGTCCGCAAGTGGTGGTGGCGTTCGCCCGGAGGGTACTTGGTTCCAATGGTAAAAGCATCTCTTTGCGTAAAATTGAGAACGATTTGCGCAGTGCCGGGCTTGATTCGAGCCGTGCGTTGCTCAGCGACGTTCTGAAATATTTCGAGGAGGCCTATCTGCTGTTCGCATTGAAGGAATTCTCGGTGTCGTTAAGTGCCAACACAACGGCTCGGCCCAAGATTTATGCCGTCGATCCCGGGCTGGCGCTCGCGTATTCTCGGGCGAGTGTAAGCGATGTGGGGCAGCGGCTTGAGCAATCTGTCTATCTTGAATTGCGTCGGCGAAACGTTGGTTTACGCCGTGATGGTATTTCGTCGTATCGTACAAAAAAGCAAGGTTATGAAGTTGATTTCGTGGTCGGTGATGTACTGGGGCACGAGGCCTACGAGCTCTATCAGGTCACCGTTTCGATGGACGATGAGCAGACCGCGCGGCGCGAGCTGCGTGCCCTTTGGGAGGTCATGGATGAGCAGGGAATGAGAGAGGCCACGCTCATCGTCCTTGATGGTGAAGCGAAAGATTATCGCGATGGTTCGCATATTGTCCATCAAGTCCCGGCTTGGCTTTGGTTCGCTGACACAGCTGCGTAGCCCGAGATTTGACGGCTGAGGGATTTGTATTCTGAAACCACTGACGCTCCCAAACCTCTCTATCGATTAATCAACGACGGCCGTCGCGAGTTTGCTTTTTGATTTATTGATTAACTTTGCTTTATAGTAATCCATTACCAAATTTAGCGGTTTCTATTTGATGGAGACCAGGAAACAGGCGGTTCGCAGAGCGCCACTATCAATATCGAACGTAGCGGTGATCCTGACATTGGGGGAAAACGCTGTTGCGTTCCGGCGGCATTGAAGGCTAACGGAGGCAATCAAATATCTAACAGGGGATGAAATCCGCCGCTTGCAAGGGTGATTGCAAGTGGCGGGTTTTGTTTTGCCGGCGGGTACGGGGATAGCTGAATATGAAGATAATTTTTTGAAAATAATGTTTCGAATAGAGGAAAATCGCATTATTTCAATAATTAAATGATTTGACATATTGAACAAATCGTCATATTGTGTTAGTGAAACGAATTAACCAATGTCGTCAGCAACGACGGCACGTGTGCAAAGGAGCAACCTATGGGGTTGTGGGATGTTGACAAGATTCAATATGTCGGACACGACAAGGGAGTCAAGGAAGAGCTTGGTTTCCATTACTATGATGCCGACCGCGTGGTTGCCGGCAAACCGATGAAGGACTGGCTGCGCTTCGCCGTGGCTTGGTGGCACACCTTCGACCAGCAGCTCGTCGATCCGTTCGGCGACGGTACCGCACATCGTCCTTATTACAAGTACACCGATCCGATGGATCAGTCGCTTGCCAAGGTCGACTATGCCTTTGAGCTTTTCCAGAAGCTCGGCGTGCAGTACTTCTGCTTCCATGATCGCGACCTGGCGCCGGAAGGCGACACCCTGCGCGAGACCAACGCCAACCTCGACAAGGTGGTTGACAAGATCGAGGAGAACATGAAGTCCACCGGCATCAAGCTGCTGTGGAACACCTCCTCGCTCTTCACCAACCCTCGCTTCGTCGATGGCGCTTCCACCTCACCGTTCGCTGACATCTTCGCCTATTCGGGCGCGCAGCTGAAGCACAGCCTGGAGATCGGCAAGCGTCTCGGCGGCGAGAACTACGTCTTCTGGGGTGGCCGTGAAGGCTATGAAAACCTCTGGAACACCGACATGGCCCGTGAAAAGGACCATATGGCCGAGTTCTTCCACATGTGCGTGGACTATGCCAAGGAAATCGGCATGAACGCGCAGTTCCTGATCGAGCCGAAGGCCAAGGAGCCCTGCAGCCTGCAGTATGACTTCGACGCCTCCACCGCCATCTCGTTCCTGCAGAAGTACGACCTGATGGGCACCTTCAAGCTCAACCTCGAAGGCAACCACGCCAACCTGGCCACCCACACCTACCAGCACGAGATCCGCATCGCGCGCGACGCCGGCGAGCTCGGTTCGCTCGACGCCAACCAGGGCGACAAGCTCATCGGCTGGGATATGGACGAGTTCCCGACCGACCTTTACGAGACCACCGCAGTGATGTGGGAAGTTCTCGCCGAAGGCCAGATCGGCCCTCACGGTGGCCTGAACTTCGACGCCAAGCCGCGCCGTAGCTCCTTCGAAGCCGAAGACCTCTTCCGCACCCACATCGCAGGTATGGATTCCTTCGCCGCCGGCCTGTTGGTCGCCGCCAAGATGCACGAGGACAAGTACATCGAAGATCTCGTCTCTAAGCGTTACAGCTCCTACGACTCCGGCATCGGCAAGACCGTTGAGGATGGCACCGCCACGCTGGCCACGCTCGAGGACTATGTGATCGACAAGCCGCAGAGCGAGCTCATCGCTTCCACGCACTCCGATCACCTCGAGAGCGTCAAGGCCACGATCAACAACTACATGATCGAGGCTCTGAGCGAGTAATCGTTCGATTTCAAGGAATCCGCCGCACAATGTTGCGAGCGGCGGATTCCCTATTTGAAGTCCAATCCGATTGTCATTGTCGAAATCGCTTTTGGATTATCGAAAATTTCTTAACTTAAATTTTGTACTTGGGAAACGAAGTTGATTTCCGGGTATAAAAGTGGTCATAAATAGACTAAATCATATAAAATGTAGCATAAATATTGTTACATTGAAAAGTTTTCGCAAAGTTGCGTCTTGCTTTGTGTAAAAGAAGAAGTTCAAATCCCCGATTAATGAGGAAAGGGAAGTATATGAAGAAACTGATTAAAGGTATTGCGCTTGCAGCAGCAGCTGCCATGATCGTTCCTCTTGCCGCTTGCGGTGGTGCAAGAGGCAGCAACGGCGCGGCCGGCGGTAAGAGCTCGGGCCCGGTGAGCATCGGCATCTCCATGCCGGAGCAGCAGCTCGAGCGTTGGCAAATCGATGGCACGAATCTGAAGAAACAGCTGGAAAGCTACGGATATAAGGTGACTTTGCAGTATGCGGACGGCAAGACCGATCTGCAGTCCTCGCAGATTCAGAACATGGCCAACCAGGGTGCCAAGTATATTGTCATCGCCTCCATCGATGGCACGGCAACCGGTGCCGCGGCCGAGCAGGCCGCTTCCAACGGCGCCAAGATTATCGCCTATGATCGCCTCATCATGAACACTGATGCGGTTGATTACTACACGACGTTCTCGCTGACGGAAGTCGGCAAGCTGCAGGGCCAGTACATCGAAAAGAAACTCGGTTTGAAGGAAGGCAAGAAGGGCCCGTTCAACGTCGAGCTCATGTCCGGCTCTCCGACCGACAACAACGCGAAGTATTACTATGAGGGCGCTTGGTCGGTGCTCGGACCCTACTTCAAGTCCGGCGTGCTGCAGTCCAAGTCCGGCAAGGTCCCGAAGTCCCCTGCCGATTACCAGTCCATCGGTATCGATAACTGGGATCGCCAGAAGGGCCAGGCCGAGATGGAGAACCGCATCAACTCGTTCTATAACAACGGAACGAAGCTGGATGCCGTGCTCGCCCCGAACGATGCCATCGCGCTGGGAACCGTGAATGCGGTCGAAGGTGCCGGCTGGAACTATTACCCGGTCATCACCGGCCAGGACGCCGAAAAGGCCAACGTGCGCGCCATCTTCCAAGGCAAGCAGTCCATGACCGTCTATAAGGACACCCGCAAGCTCGCGAAGACCACCGCGTTGCTCATCAAGGATCTGGTCGACGGCAAGAAGCCGAAGGCCAAGGACACCTTCGATAACGGCAAGAAGAAGGTTCCCTCTTCGCTGCTGACTCCTATCTCGGTCGATAAGGACAACGCCAAGCAGGAATTGGTGGATTCCGGTTATATCTCCGCCAAGGACGCAGGAATCTGAACCGAAAAGTGAATGGAAGAAAGGTGCCGTGCTGTTGCTGTTTGAGTGTTGTGCGGCGCGGCACCTTTCCCGTCCGTATTGGTTTATGAAGGAGTAATTGTGCCTAATCAGCAAGATGTGATTCTTGAAATGAAACACATCACCAAGCGTTTCGGCCCGGTAACAGCGTTGAGCGATGTCAATATCAGCGTTAAACGAGGTGAGATATTCTCTGTTTGCGGTGAAAACGGTGCCGGGAAATCCACGTTGATGAATGTGTTGTCGGGTGTATACCCGTATGGATCATATGAAGGGGACATTGTCTACGACGGACAGACCTGCGAGTTCAAGAGTATCCGTGATTCGGAGAAGCTTGGCATCGTGATTATCCATCAGGAACTGGCTCTGGTTCCCTATATGACGATCGCTCAGAACATATTCCTGGGCAACCCCATTAAAAAGGGAATCTTCGTCGACGATTCCCAGCAGCGCAAAATCGCCAGAGAGGTGATGCAGACGGTTGGGTTGGATGAAGATCCCGACACGTTGATTGCCAATATCGGTGTCGGCAAGCAGCAGCTGGTCGAAATCGCCAAGGCGCTGACAAAGAACGTCAAGCTTCTGATTCTCGACGAGCCCACCGCGGCGTTGAACGATGAGGAATCGACGAAGCTGCTCAAGCTTATCGACCGGTTGCGCGTCGAACGCGGCATCACCGCGATTATCATCTCGCACAAGCTCAATGAGATTGCGGCTTCGGCCGACAGCGTGCAGGTTATTCGAGACGGTCAGACGATTTCACATTTCGTCATCGACAAGGAGCACCCGCTCGACCAGGATGCGCTGATACGAGATATGGTCGGCCGTTCGCTCACCAATCGCTATCCGGAGCACACCTCGAAAATCGGTAAGGAGATTTTCCGCGTGGAGCATTGGAAGGTCCATCACCCGCTCGACGAGCAGAGGCTCATCGCCAATGATGTCAGCTTCAACGTTCGCGCCGGAGAAATCGTCGGGATGGCCGGACTGGTGGGTGCGGGCAGAACCGAAACCGCCATGAGCATTTTCGGCCGTCAATATGGCACCGGGGCGACGGGCAAGATTTTTGTGGAAAACAAGGAGGTTAAGTTCCCCAACGTCAGCGCCGCCATCGATCACGGCGTGGCATATGCCACTGAAGACAGGAAGGTCTACGGGCTCAATCTGCTTTCGACCATCAAGGAGAACACCTCGATGGCGAATTTCAAGGCTTTGAGCAAGCACGGGGTCATCAATCGTGACCGCGAGGTTGCAATCGCGGAGAAATATCGCCGTGAATTTCATACCAAGGCCCCTTCCATCGATATGCCCGCTGGCAACCTTTCCGGCGGCAACCAGCAGAAGGTCGTGCTCGCCAAGTGGGTTTCGGCCAATCCTAAGGTCCTGATTCTTGATGAACCTACCCGTGGCATCGACGTCGGCGCCAAATACGAGATCTACGAGATCATCGACGAATTGGCGGATAGCGGAAGTGCCGTAATCGTCATTTCCTCCGAATTGCCTGAGCTTCTGGGCATTTGCGACCGCATTTACACGATGAGTCAAGGAGTGATCACGGCTTGCCGCAACGCTTCCGAGACCAACCAGGAAGAGCTTATGCATTACATGACTGACGCTAAGCGCATGGATTTCGACAAGGCTTTCGCCTGATCGGAACCCAAGGATCGTTATTAAGAAAGGAAACTTTAGATTATGGCTTCAGCAGAAGTAAAAGGCGCTCCGCAAAGCGCCGAAACGAAGACGGTGAAAACCGCTTCGATCAAGGATTTGCTGTTCGGCAATATCCGCTCATACGGCATCTATCTGGCGTTGGTTCTGGTAATCATCATCTTCCAGATCCTCACCGGCGGCAGGCTGCTCTATCCGAACAACGTCGTCGCGCTGTTCCAGCAGAACGCTTACGTGCTCATCACCGCGATCGGCATGCTTATGCTGATCATCGCCACCCACATCGATCTCTCTGTTGGCTCGGTCGTGGCGTTCATCGGCGGCGTCGGCGCGTTCGCCATGAAGAACTGGAACATGAATTGGATGCTCGCCATCGTCTTCATGATCGTCATCGGCCTGTTGATCGGTGTCTGGCAGGGCTTCTGGGTTGCGTTCGTCGGTGTTCCCGCCTTCGTGACCACACTGGGCGGCATGTTGATCTTCCGTGGTCTTGCAACCGTTGTCGCAGGTGAATCCATCCCGCTGCAATCCACTCAGTTCCGTGCCATCGCAAAGGACTATCTGCCCAATATCCTGGGGTTCTGGGGCGGTTTCGACGGTCTGACCATCGTGGTCGGCCTGGTCGCTATCGTGCTGGTCATCTGGTCGCAGATCAAGAAGCGCAACAAGGCGCTGAAGAATGGCGGCACCATTGAGCCGATGTCTTGGGTGATTCTCAAGTGCGTCGTCGAGGTGGTCGTTATCGGTTACGTGACCTATCTGTTCGCCAGCTCCGGCAACGAAACCTCCGGCGGTATCCCGATTGTGCTGCTCATCATCGGCATCCTCGTCGCGGTCTACTGGTTCGTACTCAACCGCATGGTCTTCGGCCGCGATATCTACGCTGTCGGCGGCAACCGCAAGGCGGCAACGCTTTCCGGCATCAATACCAGAATGGTTGATTTCAAGATCTTCCTGAACATGGGCTTCCTGACCGCCGTCGCGGCCATCATCACGCTTTCGCGTTTGGCTTCGGCAACCGCCCAGACCGGCATGGAGTTCGAGATGGACGCCATCGCGGCCTGCTTCATCGGCGGCGCTGCTGTCGCCGGCGGCGTCGGCACGATTCCTGGCGCTATGGTCGGCGCTCTGATCATGGGCGTCTTGAACCAGGGCCTGTCGATTATGGGCGCGGACGCGGCAATCGTCAAGACCATCAAGGGCCTTGTCGTCATCGCGGCTGTTGCTTACGATCTGGTCAGCAAGAAGAAGAAGGCCTGACCGGGACTGTGATTTGACGATAATTGCATTGCGGCTTTTCTGAAAAATATCTGGGAAAGTTGCAACGCAATCGTAAAAAGATATGTCGAGAATTTGGCTATTTCGGTCAGATTCTCGACATGTTATTTCCGTTTCGAAAGTGAATGTTTCTGGCGATATCGCGACGAACGTACCAGAAGCGGAATTGGTGTCGATGAAGACGATGGTTTACTGGCTTCATCGGCATATGAATATCTGCAATGAGTTTCGCAGGGAACAATTGGGGGATGGGCAATGAGCGACAAGACGCGTTTGTGGTTTTATGCACTGGGCAGTGTGGCGGCGTTTATCTGGTTGGGCGTTTCCGTCGTTCAATCCATGCAGGATGGCTCCTTGCTGAAAGCATCCAATATTGTTTTTCTTCTTTGCCTGCTGGTCGCCGCCGTTTATTTTCTGGTTGAGGCGATTCAGCTATGGCGTAGCCTTCACCGTGCCGCTGCCGATGAAAAGAATGCGAGCGGGGATGAAGGCTAAATTATCCGGCCGTCAAAGGTGACTTGGCGGCCGGTTTCCTGCGGTTGAAGTCCGCGCTTACTTCACGAAGTTGCGCTTGATCCAAGCGGCCCAGAGGCTCGGCCAGACCTGCGCGCTCGGCTCGATTTGCGCGGCGTTGCCGGCGGCCGCGGTTTCGGCGGTGGCCAGCGCGAGGCTGTGAGGGCCGTGCGGGAAGATGTGCGCCTCGACGGGCACGCCGGCGTCGACGCAGGCGTTGATGAAGAGCAGTGAATTCTGCACCGGCACCACGGCATCGGTGACGGTCTGCCAGATGAAGGTGGTCGGCGTCTTGGCGTCCACATGCTTTTCGCAGGAGATTTCATCGAGCATCTTCTGGTCGGTTTTCTTCTCGCCGAGCAGCTTGTCGACTGTACCGGCGTGCGTGTACTTGCCGGCGGTAAGCACAGAGTAGCCAAGTGCCAGGCCGTTGGCGCGAATCTCATCAGGATCGTAACCGTTTTCGCGCATCACATCGTCACCGGTCGTGGTGGCCATCGAAGCGGCGAGCTGGCCGCCACAGGAGAAGCCGATGACCGTGACGGCCTTGGGATCGATATGCCAAGCTTCGGCGTTTTCGCGGATGAGCTTCATGGCTTCGGCGCCTTCCAGCATCTGCACCGGGTAGCGCGAAGGAGCGATGGAATAGCGCAGCACGAATGCCTGCACGCCCGCGCCTACGGCCATCATCGCGATGGGCTCGGCCTCGCGATCGGTCACCTTGTTGAACCCGCCACCGGGAAAAATGAGAACGGCCGGACGCCTACGGTCCGGGTCGATTTCCTTGGAATTGTCGATGATATAGCCGGTGAGCGTCGCCTCGCTGCCGTCGATGCCTTTGATGGTCTTAGTAATGTATTGCATTTTGTGCCCCTTTCGCAGTCAGCGGTCTTTTCCCTGTCTTATCAATGATGATCAATGATGATCAATGATGCTGTCGAACCAACTGATTCCTACTTCAGGATTCTAAGAAGGTTGCCCGACGGTGTTCACTGCGAATAATCCTTCTTCCTCTAACCGGTCAATCCTGCATCTATACACGTAGGCTTCCTGTGTTAGAAATCTGCGTTTGCGGACAGGATTGAGCGGATAGGGGCACTAAGGTTCAGAAGTTTCGTTTGTTTGGTGGAATTCTGTGCGTCATTGTGGTGATGGATACTTGAAGTATGGATACAGGTGATATGAAATCTGCGGGAAACGAGACTGATGGACGCGAGGTGCCAGAAGACGCGATTGATGAACGAAATGGTCGCGGAGACCGTGAACGAAAGGTGCCGAAAGATGGCGTGATGGTCGAGATTCCGCGGGGAACGGTGGTGTTGGCAGCAACCCCGATTGGCAATGTCGGGGATGCTTCGGCCAGACTTCGGGCGTTGCTGGAACGTGCGGATATCGTTGCGGCGGAGGATACGCGGCGACTTTACGATTTGGCGAACCGACTCGGCGTGCATGTCAGCGGGCGCGTCGTCGCCAATCATGACCACAATGAGCGCGCGAAGGCCGACGGTCTGCTCGACGAAGTCGAGCGTGGTGCGACCGTGCTGGTGGTTTCGGACGCGGGCATGCCCACCGTCAACGATCCGGGCGTGGCCATCGTCCGTCGTGCCATCGAGCGCGATTTGCCGGTGACCTGTGCTCCTGGCCCCTCCGCTGTGCTTGATGCGCTTGCGCTTTCTGGCCTGCCGACCGACCGCTTCTGCTACGAGGGCTTCGTGCCGCGCAAGCACAACGAACGCATCCAGCGCTTCCGCTCGTTGCTGGGCGAGCGGCGCACCATCGTTTTTTATGAAACGCTGCATCGCATCGCCGAAACCATGGACGATCTGCTTGAGATGTTCGGCCCAGACCGTCCGATGGCCCTGTGCCGCGAACTGACGAAAGATTACGAGCAGATTCGCCGCGGAACTATCGGCGAAATCCATCAGTCCGTCATCGATGACCCGCCGCGCGGCGAAATCGTCTTGGTCATCGCCGGCGCGAGCGAGGATGAAGCCCTCAAAGCCAGCGAGGCCACAGCAGCGGTCCTGAGCGTCGATGATTTGGCAGCGCTCGCCGTCGAACGTGCCGCCAAAACCAACGAGCGCATCAAGGACGCCATCGCCGAAGTCGTCAAAGCCCATCCGCTCCCCGACGGCTCCCTCCCCAATCGCAAGGCCGTCTACACCGCCGCGCTCAAGCTGAAGTAAAGGTAGCGAGTATAGGCGAGGTCGTTTCATCATGCATATTGCAATACGATAAAACGTAAGTAATGGATAGTGGAACTTACCTTTGTACGTCGATTTTGTGGTACGCCGGCAGTAGTACCTGCTCGTATCGCTGGGTCAAGATGCGCTTGTGATATTCGCGGTATTCGTCGTCAGCCACATGCACGCCTGCGTACTCGCTTGGCAAGCTGTCAAACAGTGCGTCGAGCTGAGCTTGATCATAGCTAGATATGAACCGTGCCAGCGCCTTGTTGCATTCCTCGTCCTGTCCGGAGGCAATGTATTTCAGCGGCGCGATATGGTGTCCCCTGTCGTCGAGATAGCAGGAACGCACGTCTAGGACGTCTTGATTGAGTAGTTTTTCGTCATGCAAATGTTGGTGAATTTGTTTCGGTGTGCGCTTGTTATAAAGCGAGCTGCCATTGTCGTAGACGGGGGCGAGTTCTGTGTGCTCGCCGTCGATGAGAATGCCCCAGTTTGTGTTGTTGCGGTCGACGTTGCGTATAAACGAATCGACGATGAACATATCCCAGAACCGTTCGATAGTGCCGGGAATTCGGTTAAGCCAAGGGTGGCGGTAAATAGTGGCCCTCACGTCGGCGAGTACGACGTTGCGCCCGTCTGAAGGGGAGCCGGAGAAGCCGGTCTCATCGTCCGACATGGAGTTCTTGAGTTCACGGAATTCGACGAGTCTGCCATGGCCTGCTTCGAAATCCTTGCAGGCGCAGACCAGTTTCCCCTCGCGTATGCCGAGTTTCGTCTCGTGTACGTCAATGCCGTGCATCGCATATATCTGGGAACCTAGGAATTCGGAAAGCGGGGCTGACGTATAAGATGGCACGGAGCCGGCTAGCTCTTTTGTGGGGCCGGGGAATTTGAGCATCCAGTCTTCGCCCTCCCAGTTCACGCCCACCTTGCGCCCCGCGTCGCCGCCGTAGAACCGTCCGGAATCGGGGCATGGCTCAAAATTCACCAGTTTCAGCATGTGTGCCTCCGTTCATTGCGTTTATTGAGGTTTTGGGTGGCTTACTTTTTTATTATCTCATTCTAATGGTCAAGAATATTGACAATGAGCGAAGAGCGTTGTTCATATTGCTTTTGTTGTTCGCTGCATTGAAATACGACTATTGATAATGTTAGAAATGGCTGGGAAGGAACAAGGAGGGAACAAATATGGGTTTTATATATCAAATAGTTGTAGTGACTTTCCTTGTGGCGTTCATTTTTCTTGCTGTCGAGGTAGTTGCCACTTTGTGCCATATTGGAATCCGAGACTTTGTAAAAGCTGTTGAAGATAAAATCGTTTACTACCCTCGAGCAGCTTCGGTTCTGGCGTTCTTTAAAATTCCTGATTTTCTATTGGCTCTCCTAACAGTTTTTGCGGTCTGGTTTCTTCAAGAAAATAAACTATCGGGTTTTATACGGTTTCATGATGATACTTCCGTCGAGAAATCGTTATTTACACTGGCAATTTCAGCAGATATCGGATTAACGGCATTACTGTCTTTGGCTATTACTTTTTTGCATTCTTTCCGGTCTGCAGATGAAAGCAGCATGTATTGAGAACCCATATAGCCAATATTTACAGAAACAATGGCCTTTTAAACTGGTAACGAGCCAGATTTTTGGTTTGTATGTGATTGGTTTGTATGCGCTTCCGCTTGTTTCTGCTGCACTTCGTGCCTTCTACGGAAATACCAAACAATGGTTTACTCAATTTTCTGAAGATTCCATTTTATTCGATATATGGCTTTCAGTTTACTGTGCTGCGTTATTGATTTTGGCTTTTACTGTTTATGCCGCTTTGCGTTTCAATCATTCATCTCAGTGGATAGAGGAGCAGGGGAAAAATATTATTAAGCAGAATATCACTCATAGATTTCATGGCTATCTCAATGCGGATATTAAGGATGGGCATTATGCCGAATCAATTAGACAACTTAAATCTGAAATTGGTGAATTAGATGGCGACCGGTCCAAGATCACCTATATTAAATACGCTTTTGGTGACTGGTGGGGATTAGATGTTGAGGAGCCTATTTATGCGGCGTTGCATCTTACACACAGTGGGGAACGCAATAGATTCAATGATCTTACTCGCAATACAGTGGATCTTGATAAGCGAGTATTCGAAGTAGCGGTGTATTTAGAACTAAAGTGGAGATTTCTGTACAATTCTGGCTTGGGAAATTCATCTGGTTTTATTGAGCTGCTTGCTCAGCAAAGACGGGAAGATGAAGAGCTCCTTGACAAGATATCAGCTTTATGGCCTGGTTGGTATGCAAATTATTTTAACGGTACTCGTGTGGGTGTGTCGGAATTAATGAACCATTGGCCTGAAGATAACGGCGAGCCAAAACTTGATGTGGTACGAGCGATGATTGAGCAGTGTTACGGTAATTTAGTTTGTCGTACTGAGGATGAAGAAGGTTCCGAGGCATGGCTGTCCGAAATGTTGCAGGGGCATATCGGGGAAGAGGCATCTACTGACAAGTCTTCACAGCGTGATGTGCAAAAAAATACCGAAGATTATCTTTTTAAGCTGGCTGTGGCATTTCTTGTGCAAACGCTCGGGGACTCTAAGACTCAAGAGCGATGGGATAATCAGCGTCAAGAGGAACGTTGGCTTAGAAATGTGTGTCTTGATTCAGTATTCAACCAATCGAAAAGCCAGGCCGTGCTTGACGAGCTGTGGTCTTTTATCTCTGCTCCCAATCTGACGGCGATTTCTGAATGGTCGTTGAAAAGTGTTTACGATATATTGCCGTTTGAGAAAAGAGTCAGTCATTTGATATGGCTTGGTGCATATGATTATTCCGATGACCGGTTGAAGCTAGTAGCTGCTCAACATTACGAGTTGTATGAAGGCGGATTGCAGAAAGATAGTCCGCTGATTAATGGTGAGGTCTGTGAGTTGCAAGGTGGCAGAACAATCAATAAAGATGCTTTAAAGGCAGCGGTCTGGGATGACTTGGATAGTGCTTCATACCCCATTGACTCATGGTGTTCTCAGGAGAAAATAGACGAGGTCATTGATACCTTATTTGATTCTTCGATTAGCATGGACCTTTTTGGCGATGATCGGAACGAACAATTTGATCCGCTCTATCTGTTGATGTTGAAATGTTGTATGTGCAGCGAGTGGGAAGTCTGTAAGGAGCTGAATACGATTATTGATATGGGTGAATCAGTATGCGTTGATGTCAAGATGCAAAAGGAAATTGAATTGTATAAGGAAAGGTATCCTCAAGCTATGCCGAGAGTAATAGAAAAGCTTGAGTCCCTCGAAAAATGAAGAACTTATAGATATTTCTAGTACCATCCTTTGTTATCGGTTATCTTGACAGATGCAGGTTTTGCAAATACATATGTGTATTGATGATTATCGTTAGGAGTAAGGCCGTTGATATCTTGCCCACGTGTTGTTGGCAAGATGCGTCAATTATATAGAAATTTTCAAGAGAGAACTAGTAAAGTTTCCGCCCTCAACTATATAAAATTGGCAATAGCGCTAAATTTACCTATGGTAAAACTGGCGGAAATGCAGAATTTTCCTATGGTAAAATTGGCAAATCATAAGAAATTTCCTAGGGTAAAACTGGCAGGATGTGGTTATGAAGCGTTTGATTATGGCTCAATTGAAGCGTTGGAAAGACTCGAAAGATCATGACCCTCTGGTGTTGTGCGGGGCGCGGCAGGTAGGCAAGACGTATGTTTTGAAAGAGTTCGGGCGGCAGGAATATGAATCTTGCGTGTATATCAACCTGATGAATGATGAAGCCAAAAGGGTGTTCGACGCCGGATATGATGCCAAACAGGTGCTGGCCAATATCGGAATCTATGCGAGGCAGAATGTCGTGCCTGGCAAAACGCTGGTAATCATCGATGAGATTCAGGAAGTCCCGTCGGCCATGACCCTGATGAAGGCGTTCAAGGAAGATACGCCCGAACAGGATATCGTCGCTGCCGGCTCTTATCTGGGAATCACTTTACACGCGGGCATTTCGTTTCCGGTCGGGAAAGTCGAGATGCTCGATATGTACCCGATGACGTTCATCGAATTCCTGTGGGCGAACGGTGAGGAACCTCTAGCCAAGGTCATTGAGCGTTTGGATTTCAAAACGGCTTCAGCGTTTTCGGAACGTCTGGAACGTTACTTGCGCGAATACTACTATGTCGGTGGCATGCCGGAAGCGGTCAAGATGTTCATCGAGGGGGAGGGCCACGAGGATTATGCTGCAGCCCGTTCGGTGCAACGCAGATTGCTGCGCGACTACAACGCCGATTTCTCCAAACATATTCCTGATGGCGTTGAAGCGGAGCGCGTTCGTTTGACGTTCGATTCTATTCCAGCGCATCTTGGCCGGGAGAATCACAAGTTCGTCTTCGGCCATATCGCCAAAGGTGCTCGGGCGCGGCAATTTGAGACAGCCATCCAGTGGATTGTCGATTCGGGCCTGGCCAACCGTGTCTATCGCGTCGATAAAGTGGCGAAACCGCTGAAGTTCTACCGGGACTTGTCGGCTTTCAAACTCTATCTCCATGATGTCGGCTTGCTGGGCGCGACGATGGGAATCGAAGCCAAGGACGTTTTGCTTTCTGACAAGGCGTTGACTGAATATAAAGGCGCGATGACTGAACAATATGTTTGCCAGCAGCTGGTCGCCGGCGGCAACGTTTCATATTACTGGACGGCGGGTGAGAGCCGCCCGGCCGAAGTGGATTTCGTAGTCGAGCACGCAGGTACGGTCGCGCCTTTGGAAGCGAAAGCCGAGGAAAATCTGCAGGCGAAAAGCCTCAGGTCGCTTTGCACGAAAACCGGTCTGCACGGCTATCGCACCTCTATGTCTGGCTATCGCGAGCAGGACTGGATGACGAACGTCCCGCTGTGGGCAGTAGGTCCGTATTTTGCGGTTGAGGATTTTGTGGACTTTGCGGAATAGACTGGACGGCATGAGCAAGAAACATCGGGATCGAAGCTGGGCGCCGGCGCCGGAGGCGTTGCCGGACGGGGTGCACGTGGTCGACGACCATACGCATGTGGCGAGCGTGGTGCCGTTCGCGCGCGAGATGAACCGGCAGGCCATCGAGCGCGACCAGCCGCCGGTGCCGGTCTACAGCGTCGACGAGATTTTGGATCAAGCCAAAGCCGTCGGCGTCGAAGGCGTTATCGATGTGGGCTGCGAGCTGCCAAACCTCAAAGTCGCCGTCCAGATGGCGTTCGATCATCCCAAAACTGTCCACGCAGGTCTTGCGATTCATCCGAACGAAGCCGTTTTGCACGGCCATCGGGGAGTGCCTGGACCGGATGGCTTGCCGTTGAAATACCAGCCGTGGCACGATGTGAGTTTCGAGGACGCGCTTGCGGAAGTCCACCGGTTGGCCACGAAATACCCTGAGCAGGTGGTTGCTATCGGCGAGACCGGTATGGACCTGTTCCGTACCGGCGAGGCTGCGATGGAAATCCAGCGCGACGCCTTCCGCGCCCATATCGCGCTGGCCAAGGAATTGAATCTGCCCATGCAGATTCACGACCGCGATGCCCACAAAGAGGTCATCGAAACGCTGCTCAAAGACGGCAGCCCGGAACGCACCGTCTTTCATAGCTGGTCCGGCGACACCGAACTTGCCCAGATCGCAAAGCAGCAGGGCTGGTATCTGAGTTTCTCCGGCGCATCCAGTTTCAAAAGCAACGAGGAGATCCGCAAGTCCGCGGCCATCGTGGGCCTGGACCACATCATGGTCGAAACCGACGCTCCTTATTTGACTCCGATGCCGTATCGCGGACGACCGAACGCCCCGTATATGATTCCTTACACCTTGAAGGCGCTCGCAGACACCCTTGATTTGCCGATAGGTGAAGTCGCGAGAGCGACGCGCGAAACGACGAGGGCTGTGTACGGCGTATAAAGCTCAGCTATGGCGATTTTTGCGGTTCTTTGGTGAAAAACGTACAATTTTCAATATTTATATGAATTTAGCCGGATTTTGAAAGTTTCCATATATTCGGCCATCGCGGCTCATTTTGGTTTATTGAGTTTGCGACGCTAAACTGGCGCTTTGGTTGATAAACGAGAGCGCCCGGTAGCCGGGCCATGAGAAGAAAGTATGTACGGGGAAGTCTCGTCTTTTCCGTTTTGGAGGGCAGGTCATGGCGCAATCGCAGGATCGCGAGTCGAAGCAGCCTCAAAATCAAAGAAATCGGCGTCACAATGAGCGCGAAACCGAAAATAGAAGCGAAAGCAAGCACGAAGGTAAACAGCCGGCAGAGAAGAAAGCGGTTCGCAAGCTCGTTCGGGAAACCGACAAGGCGACCAAGGTTGCGTCAAAGGCACAAAAACAGGCGGTCAGCGCCGAAGAGAAGGCACTGAGGGCCGAAAAGCGTGCGGTAAATGCCGAAAAGAAAGCGTTGCTGCGGGCCGACACCTTCACCAATGCTCCCAAGGTCTCGCGTGACACGTTGACTCGCGAGGAGCGTAAGGTCATCGCCCAGCACGAGCAGGAGGAAAAGGAGGAGGCCAAGAAGCTGACCCAGGCCTCCGCGCACGGCCCGATTGGCCGCTGGTGGCGCAAGATGCAGTCCAGCCAGGACAAGGTCACCCTCGGCATGGCTATCGTTGCGCTCGGCGTGGTTTACGGCGACATCGGTACGTCCCCGCTATACACCTCGCAGACCTTCATTGCCGGTCAGGGTGGGCTCGGCAACATCGATCGCCCAGCGGTTCTCGGCCTGCTTTCGTTGGTATTCTGGTCAATCACGCTGATTACGACTGTCAAGTATGTGCTCGTGGCCATGCGCATTGATAACAAGGGCGAAGGCGGCATTTTCGCGCTGTTCTCCCTGATTCGTCACCACGGCAAATGGCTGGTGATTCCCGCGATGCTCGGCGGCGCGGCGTTTCTTGCGGATTCCGTGTTGACCCCGGCCGTCTCGATTTCCTCGGCAGTGGAAGGCCTCAAGACCATTCCGCTCTTCGAACCGGTGTTCCATGAGAACACCAGCCTGACGCTCGTGATTACCGTTGTGATTATCGTCATCCTCTTCTGTGTGCAGTCGCGCGGCACCGAGCGTATCGGCAAGGTCTTTGGCTCGGTCGTGATGGTCTGGTTCGCGTTCCTCGCAATCACCGGTATCGTCAACATCAGTGGCGACTGGAGCATCTTCGCGGCCATCAACCCGGTTTATGGCATTGAATTCCTCTTCAGCAAACATAATCTTGCAGGCCTGGCCATCATGGGCACGGTCTTCCTTTCGACCACCGGCGCCGAGGCCCTTTACTCCGACATGGGTCACGTCGGCCGTGGCAACATCTACTTCACCTGGCCGTTCATTTTCGTCGCGTTGGTCTTCAACTACTTCGGACAGGGCGCGTGGATGCTGCGCAACCAAGGCAACACCGCGCTCGGCAACGTCAACCCGTTCTTCGAGATGATGAGCCCGAACGTTCGTTACGTCGGCGTCATTCTTTCCGTGGCTGCTGGTGTCATCGCCTCGCAGGCCTTGATTACCGGCGCGTTCACGATGGTCTCCGAGGCCACCGGCTTGAACTGGATGCCGCATCTTCAGGTGCGCTACCCGGCCCGTACCCGCGGCCAGCTCTATATCCCTGTGGTCAACGTCGTGCTGTGCGTGGCGACGCTTTCCGTGCTGGCCCTCTTCAAGGATTCCGAGCATATTTCCGCTGCATACGGTCTGGCGCTTACCATCACGATGATCACGACGACGATTTTGCTCACCGTCTATCTTTGGTATAAACGCCATCGTGTGTTTGCAATCGTCTTCTTCGTGGTATTCATCGCCATCCAGACGCTGTTCTTCATAGCTTCCATGGCGAAGTTCCTGCATGGTGGCTGGTTCACCATGCTGCTCACGGCATTGATTCTGCTGATTATGATTACATGGAACGACGCGACCAAGATCGAGCGCAGTCAGCGTCGTCATATGAAGCCGCGCGATTTCAAGCCCGCGCTTGCCAAGTTGCATGACGATTTCCGCATTCCGTATTTCGCCGACAACATCGTTTACTTGACCTCCGATTGGGAAATGCATCGGCTAGACACCGATATCTTCTTCTCGATTTTCGCCGACCACCCGAAGCGTGCGCGCGCCTGGTGGGCCGTCTCCGTGGTGACCACGGATGAGCCGTTTACTCGCGAGTATTCGGTGGAGGACTTCGGCACGGACTATATCTTCCGTGTGCGGATCAAGCTTGGTTTCAAGGTTTCTCAGTCCATCCCGGCTTACATCCATCAGGTGATGCACGATCTCTCCGCTTCCGGAGAGCTGCCGGAGCAGAAGTCGGTCTACCCGAAGGTGGACGCCGACCCCGATATCGGCACTGTCCGCTACGTCCTTGTTCACAAGGCTCTGATGCCGGAATCGAAACTGACGGCCCGCGAGTCGCTGTCGCTCAAGATGAAGTACTCGATTCGCCACGTGGCCGGTTCGCCGGTCAAGTGGTTCGGTTTGGCCCCCTATAACCCAGTGGTTGAGGTGCAGCCGCTCTTCGTTTCCACCCGTCGTCCTCCGCGCCTGAAACGCGTTGCGCTGCGTGCCGCCACCGGCAAACGCCGCGTCGAATCCCACGAGCCGAAGGCAGCCGGTGCTGCCCGCAAGTCAGCCACGGAACATGCGCATTCCAAGGCGGCTGCAGCCGGCACCGCAACGGCTGTCAAGAAGTCCGGCAGCGGCATTGGAGTCGCGGAACTGGCCAAGGGTCGCAAGGGTCTCGGCAATCTTGCCAAGTCCGTCAAATTGCAGAAAATGCAGGATGCCGAAGGCAAGACTGGCACTTCCGCTGAAGATACCGGGCAGAGCACCGTGGCCGAAGGCAAGAAGGCCGATACCGGCGAGCAGACCAAGGTTATGCCGCGTCCCGATACTGCCAGCGGAAAAGCTGGAAAGGTGTCATAACCCGGTAATTCGATAACTCAATAATCAAATAATCAGGTAATTGGATAGTCGGATACTTAACCGAATATCAGTGTTGAAGTGCGTCAGCCGTCAGGTACGGTGGCGCACTTTTCGTATGCCTTGGTTCCAACAAAAGGGGAGATGGCGGTAAATGACGTGTTCTCACGGCATAATTTCAGTGTTGAAATCTTGAATAATGAAGCATGCTGGTGTTGCTGTTTTTGCCTCAAAACGGCGTAAAACCGCCTATTTTCTGTTGATTTCCGAAGCCATTATCTAGTAAAAAATATATTTGTATGAAGATATCTAACTTCGATTTTGGTTTTCACAAATAGATGGCTAGACTTGCCCGTTGGTCTGTAAACGAGCGTGCTCGGCAAGTGGATTTGACAAGAAGACAAGCGCGTAAAGTTTCCGTTTCTGGAGGACAAATCATGGCGCAATCGCAACATCATGGGTCAAGTGAACCTCAAAATCGTCAGCAGGAGCAGAATCCACAAAATCAGGAAGTTCGCAGGCGCGTTCGTGGCCGTAAAAAAACCGAGGACACCGGTGCGGTTGACAAGGCTGCTGACGAACGTAAGGTTGCCGGTGGTGTTGACGAGATGACCGGTGAGGCCGGCAAGGTTGTCGGTGATGCAGGCAAGGTCGGCAATGCTGGCAATGTAGGCAAGTCCGACAAGGTTGGCAAGGCTGCTGATGGCGTCAACAATGCAGTCAAAGCCGTCAAAGCTGCCGATAATGCCGGCAAAACAACGCGGGCCAAAACTCCGTTGGAAGTGGCCGCCAAAGCAAAAGCGGTAAACGCTGCCGACGAAGTAACTTCTCACGCGCGCAAGGGCGCAGCTAAAGTTGCTGGCAAAGCGAAAGCCAAGGCTGAGGCGGCAGAAGACGTCGCCGAAACGTCACTGCAAACGCGCAAGGCTTCCACCAAAGCGACTAAAGCCAAGAAAACCGCCGTCCACGCGGAAAAGAAGGCGGCTGGAGCCGAAAAGAAGGTCGCCAATGTCGAGCGCAAGGCCAAAGCCGCCGAACGCAAGGTGGCCAGCGCGGAAAAGAAGGCACTGACTGCCGAGCAACGGGCCGCGGCGGCCGAGAAGAAGGCCCTGCTGCGTGCCGACACGTTCACCAACGCGCCCAAGGTCTCGCGCGATACGTTGACCCGTGAAGAGCGCGAAGAGATTGCCAAGCACGCCAAGGAGGAACGTGAGGAAGCCGAGAAGCTGACCAAGACCTCGCGCAGCCCGATCGGCCGCTGGTGGCGCAAGGTGCAGGCCAGCCCCGACAAGGTGACGCTCGCGATGGCCATCGTCACCCTCGGCGTGGTCTACGGCGACATCGGCACCTCCCCGCTCTACACCGTCCAGACGTTCCTGGCAGGGCAGGGCGGGCTCGCGAAAATTGACCGGCCTGCGGTTCTCGGTATGCTTTCGCTGATTTTCTGGACTCTGCTGCTCATTACCACCGTCAAATATGTGCTGGTCGCCATGCATGCCGACAACAAAGGTGAGGGCGGCATTTTTGCGCTGTTCTCGCTGGTGCGGCACTATGGCAAATGGCTGGTCGTGCCTGCGATGATTGGCGGCGCGGCCTTCCTGGCCGATTCCGTGCTGACTCCGGCCGTTTCGATTTCCTCGGCAGTGGAGGGCCTCAAAACCATTCCCGCTTTCACTCACGCGTTCGAAGAAAACACCAACCTCACCTTGATGATCACCATCATCATTATTGTGGTGCTTTTCTCCGTCCAGGCGCGCGGCACCGAAAGCATCGGCAAGGTCTTCGGCTCGGTCGTGCTGGTCTGGTTCGCGTTCCTCGCGCTGGTTGGCATCGTGAACCTGAGTGGTGATTGGACCATTTTCGAGGCCATTAACCCGGTCTACGGCGTTGAATTCCTCTTCAGCTCGCATAACGTCGCGGGTCTTTCGCTCATGGGCACGGTGTTCCTCGCGACCACCGGTGCCGAGGCGCTTTACTCCGACATGGGTCACGTTGGCCGTGGCAATATCTACTTCACCTGGCCCTTCATCAACGTCGCGCTCGTCCTCAACTACTTCGGCCAGGGCGCGTGGATGCTCAACAACCGCGGCGATAAGTCGCTGGCCGGCATGACTGTCAACCCGTTCTTCCAGATGATGAGTCCCAATGTGCGCTACGTTGGCGTTATCCTCTCGGTGGCTGCGGGTGTGATCGCCTCCCAGGCCTTGATTACCGGTGCGTTCACGATGGTTTCGGAAGCCACCGGCCTCAACTGGATGCCCCATCTTCAGGTGCGCTACCCCTCGCGTACCCGTGGCCAGCTCTATATCCCGACCGTCAATGTCGTGCTATGTATAGCGACCCTTACGGTGCTGGCTATTTTCAAGGATTCCGAGCACATTTC
Organism: Bifidobacterium sp. ESL0690; assembly: GCF_029392315.1. Lineage (NCBI taxonomy): Bacteria > Bacillati > Actinomycetota > Actinomycetes > Bifidobacteriales > Bifidobacteriaceae > Bifidobacterium > Bifidobacterium sp. ESL0690. Next base: position 293,836 of record NZ_CP113939.1, read on the forward strand.
CGCCGCGTACGGTTTGGCATTGACCATCACCATGTTGGCGACGACGATTTTGTTGACCACCTACGTTTGGCATCACCATCATCGCGTGGGCGCCGTATGTTTCTTCGCGTTGTTCGTCACCACCGATTCGCTTTTCTTCATCTCCTCGATGTCGAAGTTCCTGCGCGGCGGCTGGTTCACGATGCTGCTTACGGCCGTAATCTTGCTGATTATGATTACGTGGAACGACGGCACCAAGATCGAACGTTCGCAGCGTCGCCATATGAAGCCGCGCGATTTCAAACCGACGCTTGCGAAATTGCATGACGATTTCCGTATTCCTTACTTCGCCGACAATATCGTCTACCTCACTTCCGACTCCGAGTTGCGCCGGCTTGACACTGATATCTTCTTCTCGATTTTCGCTGACCATCCCAAGCGTGCCCGCGCCTGGTGGGCCGTCTCGGTGGTCACGACCGACGAGCCGTTCACGCGCGAATATTCCGTCGAGGACTTCGGTACGGACTACATTTTCCGTGTTCGGATCAAGCTCGGTTTCAAGGTTTCGCAATCGATTCCTGCCTATATTCACCAGATTATGCACGACCTGTCCGCTTCCGGAGAGCTGCCGGAGCAGAAGTCGGTCTACCCGAAGGTGGATGCGGATCCCGATATCGGCACGGTGCGTTACGTCCTCGTGCACAAGGCCCTGATGCCGGAATCCAAGATTACCGGCCGCGAGGCGCTGAGCCTCAAGATGAAGTACGCTATCCGCCGCGTGGCCGGTTCGCCGGTCAAGTGGTTCGGCCTGGCCCCCTACAATCCGGTGGTCGAGGTCCAGCCGCTCTTCCTTTCCACTCGCCGCCCCCCGCGCCTGAAGCGCGTTGCGTTCCGTAAGCCTCGCCGATCGGAATCGCATAATGATTCTGCGGCGCAGTCATCCGCAACTCAAGGCGTTTCTGGGACGAGCATGATGGTAAAGTCAAAAACCGAAGCTGAGGCCGACAAGGGTGAACGAAAGAGTCCTTCCGTTGTCGACAAACGTTCAAGGACTGAGTGAAGCTGATTGATGGCCCGCTTCGACAAATAAGCGAACATCATTTTTGTGAGGTTAAGGGCGATATGCTGAACAGACTGAAAATCCTTCTTGTTCACAATGAAAGATCCCATAAGTTTTTCGGCGTGTCGCCTTTTGGCAGAACCTTTTCAGTACAACCTTGTACTTATAGGGTTTGCGAGTATTTCTGAAAAGGTGTAATTTAACAATTAGAACCGATACAAGGTTGTATTAATTATCAATTAGTCGCCATGTGGTTAGTTATAAAATACAACGTTGTAGTTGAAAAAATATAAAGGAGCAACATGTCAAAAACATCATCCATTAATTCGGCCAGGTTGGTCGTTGACGATGATTTTGAGGTGGCGAAGGTCAATCAACGGTTGTTCGGTTCCTTTGTCGAGCATCTTGGACGTTGTGTGTACACGGGTATTTATGAGCCGGGGCACCCCACGGCCGATGCCGATGGGTTCCGGCAGGATGTCATCGATTTGGTGCATGAACTGGGGGCGACCACCATTCGCTATCCAGGTGGCAATTTCGTCTCCGGCTATCGCTGGGAGGATGGCGTAGGCCCGAAGGACCAGCGTCCACGTCGCCTCGATATGGCTTGGCATTCCACTGAAACCAACCAATTCGGCCTGCATGAGATGGCCAAGTGGCTTCAAAAGGTTGGTGGCAACGAGCTGATGGAAGCGGTGAACCTCGGTACCCGCGGTCTTGAAGACGCGATGGATCTGCTCGAGTACGCCAACATTCCCGGTGGTACGAAACTTTCCGAAGAACGCCGCGCCAATGGCGCCGACAAGCCGTTCGACATCCGTATGTGGTGCTTGGGCAACGAGATGGACGGGCCGTGGCAGCTTGGCCACAAGTCGGCCGAGGACTACGGCACGTTGGCCGCATCAGTGGCACGTGGCATGCGGCAGATGGACCCGGATCTCGAATTGGTGGTCTGTGGTTCCTCGGCGCACAATATGCCCACGTTCGGTGCGTGGGAAGAAACGGTGCTTTCCAAGGCTTATGACTTGGTCGATTTTGTTTCCTGCCATGCCTACTACCAGCCCCACGATGGTGATATGGTCAGCTTCTTGGCTTCCGGTGTCGATATGGATGGCTTCATCAAGGATGTCGCCGCCGCTATCGATGCCACCAAGGCAAGGCTCAAGAGCAAGCATGATGTGTTCATCTCCTTCGACGAATGGAACGTCTGGTATCAGGACGCCGAAGCGAGTAAGAACCCTGAAGGTATCGGCAATTGGCCGGTCGCCCCACATCTGCTTGAAGACATTTATTCGGTGGCGGACGCCGTGGTCTTCGGCGATCTGATGATTACCCTTTTGAAGAACGCGGATCGTGTGCACGCGGCGAGCTTGGCACAGCTGGTCAACGTTATTGCGCCGATCATGACCGAGCCCGGTGGGCCGGCTTGGCGGCAGACCACGTTCTATCCGTTCTCGATTACCGCAAAGTTTGCGAAGGGCGGCACAGTGCTGGAACCAAAGCTTGACTCCTCGCAGATCTCCACTCCGAAGTACGGCGACGTCGACGGTGTCAACGCGGTGGCGGTGCGCGGTGCGGACGGTTCGGTGTCGGTCTTCGCGGTCAACAGGTCTTTGGATACGCCGGCCGAGTTCGAAGTGAAGCTTCCGGATGAGGTGTGTGCCCAATCCGGTTTGAATGTCACGGCGCAGACCCTGCATGACGATGATATCAACGCCAAAAACACGCGGGAAGATCAGAATCGTGTGGCTCTGGAAGAAAACAAGACGGTTTCATTCAACGTTGATACCGAAACCGTGAAAGTCACATTGCCTGCAGTCTCCTGGACTGCAATCCATGTGAAATGATTAATTTTTTGCCGGGGATGTCGGTTTGTCCCCGGCAAATAAACCATAACTGAAAAAATATCTATCCTATCGAGATTCAAAGGAGAAAAAAGATGAGGAAGGCATACAAGATTGTAGCTGCCTTGGCAGCTGGAATCATGGCGCTTGGTATGGGTGCCTGTGGCGGCTCGAATGGGAGTTCCAAGGCAGCCGGAACCGACAAGAAGGCCAATGACAACGTACAATGCCAGAACAAGGTCAAAAAGACGGGAGTAGAGAAAGTAACCGTTTGGGCTTGGTATCCGGCAATCGAAAAGATCGTTGACAATTTCAACGAAACCCACAACGATGTTCAGGCTTGCTGGGTCAACGCGGGCCAGGGACTTCCTGAATACACCAAGTTCCAAAACGCCATTAAGGCCAAGAAAGGCGCTCCGGACATCATCCAGCTCGAGTACGAGGCAATGCCGCAGTTCGTATCGGGTGCGGAGAAGCATCTGGTCGATCTTGGTCAGTACGGGATGAATAAATACAAGTCCGATTACACCAAAGGTGCTTGGAACAGCGTGAGCATGGGCACGAGCAAGTCCGTTTATGGCGTTCCTGTCGACTTGGGCCCGTTCGTCATGTTCGTGCGTCAGGATGTTTTCGACAAGTACAATGTGAAGGTTCCGACCACCTGGGCCGAATTCGCTCAGGCCGGTCGTCAGCTCAAGGCCGCCGGATATGACGGTTACCTGAGTGATTGGGCCCCCAACGGCACCGGCGTGAACCCTGCGCTCTTCGCCCAGAAAAATGAGAGGATCTACAAGTATTCCGCTTCCAAGCCTGACAAGGTGAAGGTGGATCTCAACGGCAAGGGTGTCAAGGAAGTCATGGACTATTGGAAGGGCCTCGTCAAGGAAGGCCTTGTCGACACCACTGACGCGACGACCACCGATTGGAATACGAATATGATGGGTGGCAAGTATGCCGCCTACGTACAGGCTTCCTGGCAGACCGGCTACATCAAGGGACTGAGCAAGGGTGACAACGGTAAGTTCCGCATCTACAAGGCTCCTGTTTGGGACAGCAGCACTCCTATGGTCAATCAGGGCGGCTCCGCTTGGGCTGTGACCGATCAGGCCAAGGACACCGCAGCTGCTGCAAAGGTTGCCCGTGAACTCTTCGCTTCCGATGCCGCTCAGAAGATCGGCGTCACCGATGGCGGTCTCTTCCCCTCCTGGACCAAGGAACTGAACTCCGACTTCTTCAAGAATATGCAGGAGCCGTTCCTCGGCGGCCAGAAGCTCAACGACATCAACATTCCGACGGCTGAAGGCTGGAAGGGCTACGATTTCCTTCCGTTCCAGACCTACGCGTATGACGAGCAGATCAAGTCCTTCACCAAGATTGTCAAGGACGGTGCGGATACCTCATCCACGCTCAGCGCTTTGACCACCAAGTTGAATGATTATGCCAAGCAACAAGGTTTCACTATCGAGTAATCGATAAACGATAACAGGAGGGAACGCAGTGGTATGGTTCCCTCCTGCTGCTTGGGGAGGTTTATTCAATGAAAAAAACGACTAATAAGAAACAAGGCGCCTCAGCTTCGGCAGTGGAGAAGAAGAGGGCCCGTTGGGGATGGTTCTTCACCGCCCCCTTCGGTATTGTGTTCCTAATTTTCCTGGTTATCCCGCTGGCATACGCTTTCTATGTTTCTCTGTTCACTTACACGCAGGTACGTGGCAACGCCTTTACTGGTCTGGCCAATTACAAGCGCGTGATTACCGATCCGATTTTCATGCAGGGCATGGGAAGGGTCATTCTCTACACCATCGTCATGGTCCCTATTCAGCTTGGCCTGGCGCTTATTTTCGCGCTTCTTCTTGACTCGTTCAAGAACAAGTTCGCTTCGGTTTCCCGCCTGGTCATTTTCCTCCCTTATGCCATTCCTGGTGTTATCGGAGCATTGATGTGGGGCTTCATGTATTCGAAGAACATGGGTCCGTTCACCACGGTTTTCCAGCTTTTCGGTTTGGGAACGCCCGCTTTCCTCACTTCGAAGGGCATCTTTGGGGCGTTGGTCAACGTGGTCACATGGCAATGGACAGGCTATTACATGGTCATCCTTTACTCGGCCCTTCAATCCATTTCGCCTGATTTGTATGAATCCGCAAGGCTTGACGGAGCCAACGAGTTCAAGATTGCGACGAAGATCAAGATACCGATGGTATCGAGCTCTTTGGTCATGGTGACGATTTTCTCGCTTATCGGCACCTTGCAGTTCTATACCGAGCCGACGATTCTGCGTAACCAGGCGCCGACCGCGATACCTATTGAATATACACCTAATATGTACGCCCAAGCCTTGGCCTTCGACTATAACCAAACGAACTATTCGGCTACCGTCTCGTTCGCGCTTGGCCTTGTCGTCGTGATTTTCAGTGTGATATTCATGAAGCTGACCAAGAAGCAGTCTGGATTGGGGGATTGAGATGAGCACGAAGAACGGAAAACAATCCGCAAATTCAGAAACAATCAATCACATCAAGGGCAACCCGAGGATATTCACCTGCGTCGTGCTGGTGCTGGCCATACTCTATTTCCTGTTGCCCATCTGGTGGTTGATTGTGGCCTCCACAAAGACGAACTCAGGCTTGTTCTTTGGATCCCACGGTTCGTTGTGGTTTGACGACAAGTTCAACTTCTTCGAGAACATCAAGCAGCTGACCACTTATCAGGACGGTATCTACTGGCGTTGGATCGCCAACTCCTTCCTCTACGCTTTGGTCGGCGGCTTCGGCGCGACGGCCATTGCGGTGATGGCTGGTTACGGCTTCTCCAAGTTCAGGTTCCGCGGCAAGAACTTCTATTTCAACATCGTGCTGGGCGCGTTGATGATTCCGTCGACCGCTCTTGTCATCCCGACGTTCCTTTTGATGAGCAACATTGGCATGACCAACACGATTTGGGCCGTGCTGCTTCCTTCACTGCTCAACCCGATGGGCGTCTATCTGATGCGTATCTATTGTGCGCAATCGCTGCCGGACGAGATGATCGAGGCGGCCAGGGTAGATGGTGCCGGTGAGCTGAGAACGTTCTTCCAGGTGTCATTGCCGATTATGACGCCGGCAATCACCACGGTTTTCCTGCTTTCCGTGGTCGGTGCCTGGAACAACTTCTTCCTGCCGCAGGTAGTGTTGTCCAATCCGAAGCTCTTCCCGATCACAGTCGGTTTGACGCAGTGGCAGATGAAGTCCCAGGCCGGGGCAGCTTCCGAGCAGGTCTGGAATCTGGTTACTTCAGGTGCGTTCATTTCCATCATTCCGATGGTTCTGGCATTCCTCTTCCTGCAGCGTTACTGGGTCGGTGGACTCACCGCAGGGTCTGTGAAATCCTGATACTGCATTCACGAATTTAGACAATGGGTTTCTGCTTTTTCTTAAAGGTGGAAGCCCATTGTTATATAGGCGTGTCGGGGTAATATAAACGGATTAATGAATGTTTGATTTGGATATGGGAGCGGCGGGATTCTGGTTTAAATGTTGAGTGAATTATCTGCGTTATTGGTGTTTAAGGAGTAGTCGATGGGGTCGGGCGAGCATATAACCATCAAAGATGTTGCAAAATATGCTGGAGTATCGTTCAAAACTGTTTCCAATGTCCTTAACGATACCGGCAGTATGCGTCCTGAAACGCGCAGACGTGTGGAAGAGGCAATAAGGTCTCTGGGTTATACCGTCAATGTGTCCGCTCGTTCCTTGCGTAAAGGAGGGAGCAAGCTCATTGGCGTCGGTATTTTTGATTTCTCCCAGCCTTTCGGTCCGTATTTTGTCGATAAGGTCATCGAAGTCGCCCGTGAGTCCGGGTACGGGACGATTATCGATACCTATGGGTCGGGCGGCAAAGGATTGTCGCTGATTGTTAATGAACTTTCGCAGTTGGGGGCTGACGGGTGGATTCTCTTTGCTGATCAGCCCGTAGGCAAAGGTGGCAAATTGCTTCAGCAGCCGTTTCCGATTGTGCTTACCGGAGACTATCTTCCCTATGGCAACACTGATTGGGTGACGATGCCTAATACAGAAGCTCTGCGCTATGTGACGGGGCAATTGCTTGATTCCGGTTGTACTTCCATCGCGGTTGTGGGGGCCAAAGAAAAGCCGGAGACGCGCGATTACTATATGTCGGCCTTGCAAGGTACCCAGGATTTGCGCATCAAAGGATATATCGAGGCTTTCGAGGAGCGTGGTCTCAAAGTTGACTCGAATATGTTGATTCCGCGAGACTGGATGATTCGCGAAGGTGGTATGCATGCGGTTGATATCATGCTGGAACGGGATGTGCATCCTGATGCGATTGTTTGTCTGACCGACGCTGTGGCACTTGGTGTTCTTCATGGTTTGCAGGCTCATGGCATACGTGTGCCTGAAGATGTCCAAGTTGTAGGATTCGACAATGTCCCCGAATCGACTTATTCCACTCCTGCACTCACAACAATTGATACTTCCTTGGATGACTATGTTCGTACGGGGGTCAAAATGTTGATTGAACGTATCAATGGTTATGATGGGCCGGTTCGTAAACATGTAACACGTTTCAAACTGGTCAAACGCGATTCCACGCTGTTTTAGCGGCCTCTACAATAGGAAGCATGACCGGATATATTCCTACACTGGCACAGGCGGACGAGCTGCATCATAAGATCGCACCTTCGCAGGCCGCCTACGACCTTATTCACACGCATTGCGTCATTATCGCGACGATTACCCGCCAGCTGGTGCGTCGACAGAATGCGCTGTTCGTGCGGCGCTGCACCTTGCCCAAGGATGCGCCCGAGCTTACGGGGAAGTATGGAGATGCCGGTTCTTCCGTTAAAGGCGATACCCATGCCGACAGCGGTTTCCCTCAGGGTGTCACGCCTGCTGTGTTGGCGCAGAAACGTAATAATTTCAATGTGCTAGATGGTATCAACGCAACGGTTTCCCCGACCGACGGCGTGGTTGGCGGTATGGTGCCTCCGCGTCTGCTCGACGAAAACCTGGCGGTGGTGGGGGCGATGCTCCACGACATAGGCACGTACCTCGTCTTGAAGCACGACGGGTCGGACGGCGAAAAGTTGCAATTCGACGGACCGAACTATATCCTGCACGGTCTGCGCGGCTACGACTGGCTGCTTTCGCAGGGAGTGGATGAGTCTATTGCGCAATTTGCACGTAACCATACGGGAGTAGGGCTGACCCATGAGCAGGTCGTGGCGCAGGGATTGCCTCTGCCGCCGGCCGACTACGTGCCGATGAACCTGGAGCAGGAAGTGGTGATGGTGGCCGATAAATACAACAGCAAGTCCATCCCACCGCGGTTCCTCACGGCCGAGGCTTACGCTCGCAAGGCCCGCCGTTTCGGGGCAGACAACGAACGGCAGTGGCTCGATCTGGTCAAGAAATACGGCGTCCCCGATATCCCCGCGCTCGCCAAGAAGTTCGATATGAAACTGGACGAGTAGGCGGCATCGTTCGGCTCTTCCTTGTTCAGGTATCATCCGGTCGAGGGATTGTGAGTCGGCCAAGTGAGAAATAGGAATTTAAGCACAAAAACGGCAAGATTTTATGCTTAAATTCCTGCTGCAAGCTTTCGGCAGCATTGTAAGCGCAAAAATAGCCTTGAAATGTGCTTAAATTCCTAAGTATGGCTCGCGGACGTATCCTGGCAAGGCAGGTGTTCACAACGTCAGTCAGAACGAATAAATCTTATCGGCTTTGGCCTCGTAATCGGTTGCGCTGTTGTATTCGTCCGAATCCGTGGCGGTATCAGTTTCGGATTCGGCATCGCTGGCACCGCTGTCTGTCGAATTGTTTGCATCTGTATTCGCTGCAAAATCCGGAACCAGAACGATGACGCAGCGCTTCGGATCCTGGGCGTGCGCGATGCGTGAGAGCAAGTCGAGGATGGTTTTACGGTCGTCGGCATCGAGTCCGCCAACCGGGTCATCGGCGAGAATGACGGTCGCCTCGCAGCAGATGGCCCGTGCGATGGCCAGACGACGCTGATTCAACGGTTTGAGGTCCGACGCCTTCACGCCGGTGGCGGCTTCGTCAAAATCGACATGTTTCAGCACGTCGCGAGCGGCAACGGGTATCGGCTTCAGGAATGTGCGGCCGGAAGCGCGCATGGTGAAGGTCAGATTGGTCAGTGCGTCCAAGTCGTTGCGCAGGCTGTAACGCTGCGTGATCAGGCCGATGCGATGGCCGCGGATTTCGTTGGTTTCAAGCTCCAGAAGGCTCTGGCTTTTCACCATCACCTGACCGCTGTCGGGCCGATAGAAGCCTGAAGCCACAGCAAGCAGCGCGCGGCGTTGTTCGTCGTCGGCGCCGGTGATGGCGTATAGCGATCCGGCGAAGAATCCCCAGTCGATATTGTCCAGCACGTTGCGCCCGGATTTGCGATTGGTGAAGGTGACATGGTCGAGCGCGAAGGTCGGGTTCGGCTTCAGCAGGATGTCAGCTTCGGCGACGGTCTCCTTGTCGAGACGCGTCGAAACGGCGGTGGCTGGTTCGATAACGGGGGATTTCGCCTCATGGGCGCTTAGCTCGTCCTCTTCCTCTACCGCTAGTCCCAACGTTTCGTTGACGCGTTTCGCATTCGAGGCCGCTACATTGTCAGGGCTTGCTTTGTCGCCGGTCTCGTCGGTATCGCTGATATCGTCAATATCTTTGCTATCGGCGGTTTCCTCGGATTTCTCCGTTTTAGTACCGGCTTTATTCCCGGTTTTCGCCTTGGAAGCTTTCTTTGAATCTTTGGTGCCAGTGTTTTCAATAGATTCCTCAGATTTCTCGTCCGAATTTTCGGCTTTGTCGTCATCAGCCGAGCTATCATCAGCCAAACTGTCATATGGTACTTGACCGGAAGCCGCAAGACTGAGATCCAGGGCATCGTCGTCATCGTCGAAGACGACATCATACTTCACCGCCGAGGTGTCTTCCGTGTTTTCGCCCTTGTTGTCAAGGTTATCGGGCTCGTAGCTTTTGACTTGATCTTTCGAATCGGTGTTCTTGCTCATGCTTGAGCCTCCGTATCGTCTTCGGATGCGTTGTTATCTGTGGCTTTACCATTATCTGTGGCATCGGCATTATCGTCGTCATTCGTGTTTGTCGCCTTTTGCTCAGACACGTCTGCGAACAGGGATTGAGCCGCTTCGAGACCACCTCCGCGTTCGTCGAAGAGTCGCGGAATTCCAGCGAACAGAGGCCTGAAGAACGCGATGACGGCCAAAGCTACCACGATGGCGATGGAATACCACATCGGCATCCAGCAAGCGGATACGACCGGCGTGGCGATTCCTCCGGCAAGTGCCTTGCCCAATGGCCTGGCAGACAGCGCTCCGGCGATACCGCCGATAAGAAGTCCCGGAATGGTCGGTATCAACGTCTCCAAAGAGAACTGCCAGCCGACACGGGAACGCGTGACGCCGATGATCATATCCATCGAAATCTCATCGCTGCGTCGACGCAGCGCAAGCCCCAAGAGCAGCAGCAGAATGACCCCGCCGCCCGCGTAGAGACCGATACGCACTTTGGTCATGACGGAATTAAGCGAATCCAACGGCTTGAGCGAAGCGTTGTAACGCTCGAGCGTCGGCGAGCTGACCTCGTAGCCTTTCGGCAGCTTCATTGCCTTGGCCGCCTGCACGAAGGCGTTATATTGGTCGGTGCCTTGCAGTTTGAAACCGACGTCAAAACGTGGGTTCAGCCAGCCTTGGGGGCTGTCGCTCAGTAGTTTGTTTTTGGTGAGAACCATCGGTTCGGCATAAATCGCGTTGTTGCGGTTTTCCTTGGCCAGTTTGGCGTCGTTGCTGTGTCCGGCGGGGGCAGGATCGGTGTAAGTGTAAATGCCGCGCACTTTAAGCTGGTAGGTATCCGTAGTCATCGGATTGCCGAGCTTGAATGTGCTGCCCACCTTCAGGTTGTTCTTGCGGGCGAAGGCCTCGGAGACCAGTACGTTCTTGCCGTCCTTACCTTGGTAATCCAAGGATTTGCCTTGGGCTATCTTGTAGGCGCCCCAAGGGTTGATGTCGATGCCGTCTTTGTCGTAGTAGCTGTAGAGCGTGGTCTCGCCGCCGGTTTTCTTGCTGCTTTCGTCGCTTTTACCGGCGATGGCCTTGGTCGCCCCGGTTTGACGCATCGGCAGGGAGATGCCGATCGAGAATTGCGGCTGCTGTACGCCGATCTGTTGCAGCGACATGGCGTACGTGCCGTACTGATCGAAGGTCATATACTTTTTCACGCTTGAAACGTCATCGCCCTTGAGCGTTTTTTCGGTTGCGGCGTTCGGCCGGATGACGGCGATCGGTGACTGCACCTGGTAGGTCTCGCCATGTGCTTTGTCGCTTGCGCTGGACACCGCGGTGGCGAAGACGACACCGAATATCATGACTCCGGCGACAAGGAGCATCATGATGCTGCGCCATTTATGACGTATCACCGTAGACCAGGCATTGGTTAGCACGAACATCTGTTTCTCCTGCTGTCCAGGCCTGTAGTTTGCCTCGTTGAAAACTTTTCGTCGAGCGGACTACAGGCATCACATGTTTCCCGCCGTTTAGGCTTGCACCTTTTCGATGCTAGGCCGCAGCATAGGCAACAGATTCAAGTATATGTGCCCCAGCTGGAATGAGACGAACAAAACCTCAGGAAATGTTGAAAGTTTTCTGAGAATTTTCGTTTTTATCGTCAATATGAGGGAATTATTTGACGGTATCGTAGAATATGACGGTAAATTGCTCACATGGCAGGTAGAATTATCGATAATGAATATAAAATGGAAACAACGGATAGGTCATGCCGCATTGCCGATTTGCTCGGTTCTTGGCGTCTTGGCAGCATTCGGCATCGTTTTGGCGTGGTTCCCGAAGACGTGGGACGCCTGGAATCTGCCATTACAAGAGATTGATGCGCCGGCTCATTACTATTTCATTCGCAAGTTGCTGCGGCAGGGGGTTGGCGCCGCCACGAAGCTGTGGCCCAATGACGCCTACTACCCGCCGCTGTTCCATATCCTCGCGGCTGCGGTTATTTCCTTCTGCAATGTTATTCATGTCAAAATCAATATCTACGCGGCCTTCAATATCGTCTGGTTGGTGACTTCCGGACTTGTCTGGCCGGCCGGGGTGTCGCTCTGGGCCAGCTATTTCACGCGCAAGATCGATGGCAAATTCATTGAAGGATGGCGTGGCCTCGAATCCGCGGTGCATGTCGCTTTGAGCGAGCAGAAACGCAAGGCGAAATTAAACAGACGGCGGTCGCGTAACATGCCTTCGTCTGCGGGTGCCAAAGATGGATCCGCCAAGACCCAAGAAAAAAAGGAAGGGAATTGGGACGCGATCGTCGATTCCAATTCGCTGTTCTGGCGGCCCTTCTCGTGCGCGATGATGCTGATTGTGCCGTTGCTTTCGGTCGCTTCGGCCAGCCATCCCTTCCAGATGCTCGCTTCCGGTCCGCTGATTGCGTTCGGCCTGGCCACCAGTATTCTGCCGTTCTGGCTTTACGTCACGCTACGCCTTTTCGACGCGATTGCCGACCGTTACCAAATTCTGCGTTGGCTGATTCTGACGGTGTTGCTCGCGCTGCTCTGCGTTTTCGCGCACCCGCGCATCGCCTTCACCTGGTTGCTGCTGATGGCGCCGTTCATGCTCATGCGCCTGCCATGGAAAGCCATTCTCGGCGTGCTCGTGGCAGTGGTGGTCTGCGCCGTCGCCTTCTTCTTCTACATGACCGGGCACTATCATTCGTCCCGCTACGGCGACCCGTCCAGCTGGTTCCATACCTACAAGCCCAACCGCACCGTCCCGCAGGCGCTGCAAATATTCTTCAGTGATAATATCAGCGGTGCTTTCAGTGGGTTCATGAGCGTCGTCGTCATTGTCGCGTTGGTGGTTGCGGTTGCGGTGGTGTTCGGGTATGTGAAATCGAGACTGGTGATTATCAGGCTCGGCGGGCGCTCTGGTAATAAAGGTGGCAAAGCCGGCAAAGGTGGTAAAGACGCCAAAGCCGTTTCGGTAGAATCCACGGACTCTGTTGTGGTTTCGGACGATAGCCGTCTTGCGGATTCCGAAGTATCGGACGGTTCACAACCTCAGAGCGACGAAGGAAGCGCGTCGGCTTCGGTTGCTACTGACGCTACTGATACCACTGAGGCTTCGGTTGCGTCGGGTGTGGCAGGCACGTCGAACACGTCGGCCGCCTCCGCCGCTGGCTCCAAACGCGGTCATAATTCCGCTCATCGCGCTGCTCACCGTTCTGCGAAGAGGTCACGATTCGCCACGGCGACGCCTACGATGGCCCAGGACGCCATGTCTCTGCTGCTCGCGTTTGCGCTGGTATGCCTGGTCTATGTCTGCTCGACCTCGTTGACCGGCTGGTTCCCGAATATCGTGACAGCCGCTTGGTATCGCGCCGAGATCCGGCCGTTGACGATGATTCCATTCGCCATCATCCCGTTGCTGGTCTTTGCGGCCTGCGCGGTGGTCTATTCCTTCGATGGCGTCGACGAATCCTACGTCCGCTATTTGCAGCAGCGTGCCCACCTCGGCACCCCGCACAGCTCCGGACGGCATGCGATGGCGCCGAAGCATCCGGCGGGCAGCGCTATCGGCGACTGGTTCTCGCGTAACGGCGGCAAGGCCGTCTCGATCGTCGTCCTGGCCGCGCTCGCGGTTTCCTGCCAGTTTGGCAATGTGAACCGTCAGGATTTGGGAACGATGATTGCTTCCAACGTTGTGTTAGACGGCAAGCCGGAAAACGAGCAGCTTACCGTGGCAAAGGTTGACGTATTGCGGGAAACCGTCAAGATGGTAGGCAACGGCCCGGTGATTATTTCCGACCCGCTCAACGGCTCCATGTACGGTTCCGCTATGTTCGACGCCAATATGTTGTATCCGGTTTATAATCCCATGCACGAAAAGAACGGCGCGATCTTCGGGCAGACCGAGAACGCATTTGCCTCCGGTGACCCCGCGAAACTGACTGGGACCACTTGCCCGATCGAAGGCAATGTGCCGAAGTACTTCCTTTCGATGGGTCCGCAGGCGCCGAGCTTGCAGATGTTCTCGTTCCGCCAGCAGTACGACGTGTTCCACCGTCAGGACTTGATTGATGGCTATGTGCGCGCCGGCGTCCTGGTCAAGATTGCCGATTTCAGCTATTTGGGCCCGTACGCCAAGGACTGGGCGCTCTACAGCATCAAGTGCGGGCAGTAACGCGAGGCTTGCGCAATGTGTGGCAGGTAACGAGCCAGCTCGGGTTGCGCGGTTCAGGTTCACGGCTCTCTTATATACAATGAAGGTGTTTGATATTCGGTATATAAAAGGAGACGGCATTATGGCTACATCGGTGAGCAACGCGAAAGTGCTTATTATCGTACGCAACTGGGGTATTGAAGAGACGGAGATGACCCGGCCGCTGCGCGATTTACGGGCCGCGGGGGCTTCTGTGACGCTGGCTGCGGCGGAACTCGCGCCTATCGAGACGGTGCGGCACGACCGCTATGTCGGTGAAATCGTCGAGCCGGACACCGTCTATTCCGAGGTTTCCGCCGATGATTTCGACATGCTCGTCGTGCCTGGTGGCACCTGCAACGTCGATCGTCTGCGCGTCGATCCGGCCGCACAAAAGCTTGCCAAGGACTTTGCCGCCGAGGGCAAGCCGGTTGCTTCGATTTGCCATGGCGCATGGCTGTTGGTCAACTCCGACCTGCTCAAGGGCAAGACGCTGACCGCTTGCCGCTATATCGCCGCGGATATTGAGAACGCCGGCGGCAAGTACGTCGATGAGGAAGTCCATATCGACGACGCCAATGGGTTCAAGCTCATCACTTCCCGCAAGCCCGCCGATCTTGACGCGTTCGTCGGTGCCATCAAGGACGCGCTCGGGAAGTGATCGGTTCGTTTGCAGCACGCAATGCGAAACGTGGCTGATTGAGGTAAGAGTGCTGTGAAGACGTAGCACCGAAGCGTTTTAGGAGTGGTAATGGGCTTCAGTGCTGGCAAATCGTGATTCCCAAATACTGGAATGGCACTATTCCAGTGATATGGATCGGCTATCTCAACGGTTTCACAGCACGGAGGATTAATAATCAATGATTATTGATTCCGTACTGTACGATCAATCGGTTTTGGTGCTTTCGCTGATATAGCGGATCGATTTATGCGCATATGCTATCGGTCGATTTTGGTAAAAGGCATAGAAAACGGCTGTGAGGACGAATAGGCGCCATCACAGCCGTTATTTTTCTATTGGGGCTGATTTCAGCCGGTTGTTTTGTATCCTTTAGAAGAGCGAGCGAAGGATATCGGCGAACTCGATGATGAGGGCGACAAGCAACACTCCGAAGGCCATGGTCGCTCCGTTCGCCGTGCCTAGGGCGATGTTGGAGGTGGCGGCCTGGCCGGCGGCGAGGGTGGCGGCGGCGACCGAAGTGCCGACCGCACCCGCGAACTGCTGGGCGGTGTTGAAGATGGCGTTGCCCATGCTCTGCTCGTGCGCATTCAGGTGCGAGAGGCCGGTGGTCATGATGTTGCCGGAACTCAGACCGATGCCGAACATGTAGAGCACATAGATGGCTGCTGCCGCACCGCTCGAGAGATGATGACCGAAACCGAAGAAGCAGGTCATGGCGATGACGGCGCAAAGACCTCCGAGAATGAGCGGGGGCTTCGGGCCGACGGCATCATAGACGCGTCCGCCGAGCAGTGCGAGGACGGCGCCGAGCGCAGCCCCCGGCAATACGGTCAGCCCCGCGACGAGCGCAGAACGGTGATCGGTGAGCTGCAGATAATTCGGCAGTACGAACGACAACGCCAGCGAAATGGCCTGCAACAGGAAGAACGCAATAACGAAACCCGAGAAGCGCAGATTCTTCAATGTGCGGATGTCGATAATCGGGGATTCGATCTTGAGCTGACGCATGCAGAAGATGACGAGAGCGATGATGCCGACGACGATGGTTCCGCCGACCTGGATGCTCAGGATCGGCTTGGTGGTCATGGAGCTGAAGCCGAAAATGAGGCCGGCGAAGGTGATGGCAATGAGGGCGATACTCAGGATGTCGAAGTTGACGTTGCGGATCTTGCTCTTCTGCTCGATGCAGGCGATGCCGAGCCCTAGCGAAATGAGGACGACCGGCAGCAGGCAGGCGAAGATGACGCGCCAGCTGGTGTTAGAGACGACGATGCCGCCGAAGGTCGGGCCGATGGCGGGAGCGACCGCGGTGAGCAATGTGCCGAAGCCCATCATCAGGCCGATGCGCTGCGGTGGTACGGTTTCGAGAATGATGTTGAACATCAGAGGCAGCGCGATGCCTGCGCCGATGCCCTGGATGACGCGACCGGTGACCAACAGCGGGAAGTTCGGCGTGACGATTTCAAGAATCAAGCCGGCCAGGAACGAAAGGTTTGCCACGATAAAGAGCGACTTGGTGCGGAAACGGGCCTTGAGCATCGCGCTCAGCGGCACGACGATGGCGATGGTGAGCAGGTTGGCCGTCGTCACCCACTGCACGGTTTCGGTGTTGATGCCGAACTCTTTCATCAGCGTCGGGAAGGTGACGTTCATGGCGGTTTCGACGGTCACGCCGCTCAGCGAGAGCAGGCCGGCCGCGATAATGGCGCCGAATACTTTGCCCGGGATTTTCGCCGGCTGCGGTTGCGATTGCGTGGCAGCCGTCGGTTGTGTTGTTTGCGAGGTCATTACTTGTTTTGATCCTTTAATTATTGTGTTTACAGCTTGTTGATGTTAATTTCAGTCTTAGGCGGTGTTTGGCTATATATGCAGCCGTCTCAGCGTTTCAACGTATCTTTTGGCCCGTTTCCGAGTAGCGCCGAAAGTTTAGAAAGGATAATCGAAGTTTTGATTATCGGCGCTGCCGTTAGCGATACGCATTTTGATTATCGCGGCGGTTGCTGCTCGATGCCGGGATCATCATCGTGATCGCGACCGAAGAACGCCAGCATCTCTTTGAATTCGATGATTTGCGCGGGGGAGAAGCGACGCTCGAACTCACGTTGCTCGTTGTCGATATAACCGTGAATGGCTTCGACGCTCTGCTTGGCACGCGAGGTGAGTTTCACCTTCTTGCACCGTGCGTCATCCGCTGCCTGTTCGCGGGTGAGCAAACCGCGGGCTTCCATGCGTTGCAGAGTGACGGTGACGGTGGAGCGCTGAATGTGGAATTCCTCTTCAATCGCGTGCTGGGCCACTTCGCCGCCTGGCTGTGAGCTCATAAAGTTGATGACGGACATCTGCACTTCGGTGAGCCCGTAGCGTGCCGCGAACCGCCCGAGCTGTTGCGACATCGCGCTCGAGGACTGCTGCAGCAGGCGCCCGTAGTTCTCCGGCCGCCCGTCCGGCGTATCGGTCATATTCTTCTTGCCCTCTCGACAGTCGAGCCGATGAAATCGACCCGACAAAATTAATTCGTTAGCTAACTAACAAATAATATCGCAGGTACGGACATTCGTTTCGGATTGACGGGTCTTGGTCTGATTTTCGTATTGCGTCAAATAGGAATTTAAGCATGTTTTCCGCTCGAAAATGTGCTTAAATTCCTTCATCGTGGTTCAGATTAAGCACCTCACCGTTTCTGATTGAGATACGTGCTGTTTCTGGGTTTGTCAGTTCTTCAACCACTTATCGCCACGGGCGCGCAGGCCGTTGAAAATCGAGCGGCCGCCGATGAAGATGACGTTGAAGACGGCCCAAAGCAGGATCATACGGACGGTGGAGCTGGGGTTGTAAGCGCCGTCGATGAAGTTGAGCGCGAGGACGAGCGGTAGGTAGACGATGGTGACGATCGAGCAGGTGACGGCGAGGTATTTGTAGTCGCCGGCACCGATGAGGATGCCGTCGAGCGCCCACATCCAACCCGCGAGCGGCATGAAAACGGCTGCAACAATCATGCCGACGGTGGTGAGGTGTTGGATATTTGTATTCGTGCTGAATAGAGGCGCGGCGACAAAGCTTACGGCGATGAGCGCAACCCCGATGCCGATGCCGCCGTACAGTCCCGCACGTGCCGAGATTCGAGTCATCTCGCGTGCGCGGCCGTAACGTTTCGCGCCGATTTCGGTGGCGACCAACGCCTGACCGGAGATGCCGATGGCATCGAGGATGTTCAGTACGAAATTCCAGCTGGAATTGACGGCCTGATAGGCGGCAAGCACCTGCGTGCCCATGTGTGTGGCGAGCACGACGGTGGCCACTAGGCAGATACGCAGGGCGAGCGTGCGGATGAAGAGCGGCAGTCCGTCGGCGGCGGTAGCGGTGATGCCGGAAATTCGAGGCGCCAGCGATGCGCCGGCATCGTGCGACCACTTCAACGACGGAATGACCAAGTAAATGCCCATGAACCATTGTGCGATCAGCGTGGCAAGCCCGGAGCCCATGATGCCCATGCCGAGTCCGAAAACGAACAGGAAGTCAAGTGCGGTATTGAGTGCCGCGCCCAGGACGGCGGCGACAAGCGTGATGCGCACTTTCTTGAGCCCGCGGAAAATGCCGTTGGCCGCGTAGACCAGCAGCATCCCCGGAAGTCCGAAAATAACGGCCTGTAGATAAATCGTTGCGTTGTCCAGCACCTCGCCGCGCGCTCCCATCAGCGAGCACAGCGGCCGTGCTCCAACGAAGAACGCCGCAGAAATGACAACCCCAATAATCAACGCCAACCAAAGCCCGTCGACCCCGGTCTCGAGCCCTTCGCGTTTGCGCCCGGCGCCCATAAGCTGACCGACGCGAGAGGTCGTGCCGTAGGCCAGGAAATTGCAGAGCCCGGCGACGGTGAGCAAAACGGTGGAACCAATGGAAAGCCCGGCCAGCGCGGTGTCGCCGATGTGCCCGACGATGGCTGTGTCGATTAAAACGAAGAGCGGGTCGGCGATGAGCTGGCCAAACGTGGGAATCGCCAGCGCGAGGATCTGCCGGTTGATGCGCTTGCGCTCGGCATGGTCATAGGTCTGTGCGACGTTTGAGGATGGTGTGCCGTTTGCGGATGGTACGGTATCTGCGGATTGCTTGGGGTCTTCAAAGTGCCTGGTATTCCCGGATTGTCCGCTCTTTTTGGATTGTGCGTGAGCTTTCGTATTGCCGGCTTTTCGGCTCTCAGCGCGATTGTCGGCTTGGTCGCCGATTCGCTTGTCGTTCGTCGTCTCGTCCGCGGTTTGGCGGGTCTGGTCATTCTGGTTTGTCGCTGGCGTTTTGGTCACTATCTTAAATTCTCTGGATTCTCGGGTTTTCGGGCGTTGCGCTTGCCATTGTAACGGCGTCTCTGATGGAGCACCAGTATAAATCTGTTCTTTGCGTCACTAGGTCAAAATTGTGCGATTGGAGGCTGGAATATCTGGTGTATAACCGCGATCCGGCTTATGAAGATAGTCGTTTCGTGCCGTTTCGGGACAAAAAAAGAAGGGCCATGCAACGGCAGACGTTGCACAGCCCTTCTCTCTCGGATTATTGAGTTTTGGCGCTTATTGGCAGCTCCTTTATTCGTTGGTACCTGTTGCGAGCCGACTGTGCTGTTGGCCTGCGATTGTGGCCGAAGCCAAAAGCGCAGGTAACAAGCGCAGGTCGGCAGGATGGGTGGCCAGCCGAAATATATTTCACCGCGCGCAATGGCGTGATGATTTTCGGTATGGCCTTTGACTGGGTGTCGCACTTGTGGTCGACGGGGAGCGGGACTTTGAAATCTGATGTTGCCGCGGTTTATCCTTCGCCTGTGTCTCTGGCGTAGATGGATCCCGGCGCCGTCGGCATCGTCGTTGCCGCGGCGGTGCCGAGCGCAGTTTTCGTGTCCTTGCGCATCCTCATTCCCCTTCATTTTGGAGTAAGTAAGAAATGCGGCAATAAATATACAGATGCCGTATTTGTCCCCCAAAACAACGACAATAATTCGCACATTGGACGGACAAATAAAGGATTTAACCGTCGGTAAACACCGTTTCACCCGTGATTTTCGACCGCTTAGCCTAAAATGCCGAATCTTGACGCAGAAAACCGAAATTCGGTATATCGATGCTCGATTGGGTTTTCGGACGAGGGCTGGAAAGATCCTCGTTGAGGAAGTATTTTATTTCGCCGATTTTTGAGCCCGACGTTAAATGAATGCCCGTCCTTTTTGTCGGCGTTATGAACGATTGCTGCCATGCGTTCGATGTAGATAGCTTGGCTGAGGGTATTTGTTTTGCAATTGATTTTGCATCGCAAAGATGTCAAACATTTTCGCCATAGGCGAACTGAAGTGGGAAACTCTATTTCAGGTATGTAATACCTTCATGCGCCTCGATGGTAGGTACTGCGGTGAGACCGTGTTGTTCGATATTTGGCTTGTTGCTCGCATAGTCCCAGCTCAAGGTTGCCCAACTGATTTGTCTAGCGTCGATGAAAGCGGCGTCTGCGCTTTTGGGCACCGATAATGATGGTTGTCGTGGCATCGGCGTGTATTTGGAATAGTTCAGCGCAATGTGTTATGAGTAATATAAGGACACCATAGAATTCCGCAAACGAATAAGTAAGGAGCGGTTATGGCGACTGGTAAGAAACTTGTCATCGTGGAGTCTCCGACCAAGGCGAAGAAGATTGGTGGCTACCTCGGCAAGGACTACACGGTCATGGCCTCCGTCGGCCATATCCGCGATTTGGCACAGCCCAGTCAGGTTCCCGCTTCCAAAAAGGCGAAGTTCGGGCGCTTCGGCGTGGACGTCGACGACGGTTTCGAACCGTACTATATTGTCGGCCCCGAAAAGAAGAAAACCGTCACACAACTTAAAAACGCGCTGAAGGATGCCAGCGAACTTTATCTCGCGACTGATGAGGATCGCGAAGGCGAGGCCATTGCCTGGCACTTGGTGCAGACGCTCAAGCCCAAGGTGCCGGTGCACCGCATGGTCTTCCACGAGATCACCCCGTCCGCCATCAAGGCCGCTGTGGGCAAGACACGTGATGTGGACTCCAACATGGTTGACGCGCAAGAGACGCGACGTGTGCTTGACCGGCTTTACGGATATGAACTATCGCCGGTGCTGTGGCGCAAGGTCGGCCCGGGACTTTCCGCGGGTCGCGTGCAGTCTGTCGCGACGCGTCTGATCGTCGAGCGCGAACGGGAACGCATGGCCTTCGTGCGCTCGCCGTATTGGGACGTGATTGCCGAGCTTTCCGCGCCTGACGCGCAGGGCGAGAACGTCGATTTCGAATCCCGTATGGTCTCGCTGGGCGGTTCGCGTCTGGCCAATTCCCGCGATTTCACTTCTACCGGCGCCCTGACCGCCGCCGCGCAGAAAGACAACGTCTGCCAGCTTGACGAGGCGCAGACCAAGGCGATTGCCGAGTCCTTGGAGCACGCACCATTCACCGTGGTGTCGATGGAATCCAAGCCGTACCACCGCCGTCCGGTGCCGCCGTTCACCACCTCAACCATGCAGCAGGCTGCCGGCAACCGCCTTTCGATGAGCTCGCGCCAGACCATGCGTGCCGCGCAGGGCCTTTATGAAAATGGCTTCATCACTTATATGCGTACCGATTCCGTCACGCTTTCGCAGGAGGCCATTGCCGCTGCCCGCGAGTCCGTGACGAAGAACTTTGGCAAGGAATATCTTTCCGACAAGCCCAAGCAGTACGCTACGAAAACCGCCGGCGCGCAGGAAGCGCACGAATGCATCCGTCCTGCCGGATCGAAATTCCATGATCCGGCCGAACTGGCTTCTAAGGTGCCGCCGGATCAGCTGAAGCTTTACACTTTGATTTGGCAGCGCACGCTGGCTTCACAGATGGCCGATGCCACCGGCTTCACGGCAACCGTGCGGCTTTCCGCACCTGCCGGTGATAAAGGCGAGGCTATTTTCCAAGCTTCCGGCACCGTCATTGAATTCCCGGGATTCCTCAAGGCCTCCGGTTGGCCGCGGCACTCCTCGGGGTCTGCGTCCGGTTCGTCTGCCGCCGAGACGAAGGATGGCAAGGCTTCAATGAAGTCCTCCAAGTCTGAGGAGAACGCGGCTTTGCCGCCAATGAAAACCGGCGAAGTGCTCAACGCCACGTCGGTTACCGCCGACGGCCACGAGACACAGCCTCCTGCCCGTTATACCGAGGCGTCGCTGGTCAAGACGCTCGAGGCCAAGGAAATCGGTCGTCCGTCGACCTACGCCAGCATCATTTCGACGATTATCGACCGCGGTTATGTCTACGAACGCGGCCGTGCCCTGATTCCTTCCTGGCTCGCCTTCGCTGTGACCAAACTGCTCGAAACGAACTTCCCGAAGTATGTGGACTATCAGTTCACCGCCGATATGGAAAACGGGCTCGACAAGATTGCGCAGGGCAAGGAAACCAGCAAGGAATGGCTCACCCGCTTCTACTTCGGCGACGGCAAGGACGCGGCGAAATCGCAGGACGAGGCGCACGAAGGCCTGCAACAGCAGGTCGCCCAGCTTGGCGATATCGACGCCCGAGCCATCAACACCATCGAAATCGGTGACGGGCTGCAGGTGCGCGTCGGTCGCTACGGCCCCTATCTTGAGGACACGAAGAACCTGGATGCCGAAGGCAATCCCAAGCGTGCCTCGATTCCCGAGACGATGGCTCCCGACGAGCTGACCGTCGAAGCCGGTCACGAGCTCATCAAGAACAACGCTGGCGGGCCGCGTGTACTGGGTAAAGACCCGGCGACCGGCGGTACCGTAGAAGTTCGCAGTGGGCGGTTTGGACCCTATGTTGCGCTGATCTCGCCGGAGGCCGAGGCCGAGATGAAGGCCGAACGCGAAGCCAAGGCCGCTGCGGCGAAGGCTGCCGAAACTGCGGATAATAGCAAAGACGGCAAGGCGACTAAGACCAAGGCCCGTGCGAAGAAGGCTGCCAAATCCGTGGCTCCCAAGCCCAAGATGGCGTCGCTTTTCAAGACGATGAGCCCAGACACGATTACGCTCGACGATGCGCTGAGGCTTTTGAGCCTGCCGCGTGAAGTTGGCAAATACGATGAAACCGATGCGAAGACTGGCGAAACCAGCGAAGCCGTCGTCACCGCAAGCAACGGTCGCTATGGTCCTTACCTCACCAAGAAGAGCGCGGATGGCAAGTCTGAGACGCGCTCGCTGGGCAGTGAAGAGGAAATTTTCATCGTCGATCTCGACAAGGCCAAGGCCCTGTTCGCCCAGCCAAAATATGGCCGCGGGCGCGGTAGGGGAGCGGCAAAACCGCCGCTGCGCGATTTGGGTGCCGATCCTGAGAATGGCAAGAACGTGACCATCAAGGATGGTTTCTACGGCGCCTACATCACCGACGGCGAGACCAATCGTACTCTGCCCAAGCAGTACACTCCGGAGTCCATCGATCCGGCCACAGCGTTCCAGCTGCTCGCCGAGAAGCGCGCCGCCGGTCCCTCGAAGCGTCGCGGTCGTCGCAAGACGACCACCCGCAAGTCCGCCGCGCGCAAGTCGACGAAGTCCACGGCCCGCAAGACCACGACGCGCAAGGCAGCTGCAAAGAAGACCGCAACTCGTAAGACGACTGCCAAGAAGTAGGCGACATGGCCGGACGGAAGCATTGAAGGTTTTGCGCCTTGCGATGGAGCGGTATCGGGGATAGAACAGCAATTCCGCGCTGATTTCTACGTTGAAAGCGTTGAACTGCAACATGGTGATAGCGAGTTACTGACTATCGGGAATTGATGAGGAATATCATGAGTGAATCAATGAACCTTGCCGATTGTGAAAAGGCCTACCGTGGCACGAATGCGAGTGCGGAAAGGGATTGTGCGCCTCTTCCCGATAAGGTCTTGAAACCTCAAACGTTCAAACAATATACCAGTTGGATAGGCGTTGCCTGCCTTGCCGTGGCGTTCGTATATTTCGCATGGATGGCGTGGAACGGTTTGCATGAAATGAAGACTACCGGGTGCACGGTTGCTGCCGTGGACCAGTTCCGAGTGTTCTGCGGTATGGCAGGTTGGCTTTATGCTTGGCTGCAGGCGGTTGTTTGCGTGCTTGCCGCCGTCGGCATGGCATCGATGATACTGTTGAAGCCAGGGCAGCGTATGTACCCTTCCAACGATATTGCGAAGCTGTATCAGGTCAATGGAGTGTATTGGTATGGCGGAGACTTCAGTGATCCAGAGACCGATCCTGCCGCTGTGGCCAAATTGCGGAGAGCCAATGATGGGGATCTTTCCCAGCTTTCTGCGGTTTCCGTCCAACGAAGGCACCTGCCGCTTTCCACTTTTGTATCCATTCGTAGGAAAGAGGGCTCTGATTTCGTTTTTCGCTTGGCGACCATAGACATCACCGCCGAAGGCATGACGTTAACGCTTGGCGTATGCCCGAAATTCCCGTTGGTTCAAGGGCGATGCCACAAGTTGGATCACAGTCTGTTTTTGTAGTGGTCCTGATGCCTGATAACAGGCGTTCAAGATTATTGGTCTGTTGTCTTGAAAAGAGCCGGATAAGCTGAACTTGCGTTCTGACATGGTTCGGGCGGTGCGAGAATCAGCCGGCTTTAAAGGCAACGAATGCCATATGCACAGAGTCACTGGAAATCTTCCGCGCAAGAGTATAGCCGGGAAATAGGTGGGTAAACAGGAAAACTCTTGAATCTTGTAACATAAATAACATAAAAGAGTAAAATCTGCTAAAGCGGAGCACATACGACTTCGAAGAGTTGAGGTTGCTTGGAGTTGCAAGTCGGTGATTGCCTGCCGTTTATTACCTAAACCGATGAGGAGTGTTATGGATCAGATTCCAATGGAGCCTATGGTTTCTCAGGGGGAAGGCTATTGGACGGCCTCGGGGCAGGATTCATGGTTTCTTCCCAAAAAGGTCCAAAAACCGTCGAAGTATGTTACTTTTGGTTTCATCTTGGTGATTGTGGTATTAGTTGCCTATTTCGCTTGGTATGGGTGGATTGGATTGCATGAAATGCAAACCACCGGATGTACGATTCCTAGTGAGGCGTTATGGCAGAAATTTTGTGGGACAGTTGGTTGGTGTTATGCCTGGACTGTAGCGGCTATTTGTGCCGGTGCGATAATCGCCTTTATCTATATGGCGATATCCACGGCGCCGAAGAAGGGGCAGCATTTCGGCCAATGACGAAGCTGATGCGAACTCAATTATGAATATCGAAAACTGTAGGTGATATCGTTTTTAATTAATTCATTGTGTTTTGTATAATAGACTCGGCATTGTGGCTAGATTAGGGAGAAAGAATGCAAGAGGACAACCAACGGCCGGTCATTAAACCCGGAATAGAACGATTTACCAGTGCGGGCAGGAAAAAGGAACGCGTTGATTTGCTGTTCATGGTACTTATTTTCGTTATTATCGGGATTTTTGCTTTGGTAAGAGTTTGGAGAAAGACCGGAAGAATCACCAAAGTCGATGTGGTTGTTGCCGTTGTGGTGGTCGGAATTCTCTTCTTGGCTTTTCTTATTCAGGATTTGGTCGCATTGCGTCCGAACCGTAACTACCTTTATTTCGACGCCGTGAAATTAGCTGAAGCTTATGGGCTTAGAGGTTTCATTATAGGTAAGATTCATCGCAAGTCCAATGGTGACGTTGTCTTTAAATATCAAAAGAATCGTTATGCCGGCAACAACAACCAACCCGTATTGCAGGATTTCAAAATCAAGAAGGACTGCCTGCCGATTTCCTATGCGGCGATCGGCGAATGGATTGATCCTATGGATAACAAGCTGCGCATGTGCGTATGTGGGTTGGACTTTACCGAAGAAGGGGTAAGCCTGCAATTCGACTCCGACGGTTCGTTCCCGCAACAGGCCAGAAGGGCGAGGATGGCTCAGACCGGTTGGAACGAGCTGGCTTTAAAGGGTTGAGCGAGTCGAATGGTTTGTTTCGGCATAATCAAGCGTTGTCTGAAACGAGTTGTCTGAATCGCGAGTGCCGTGTGCGGGAAATTTCCAACAAACCGCTGATTGTGGATAAAACGACGGACTTTATCGGCTTTTGTGGATAACTGGCGGGTGTAGGCCGTGACACGCCTCAAATGTGGATAACCCCTATCATTCGACCACAGTGCCCGTTTTTACCCCGGTAATTTTGTGTTTTGTGCTTCGATGGAATCAACGAGGATTTCATACAAGCGAAAGGAGCAAAATGCCGGCTCGATCAATCGCAGGCAACGGCAAACGCAGGCCTGCAGATATCAAGGTTCCGTCTCGGTCCCGTCGCGCTCGCCCTGCCTCGCGACCTCCCGCATTTCCGCTACAATTGGCGGTATTGCAGGAGGAAAGGAGGTGCAATATGGAGTGCGATGACTTCTTTGAGGAAGATGGCATCCGCCTGGGGTATAACGCCGATACGGTGACTATTACGGAAATCGGATATGGCAGGAAAGCCGTGCTCGATAATGAGGGGAATGTATTATCGTCGACTTTTCCGAAGGATAGTCTGGATTTTGTCCATCGCTATTTCCGGCAGAACTACGAGATGATTGAGCGTGCCCGGTCGATAGATCGGAAGTACGGACATGACTGAACTGTTTCGTGTGATGGGTTATTCGGTATTCTTCAGTTCGCAAGATATGCACCATGGCGTTCATGTACATGTCGGTAAAGGGCGGAAACGCGATCTGAGCAAATTTATCCTGACCAAAGATGGTCATGCTTTTCTGGCGCACAATCGGGGTGGGCTTTCCGATTATGAGGTTTCGAAGATTGAGGATGCGGTCGAAGACAGGTACAAGAAGATCGTTGATCGTTGGTCATATCAATTTGGTAGCGATTATCATTTTGATAAATAAGACATGAGCCATTATCGGCGGCCATTCATTCGTTTCACGGTGTGTAGTCGGCTTTAAAGTATGGTCGTAACGGATAATGGATTTGGAAGTTGTCAGTAAGTGGAATTGAGGATTATGAGCGGGGTGTTTATTTCGTTTGAAGGCGTCGACGGGGTCGGGAAGACCACGCAGGTCAAGCGCCTGAAGAATTACGTCGAAGAGCTGGGGCGTGAGGTTGTGGTTACCCGCGAGCCGGGCGGCACGAAGTTGGGTGTGGCGTTGCGTCAGTTGTTGCTGCATGGGGAAGAGATTGTGCCGCGCACCGAAGCATTGCTCTTTGCCGCCGATCGGGCCCAGCATGTCGCTGAGGTGATTCGGCCGGCGCTCGCGCGTGGGGCCGTGGTCATTTCCGACCGTTACATCGATTCTTCGCTGGCCTATCAGGCCGGTGGCCGGGAGTTGACGCAGGAGGACGTGAGGGACCTGAGCCTGTGGGCGACGAACAACCTGCTTCCGGAACGCACGTACTTGCTTGATATGGATCCGGCGGCTTCGCATGGCCGGCTTGATCACAACGAAGATCGAATGGAATCGGCTGGCAACGGGTTTCAGGAGAGGACACGTCAGGCCTTTCTTGATTTGGCGGCGCATGAGAAGTCGCGTTTCAAGGTCATCGATGCCTCGAAACCGATTGATGAGGTGTGGAACCAGATTCGTGCCGATGCCGATGACCTGTTGGCTGATTGGTCGTGTGGGCTGTAAAGGGCGACATAGTGGATTAGCTAATTTTGCAGCGCAACGTGATATTGCATATATGAATCTAGCGATTTCGAAAGGCAAGCGAAACGTTTAAGTAATGTAATTGAATTGTCTATCTGTGGCGGGCAATAAGGTGGGGTTACGAAAACAAGTGGAGGAACAATGAGCGTATGGGACTCGATTGTCGGCCAGGAGCAAGTGGTCGAACGGCTGCGCGCCGTCGCTTCCGGCGACCCCAAGGCCATCGCCCAATCGTGGCTGATTTGCGGCCCTCCTGGA
Source organism: Bifidobacterium sp. ESL0690 (assembly GCF_029392315.1). Lineage (NCBI taxonomy): Bacteria > Bacillati > Actinomycetota > Actinomycetes > Bifidobacteriales > Bifidobacteriaceae > Bifidobacterium > Bifidobacterium sp. ESL0690. The sequence goes on from NZ_CP113939.1 coordinate 321,486, forward strand.
TCCGGTCGTTCCAACGTCGCGCGGGCGTTTGCGGCCGCGCTGGAAAGTCCGAGCCATGGCCTGAGTGATGAACCCGAACGTTCGAGCGAGCAGGTACTGGCCGGAACGCATCCTGATGTCACCATTTTGGCGACGAACAAGGTCACCATCGGCATCGATGAGGTCCGCGACCTGATCGAGACCTCCGAGCAGACGCCGAGCACAGCCCCTTGGCGGATCATCATCATCGAAGATGTCGACCGTATGCTCGAGCGCACCACTAACGTGCTCCTCAAGGAGATCGAGGAACCCAGTCCGCACACCATTTGGCTGCTGTGTGCACCGAGCGCCGAGGATGTGCTGCCGACCATTCGTTCGCGTACACGCGTCATCAATCTTGCGGTGCCGACAACCAAGTCCGTTGCTAAGTTCTTGGAAACGCAGGAACATATCGAGCCGAAACTTGCTGCCCAATGCGCGCGTCTGGCCGAGGGTCATATTGGCGTGGCCAAACTTTATGCCACTGACGAGCGGGTGCGAAGTGACCGGGCCGAATTGGTCTCCGGCGTGCTCAACATGGCCAAGGCTTCGGATGCCGTGTTGCTTGCGGGCCAGCTCATCGACAATGCCAAAGCCCAGGCGCAGGCCGACGTCGAAGAGAAAGCGGGCGAGCAGGAGGCCGAGTTCCGGCGCATTAACGGCTTGGGCGAGAAGGACCGGATACCGCCACAACTGCGCGGTGCCTTCAATCAGATCGGCAAGAAAGCCGATATCAAGCGCAGGGCGACCAGACGCAGCCGAGACGTGCTCGACCGCAATTTGAACACTATCTCCAGCGTTTACCGTGATGTCTCGGTGTTGCAAAACAATGCCGAAGATTCGGCCGGGCTGATCAACAAGGAAAAACGTGCGTCTCTCGTCAACCTTGCCGAGCGCCTGACCCGCCAAGGTGTGGTCGATCGTCTCGAATCCATCTCTGTTGCCCGACGCCGTCTCAACGGCAACGGCAACCAACCCCTCCTTTTCGAAGCTTTGTTCTGTGCGTTGTTGGCGTAATCTGGCGTAATGGAAATGACCGGTTACGGTCGGCTAGGTCGTCGCAATGCAGCTGGTCGGTCGTCGGCTGGGTTGCCAAAACGGTCGCTATCTCTGTGTCCTTATGTGTTTCACGGTGGCTGGAACGGCAGATAGCGGAATGTTCACTATTGATTAAGTGACGGATGCTTTTCGTCACAAGGCTGAGAGATACTTGAACCATGAAGATTTCAGCAGATTTCACCACCATTCCCGACGATTTCACCGGGGCAGCGGCGCCCGAATACAAGGTCGACGGCACGCCGATCGTCTCGTTTCCGTTCTACATCGATGAAGTGCAGGCCAATATGCACTATCTGCACTGGCAGCTGACCGATCCCGACTCGATTCCCGTCTGCGGCTTCGAGTGGATTCACTGGTCGGCGGCCAACGTGCCGATTGACGCATTGATGTTCGATTTCAACGATTCCCACGCCCTGCAGATTCCGCCGGACTTCTCGCGCCAACTGCCAGCCATGATTCCCGAGGCCGCGCAAGGCCGCACCAGCGCCGCCAGCAAGTTCGTCGGTTCCGATAACCCGTCGGTGACGATGCACTACAACGGCCCGACTCCGCCCGACAAACCGCACGGCTATGTGTTGCACGTCTGGGCCACCGTCGATCCGCTGCCGGAGATGCGTCAGGGCTTCTGGCTCAACGATTTGTACCATAAGATTCTTGAATACACCGGTCCGATCGACGATGCCGAGATCACGTTTATCGGCAATCCGGCCAAGTAAGAGCGAAAAGCAGAATCGTGCACTTTTGCCGGTCGATTGTTAAAGTGTGTCGATTTCAAGGTATTTTTAGGTAGTTTCAGCTTAGCATTCATGCACTTTTTACTTTTTGGTAGAAAAGTGCACGACCTTATCTCGTAAACAGTAATTATTGATCTTTTATGAAAGGAACAACAAACATGGCATGCACCACCATTCTGGTCGGCAAGGACGCGAGTTATGACGGCTCGACCATCATCGCGCGCAACGAGGATTCGGCGAACGGGGAATTCAACCCGAAGCGTTTCGTCGTGACCAAGCCCGCGGATCAACCTCGCCATTATCGCAGCGTGCTGAACCATCTCGATATCGAGCTGCCGGACAATCCGATGCAGTATACGTCGCTGCCGAACGCGGACACCAAAGATGGCGTCTGGGGCGAAGCGGGTGTCAACGAGGCCAACGTGGCCATGAGCGCCACCGAGACGCTGACCACCAATGAGCGTGTCATCGGAGCTGACCCATTCGTCGAGTTCGAGCCGGCCAAGGGCAAGGAAGGCGAGCCGGATTACGTGCCGGAAGTCGCCGGTGGCATCAGCGAAGAGGATTTCCTGACCATCGTGCTGCCGTATATCAAAACCGCCCGTGAAGGCGTGGAACGTCTGGGCTCGCTGCTCGAGCAGTATGGCACCAACGAGATGAATGGCGTCGCCTTCAGCGATGTCAACGAAATCTGGTGGCTTGAGACCGTCGGTGGCCATCATTGGATCGCCAAGCGTGTGCCCGACGAGGCTTACGTCACCATGCCGAACCAGCTGGGCATCGACGAGTTCGACCTTGAGGACGCGTTGAGCGAGCAGGAGAATCACATGTGCTCCGCCGACCTCAACGAGTTCATCGAGGCCAACCACCTCGACCTCGCCGTCGAGGCGACCACCCCGTTCAACCCGCGCGATGCCTTCGGTTCTCATTCCGATTCCGACCACGTCTACAACACCCCGCGCGCCTGGTACATGCAACGCACGCTGAACCCGTACGATGAGGTGTGGGACGGCCCGGACGCCGACCATACTCCCGAATCCGATGACATTCCGTGGGCGCGCCAGCCTGAGCGCAAGGTCACCATCGAGGACGTCAAGTACGTGCTGAGCTCGCATTATCAGGGCACGCCTTACGATCCGTACGGCCACCTCGGAAACGAGCGCACCCGTCACATGTACCGTTGCATCGGCATCAACCGTCAGAGCCAGCTTGCGGTGATTCAGATTCGTCCGTATCGTCCGCAGTCCGACCGCGCCATCCAGTGGATTTCCTACGGTTCGAATCCGTTCAATGCGCTGGTGCCGTTCTACCCGAACGTCGACGCCACCCCGGCCTATCTCGAGGCGACCACCACCCGCGTGACCTCTGAGAACCTCTACTGGGAGAACCGCATCATCGCGGCGCTGTGCAACTCCGCGTTCGCCGAAACCTCCAACGCCATCGAGCGCTATCAGGAGCTGACCGGCGGCATGGGCCATCGCATGGTGGCGGCCACCGACGAGCAGATCGCCCGGCTTGGCGGCGACAAGGAGGCCAGCGCCGAATCCATGGCCCAGGCCGAACTCAACGCCGGCAACCCTGAAGGCGACGTCGAGCCGATGGAGCCGAACCAGATCATCGCCGCCACTCGCAATGCCGAGGTACGCGAGATCCTGCGTGCCGCGAACCAGTCGATGGCCGACCAAATCAAGAAGGAGACCGACTCGCTGCTCGACTCCGTGCTCTACACGGTCTCGATGAAGATGGCCAACGGTTTCGACCGCTCCGACAACTGAAAGTGAGATGGCAAAAGGTCGGTCGATAGCAATTGCAGAACGTTGGAATTCCAAGGTTTCTGTTGTTCTGTTGCCCGGCCTTTTGCCGCATAAGGAGAAAGATTATGGCTGAGCCATTCGAATCGTCACGAATCCAGCAGATGCGTTATCCTTTGCCGGCCGACGTGATGTTTGAGCAAATACGGCAGATGTTGGAAAGCTCCAAGTTCTTCAGGTTGCGTTCGGTGGGTCCGCAGCCGTTGAGCTGCGTGTTTTCCACCCATGTGAGTCTGACCGCATGGGGTGAGTACATGAATGCTGTAGTGATACCCGATGCACAGGGGTCAGTGGTGAACGTGAAGGTGAACGCAAACTTCAGCACTCTGATGCAGGGCAGGCGCAATCGCAAGGATATGGAACGGTTCTTCACCGATTTGAATGCGCGGATTGATGCCCTTTACCATCCGAACGGCGGTTTTGTGGCTCCGCGCCAATAGTTTTCTTGCCAAGTTGAAAGTTTCGAGTGCAGTTTAGACGTTCGGAATATCAATGGCATGGAGTTGGTGCTGGAAGGCGAATGACAGGATTGTTTCTGGGCGTTTTGTCCTTCGCGGCGACGTGTGCTGATAGGCTTTGGGTATTGGTTGCGGTTTTACCGGCACGGTCGGTTTGCGGATATGACTGTGCATAAATAGCGATAAGATTTCGCAACTTCAGATAATTCTTATGCGTCGCGAAAGCAGGTACAACATGGCTCTGATCGATCAATTCACCATTCAATATGGACTGGTCAAAAAAATCGACGCGTTCGGGTATCTCGATTACCTGAAAAACCACGCCGACGAGCCACGCAAGCACGGGCAGGTTGTGCTCGTCACTGCTGATACACCGCTGAAGGCCTCGCGCGGGGAAGGCAAGACCACCACCACCATCGCGCTGATTGACGCGCTGCGTGCCCGTGGTATCGACGCGACCGCCGTGTTGCGCCAGCCGAGCATGGGCATCACTGCAGCTGGTTCCAAAGGTGGCGCTTCTGGCGGTGGCAAGTCCTCGCTTTCCCATCCTGAACTGATCGACTGGGGCCTATGCGGCGAAATGGCTGCCATTGAAAACGCGCAGAACCTGCTGGTTTCCTTCGCCGAGAAGGCCATTGACGATGGTCTTATCGACACCATTCTTGTGCCGCGCGTTTCCGAAGTGCCGTCGCGCTCGCTGCGTCAGATTGCCGTCGATCGCGGCAAGGGCAATGTGCCCGAGCGCGTGGTGCTGACCCCGACCTGCGAGCTAATGCAGATCGTCGTGCTTTCCCATTCCATGGACGAGATCGCCGAACGCGTCTCCAAGATGGTCGCCGGTACCAAGGACGGCAACCCCGTCGCTTTTGGCGATTTCATTGACCTTTGGCGCATCACCGGTATCCTCGGCGACGCGGTGAAGCCGGCCCAGACCGAAACCGTGAACGGCTCGCCGGTCTACGTGCACTGTGGCCCGTTCGCCAACGTGTCACTGGGCATTCCGAGCTTGATTTCCGTTGAAATGGCCTGTGCGCTGCACGACGTCGTGGTGGTCGAAGCCGGGTATGGTGCCGACGCCGGCGCTCAGAAATGGCTTGATATCGCCTGCCGTGAGTTTGGGGCAGAATGGCCGGCCGCCGCGGTGGTGGTCACCCGCGCTTCGACATGGCGCGACGATCCGAAGCTCGCCTGGCGCTACCCGTTCCACGTCCACCGCCTCGAAAGCCTTGGTATTCCGACCTTCCCGCTGGTCAACCTCTGGGACGGTGAGGACGATCAGATCGATTCCCTGCGTGACACCGCGAAATCTTTGGACTTCCGTGATCCGATTATCGGCAATCTGTTCCGTGACGGCGGCGAGGCGTTGGCCCCGCAGCTTGACGGATTTGTTGATGCGCTTGAAAACGCGAATGATTCCGCTGACGCGACAAACGCCCCCGCCGATTCTGCCGATCCGGAAGTCGCCGATAACCACGCCAGCCATAAGGGCATGGGCTTGGTCGAGGATGTGAAGTGGATCGCCGACAACGCCTATGGTGTGCCTGCAGACCGCGTGCTGACCAAAGTCGGTTTCACAGAATCCCTGGCTGCAGCGACTGAACTGTGCAACGGCGTCGGCACGAGCATCGATGACCTTGCAGTGGTCGCGGTGAAGTCCCCGGCTACGATGACCGACGACGATTCCGCTGGAGCTGACGAGCGCACCGTTACGCTCAAAAAGGTCGAGCCGCATCTCGGTGCTGGAGTGGTCCAAGTCAACCTCACTACTTCGCTCACCACCCCGATGCCGAAGATCGTCTGAGGCCGTCGGATGGCTGAAGACGACAAGGGCGACGAGAGTGATACCCACAGCGGAGTCGACACTACTCAGCTGAACGCCGACCAGCGTGCGGCCATTTCCGGCCTTGCCAAAGACAACGTCTATGTCAAGCAGTCGAAGTGGACCACGTTCCGCGAGCTTCCTGCCGGCCAGAAAGGGACGTATTTCGTCCAAAACTTTCTGCTTGGCACGGTCGTGGTTGTCGTCGCTCTCGTTATCGCCATTTCGCTGGTGGTCACGTATCTGACTAAGCCGCCCACACCGGTCTTCACGCTGGAAGCGGTGAATATGCACCAGGATTCTGAGCAAATCAGCGCGTTGAAAGACGAATTCGTCAAATATGATAACGTCAAGGATGCGCGGAGGGTGAGTTTCGGCAGCAGTCTGAACATCGGCAAAAACAGTTATGCCGATGATTCCCCGAAAATCATGACCCAGGTTGCGGCCGGCCAGATCAATGCCATGGTTTCCGACAAGAAGACGATAACAACGCTTTATAAACGCGGGCTCGTCAACAAGCCCTCGGAAGTGCTCACCGCTTCAGAGCTCAAGCGGTACTTGAATATGGGCGTTCTGGTCGATGCGAAAGACAAGCCGGCCACGAGCGCAGAAGACGCCATCGCCTTCGACCTTTCCCGCTCGCAGACGTGGAAGGCCAAGAGCCTGCCAAGCGATGCACTGTTCGGTTTCAGCAACATCAAGAACGGCAAGGACCATCCCCGCGCTTTCGTACGCTATCTGGATTTCAAGTAAGCGGGCTGAAAATTATCGGCTGATGGATTGCTTTAGTTGCAATAGCTGCCTGTGTGCGGCGATTATAGACGCTATAACCCACAAAAGGCGATAAACAGACCATAGAAAATTCTTGGTATGTTTATCGCCTTTTAATCACATTTGCTATAGGTGCCGTTCAGTGCTGTTCAGCGCCGACAGACGTAACAATCAGAAGTTGCCGCCGTTCCAGCCCCAGTCGCCCGTAGCCGTATAACGGATGTAGGTGCGGTCTTCCGGTACGCCGAGCTCATCGTGGAGCGCGGTCATGATCTGCTTCGACATCGCCTCCCACACGGAACGGTCGATGCTTCCGGGCGCGCCCATGACGTTGACCTCGACGTAGGCCGCCGGCTTGCTATCGGTGCCGCCAAAGTAAATCGGCATATTGTCCTCGAACGGGCACATCAGCCAGCTCTCGGTCTTGCCGGGAACGGCGGTGATGGCCTTGCCATATGCGGCCTTGAGCGCCTCGCGCTGCTCGGGCGTGGTGGAAACGGAAACGTGGGTATGAATGACTGGCATGATAGCTCCTTGCGTTTTGCGGTGAATCGTTATCGTCACTGATATTTTATGACAAGCGCTGTGTATAGCACCACGATGATTCCATTTTTGGCCTGCCGCTTGCGTTGGTGATGCTCACGTCTGTTCTGGTGTTGCGTCCGCAATCTGAAGTTGCGCCTGCGATGGCCATGCTCCTGTTTATGTTATGCCCGCAATGTGAGATTGTGTTTCGGCAGCTGTGACGCGAGCGGTTTTGCATCCGCAATCTGACATTCTGTTTGCCGCACTTGTACTTTGGCCCCTTTTCCATTTGCAATCGGTGAATGCGTTTATTGCCGGATCATCAGCGTCTAATGTGGCGGTGCTGCGCAGATTATCGGGGTATTTGGTGCAGAGTATGCCTACTGGTACCTTCTTCGCCCCGGTTGTGCGTACATTAAGAATGTTGACACGAAGCGGTATGACGCGATTTACTAAAAAGTATCAATTTATGATACTCAAGAGTTTTGCAAGCCATCGCAACGCGCGAACGTGGTTGACGAAATACGAGGGGAAGGAACGGCAAACGATGAGCGGTAGGCAAGCCCAGGAACCGAGTAGCAGCGTAGCGACGGCCCCCGGGAAACTGTATATCGCCGGCGAATACGCCGTGGTCGAGCATGGTCACCCCGCGATTCTCGTCGCCGTCAATCGTCTTCTGACCGCTCGCATCACCGAGCATGACACCACTTCCACAGCGGCTCAACTTCAGCCTTTCGGCGTTGATCCGGTCGGCCGTATCCATTCCGCAGGCCATCCCGAGGCGTCGGTGACTTGGCGGCGTCGCGCGGGGCGTGCAGTGCCCGATGTCGAGCAGCCGGGCGCGGCGTTCGTGCTTTCCGTCATCCACGCAGTCGAGGAGCTGGCCCAGCAGCAGGGCAGGGACCTCAAAATCTACGACGTCAATATCGAAAGCGAACTCGACGATGCCTCCGGCCGTAAATACGGTCTGGGCTCATCCGCTGCGGTGACGGTGGCCATGATGAAGGCGCTTACCGCGTTCTACGGTCTTGAGCTCGACCCGATTCAGCAATATAAACTTGCGTTCGTCTCGGCCAGCCGCGCCCAGAAGGTCGGTTCCGGCGGCGATCTGGCGGCGAGCCTGTTCGGCGGTTGCATCCGCTTCACGGCCGTCGACCGGCAGTGGGTCACCAATCGCTTGCAGGACACCGCGCTGAGCGACCTGATTGACATGCCATGGCCGGGGCTGAGCATCGCGCGCCTTCGCGCGTTCGCGCCTGGCAGCAGCCTGCGTCTGATGGTTGGTTGGACCGGCAATCCCGCGTCCACACCTTCGCTCGTCGGCCACGTCCAGCAGCAGAGCGCCGCCGAACACGAGCGGACGTATCAGGACTTTTTAAACGGTAGCGATGCCTGCGTCGACGCGTTGGCTTCGGCGTTGGTCCGCGACGACGAGCAAGCCGTCATCGCCCGCGTGCGCGAGGCCCGCAAGTTGCTGCAAAACCTTTCGTCATTTACGGGCGTGACCATCGAAACCCCAGCCTTGCGTGCTCTGGTAGAAGTCGCGGAAAATCATGGAGCGGCGGCGAAAAGCTCCGGTGCCGGCGGCGGCGACTGCGGCATCGCGATTGCCGGACCGAGTGCCGATTGTGCTGCTATCACACGCGGCTGGCAGGAGAAAAGCATCGTTCCGTTGGGTCTTTCGGTGCACGCCCCACAGGTCGAGCTCGCCGATTGGGCGGGCGGAACTCTCGTCGATATGTCTGACGGAATTATTGGAAGCGCTCGTGCCGAAGGAAATTTTTCCGGACGCGCCGGCGGTAGTGAAGACGCTGGGATTGGTGGTATTGGAAGCGTCGGCGCCATTGAAGTCGGCAGCGTAGGCGGGATCGGTGGTGTCGCAGGTGTTGCCGGTATAGCTGATATTGCTGGTGTCTCTCGTGTACGTGGTGTCGATGGCATCGGCGGTGCTAGTGCCGGCGGTGCCGGCGATGCGTTTGGCATTAACGATATTGTGAGTGCCGCTGGAGCTGGAATTGCAGGTAATCGCGGTGCCGGTATCGCCGGTTCGGGGATGTCGAATATGTCGGCGAACGTCTCGGCAGGTCATGTACTTGGCGTAAATTCGCAGTTCCCTGCTGCCGGGGCGAACCGCAAGGACGACCACGTTCGTCTCGCGCTTGCCGAACATGCCGACACGCAACGTAATGCATTTGATGACATCGCGTTCGTGCACCACAGCTTGGGCAGCGTCGACGTCAACGACGTTGATATGGCCACGCAGGTTTGCGGCGCGACGTGGGACGTGCCGTTCTATATCAATGCCATGACCGGCGGGTCGGCCAAAACCGGGGCTATCAACACTTCTTTTGCACGCGTTGCCGCCGCGACCGGCTTGGCCATGGCCTCCGGTTCGCAGCATGCAGCCATTCGCGACCCGAAACTCGAGCCCACATTTACCACGATTCGTGAGCATGATCCGTCCGGTTTCGTCTTTGCCAACGTCGGGCTTTCCGTGAGCGTCGAGCAGGCGTTGCAGGCTGTCGAGATGATTCATGCTGATGCTCTGCAGATTCATATCAATGCCGCCCAGGAGTTGGTGATGCCCGAAGGTTCGCGCGATTTCGACGCGTGGCCAGAGCGTATAGCGGCAATCGTGAAGGCTTCGCCGGTGCCGGTGATGGTCAAGGAAGTCGGCTTCGGCATGAGTGCGCGAACCGTGCGGCAACTGGCTGAGTTGGGTGTGCGCACTGTTGATGTCAGCGGTCGGGGTGGCACCGATTTCGCGCGCGTTGAAAACGCTCGGCGAGCTGGCCACGAATACGGCTACATGGCCGGTTGGGGCCAGTCCACGGCGTTGTGTCTGTTGGCGTCGTTGCCGAATAAATGTAATATATTAAATAATGATAGCGCTAGTGAATCTTCCTCAAATTCCGGCAACGTTACAACCGATGCCAACTTACCCGCTAATGGCGCGAATAAAGCTGTGAACAAAGCGACTGGCGAAACCAACGTGACCGTGCTCGCTTCCGGCGGTGTGCGTAACCCACTCGACGTGGTAAAGGCGCTCGCACTGGGTGCCAAGGCCGTCGGCATCTCCGGCCATTTCCTGCAGGTCTTGAATGCGTCTGGCGAAGGCGGCCTGATCGCCGAAATCAACAGTTGGAAGAGTCAGGTGCGCTCGCTGATGGCCTTGCTCGGCGCGAAAACGGTCGCCGACTTGCGTCGCACAGACTTGTTGGTCACCGGCAAAACCGCCGAAGAGGCGCATTTGTTGGGTGTTGACTTATCGGTGCTCGCAAAACGTCGCTGAGAAAACACCAATAGGGTGTTTCCTGATGCAAAACGTCTTATTCGTAGCATTGAAAGCGTGAATGGTATTTGATATGCTTTCCCTGCTGCAAATACGACAAATGGCAAATTAAAAATGTTGAGATTCCGGCAATATTAATTTTTCAGTATGGCAGAGCATAGCACGGAACGGAATTTTGCATCAGAGTAAGCTTTATTGCTATATTGTAATGCGATTTAGTTGTGCTCAGAAACGCTCTTGCGCAAATCCTGTATGCGGACTTCAATGGGAATATGTTTCCTTCATTTTTGAGTGAAGACGCCGAAACCGTGGCAAAGGGGTTGCTCGGCTGCCTCCTGATTCGTGAAATCGACGGCGAGACTTTGACCGTGCGCATCGTTGAAACCGAGGCCTACGATCAGCTTGACCCGGCAAGCCACACCTTTCACGGTAAAAGCGAGCGGAACCGCGCGATGTTCGGCCCGTCCGGCCATGCCTACATCTACCTGATTTACGGCATGAATCTGTGTATGAACGTCACCGCGTTCGAGGAGGGCTTCGGTGCGGGCGCGCTCATTCGTGCCGCCGAACCGATGGATACGCGAACCGTCGAAATCATCGAAAAACGCCGTGGCGGCCGCCGTATCAAGGACTGTCTCAACGGTCCCGGAAAAATCTGCAAATCGCTGGGCATCACGATGGATCTCTACGGCCACGACCTGCGCAAGCCGCCGCTGAGCTTGGCAACGGGTTCATTGCATCCGGGCGAGCGTATCGAAGCCACGCAACGCATCGGCATCAGCAAAGCCAAGGATCGCCCGCGCCGTTTCGTCATCGCCGGTAACCCCTATCTTTCGAGGTAGAGTTTTGGTGTATTGCAAGCGTTCGTCTTGACACTTTGCTGCTGGTAAACGTCATTTAAAGAAGTGCAAGATGCAGTTTTCATGCACAATACTGATTTGATGCTGGTAAAGGGGATATAACAAGTTCTTAGATGCCGTTTACCAGCAGCGGCAAGTGGTGACAGGTGTATAGCGGCGGGTTCCATACCACCGGTTGGTATCTGTGCGATACGTTGTCGGAGAGTCTCGGAATATTGAATTATGCCAATGCAACCGCGATGACGACGAGGTTCATCAGGCTGGTGAAGGCCTCGATGCCGCCGACCTGCATGGCTTTCATGCGCTTGTGGTGCGGAAAGATGATGGCGATCAGCAACAGTACGGTGGCGGCAACGCCCCAAAGCAGGGTGGCGGCTGTCACGCCTCGCGCCGGCGTGAATCCGGCAAGGTTCTGCAACAGCGTCGGTGCGCCGAAGCCGAGTACGGCGAGAACGACGTGATAAATGATCGAAAGCCCGTAATAACCGGAATTGCCGTATTTGCGGAACATGGTCTTGACGAAAACGACCGACGCGTATTCGGTAAGGACGAACGCAACGGCCGCGATCACTCCGGCTTTAGGCAGCAGCGGCGAGCCCAGAAAATATTGCGTCGCATCAATCGAACGCGAAACGGACAAGGGATTGCCTTGATGAAGTGCGGTACTGACGCCGTTTGAGCCCGCGGCAAAAGTGTTGTGTGAAGGCAGCAGCGGCGACAATCTGGAAGCAAGGCTTTCGTTCGGGGTGGCAGCGACGAAGAAGCGTGATCCAAGCGAAGTGGCGAGTAGAGCCATCCCTCCTGCCGCGATGACGGCGACGGCATTGCCCCACAGTGTTCGTTCGCGTCTCAACCATGCGGCCACGAACGAAAGCGTAGCGAGCACGGCGTAGGCCGGAATCCACCACAGCAGTTTCGGAGCGAACACGAAAACCGGAATACCCACGATGGCCGTGGCAATGAAATAGGCCGCCGCCGGAACGAAGTAGATATTCGAATGACGTTTTTTCGTTGAAGTTACCGTACGAGCTGTCCTGGAAGCCGAAGCTGAGCTGGAAGTTAGACCAAGGATTCTGCTGTTTGTAGATGAAGCAGAGGCTTGTTTGGCTGCAAGGTTGCCTGAAGACGAGTTGGAAGCCATCGGATTCGGAGTATTCATTTTGCCGGAATGGCCGATTCCGCGTCTGCGTTTTCGGGCGTCCTTGACTTCGTGTGAGCGAACGGCGAGCCAGCGTGCGGCCGAGAATTGGAAGCAGTAGCACAGCGTCCATGCCAGCAGCAGCCAGACATTGCGCCACGAAATCCCGCCGATGACAATGCCTCCGAGCGCCGGGAATAGTGCCATGACCCAAGCCCCTGGCTGATCTGGCAACCAGATGTTGGTGTGTTTGGTATGTCGGGTTTTGGCATTGATACGAGATTGCGCTTCGGTGTGGTTGCTGGGCTGAAAGTTAACTCCTGCATCGTTGCTAGGCTGAGGGCCGGCTCCTGCGTCATTGTCAGGCCGTGCTCCAGTACCAGTATCGTTGCTGGTTATTTTGCCGCTCTTATTTTTTGCGACTAAAAATTCAGTTTTTGTCTCTTCCATACTATGTACGTTATGCTGTGGTATCTATTTTCGTAGCATAACGAAATGGGCAGCACCGCACACCGCAAGATGTACGATACCGCCCGTTGTCAATCAATCAGTTAATTAATCAATTAATCGAAAAATAAATCTATGAATCAATCGAAAAATCAATCAATCAACTCACCTGATCACTCAGCAGAAGGAAGCTCCTCGTTGGTGCCAGCATAGATCTTCTTGTGGCAAACAATGAAGACGACCAAGCCGGCGACGGTCGCGATGGCGGCCACCAGGAACAGGTTGCCGTAGTTTGCTGCGGAACCCTTCAGGCCAGCCAAGCTGAAGCCGGTCATAGGCTTGGAGCTCATCAGTCCGCCGATGATGGCGATGCCGATGGAGCCGGCGACGTTCATCGCCAGATCGTTCATGCCCACGCCACGTCCGGATTCGTCCTTGGTCAGCGTGCCCAGCACGGAGTCGATAATCGGCGAATACATCATGCCGATGCCTGCGTAATAGACGCAGCCAGCGAGTGCCAGTGCCACGGGGCTGACGTTCACGCAGAACGAAGCGACGACCAGGCCGACAAGCTGTGCGCCTCCGGCGAGGAAAATGCCGCGGGTCTTGCCGATCTTGCCGATGATCCAGCCGGAGCAGGTGCCGAAGATGGCCGCCACGACAAACGCCCAAACGATGTAGAGCGAGATGGTGTCGGTACGCAGATGGTAGATCTCACTGCCGATCGCGTTGAAGATCGGGGAGAAGGAATAGTTCGGCAGATAGAAGAGCAGGACGAGGCTGATGGCCATGATCCAGCGGGTGTTGTGGAAGAAGTCCGGGGTGATGAACGGGTTCTTGGCCTTGTGGATGTAGACCGCGAAGACCACGTAGAGCGCGACGGAGATCAGGAGCATCCACCACATCGTGTACGAGAAGAACAGGGTCAGGAATGCGGTGGCGGTGCCGAAGAGCACGAAGCCCCAGACGTCGACCTTTTCACCCGTGCCCGACTTGTTCGGCAGGTTGTGCAGCAGCAGCGGCAGGAAGAGGATGGTGACCACGGGGATCAGGAAGAGATACTGCCAGTGGATGGAGGTCAGGAAGCCGGCGGCGAAGACGCCGATAGCTGCGGAGACCTGATAGCCGGCGGTGAAGATGCCGAAGAAGATGACCTTCAGCGAATCCTTCAAGTACTTCGTGGCGACCACGAGGTAGACGGAGCCCGCCACCTGCTCACCTGCGGTCTGGATGACACGAGCGATGATCACGGTCCAGATGTTGGCCTTGAAGAAGAAGTTCGCGACGAAGCCGAAAATCGACCCGGTGATCAACAGGGTAATGCCGACGATCACGAGCTTTTTCAGCGAAACGAAGTCACCGAGCGAGCCGTAAACGAAGCACACGATGCCGAGCACGATGCTGGGCAGTGCGGTGATAAGCGAGGCCTGAGCCGGGGCGCCGACGTCCTGGCCGACCTGGGTGAACACCAGATTGAATCCCTGCAGGCACAGCGTGCCGAGGATGAAGGTGATCAGCAGCGGAATAAGCGCCTTGACAGCCTGATCGCTGGTAATCTCAGGTTCGCTGCCTTTCGCCTTCGGGTTTTGAGAGCTAACCGTGCTCTCTTTGGTTGTTTCTGCCATATTTTCCGTCCTTGGAATGGATATCTTTCTTTTTATTTGCTTACCTATATTTACTTTGCGGCAGCTGCAACGTTGCCGATGCGAGTCATGAACTCGTTAAGGAAGCGTTCCTTGTCGACGCCGACTGCGACCTTCATGGTCTTGTTCGGGTCGTTCAAGCGGTCGTTGTCGCCGATGGTGCGTCCGCGCAGTTCGCCCTCAGTGTCCACCTTCATATTGATCGGAAGCGTGGTGACCAGCGTCGGGTCGATGGCGACTGCGGCGGCCAGCGGATCGTGCAGTCCGCATCCGTTGAGGTTCGGGGAGGTGGTCTCGTAGGCCTTGATATAGAAATCGACCATGTCGGCGAGGAACTTGGCAGCGGGAGTGCCGATTTCGCGCCACTTCTGCGAATCCTTGTAGGTCATGAGGGTCTGCAGAGTCACGTCGAGGCCGACCATGGTCACCGGTGCGCCGGAACGGAAGAGCATGTCGCAGGCCTCGGGGTCTTGCGAGATGTTGGCCTCGGCGCAAGGGCTGACGTTGCCGCACACCGTCAGTGCACCGCCCATGATGACGATGTTGCCGATTTCGTCCTTGATTTCGGGAGCCTTCTTGAGCGCCGTGGCGATGTTGGTCTCTGCGCCTGTGGGCACGAAAGTGAGGTCCTTGCCGTATTTCTTCACCGAGTCGATGATGAAGTCGGCTGCGCTTTCTGTTTCGGCCTTGCGAGGGGAGTCTGGGATCTCGACGTCGCCGATGCCGTTCTTGCCGTGGATGAAGGCCGAGACCTCGGAAACGGCGAACGAATCCTTCTTCAATGCATGGCTTTCGCCGCGATACACCGGCACTTCGGGGTGACCGAGCAGGTCGGTGATGGCCAGGTCGTTGCGGATGCCCTGGTCGACGAGCACGTTGCCGAACGTACTGGTGATGCCGATAAGCTCGACTTCAGGACTTCCCAATACGTAGGAGATGGCAAGGGTATCGTCGATGCCGGTATCCAAATCGAGAATAATCTTTTTCTTCATAACTTCTGCCTTTCGTCTTCGCAGCATCTGATTTTAGATGTTACTCAACACTGACAATCAACAACAATCAGACAGCGCCATTGCAGGTGTTGTTTTATCGTATCGATAAAACGCTTTATCAATACTGCTATCTATGATAAAGCGTTTAATTTAATGAGTCAAATCGAGACGGGTTCCTTGATAAATAAATAGCCGCCCCCGCTTTTTATAATTGTGATACATCTATCGGACGAGAAGCCCTTATTCACAGGGCAAACGCAATACGACATCCCGTTGTTTGTGGTATTTAAAGTTCCGATATCGTCGCTCGGTTGACGAGTGTTGGCCGGATGAATTGCTGCTTGGGCTTCGTGATCCAGGGCCTGCGGCCCGATTCCGACCCCATATCCTTGATTCGAGAGGAAATGAGCTCGTTGCAGGCGGTGGCCATGGCGCTGATGTTCTGGTCAAGCGTGGTCAGGCGATGGTTGAAGCCCAACCGTTCGGAAACGTTGTCGTAGCCGATTACGGAGCAATCCTGCGGGCAGGAAAGGCCGCGTTCTTCAAGGCGCTGGATGAATCCCAGTGCCATCAGATCGTTGGTGCAGAAAACGGCGGTCGCGTGGGCGTCGATGATATGGTCGGCGGCGTGGTAGCCCCCGGTATAGCGGTAGTTTCCCGAGCAGTTGAGATTTGGGTCGAGCGGCAAACCGGCCTTTTCGAGGACGCTGGAAAAACCGGCGACACGTCTGTTCATATTTCCTGTTCGGGTGTCTCCCGAGATGCAGGCGATGCGTTTGTGCCCTTTTGCCAGAAGCACTTGTGCGGCAAGCTGGCCACCGACGTAATTATCGGAGCCGACGGCGTCGCACCAGTCATCGCTGACAAGCCTGTCGGTGAGTACCACCGGGAAATCAAGATTGCTGACGTCTTTTTTGAGAGCTTCGGAATTGTTCACCGACTCGCGTGAGGGAATGAGAAACAGTCCATCGACGCCTCGGGAAGCAAATTGCCGCAACAATTTGTGCTCCGTGGCCTGCGAGTCGTCCGAATTCGCCATCAGCAGGGAGTAGCCGTTGTTGCTGCTTACGTCCTCAAGCGCTTTGGCGAGAGAGGCGAAGAACATGTTTTCGATATCGGGGATGAGCAGGGCGAGCAGCATCGATTTGTTGGTGGCGAGGCTGCGAGCCGCCTGGTTGGGCACGTAGTGCAGGCGTTTGGCCGTTTCAACGATGAGTTCGCGTTTTTCCTGCGACATGCGGGTCGGCCGGTCGTTGAGAACCAGGGAAACCGCCGTGACCGAGACGCCGCAAGCTTTGGCGATGTCTTTGAGCGTCACGGTGTGGTTCATGTTTTTCTGCTCCGGTTCCTGCCCTCAAGGCCGTCATAGCCATCGTGGCGTTCACGCAAAAGCTTAGTCGACTGACCGTATGTGCTCTTCCTCAGGTCATTGCCGGTTGCGTTTTATGCCTTACTGAGCTTGGCGTTTGAAGAAAGCGCGGATCTGATCGGCATTGCCGTACGAGGCCTGGGCGCCGTAACCAGTGGCGGCGTAGGCGGCCACGTACGAGGCCAGCGAAGCGGAGTCGCTGAGCGGGAAATCGGAAGCCAAACCAGCCAGAAGCGTGCCCATGAAGGAATCGCCGCAGCCGGTGGTGTCGACGGCATCGATCTTGGCTGCGTCGACGTGGTACGTGCGATCATGGTCGAGCACCATGGCCCCGTCGCCGCCCAACGTGACGACCGCTTCCTTGAAACCGAAATCGTGCATTGACTGGGCGATGTAGTTCCAGTCCATGCCCAGCCAGTCGCCGTTCTTGGGCTCGGCGATGTTGAGCAGTTGTGCCATTTCGTGTTCGTTGACCAAAAGGATGTCGGAGTATTGGATGAGTTCGTCCGGCAGCTTGTCGGTGAAGGGGGAGTCGTTCAGAAGCACTTTGATGCCCGCGTCATGGCACATTTTCGCTGTGGCGGTAACGGTTTCGATCGGGCTTTCCAAGCACAGGCCGAGCACCGATGACTTCAGCAGCACGTCCTTCTGGCTCTCGATGTAGTCGGTGCTGACGGTGGCGTTAGATCCGGCCGAATAGACGATGGTGTTTTCGCCGTTACCGTCGACGGTGATCACGGTAGTACCGCTGGCACCCTCGACATGGCGGACATGGGAGGTATCGACGCCGGCGTCGTTGAGTTGTTCAAGCAGGAAATCCGCGTTCTTGTCGTTTCCCACAGCTCCGAACATATTGACTTTCGCGCCGATTCGTGCGGCGGCCGCAGCCTGGTTGCCGGATTTGCCGCCGGGCAGGATGCGCAACGGGCCTCCGGCGATGGTTTCGCCGGGCTTCGGCAGACGCTTGGCGGTGACGGTGTAGTCCGCGTTCATCGACCCGACAATGCTGATTGATCCGGAAATGCCATCTAGCAGGGAAAGCGTCTTTGCGTTCATTTCATCCTCGATTGGTTCTTGGTTATTCGCAACACACATTAAAAACTAGTGCGCTATTACTAACTTGGTTATAAGATAAAACGCTTTATCAAAAAAGTCAAATTGTACGGAGGGCGTTGTCGAGGTTCATAAAGAATGAGCAGCTGGGATTGCCGTCAGTGCCATCGTCGTCAGGGGATTGCCGTCGTGAATCCTCTGCTAATGAGAGTTAGCGGATAATTTGCGACGGTAAATCGGGTGTGTGCGTCGTAATTCCTCTACGAGTGGGGGGTTAGCTCGTGATTTGCGACGCTGGATTAGACCTGAGCGTCGTGATTTCTCCATTAGTATTGTTCTGCGGGCTGGGTTGTTCGGAAGCTGAGCGCAGATGAGCAAGGTAAATTGTGGGTAGCTCTTCCGAGTATGTGAATAGCTTCCTGCGACACGCCCGGGCGTGTGGATAAGTGATAGCGTTCGACCACAGTACCTTGTTTTCTCGCGGAATTTTGCCTGTTCGCCGTATGGTGACGATATGAGAAACCATCAAAAAGTCAACGCATTGATTGCGCAGGCGAAGCGAAAGAAACGCTGCTGTGTTTCAACAAACGCTGTCGAAAGCCGGGCGTTGTACCGTCGCAGTGTTGCCGGTGAACTTGTAAAACCATATCCAGGATTGTTTTTCCCCGCCGAGGATTGGAAGCAGCTTGATTATCGCCATCGGACGTTGTATGTGGCGCGTGCCCTTCACTTCAAGCATCCAGATTGGGGGTTCGCCGCTTTCACTGCTGCTGTGATTTATGGCTTTGATTTACGCCAAAATCTTTATGATGGCACCATATATGTGGCTGATAGTTCAAGCTCTTCGAACAGCCGATTGCTGCGCCGTGTTTCGATGCCGCATGCTGAAGTTTGCTATGTCGATGGAATCCCGGTGACTTCGGTCGCCAGAACACTTGTGGATTGTGGCCTACGCTGTGCATTCAGGGATGCCTTGCCGCTTTATGACTCGGCTTTACGTGCAGGGTTGGTCTTTTTGGACGATGTTGCCGCCGAACGGCAGACCCTGCGTCATGGTCGGGCTTTGATAGATCGTCTGATTTGTTGCGCAGACGCCAAGAGCGAAAGTGGCGGCGAATCGTTCTGCAGGGCCACGATGATCGAGGAAGGATTTCCGATTCCGCAGCTTCAAGTGGAATATGCTAATGATGCTGGTTCAACGTATCGTGTCGATTTCCAGTACCGGTTACGCGGCGGGGAGGTTATTGTCGTCGAGTTTGATGGCATGGAGAAGTATGTCAATCCGTTGATGACCCATGGAGCAGCAATAGAGGAAGTCGTGCGTCGGGAGCAGGAGCGTGAACGATTCCTCTTTCGTAGTGGCGTCTCGCGGATAGTGCGTCTTACTTACCGCGATGTCGTGGGGCGTAGCGAACTGGTGCATAAGCTGGCGGATGCCGGCGTTCCTTGTATGAAGTTGGCAGGTTAGGACGAGAGTCGATATCAACGGGGCGAGAAGCGGACAAAATTAGCTCGCCGAGTTCTGGGATTGATGCCTAGTAGGTGGATTACGACGCTAAAGTATTATTTTGCGTCGCAAGTCCGCTCTTAATGAAGATTAGTGGGCGATTTGCGACGATAAATCGCATTATAGCGTCGCAAATCACCCGACAACGGGAGTTGATAGGTGATTCGCGACGCTGGATGATGAGCCGGAGGGCTGGAAGGAATCGGAAGAGGTGGGCGGAGGTGCCGGAAAGGTGGACGGAGGTGCCGGGAAGAGCCTGCAGAGCGGATTAGAGGCCGGTTATGGTTCAGTTGACAACGTCATGGTGAGCAGGAACGGGAAAGTCGACAGAGGAATCGATGGGTCAAAGTGAGAGAAGAGCTGTCACGCGTACATATTGCGCGGGTGCATGTCTTCGGGCAGACCGTCCATGAGGCCAGAGACCGAACCGGACTCGAAGACCGAGCGGATGCCGGCGGCTAGCAGCGGGGCGATGGAGAGCACGGTCATATTGGGCAGGCGCTTTTCTTCTGGCACCGGAACGGTATCCATCAGAACGATTTCGCGCGCGCCGCAGTTCTTGAGCCGTTCGACGGCCGGGCCAGAAAGCAGTCCGTGGGTGGCGACCAACGTTACCGATTTCGCACCGGCCTCGCGCAGCGTACGCACGGCCTCACAAATCGTACCGGCGGTGTCGATCATGTCGTCGACCACCACGCAGTCGCGTTCACGCACCTCGCCGATGATGCCATGTGCCACGGCATGGTTCGGGCGGGTGACGTCGCGGGTCTTATGAATAAAAGCAAGCGGCAGCCCGCCAAGCTTGGCGGCCCAACGCTCCGAGACCTTGATACGCCCGGCGTCGGGGGAGACGATGGTCGCGTTTTCCAGCGGCATCGAGTTCTTGACATAATCGAGCAGCACCGGCATTGCGGTCAAGTGGTCGACCGGCCCGTCGAAGAAGCCCTGCTCCTGCGAGGCGTGCAGATCAACGGTCATGATGCGGTCGGCACCGGCGGTCTGGAAAAGATCGAACATCAGGCGGGCGGTGATGGGCTCGCGGCCCAGGCCCTTCTTGTCCTGACGTGAATAGCCGAGGAACGGCGCTACAACAGTGATGGAACGGGCCGAGGCGCGCTTCAGTGCGTCGATCATCAGCAGTTGCTCCATAATCCACTTGTTGATGGGGTCGGTGTGCGCTTGCAGCACGAAGACGTCCGCGCCACGCACCGGCTCGGTATAGCGCACGTACATCTCGCCGTTGGCAAAGTCATAAGCCGTGGTCTCAAGCGGGACGGTGCCCAGGCACTCGGCTGTGGCTTGAGCCTGCTCCGGATACGCTCGACCTGTCACCAGTGCCAGTCGTTTTTTGGGCTTTCCTTCGAGAATCGCCGACATATCTCGCCTTCCGTTGTGCTGCGCTGTTACGCACTATGCCAATCCGATATTGTCATGATCCAAATGAGACCCAGACAATACGGAAGCAAACTACACTCTAATATACAAGCCACAGTGGGCAGCTTGCGACTTCCGCGTGTGAGCCGCGCAATATTGAATTGCCGCCGTCCGGTCTGCCTACGATTTTCGTTTGTTGAGCCAAAAAGTGACGTCCGAGTAGTATATGGATTCTTCGTAATCGTCGGAGTCCCAATCGTCGCTAATGCTGGAGTATCGGTGTTGATAGGTGAGCTTGACTCTGCCTGTAGTGGCGTCGAACGTGCCGTTTTTCACATCTACGGAAGTGACCTGCGGATATTTGAGGATGCTCCATGAGAAGTTACGGTATTGGTCGCCGTCGCTGTAGAACGGATAACTGAACGGGCAGCCTTTGGGTTCCGCGTCGGTTGAGGTCGCGCATTTGTCGAGTTTCTTCTTGACATCGGCTTCGAGCGAATCACTGAGTTTCTTGGTCGCTTTGACGTCGAGGGTACCCAGCTGCGATGGCTCCAGTGTGATGCTCTTGCTCTTCAGATAGTCCGTTTCCTGTATCCCGACCGTATAGGTACCGGGATATACGGCGAAGACAAAGACGTTCTCGCGGCTGCCGGCTTCGTTCGTTTCGGCGTTCTTTTCGCTGACATCGACATCGTTGATGGTCAGATCGTCGACGATTTTCGGTGTATCGACCTTAATGTTCGAGACCAATGGTGTGGAAATGGCCCATTTCTTGAAGATAAGGCCCTGTGACCCGTTGGGTACGAGTTTGATCGTCGACTTCTTCTCTTTGCCCGCAAGGGTGTAGGTGATGTCGACATACGCCGAGCCGTCGTCGTTGATTTTGGACGAAACGATGTGCTGGTTTGAGATGAAGTTGCCCGGTTTTGCCGCGTTGTTGTGCAGCAGCACTGATTTTGCGCCTCCGATCTGCGGGTCTGCTATGGAGCTGGCATCATCGAAACGGCCGGATGCAATGGCGTCGGTGTATTGGCTGACTACCGTTTTGGGGCTGAATACCGTTGCGTTCAGTACGCCATATGTGATTCCGAGAGCTGCGCACAATGCCACCAATCCCAGACAAATGAACAGTATTCTCTTCTGTGAGGCAGTCATGGGCTTGGCTTTTGCGGCAACGCCATCAGTCGCGCTGATGTCGGAGATAAGTGCGCCGGGTTGAGGTGTGGCTGATACGGCTGATACCGCCGATGCGCTTGCTGGTGTGGATTTCGATGGGCTCGATGCAGCTGGTGGAATTTGGATGGCCGGATATGAGTCTTGCGTTTGTGGACTTGCTGCATTCTGTTGTCCGGCAGGTTGCGGGATACTGCCAGGCGCAGTTGACGTTTGTCCGGCTGCTGCGGGAGCGGGAATCGCTGGATGAGCGTCGGCACCGCTTGATGTGTTTCCTGCGTTTTGCGACGTAGGGGTTGATGGTATTGGAAGTGATGAACCCGGCATAGGCAGCGGGGGAATCCCGTTTGCGCTACCTTGCGGTCCGGTAGGTGAGCCCGGATTGACAGGGTTGGTGGACCCGTCCGGATTGACGGGGTTGGTGGGCCCGTTCGGATTACCAGGCCAAGGAAGGCCGGCAGATCCACCTGGGTTGCCTTGGCCGTCACCCCGGTTCTTTCCGTCTTTGCCGAATCGGGCATCACATGCGTCGACGTATTGGCGCACGGCCGCTGGAGTCGCTTCCACTTGGCCGCCTTTGAATATCTTCCAGATGCCGGGCATGGACGCCACCAGCGTGGGGCCAAACGTCATGGCCACCACTTCGATGAGGAAAGCCCAGATCATGGCAACAAGGAAGTACCACAATTCCAGTGAGATGGAGCCATGCAGCTTTGAGGGGTCGATGCCGCCTGTGGCAGAGCTGATCACGCCGCTCATCAGATTCGTGGCCATGCCTGCAACACCGCTGATTTTCACCGATATACCCGTTGCGGACGCGAATGTTATGAACAACCAGAAGATTCCCGCGGCCACAGGCTGCTTCCATGTATGCTTCCAGTCCATGTAATAGTGATCCTGCATATTGCGGGCGGAGGCACGCAGCGCGATGTATAGCGTGGTGACGATAAAGACGATGATAAGCACGATGGTCATGGCGACAAGACCGCCGGGAAAGTGCAGCGCTCCAGGAGTCGTCAGTTCCGGCGGCACTGATTTGACGATATTGTCGTTGCCGCTGATTTTGGCCAGTCCGGTCCAGCCAAATAACGTGAAACAGGTGAGATTGCCTGAAACCATGCCCAAAGCCGAGAGCCCAATGCCGCCGAATGACGAGAGCTGCAGCAGGAACAAAGGCCAGAGGGGGAATAGCGAGGGAATGAACAGCAACAGCGATGGAATCTTGTATACGAACGCCAAGATGATGAACGCCACGAGTCCGAGGACCGTGTACACCAGCGTGTAAATGGAGAGCGCCTCCACGGCGGTGCGGGCGAATCCGCGGAGGCGATGACCCCAGCGCCATGCCGCTTTGAAGGCGTTGGTGCTATCGGGAGCGTATTGTGCCAGCGCGAAGCCGAGCAGAGCGCCGAGACCGGCGAAAACGGTGGCCATAAGGAATGTGCGTGGTGTGGCCCCACTGATGATGATCGATCCGTTGGCACTGGACGATTTGGAACCACCACTCATCAGGCTGCTTGACAGGTCGCCCAACGGCGATGAGCCACCGCCGATGGCGCCGTTGAACGAAAGCGGGAAGATGGCGCCAAGGATGACGTAGATGAGACCGGTCGCCAGACCGACCACAACCGAGTTGGCGATGCCGTCCCATTTGAAGTGCGAGGTCGTCTTGTGGGCGAGCAGATACGCACCGAATGCCGCGCCGAGCAGCAGCGCCACCCCGGAGAGAGTCATCGGCCCCCACAATAAGATATGGGTGCCGATTTTGTCCACGTCCATGCCCATGGCCGAGATTTTCAGGGAGTAGGATCCGGCTACGCCGCTGATGAGGGCGGAGACGAGTACCTGGAAGAAATTCGGCATGCTGACTGATGCCGGCATGCCCAAAGCTGTGGAACCTTGTGCCGCGGTCCGGGCCATATTGATGACACCACTCAGCTTTGAGTTGATAATGATGGCGTTGATCAGGGCCAGCACCATTGCCGCGCCTAGCCCAATGCCGAGCGAAGCTCCCATGGTTTTGAGACTGCTCTGAGTCGCCATATCTTTGAATATTCTGCGCAGTTGCGCGCCGAGCTCGGAACTCTTCTTTGGCTGTCCCGCCGGTGCGGGACTTTGGGGGCTGCCCGTCGGCGGTGTGGGCGTTGCGTTGAACGGTGTGGCACCGAATTGTGGGACGGCACCGGTCGGCTGATTGGAAGGTATTGCCTGCAGGTTTAGGTTTTGCGACAGGGGCGCTTCGGTTCCGCCTACAGACGCTCCAGAAACCGGTGGAAGACCGGGATTTTGTGCGCCCGGCAGAGGAATCGAGGGTGCTGCTGCCGATGTTGCGGGGTTCTGTGGCCTTGAAGCATTGCCCGCTGTGCCGCCAGGATTTTGCGGCAACGGTGTTCCTGCGGATACCGTGCTTTGCCCGCAGTGCGAACAGAATTTGGCGTTCTTGGATATTGTTGCACCGCAGTGAGGGCAAATCATCGTGTCTCCCAGATCTCAGCTCTTCCTGACCCCATCGTTAGGGTATTACCAATGAAAACAAGGGTATGACGCAGGGCCAACAAAGGCTCGATTTTTGGCCGTTGCGTAAGTGTTGCCAATGGCCGGAATGAAGCTGTATTCGTTCCGGTATGGTTCCTCTAACGTGCCACGATTGTCGGCTCGCCTCTTGCTAACTGATTGGTATATGGGGCGGCTTGCCTCACGATCTGGGAACCCGACTACTTCCATCCATTCGGTGGTTGCCGGTTTGCGTCGGTGCATGGATTGCCGGTTTGCCCGTTGGCTTGGGACGGTGCCGAATCCGGGTAGGCGGAGTAAGGGTTGCGCGTTGCTGGATTGGTTGCTGGTGAGTTTGCCGAATAGGGATTGGAACGAGCATAAGGATTCGCTTGTGGCTGCCCGTAGCCTGGTGCACCACCTTGCATTGGCGGTATCGCACCGATCGGTGCCATTCCCGGCCTGCCACTCATCGCAGCCGTCATTCCATATTGTCCGTACACGGTTTGTGTGCCTCTGGCCTTGAGCAGAGCGATGAAGACATTGGGATCGGTAACGGGCTGGCTTATTTTGCCGTCAGGATTGTTTCGTGCTTCGTTTCTTCCGCCGGACACGGCGGGAGACGGCTGCACCAGCCCTCCTTTGAGAATACCCATCAGCCCCGGCATCGATTTAATCATCGTAGGTCCCAGGCTCAGCGCAAGCGCCTCGATGGCGAACATCCACAACGCTCCGAAAAGGATATACCATGGTTGCACGTCGTTGATATAGGTATAGCTGTCGCCGGAGAATTGATGGTACATCGCAAGGAGGTATGGGTCCTGCGGATGCGGTTGCGTCACTTTCATCGTCACGCACGTAAGGTTGATCACCATTGCTGCCACAGCCCAGAAAATTGCTGCGATAGCCGGTGTCTGCCAGGTCTTGGCCCACCCGGCGTTCGCCCGATCCTGCAAAGACCGGGCCGAGGCCCGCAGCATGATGTAGAACGTGCTCAACAGGAACAGGACCAGCGGAAGCAGATAATTCAGGAACATGGTCGGTAGATTACTGCGCATATACCGTTCTGGAGTGAGAGCAGAGAAAGCATACAACTTGTCGCTGCCGAAAAGCCCGGGGCCATATAGGGCAGATAGTCGTTGTGTCTTCGGCGAGGTTGGCGAAACGTACATCAAAATTCCGCCCAATGATCCCTCTTGCCATTCTGCCAATTGATTGCTTGGAATATTTCTGAGAAAGACCATTATCGGTGCGGTTCCGCAGTGGTAGGAGATTGTGTACATGATGACATTCAGCACTTGCATGATGAGACTGTAGACGAAGAAAACGAGGGAATAGATGCCAAGGGCTTCGGCGCAGGTTCGTGCCGCTCCTCGTGCTTGGTGAACCCATGTCCAGCAGGCAGAGAAGACATTGCCGTTCTCAAAGCAGCGCCTGCTAAAGGCGTATCCTATCAGCGTGCCAATCGCTGCGGTCAGCAGCGGCATGACGAAAGTGACCCAAGTCAATGAACTGTTGACAAGCGATAAGGTGGACGTCTTCTCCGGGTCGTCCAGGGGGAAATACGGCAAAAGCGTATGCAGCTCGTCGCTTCTAATCTCGCAGCGGATCGGGAAACAAGCAGCCAACAGAAGATAGATCAATCCGGCCGCGAAACCCACAATCGCCGAGCTGGCCAACGGTTCCCATTTCTTCTGCGCGATGATGTGCCGTGAAACCATATACGCGCCGAAAGCCGTGCCGAGCAACAGCGCCAGGCCAGGCAGGCCGAACGTTCCTCTGGCAAAAACCGCGGCTTCCGGTATGGATTCATGGAGCAATGAAACGGAACTGGCACCGCCCGTCGCGTTGGTGAGGATGTTGACGAAGATAGCGATAATGGAGCCTGAGGTGAATTGGGTCGTGGAACCGCCTGCCGTTGTGTTTGCGAACTGAGCGGCTATCATGTTTTTGGCTCTTTCTTGTCCCTGTGAGTACAGGTGAGCATTGAGACAGACCAGCGCAGTGATTAGGAGTGTGGCCAAAAGCGCCGCGGCAAGACCGATACCAAGCGAGACCAGCATGGCCTTGATGTTGGCGGCGCTCGTGAAACCGGCTGACGTGCGTTTTACCGGTTTCGTGGCCTTGGCCGAGGCCCTGTTTCGGGTGGTCGCCGGAGTTTGCGTGTAATAGTTGGACGGCGCAGATGGATACGCGCCGTTGAGGTTACCGACATTGGCGGGACGATATGTGGTTCTGCCTTGTGGATGCCCGGAAGGATATTGCGAAGCTGGAATTGGGCCCTGAACTGGTCGTGGGGCCTGAGATGGAACCGAACCTTGAATCGGAGTTGGGGCTTGAATCGAAGCCGGAGTTGAGGTGGGTGTTCCGTTTTGCGGCGAAGGCGCCATGTTCGCAGCGGCCGTTGTTGTCACTGTCTTGCCACAATTTGAACAGAACCGTGCATCGGCAGGTAAACCGGCACCGCAATAAGGGCACTCCATATTCTCTCTTTTCTCTCAACACTGCGACAAACTCAAAGATATCTCACTTTATCATCGAGTAATCTCAATCATATTATGATAGATAATGACCAAGGATAAAAACAATGGTAAGTCGCCGGGAGCCCGTAATATAGAAAAGCTATGTCTGGCGCGGGTTTGCGCCCTGAGATGGCACGCATACACACTCCTGTCGCGGAAAGACCGCGGCCGACTTTAGTCCGAAGGAGGTGGGTGATGTCTGCACACAAGTATGAACTGATGTTCATCGCCGATCCGGAGCTTGACGAAAGAGCCCTGAAGAAGCTGACCGATGAGTATATGGAAATCGTCACCAAAGAGGGCGGTTCCGTTTCCGACCCTGATATCTGGGGACGCCGCAAGCTTGCCTATGAAATCGATGGCAAGACCGAAGGCAACTACGTCGTGGTCAACTACAGCTGCGAGCCGGCAACGAACGATGAGCTGGACCGCGTCCTGAACCTGAACGAGTCCGTAATCCGCACGAAGATTCTTCGCAAGGATGTCAAGTAATTCCGTTTAGGAATATTAAATTTTAGTCTATTTGCTTTTCGCTTCATCGTTATCGACAAAAGCCAAAAGCTGGTGAGGAAGGCACGTCATGGCAGCAGGAGATACGGTCATCACGATTATCGGCAACCTTACGGCTGACCCGGAGCTGCGCACTATCGGCAGCGGCGCGTCGGTCGCGAGTTTTACCATCGCTTCTACGCCGAGGACCTATAACCGCAACACGAACCAGTGGGAGGACGGCAACGCCCTCTTCATGCGCTGTTCCGCGTGGCGGGATATGGCCGACCATTGCGCGTCCTCGCTTTCCAAGGGCATGCGCGTAATCGCCCAAGGCCGCTTGCAGCAGCGTTCGTACACCGCCAATGACGGTACGAACCGCACGGTTGTGGAGATGACGGTCGACGAAATCGGCCCGTCCCTGCGCTATGCCACCGCTCAGGTGCAACGTCAGTCCTCTTCCAACGGTGGGTTCCAGGGTGGTTCCCGCAACAACGGAGGCTATAACGGCGGTGCCGGCAACAATGGCGGCGGTTATAACGGCGGCTACAATGCCGGCGGCAACGGCGGATACCAGGGTGGCGCAGGCTACTCGGGCGGCGCTTCGGCTGGGCAGGCCCAGCAAGGCGGCCAGTCCCAGGCTCCCGCAGCCGATCCGTGGGGCAGCTCCAGCAATACCGGCGATGGATTCTCGAGTTTCGGAGGCAGCTCCGATTTCGGCGGGGATTCCGACGAGCCGGAGTTCTAGCGATAGTCGCCAGTAGCGTAAAGCATCAAGCAATAGACGTTTATAAGTGTTAAGGAGACATTGATATGTCACGTAAAAGGCCAAAACCACCAGTCAAGCCGTTCAAGAAAAAGCCGAACCCGCTGAAGGCTGCGAAGATCACCGAGATCGATTACAAGGACACCGCGCTGCTGCGCAAGTTCATTTCTGATCGCGGCAAGATCCGTTCGCGTCGTATCACCGGCGTGACCATCCAGGAACAGCGTGAGATTTCCCGCGCCATCAAGAACGCGCGCGAGATGGCTCTGCTGCCTTACGCCACCAACGGCCGCTGATAGGAGGGCACGAACAATGGCTGAAACTAAGGTTATTCTTACCAAGTCCGTCTCCAACCTCGGTCACTCCGGTGACGTCGTCGAGGTCAAGTCCGGCTATGCACGCAACTACCTGATCCCGCAGGGCCTCGCCTTCGCGTGGAGCAAGGGCGCCGCTTCCCAGATTGAAGCGATGAAGCGTGCACGTCTGGCCAAGTCCGTGGCCACCCGTGAAGACGCCGTGGCCGCCAAGGCCGCCATCGACGGCACCGTCGTCGAGCTCACGGCCAAGGTCTCCGAGTCCGGCAAGCTGTTCGGCGGCATCTCCGCCATGGACATCGCTTCCGCTCTCGAATCCAAGGCCGCCATCGATCCGAAGGCGATCAAGGTCGAGACCATCAAGACCACCGGCGAGTTCCCCGCCACCGTGGCCCTGCACCCCGAAATCTCCGCGAACTTCACCGTCAAGGTCGTCGCCGAGTAACTCGGTCTAAAAAGTTGATAACGGTTTAAAACCGCAAGCTTAAGCAAGAAAAATCCCGCCGCACGTTCAAACGAATCGTGCAGGCGGGATTTTTCATATCCATTTGTTAGATAGATAGCGATATTTATTGTTGGATTGGTTGCTTCAGATTGAAGATTAAATAGATGAAAACGAGAGAGCATTATGCTTTCCAAGCCGTTGAAAATCTAATATCTTGAAGCTATCGCAGTGAACGGCGTATACTAGGTAAGTTGCGTGTTCGGGGGGGTCGGAGCGCGCCAACCATTGCCACACCCCTCAAGTGCCTGATCGGCAAAAGTATATTGAGGTTTACAACTTGCAAGAAGAACGTGTATCCACACAAACAAAACTATCCATCGCGGCAGCCGCCCTGCTTTCCTTCACCGGCATCCTGACCGAGACTTCGTTGAACGTCACTTTCCCGACGATGACCAAAGAATTCGGTTTGCCGCTTTCGACCATCCAGCTTTTGACTTCCGGCTACCTGCTGATGGTGACCATCGTGATGAGCACCTCGTCGTTCCTGCTCAAGCGTTTCGATGCGCGTTTGCTTTTCCGCTGTGCCGTCGTCGTGAGCATCATCGGTACGATTCTGTGTTGCTTGCCGCTGAACTACTGGCTCCTGTTGCTCGGCCGTCTGCTCCAGGCTGCGGCCACGGGCGTCTCGACACCCCTGATGATCAATGTCATCCTCGCACTGGTGCCCGTCAGCAGGCGCGGCACCTACGTCGGCGTCGCCAACATGGTCACGTCCTTCGCGCCTGCGCTCGGTCCCACTTACGGCGGGCTTATTAATTATTACTTCTCCTGGCGCGTCATCTTTATATTCACCTTGCCGCTGCTCATCGTCGCATGGATCTTGGGCGAGACCAATTTGAGGCTTAAGGCCGAAGGAGCCAACGAATCCTTCGATGGCATCGGTTTGGTGTTGCTGAGTTTCTTCATGATTAGCTTCACCGAGATTTTCGACCAGTTCGGCGCCGGCGGCGGTTGGTCGTATAAGGTCGCCATCGCCATCTGTGCGGCGGTGGTTCTGCTTGGTCTCTTTATCTGGCGTTGCCTCACGTTCAAGTCCCCGCTGCTCAACCTCCGCCTCTTTAAGGAGCCCATCGTGAGTCTGCGCGGCGCGAACTACGCCATTCTCCAGTTCATCAACATTGGCAGCTCCTTCCTGCTGCCGGTTTTCGCCGAGAACTTCCTCGGCATTGATTCGCTGGCCGCCGGCCTGATGCTTCTGCCGGGTTCGCTGCTTGGCGCTTTCATCGCCCCGTTCGTCGGCAAGCTCTATGACCGCCGCGGCCCGACGCTGGTCCTGTTGATTTCCAACATTTCGCTGATTATCGGCGCTACCGCTTTGTGGGTGATGACCGGCAAGGCGACCGTGGTCATCCTGACGCTGCTTTATATGTTCCTGCGCGCTGGTTTCAACTTCGGCTACGGCAATACGATGTCAGACGCCAGCAAGTTCGTCTCCGGCGTTCAGCAAACCGATTTCAATTCCCTGTTTAACGTGCTGCAGCAGTACGCCGGTTCGCTCGGCACCACCGTGCTTTCCGCGTCGCTTTCCTTGAGCGAGGCCCATATTCCGCACAATATCAAGGCTGCATCGGCTGCTGGAGCCACAAACGCCTTCGCCCTGCTGATAGTCTTGGCGCTTGTTGCACTCTGCATCACGTTGGTTTCCACCAAGATCCGCAAGAATCCGTCCGTCGAAATACAGCAGGTCGAGGTGTAGGCGTCTCTGTTTGCCTGGTTACAGTTGCAATCTTTATTTCGTGGATAAAGATGGGTTGCCTTTTAGTTATTGTGCATTGTAAAGTGCGTGGTGTTGAGATTGGGGGGGGGCTGCCGCGCGTTGCCATGCGTGTTGTCTATGATGAATACTGACTGATTGATGACATCCGACATGAGGAGCGTGTGAGCTTGATTCGGTCTCAAGGAAGAGGCAAGTATCCGGCGTCACCGCCGCAATCGCAGCCTTCCCAATCGCAGCCTATTGAGTCTGAGGATTCAGAGAGGGAATCTGACCAGCAGCGCAATCTGCGCCCTACGCGGTCCGGAAATTCAGGGAAACAATCTGGCCGGCGTCATCCGCACGGCCACTCGCGTCGTGATCCGATCACGCTGGGCAACGCCATCGGCTATGGTATCGGCGACGTATACGGCGGCGGTCAGCTCACGCTTATCGGCACCTACTTGGTCCTCTTCTGGACACGCTTCTGCGGCATGTCCATCTCGGTGGCGCAGTCAGTGGTCGGCCTGAGTGCGATTATCAGCGGCGTCGCGGCGCTTTCGTTCGGCATCCTCGGCGATAATCTCTATCGCTTTCCGATTGGCCGTCGGTTTGGCCGTCGTCACCTGTTATTGATGATTGTCCCGCCGCTTATTTTGGTGGGCATCCTCCTTTGGATTCCCGGCCTGCCGTTCGCGGTTTATTTTCTGGTCTACGTGCTCTGGGTCACCGTCGCCCAGCTTTTCGCGTCGGCCTACAACACGCTTCCCGGCGAAATGGCATTAGGTTTCGATGACCGCACCAAGCTTTCGACGGTTCGCCTCCTGATTTCCGGCGCTTCCGGCACGTTGATCCTGCTGATTGGCGGAGGCACGCTTTCGCTTTTCGGTGAACACAGGCCGACCGGATACATGATGTTCACCATCGCGATCACGATTTGCTTCGCCCTCGCCGTTTTTATCTGCTGGAAAAACACGTGGGAGATGTCGCCCGAAGAGGCGGGATTTGGCCAGTATATTAAAAGTTCTGCCGAGCAATCAAGCTCCGAAAGCCATCTTTCATTCCATGATGAAGTAGCGCTTTGGCGCCATCGTCTGGCCGTCATGTTCCGCGAATATGCCAGCACGCTGCGCATCGCGATTTTCCGTCGCCACTTGGCGCTTTACCTGCTGATGCTTACCGCCGGCGACGTGTTCAGCCAGACCTTCGTCTTCTTTGTCATCTACGACTGGAACAAAACCGCCGCGTTCGCTTCGCTGCTGCTAAGTTCCGGTATCGTCACCGTGCCGCTGACCCCACTGTTCGGCGTAGCCATGACCAAAATCGGCCCGAAGCGCGTGTACCAAGCCAGTTTCGCGGCAAGCATCGTCGGCCTGTTCTGGCTTTTCGCCGCATGGCGCTTGGTCGGGGTGATGCCCGAACCATGGTGGACGATTTTTGCGGTGGCGGGCGCGCTGTTCTTCTTCATCGCCAAAGCGCCTTCCAGCTACCTTCCCTGGGCTGTGTTCCCGTTCATCGCCGATGTCGATCAGGTCGTTTCCGGCAAATACCGTGCCTCGACGTTCAGCGGCATTCAGGCCGGGTTCCGCCAGCTGGTTTCGGGAATTTCGGCGATAGCGGTCGGTGCCATTCTGGGATTCGTCGGTTTCGATTCCTCGCGTCGCGTGCAGACATCGTTGGCGTGCAATGGCTTGGGAGCATTGATGATTGGCTGGTATGCGCTGTCAATCGTGATTTGCATCATCGTCGTGCGTCGCTTCAATCTTGACAAGCACACGGACGGCATCGCTCTTGCCGAATCCGCCCGCGTCGCTTCCGGCGGCGATCCGCACGACGTCGACCCGTCGGTTCGAGCCACGTTGGAGGATTTGACCGGTCAGCCTTACGCCCGCTAATCGATTGGCAAATTATGTGCGCGGATTAGGCACGCCCTAGTTGCAACACTATAGCTGTCAAAAACTGTGCCGTTTTTGCACGCAGGGATACATTTGGGATACATGCCGGGTCTGCCGGCGCACTTTCACGAAAAACAAAAATCCGCAAAACCTTGCGATTCTGCGGATATTATCTGTGCCCCCACGGGGATTCGAACCCCGGACACGCTGATTAAGAGTCAGCTGCTCTAACCAGCTGAGCTATAGGGGCGCTGGTCTAAAACTACAAGAGCCAAGAGAACAGTATACATATGCTTCCCGTATTGTGCAAGGCGGTGTGTCGCCTGTTAAGTGGCGGATCTGTCGAGCTGGTCCTGATTCTCCGAACTTGGGTTCACACTCTGCTTTTTCCTGGCCAGTGCATTAAGTCTCCGAATCCGCGATTATTTGTTGTAAGAACGTTTGCCGTATTTTGCGCAATAATTTCGCCTCTGGCTAGTTTCATGGTAATCGAATAAGCATTTTCTTGGACGTATGGCAGTTCTTTTCCTGATTTTGGAACAATGCCCGCGGTATTCGGAATTTCTCTAACTGGTTTATTGGCGGAGAATAGCTATTAATTACGACGATAATAATAAAATTATCGATTTAAAACGTGATTTTAGTAACAAAATATTTAAGAAACGTAAAGAATTGTCAAAATTGGAATGTCGTTATCATTCGGTGGGTTACACTTCTAATTATCGGATATGGATAAGTTCAACGTTTCGAACTTATTATTTTCGAGAGATGACTAAGAACGATAGATGTTCTGTGCCTGAGCCACATGGCTGTGTGAAGGCACGTTCGTCGTACTTGAGGAGGAAGAATAATGGATCCCACTCTATGGACAAAGTTAGCGGCTGAATTCATAGGAACGGCGTTCCTGATGGTTTTCGGCAATGGAGCGGTGGCCAACACCGAACTCAAGGGCACGAAAGGCCATGGTACCGGCTGGCTCAACATAGCGATGGGCTACGGTTTCGGCGTCATGTTCCCGGTTATGATGATCGGTTCTGTCTCGGGCGCGCACATCAACCCGGCCATGACCATCGGCCAGGCTGTCAACGGCCTTTTCCCATGGAACGAAGTCGCGCCTTATATCGTCGCGCAGCTGCTTGGTGCGGCCGTCGGCCAGCTGATTATCTATTTCACCTATCTTCCATATTACAAAATGGAAACCAGCCCTGACGCCATCTTTGCAACGTTCAGCACCACCGAGGCTTCCAACAATAAAATCGTCTACTTCCTCAACGAGCTCTTCGGCACCCTTGTCCTCGTGCTTGGCGCGCTGTGCATGCTTTCCCTGCCTTGGGGCAAGAAGGACCCAGCCGCCGCGGCCATCGTCGTCGGCCTTATCGTCTGGGGTCTTGTGGTCTCCATGGGCGGCTCCACTGGCCCTGGCCTGAACCCGGCTCGTGACCTTGTGCCTCGTTTCCTGCACTGGATCCTTCCGATTCCCAACAAGGGTACTTCCCGCTGGGGCGAGGCTTGGATTCCGGTTGTGGCCCCGATCATCGGTGCCATCATTGGTGCATGGATTTTCAAGTTCTGCTTCGGCTATCTGGCATAGTATGTGTGAAGTTATCGAATTGCAATAATGAGCTTTTGCTGGTTGCCAGGTTTTTAGGTTTCTGGCGTTGCGTTCGTTGCCAACAGTGATGGCGCGGTCTGTGATTTCGCAGGCCGTGCCATTTTTATGATTTTGGGTGCAGCACCACATCAAACTTTGTGCTTGTTTTGTGCTCGGCGGGCGTGTGGACGGAAAACAAGAAAACATCTCCAACTTTCCGTCTACACGCTCCGGTTCTTCGTCAAGCTTTGTGTTTGGTTTCCGCCTGGTTCCGCGTCCAGCTTGGGACCTGTGAATAACGGAAATAGGTCTATCGCAAAGTGAAGAGAAGCGGAGATCGCTTTATTGCAAAGTGCGGATACGCGGAAATCCCATATCGAAAATTTACGGTAAAGATGAACATTGAGACTTGCAAATTTTGCTCGTCATCAAGAATCTCTATTATTGAGCCATAACGATTGAAGCCTGAGGCAGGAGACAATGTGAAACGTGGGGGACGGCCAGACTCGGGGTCTTCGTGCGGCAAAAAGCCGGCGGGGAAGTCGTCGTCGAACGCTGTGGGCCGCCGAATCGGCAAAGTGGTTCGGGCTTTCATACGTCGACTCGGCCAGATTCTGCTTGCTGCCGTTCGCGGGTTCAACCACGGCGTGCGGCGCGGGTTGCGTGTGTTTCGTCATTTTTTGGGATTGAGCGGGCCGAAAACCGCTCATAACACACACACTCGGGCGGCTGAGGATTCCTCGTCCCCACGCAAGGCCGCTCATGGTTTTCAGGATTCACGGGCAACCAGTCCTTTGCCGGATCCCGCGATTTCGCAAGGTTTTATCGGTGCCGTGTTGAAAGATGACGATGCTCAAGATTCTCAGCGAGGTAACAGCTCGAGAGGCAGAGCCGGCAGCACTTCGAGGACGCGACGCGCGATAAAATCCATATATCTCGTTCGTCGTGTCGCTGTGGCGGTGGTGGCGCTGGTGGTGGTCATTGCCGTCGTTTTCGGCTGCAGAGCGGTGATTTCGGCCGTTGACCATAACGATTCCGCAACGCGGCAAGATACGTCCTCTGCTTCCTGGCAAGCTAAGCAAGCGGGGCGCAACGGCAAGAGCAAACCTCCGAAACCTGACCTCAAAAAGGCAACCGCTCGCAAGCCGCTGACCGACCAAAGCCGTGCCTCGATTCTCGCGACCGCGCAGAAAACCGCCGCAGCGAGCGGCAAACCGGCCCACCAGTATTCGTATTGTGTGAGCACCAAGGGTGACGTAGGCGGTACTAAAGTCCAACAGGAATTCGAAAACAGTATTTTCCGTACCCTCAACGACCCGCGCGGATGGCCGCGTGCCGGCGCGAGCTTTACGTACAGTGCCGACTCGAGCAATTGCGATTTCGTGATTTATCTTTCGCAGCCCTCTCTGATGACGACGTTCTCAGGCGATTGTTCCGACGAATACAGCTGTCGGGTGGGCGACGACGTCATCATCAACGAAGACCGCTGGAACGGCGCGACGCCGCAGATGCTGAAGGCCGGAATGTCGCTCGACCGTTACCGCGTCATGGTCATCAACCACGAGGTCGGCCACCGGCTCGGGCATATCGACAACGAGCCTTCGTGCCCCGCGCCCAACGCTCTCGCGCCTCTGATGCAGGAACAATCGATGAGCCTGCGCGGCTGCAAGCCCAACGAATGGCCGACGGATTCCGAGCTCTGGATTCAATGATCAGGGGAAGTGCGGATGAACAGCTTGAGCTGTTACGTGCCGTGCGGAATGACGAGATTGCCTCTGCTGGTGAATCGTCGGTTGCCGAAATGTCTGTGGCTGGGCAAAGTCTGAAGGTCGGGCGTTTCGCTCCTACTCCTTCGGGCCGCATGCATATTGGCAACGTCTACGCGATGCTGGCGGCCTGGCTTTCAGCTCATGCCGGGGATGGTTCGGGCGACGGTGGTTCCCAGGCTGGTTTGGAAGGGAAACAAGGCAAAGTCCTATTGCGCATTGAGGACGTTGACGGACCGCGCGCGCTCAAGGATGCCGACGAATGGATCATGGACGACTTGCATTGGCTCGGGCTGGATTGGGACGGCGAGCCGGCTTATCAGTCACAGCGCACGGAAATCTACGAGGAAGCGTTGCGCTCGCTGGAATCCGTGAGTCTGGATGACTTTCCGCTGGTATATCCGTGTTTCTGTTCGCGAGCCGATTTACGCGCGGCCTCGGCCCCGCAGGAAGGTGACCGGTTCCTGATTTACCCCGGAACGTGCCGGAAGTTGCTGACCGAGCATCCTGACGAGGTACGCTCGCGGCTTGAGGCCGGCCAGCGTCATTCGTGGCGTATAACAGTCCCGGAAGAAGGTGCGCGCGGCAGCGTGGTTACGTTCGATGACCGCATATTCGCCAGGCAATGTTTCGACTTGCCCCGCGAAGTCGGCGACACCGTGATTCGCCGTTCCGATGGCATCTTCTCCTACCAGCTCGCGGTAGTAGTTGATGACCTGTTGATGGGCGTCAACGATATCGTGCGTGGCCGTGATTTGCTGCGTTCCACGGCCTTGCAGATTTGGATTCGGCAAGCGTTGGTTGCATCCGGTTTCGCCAAAAAATATGGAATCGAACGAATTGATGGTCCCACGTATGCTCACCTGCCGTTGATCGATGATCCGACCGGGGTGCGCTTGGCCAAACGCAAGCGTTCGCTGGATATCGGCTCCTTGCGATCGGATGGAGTCAACCCAGAGCAGATTATCGGATATTGTGCATGGCTGCTTGGCATCCGCGGACCACGCAATGTCCACATGCCGGACGCTACCGGACCGGTTTCGATGAGTGCGCGGGAGGCCTTGGAATGCTTCACTTGGGACGATATTCGTGCGGACAAGTCCGACCGCATTCTTGCAGCCAATTGGGCAAGCGAATTGACAGGTACAAAACCGACAGTGTAGTCTAAGCAACAATAATTAAAAATGCTACAAACCGATGAAGCGGGGAAGTAGACGGAAACGCGCGAGGAGCGAGCCCGGGATGGTGAGAGCCGGGACGAGATGCGAACCGTTGAGTGGGCCGCTGAGGGCGCACCGATTGGCCGGATGGATTTCGACTATGAGGCTGCGACGTAAGGCATACGTCAGTTGCCGGAGACGTGTTGGCGTCTCAAGTGCACGGGAGACCGTGAACCAAGGTGGCACCGCGGGCATATATCGCTCGTCCTTGGCTGTAATTGACAGCTGGGACGGGCTTTTTTGGTCCCAAAATGAGGCGAAAGTCTCTGGGAGGTGCCCATGATGACCATGAGTACGGATGCTACGGCGGGCTCGGGCTTGGGTTCTGGCGCGGTCGTTCGCGGCGCTGCGGACGAAAGCCGGTACGTGGGTATTCGGCCGACGCTTGACGAAGTGCGTGAATTGGCCAAGTCCGGCAAATACCGCCGTATTCCGGTGATGCGTGAGCTGCTCGCCGATCGCCTGACCACCATTGAGGCCATGCGCCGGGTGCGTGCCGCCTCCAATCATTGCTTCCTGCTGGAAAGCGCCGAAGCCGACCAGCGCATGGGGCGCTACAGCTTCCTCGGATTCGCGCCGACGCTCGAACTGACCTGCAAGGCCGGTAACTTGACCATCAAGCGGGTTGCTCCTGCAGGTTCGAACGCCGATGATGTCGTGGTCGAACACAAGCACGTCGACCATCCAAGCGAGGCGATCCGCAAGGTGCTCGCCCAGTATTCAAGCCCGCGTCTCGAAGGCTTCCCGCCATTCGCCGGCGGCTTGGTCGGCTATTTCTCCTTCGGTTATCTCGCCTACGCCGAGCCGACATTGCGACAGGAAACCCGTGACCCGAAGGCGTTGCCCGATGTCGATCTGATGCTCTTCGACCAGCTCATTTCCTTCGATTCCTACCGCCAGCGCCTCCAGCTCATCGCCGGCGTCGACACCAGCGATGTGGACGCTTCCTACGAGCGCGCGGTGGCTCAAATCGAGCAGATGCAAGAGATTTTGGACCATGGCAAGCGCTACGACTTCAAGCCGCTGGAACTTGACGGCGAGCTGGAGCTGACGCTTAACCGCGAGCAATACGGTTCGATGATTAGGAAAGCCAAGGAACACATCTACGCCGGCGACATCTTCCAGGTCGTGCTTTCCAACCCCAGCGTCGCTTCGGCTTCCGGCAGCCTCTTCGATGCCTACCGATTGATGCGGGCTGAAAATCCGAGCCCGTACATGGTCTTTATGTCCAGCGATGACATCGAAATCGCCGCCGCCTCACCCGAGACGTTGGTGCGGCTCGAAGACGGCAAGCTCCTGACCTATCCGCTCGCCGGAACCCGCCCGCGCGGCGCGACGCCTGAAGAAGACAAACTTGTCGAGCAGGACCTCTTGAGTGACGAAAAGGAATTGGCCGAGCACAATATGCTGGTCGACCTCGGACGCAATGATATCGGCCGCGTTTCCAAGCTTGGCAGTGTCGAAGTGGAGCGGTTGCACGATATTCTGCGCTTTTCGCATGTAATGCATATTGGTTCCACGGTTGCCGGACAACTTGCGGATGGCAAGGATGCGCTGGATGTCATTGACGCTGTCTTGCCGGCTGGAACGCTTTCTGGAGCGCCGAAAATCCGTGCCTGCCAGATTATCGCGGAACTCGAGGATTCCCCGCGCGACATCTATGGCGGGGCCATCGGCTACCTCGACTTCTCCGGCAACCTCGACATCTGCATCGGCATCCGCCTGGCCTTCAAGCACAACGGCAAGGTCTGCGTGCAATCCGGTGCGGGCATCGTCGCCGATTCCAACCCCGACAAGGAATTCGAGGAATGCCGCAACAAGGCGCTCGCCGTCGTGGACGCCATCAACGAAGCGAACGGAGGTATCGCATGATTACCATCGTCGACAACTACGACAGCTTCTCCTACAACCTCTACCAGCTCATCGGCTCCATCGAACCGGACGTCAACGTGGTGCGCAACGACGATCTAGACGTGGCTGGCTTGGCCGCGTTGGGTTCCGACGGCATCGTGCTTTCGCCCGGGCCCGGCAAGCCTGCCGACGCCGGTATCTGCGAAGACGTGGTACGTGAGCTTTCCGGAACAGTGCCGATTCTGGGTGTCTGCCTTGGTCACCAGGCCATCTGCGAGGCGCTGGGTGGCAAGGTCGTTCCCGCCGCGGAACTGATGCACGGGAAGGCCTCACCGGTCGAACTCGACAATGATTGCCCACTCTTC
The DNA here is from genome assembly GCF_029392315.1 of Bifidobacterium sp. ESL0690. Taxonomy (NCBI): domain Bacteria; kingdom Bacillati; phylum Actinomycetota; class Actinomycetes; order Bifidobacteriales; family Bifidobacteriaceae; genus Bifidobacterium; species Bifidobacterium sp. ESL0690. The sequence goes on from NZ_CP113939.1 coordinate 360,999, forward strand.
GCTGGGATGCCTTCGCGGATTCAAGCCGCGCGCTACCACTCGCTGGAAGCCGACAAGGCGACATTGCCGGATACGTTGCGCGTCGTCGCTCGCACGGCCGATTCGGACGAAATCATGGCCGTCCAGCACGTCACGGACCCGATGTTCGGCGTCCAGTTCCACCCCGAAAGTATCCTGACGCCGCTGGGCAAAGATATTCTCAAGAATTTCATCGGTGTTGTCGAAAGGTTCGGCAATTGACCTTATCTCTATGACTTTTCATTTCAAGCAATTATCAAATCGAAACAATAATTATTAACCAATAAATCACAAGGAAGTAATAACAATGATCAGTGAAGCAATCGTCAAAATCGTCAACAAGCATGACCTCACCTACGACGAGGCCTACCAGGCCATGAAGGAAATCATGGGCGGCAAATCGACGCCGACCCAGAACGCAGCGTTCCTCGCGGCGCTTTCCACCAAGTCGACCAAGGCCGAGACCATCGACGAAATCGCGGGCTGTGCCGCGGCCATGCGTGAACTGGCCACCCCCGTTCCGCACCCCGGCATCGAGACGCTCGACATCGTCGGCACCGGCGGCGACGGCGCCAACACCTTCAACATCTCCACCACCGCGGCCCTGATTTCGGCGGCCGCCGGAGCCAAGGTCACCAAGCATGGCAACCGTGCGGCCAGCTCGCAATGCGGAACCGCCGACTGCCTCGAAGCCCTCGGTGCGAACATTTCGCTTTCGCCAGAAGAGGCGGTCGACCTGCTCAAGAAGGACAACTTCACCTTCCTCTTCGCCCAGCGCTACCACACCGCGATGCGCTACGTCGGCCCGATCCGCAAGGAGCTTGGCTTCCGCACCGTTTTCAACATCCTCGGGCCACTGACCAACCCAGCCCGCCCCGAATACTTCCTGCTCGGTGTCTACGACGAATATCTTGTGGAGCCCATCGCTCACGTGCTCGAAAGCCTCGGCGTCAAGCGTGCCCTGGTCGTCTACGGCCGCGACAAGATGGACGAAGTCTCACTTTCCGCCGAAACAGCGGCCTGCGAGCTGCGCGACGGCGAGTACCTTCCGATGACGTTGACTCCCGAAGAGTTCGGCTTGACCCGTTGTGAGAAGAAGGATTTGCTCGGCGGCACCCCGCCACAGAACGCCGAAATCACCCGCGCCATTCTGGGCGGCAAAGAAACCGGCCCGAAGCTCGAGGCTGCGCTGTTCAATGCCGCTTGCGCGCTCTATGTTTCCGGCGTCGCCTCGTCGATTGGCGAAGGCGTGGAAATCGCTCGTGAACAGATTGCCTCAGGTGCCGCGATGAAGACGCTCGACGAGTTCGTCGCCGGTTCGCAGGCGTTCGCCAAGGCCGACGCTGAAAAGTAAGGACTGATGAAACGATGGAACATCGTCGCGAATGTGTCATTGATTGTATGACGCTATTTTGTGACCTTGTGGCTGTCGATACCAACGATAGGAAAGTGCAAAGGTAATGGCTGATTCCGAAAATATCCTGCAGCGTATTGCCGCCAAGACCCGCGAGCGCGTGGCCGAGGAGAAGGCGCAGACCCCGCAGAACGTGGTGGAGACGCAGACTCGCGAGGTCAATGCGCGCAAGGTTGCAGCGGGGGAGACCGGCGACGCGGCGTTCCCGTTCGAGCGTGCGCTGAAGGCTCCGGGCATGAGCTTCATCTGCGAGCTCAAGCAGGCCTCGCCGAGCAAGGGCATCATCGCGCAGGACTATCCCTACCTCGACATCGCCCGCGACTACGAAAAGGCTGGGGCGACGGCCATCAGCTGCCTGACCGAGCCGACGTGGTTCAAAGGCTCCGACGAGCATCTTCGCCAGGTCGCGGCGGCGGTCGATATTCCGGTGCTGCGCAAGGACTTCATCGTCGACGAATACATGATCTATCAGGCTCGTGCCTGCGGTGCCTCGGCGGTGCTGCTGATTTGCTCGATTCTCGACGATAAACAGCTTGCGGACTACACCGCGCTCGCCCACGAACTCGGCATGAGCGCGCTGGTGGAGGCTTACCAGCCCGACGAGGTGCCGCGTGCCATCGCCGCTGGTGCTCGCGTGGTCGGCGTCAACAACCGTGACCTTCGGACTTTCGAGGTCGATTTCAACCACAGCATCGAGCTGCGCCCATCCGTTGGACCGGATCGTATTTTCGTTTCCGAGTCCGGCGTCGCCACCCGTGCCGATGTCGAGGAACTTGAAGCGGCCGGTGTCGACGCGGTGCTGATTGGCGAGACGCTGATGCGTTCGCCTGACAAGACCGCGGCGCTCGCCGAGTTGCGTGGTGGTCCGGCGAATACTTCGTCTGTGGCTGGGAAATAAGAGGCACGATGATGAATAAACTGACGGCATCTATTGAGTCTGTTCTTGCTGATTGCAAGTCTGGTGGCTCGTTCGTCCGCTGTTTATTCGTTGTTGAGAGGAGGTAGCGCGATGAATGATTCGACAGCATCAGCTCGAGCCGCATTTTCGGGATCAGCCGATAATGGTGTGCCATTTGAAGATGGCGCCATTGTTTCTCGCGCAATTTTGGACGAGGCGCTCTCGGCCGATGGAACTGTGAGCGCAGATGCTGCAAACGCGGATACCCCGAACGCTTATAAAATCAAGCTTTGCGGGCTGAAACGCGAGCAGGACATGGACGCGGCGCTCGCGGCCGGTAGCGATGCCGTCGGATTCATCATTGACTTCCCTAAATCCCATCGTTCGATTTCTCCGGAACGTGTGGTCGAACTGGTCAAATATATGAAGGCTCAGGCCATCGAAACCGGCGTAAAACCACCGGCTGCGGTAGGGGTGTTCGTCGACCAACCGGCTGAGCGCGTGGCGGAAATCGCGAGCGATGCCGGCCTCGATGTGGTTCAGCTTCACGGCCACGAAGACGAGGATTATCTTGCCGGACTGCGTGAGCTGGTAAGCGTGCCAATCATGCAGGCGTTCAAGGTGCGTGAGGCGATGGATGTTGCCCAAGCCGTCGCATCATCGGCCGACATGGTGCTGCTTGACGCGGGCGCGGGCGATGGCAAGACCTTTGACTGGTCATTGGTTCGTGATGTTGCTCGCCCGTTCATGCTGGCCGGTGGCCTCACTCCAGAGAATGTGGCCGAAGCCATCCTTGCCACGCACCCGTTCGGTGTCGATATGAGTTCGGGTGTCGAAACGGACCGTCTCAAGGATCCAAGCAAGATGTTCGCCGCCGTCAAAGCGGTACGGAACGTTTCTAGTAATCCGGAAGTGGGTGATGCCGATGATACTTGACTCGACCACAAGGCTTACAGGTTAGATGTTTCGAATAGTACGGAAACCCGCGGTACCGATGATATGTAATACGATAACAAGGTTTACAGGATAGACGCTTCGATACCTCAGCCGCCAAATCCGGTTAGTATCAACGCTATCAACGACGTAATCAAATAATCCAAAAACCAACTGTATATATTAAGGAGCAATCTCATGACCAATTCGCCCAATTCAAAGGGGCGCTTCGGCATCCACGGGGGCCAGTACATCCCCGAGACGCTGATGGGCGCCGTCAACGAGCTGGAGGAGGCCTACAATCATTACAAAAATGATCCCGACTTCCTCGCCGAACTCGACGACCTCGAGAAAAAGTACGCCGGCCGTCCGTCGCTGTTGTATTACGCAGAGAACATGACTAAGGACCTCGGCGGCGCGAAGGTGTATCTGAAGCGCGAGGATCTGAACCATACCGGCGCGCATAAGATTAACAATGCGCTGGGCCAGGCGTTGCTCGCCAAGCATATGGGCAAGACCCGTCTGATTGCTGAAACCGGCGCGGGCCAGCACGGCGTTGCCACGGCAACCGTCGCGGCGCTTTTCGGCATGGACTGCGTGGTCTACATGGGCCAGAAGGATATGGAACGCCAGGCGCTGAATGTCTACCGCATGCGGCTGCTCGGTGCGGAAGTGCGCGGGGTGACCACCGGCACCGGCACGCTCAAAGACGCGGTGTCCGAGACGTTCCGCGAATGGACGCGTCGCATTTCCGACACCCACTACTGCCTCGGCTCCTGCATGGGCCCGCACCCCTTCCCGACGATGGTGCGCGACTTCCAGTCCGTCATCTCCAAGGAAGCCCGCAAGCAGATTCTTGAGGACGAAGGCAAACTTCCGGCCGCGGTGATCGCGTGCGTCGGCGGCGGTTCCAACGCTATCGGCAGCTTTTACAACTTCATCAACGACAAGGACGTGCAGCTCATCGGCTGCGAGGCGGCCGGCCGCGGCATCGACACCAAGGAGACGGCGGCGACCATGAACACCGGTTCGCTCGGCATCTTCCACGGCATGAAGAGCTACTTCTGCCAGAACGAATACGGTCAGATCGCGCCGGTCTACACGATTTCCGCCGGCCTCGACTACCCGGGCGTCGGCCCCGAGCATGCGGCTCTGAAGGATTCCGGACGCGCCCAATACGTGCCGATTAATGACGAAGAGGCGGTTGACGCTTTCGAATATCTGAGCCGTACCGAGGGCATCATTCCGGCCATCGAAAGCGCGCACGCCGTGGCCTACGCCATGAAACTCGCGCCGACGCTGCCAAAAGACCAAAGTATCATCGTCACCCTTTCCGGGCGTGGCGACAAGGATGTGGCGGCCATGGCCCGCTACCGTGGGGAGGATCTTCATGACTGAGACAACCAAGGCCAACGGTGCAAATGCCGCAACCGATGTGAAGACTATGGTCAACGGAAACAGGCGGAGTGATGAAAACGTTGTGAAAGGATGCAACTGATATGACTGAGACAACACAGGCCCAACAGGGCGCTCGCCGTTCCCGCATTTTGCAAGCGTTCACCGCCCCCGACGGCAGCCGCCGCAAGGCTTTCATCCCGTTCGTCACGGTCGGCGATCCCTCGATCGCGTTGACCGAAAAGCTGGTGCCGGCCATGATCGACGCCGGTGCGGATCTGATCGAGCTGGGCGTTCCCTTCTCCGACCCGACGGCCGAAGGGCCGGTCATTCAGGAAGCCAGCAACCGCGCGCTTTCCGCCGGAACGACGACCGATGACGCCTTCGCGTTGGTCGAGCGTCTGCGCCAAGACCATAAGATCGAGACGCCGATGGTCTTCATGACCTACGCCAACGTGCTCTATTCCTACGGCCTCGAGCGTTTCGCACACCGCGCTGCGGAAGTCGGGCTCGACGGCGTGATTCTGCCGGACGTGCCGCACGAGGAAAAGCCGGAATTCGACGAGCCGTTGGCCGCCGAGGGGCTTGATTTGGTCAGCCTCATCGCGCCGACCTCGCACGAGCGCATCCACAGCATCGCTTCGGACGCGAAGGGCTTCATTTATTGCGTGAGCTCGCTCGGCGTCACCGGCGTGCGCAAGGAAATCACCAGCGATGTGAAGGGGATGGTGCGCGAAGTGCGTTCCGTCACCGACGTGCCGGCCGCCATCGGCTTCGGCATCTCCACCCCCGAGCAGGCCGCCACCATGGCCGCCGATTCGGACGGTGCCATCGTCGGCTCGGCTATCGTGCGTCTCGTCGGCAAATACGGCGAAGACGCGGTGCCGTACGTCACCGATTACGTTCGTTCGCTGGCCGAGGCCGTTCACGGGCTGGACTGAGGATTTCGTAAGTAAGACAGAGTAATTAAGTAAGGTATAGCAATAAGGAATCGCGGGCACATTCGTCGTCAAACGTTGTGCCCGCGATTTGCTGCTAGGAAACTGCATTTAACAATTATCTAGGGTCCGTTTCCCTGCATGAAACTGTGTTTGTGATTGAATCGTTCGTGTGTCCGCATTTTGCCGCTGGTAAACAGCATCTGATTTGTGTTTAAAGTCCGTTTTCCAGCAGTAAAGACAGTTGGTGCTGGTAAACGACATCTAACGAGTGCTTGTAGTCTGTTTCGCAGCAGCAGTACGGGTTGGTGCTGGTAAACTGCATCTAACAGTTGTTTAAAGTCCGTTTTCCAGCACTAAGTTCTTAAGGTTGATGGTCTTTTGCATTTTGGTACATGTTGATGCTGGTAAACAGCATCTAACGAATGTTTGTAGTCTGTTCCCCAGCGGTAAAGACGGTCGGTGCTGGGAAAGTGCATCTTGTGATTGCTGAAAGTCCGTTTTTCGACACTAAAATGTGTCGGACGTAAATCGACGGCAGAATCGTGATTTGATTTTCGTTATTCCTATATATTTCTGCACGATGACATGGGCATGCATAATATGGATGCGGACAATCGAAGTGGGAAGCGGGGAATGATGACTGCTTATATGGATCATAAGGATCTCGCCAACGAGGTCATTGACGAGGCGCGAATCAAGGAAATCACGGACGGCGTGCATCGAGTGCTTGATGACATTGCGCAAGCCGAGACGGCATCCGGCCGTGAATCTGGGTCGGTGAAACTGCTTGCGGCCACTAAAACCCGCGATGTCGGCGAAATCATGGCTGCCATCGACGCCGGCGTACGCATGATCGGCGAGAACCGTCCGCAGGAAATCTCCGCCAAGGCCGAAGGCTTGATTCGCCAGTGCGCGCAGCGCGGCTTTTCGCTCGGTGCCGCTGCGAACGCGCAAAATACCAGTGGTTCCAACGGTTTAGTTGCCGTCGATACTCAGAACGCCAGCGGCTCTCAGAGTTCTGTCACCGAGGCCGCATCAGGTGCAAACGGTTCCACTACTTCTCAATCCTCATCAAATGGCCATATTCCGTTCCATCTCATCGGTCAGCTGCAATCCAACAAAATCGGCAAGGTGCTCCCTTACGTTGACACCATCGAATCCGTCGGCTCGCTTGACGAGGCGCAGAAAATCGCGCGTCGCGCCGTCGCCCGCCACATCGTCGTCGGCGTGCTGATGGAGGTCAACGAATCCGGCGAGGCTTCGAAATCCGGTTGCGAACCCGACGAAGCGGTCGACCTCGCCTATCAGATTGCCGCCATGGAAGGCTTGCAATTGCAGGGTTTGATGACCATCGGCGCCCACGTCGACGATGAAAAGACGATACGCAACGGGTTCGCGCATCTTCGTGGCACCCGCGACACGATTCTCAAGTCCGGCGAGCCCGGAACGGCGCAATGCCGCGAACTTTCGATGGGCATGACCCACGATATGGACTATGCCGTGGCGGAAGGTTCGACCATCGTGCGCGTCGGCACCGCGATTTTCGGAGAGCGTGCGTTTATCTGAACTACTGATATTTCAACGTTTTGGGGGAGACGATGAGAGAACAGGCAAAAATGAAAAGCGGCGTAGGTAAAGTCAAAGGTAGAAATAAAACCGAAGGTCGCGTCATCCGTGTGCGTGCGGTGGTCACCGGCATGGTACAAGGCGTCGGCTACCGCTACTTTGCGGTCAACGAGGCGCGTCGTTGCGGCGTGGCCGGCTGGGTGCGTAATCGGCTCGACGGCTCGGTTGAGGTCGAAGTGCAAGGTGAGCAGAGCCTGGTCGCTTCGTTCGTCGAACGTCTCGGCCATGGCCCGCAATGGGGGCGCGTCGAAAACGTCGCAACGAAGGAAATCCCGCTTTCCGACAACGAGGGCTTCGAATTCCGCGTCCGCCGCGATGCCATTTGAGTTTGTGTCTTTTCCCGCACTAAGTGGGGTTGATGTGCGGGGAAAGTTGTATTTAGCGGCTCAGGTTGCGCTTTTTCCCTCACATGTGCCGGGGTTAGTGCGGGGAAAATCGTATTTAGCTGGTTCGTTGAGGTGTTTCCAGTACAGGTGAGTCCGTCTGGGGATGAGGCACGAGTAAGCGTCCATGGAGCGGCAGTATTCGGGACTATTTCTGGCCTATTTCGGCTTTTGGCCTATGTAAGACGGGGAAGTGGCGTAGGCTGAAGGCATGAGAATCGCACGCTATTCCTATAACGATGTTCCGCACTATGCCTTTGTGCAGACCGACAGCAACGACAAGAAGGATTATCTGGTCGAGCTTGACGGTTATCCCTTCGGCTCCCAGCCAGTGCAGCCCACCGGCGAGCGCCACCTGATCGACGAAGAGGGCATCCGCCTGCTTGCCCCCGTCATCCCGTCCAAGGTTTACGGCCTGGCCAAAAACTACGAGGCCCACGCCGAATATATGCATTCCAAGGGCCAGTCTGCCGCCGAGCATGCCCCGAGCGAGATGGTCATTTTCATGAAGCCATCCACCTCCGTTATCGGTCCTGACGATCCGATTGTCATTCCCGATTTTTCGAACGATATGAACTTCGAACCGGAAGTGGCGGTGGTCATGGGCCGTATCGCCAAGAACGTTTCGGTCGAGAAGGCCATGGATTACGTGCTCGGCTTCACCTGCGTCAACGACGTGACGTTGCGCGACCTGCAGGGCGACGACCCGATGTGGACGCGCGCCAAGGGCTTCGACACTTCCTGCCCGCTCGGCCCGTGGGTCGAGACCGACCTGAACTGGAAAGATGCCAAGATTTCCTTCACGCTGAACGGCGAGGATGTGCCCGCCGCTTCTGGCACCACCGCCGACCTGATTCATTCGATTCCCGAGCAAATCGCCGAAATTTCCAGCTTCGCGACGCTCCTGCCCGGCGACGTCATCATGACCGGAACCCCTAACGCTTCCGGAACGCTGAAGGCGCGCGACGAGGCCATCGTCAACATCGAGGGCATCGGCTCCCTGCGCAACGTCGTGGTCAAGGGCTGAGCTGAGTCGCGGATTTAACCTCGGTTCGGTATCGAAGTTTCATCAATATATAAGGTATAGGTATCCAATAGGCCGGCTAGCGGAACCCAAGTTCCGTTGGCCGGTTTGTTTTACCCAGTTCGCTTTTACCTGATAATAATTGTTGAAAGATACGTATAGCGCCGTCGAAACGACACTTAACAGGTATTTGAATTACAAAACTAGACAATGACCTCTAAAACTTGAGTCGAATGGACTCAAGTTTTGGGAATAGAACTCCTCCGTTTGCGGTTGTAATAAGCAGAGATTGAATAATGCCTTGAATTCCAACGATTCACGCTGGAACAGGGCGAACAAACGGAGGAAAACATGGAACAACAATTTACGACCATGGCTCAGGAAGCCATCGGTGACGCGATTCAAAGCGCGTCGGCTGCGGGCAATCCGCAGGTTGACACTCTGCATCTGATGGATGCGCTGCTGCGTCAGGAAAACAGCGTGGTCACAGGGCTGATCAGCGCCGCGGGCGGGGACCCGAAGGCGATTGGTGCCACCGTGCGCAACGCGTTGGTCGCGCTGCCGAGCGCGAGCGGTTCTTCGACCTCGCAGCCGCAGGCGAGCCGCCAGTTGACGGCCGCATTGGCTCAGGCCGAGAAGGAAATGCAGAAGATGGGCGACGAATACGTCTCCACCGAACATCTGCTCATCGGTATCATTGACGCCGCGCCGAACGAGAGCGCAACGATTCTGAAGAACAACGGCGTGACCGCGGAAGCCTTGCGCAAGGCCGTGCCGAGCGTGCGTGGCGGTGCGAAAGTCACCAGCCCGGACGCCGAAGGCAGCTACAAGGCGCTGGAGAAATACTCCACCGACCTCACGGCGCAGGCGAAGGAAGGCAAGCTCGACCCGGTCATTGGCCGCGATCAGGAGATCCGCCGCGTCATCCAGATTCTTTCCCGCCGTACCAAGAACAACCCTGTTCTGATCGGCGAGCCCGGCGTCGGCAAAACCGCCGTCGTCGAAGGCCTGGCGGAACGTATCGTGGCAGGCGACGTGCCCACGACCTTGCAGAACAAGAAGCTCATCAGCCTTGATTTGGGCTCGATGGTGGCTGGTTCGAAGTACCGTGGCGAATTCGAGGAACGCCTGAAGTCCGTCCTGAACGAAATCAAGAGCGCGAACGGCGAAATCATCACCTTCATCGACGAGATTCATACCATCGTCGGCGCGGGTGCGGCCGAAGGCTCCATGGACGCGGGCAATATGCTGAAGCCCATGCTGGCCCGTGGCGAACTCCGCCTGATTGGCGCGACCACGCTCGACGAATACCGCGAGAACATCGAGAAGGACCCGGCTCTGGAACGTCGTTTCCAGCAGGTCTTCGTCGGCGAGCCGAGCGTTGAAGACACCATCGCGATTCTGCGCGGCCTGAAGCAGCGTTACGAGGCGCACCACAAGGTGACCATCGGCGACGATGCGCTCGTTGCCGCCGCCACGCTTTCCAACCGGTATATCACCGGCCGCCAGCTGCCCGACAAGGCCATCGATTTGGTCGACGAGGCCGCTGCGCACCTGCGTATGGAGTTGGATAGCCAGCCCGAGGAAATCGATGAGCTACAACGTCGCGAAACCCGTCTTGAGATGGAGGAGATGCAGCTGAAGAAGGCTGAGGATCCTGCCAGCAAGGACCGCCTGAAGAAGCTGCAAAGCGACCTGGCGGACACCCGCGAGAAGCTTTCGGGCCTGAAGGCTCGTTGGGACCAGGAAAAGGCCGGCCACAACAAGGTCGGCGACCTGCGCGCCCAGCTCGACGCCAAGAAGGTGCAGGCCGACAAGTACACCCGCGAGGGCGACTTGGAGAAGGCCAGCAAGATTCTGTACGGCGAAGTCCCGGCGATTCAGAAGCAACTGGATCTGGCCGAGCAGGCCGCGGACGAAGAGAATGCGAACGGTCAGGAAACCGAGCCGATGGTTCCCGACCACGTGGACGCCGATTCGGTGGCGGGCATCGTCTCCGAATGGACCGGCATCCCCGTCGGTCGCCTGATGGAAGGCGAAAACGAGAAGCTTCTGCATATGGAAGACTTCTTGGGCAAGCGCGTCATCGGCCAGAAGGAAGCCATTCAGGCGGTTTCAGACGCTGTGCGGCGCTCGCGTGCCGGCATCTCCGACCCGAACCGTCCGACCGGATCGTTCCTCTTCCTGGGCCCGACAGGCGTGGGCAAGACGGAGCTAGCCAAGGCGTTGGCGGACTTCCTCTTCGACGACGAGAAGGCCATGGTGCGTATCGACATGAGCGAGTACATGGAAAAGGGTTCCGTGACCCGCCTGATCGGTGCGGCCCCCGGCTACGTCGGTTACGAAGAGGGCGGTCAGTTGACCGAAGCCGTGCGTCGTCGTCCTTACTCCGTCGTGCTGTTCGACGAGGTTGAGAAGGCGAATCCCGAGATCTTCGACATCCTTCTGCAGGTGCTTGACGACGGTCGATTGACCGATGGCCAGGGCAGGACCGTGGACTTCAAGAACACGATTCTCATCATGACTTCGAACCTCGGTTCGCAGTTCCTGGTGCAGCCTGATCTGGACGCGGAGGCCAAGAAGAAAGCCGTGATGGACGCCGTCCACGCGCACTTCAAGCCGGAATTCCTCAACCGTCTCGACGAGCTGGTCATCTTCCATCCGCTCACCCGCGAGGAATTGGGCGAGATTGTGGACATCCAGGTCAAGCAGGTTGCGTCGCGTCTCACCGACCGCCGCATCACGCTCGACGTCACCAAGGCCGCGAAGGAATGGCTCGCCAACGCCGGTTACGACCCGGCTTACGGCGCCCGTCCGCTGCGTCGCCTGGTGCAGACCGAGGTTGGCGACCAGATGGCGAAGATGTTGCTTTCCGGCAAGGTCCACGACGGTGACACCGTCTTGGTCGACCAGACCGGTGGCGATCACCTCGAGCTGAGCACAATGCCCGAGGATCCGCTGAATGAGGATCACGAGGACAAGTGATTTGACGGTGTGAAGCCGGTTGCGCAACGCGAGTGATAAAAGCGTTTCCCAACGGGTTTCAATAACCGATAGACAGTAATCGTCTGGCAAAGAGCCGGGCTGTCGCAGCAATGCGATGGTTCGGCTCTTTTGTCATTTTGGGATTATTATCGTTACTACGCGTACCGATTTGCAGCAGGGAACATCTTAAGCTTGAAAAGAATCGGTTCAGTGCTGCCATAATTGATTGTATGGAAGTTTCCAAAAATAGAAAATCGCGGAATTCCAACCATTTGATGAGCGTACGATATTTGACTTGTAGCAGTGAACAGTGAAAATGCGTATAGAATTCATTCTGTGCTGTGCTTGGTTCGAAGATAGAGTTTTATGCGAGCCAGTGTTTTTCTTAGGGTGTTTGTAATTGATATGGCTGTGCTGTGCTCGCGGTAAAGATGAGTTTTGCCGTGGACAGGCATTATCCTCAGTCTGCTTCTAATTGATATTGCCGCGCTGCGCTTTTCTGCGTCCGTTGATAATCAGGACAAGCGCCAGAATGGAAAGAATGAATCCGGCGATCACGAGCACGCCGACCCCGCCGAACAACGCGAACGTCAGGCGCGGCTGTGGGCCGAACACGACGAGCAGCGCGAACGCCCAGACCGCGATGATGATGACGGTGATGACGAAAATGCGGGTGAAATGCGCGAGTTTCCTGATACCGGCAATGAGTGTGTTGAACGCGCGGTCGGCAATGGCATGGGCCGTGGCACTGGCATTGGTGCTGATATTGCCGGTTCTGGAAGCTTGAGATGGAGCAGATGAACTCTCGTTTGCTGTAGCGGTTTTCGTTCCGGCGAGGGAGGTTTGAGTTGCTGCTATTGAATTCTGTGATTTTCCAACATCGCGGAGAATCAACAGTTCGACCAGTTCGATGGCCAGTGCCAAGGCGATGATGACATTGACGCCGCCGAAATAGGCGCGCCGCGAGCCTTCTGGGAACTGGTTGCCGGCCACACAAATCGCGAGGCTGTAGATAAAAGCTCCCGTGGCTCCCAGTGAAATCAGCGAATTGACGTCCGGGGTACGACGCCTGAGCGCGTGCCAACCTTCGCGGTGAATCGGAGCGCCGCACCAAAACATCGTCGGTGTGGTCAGAATGGCTTGCAGCCAAGGGTTGACCAGCCAGGTAGACGCAAGGGAGGTGCTGAAACGGCTGATTAGGGAAGGGACGAAAACAATGACGGTGAGCACGATTGCGAGAATCAGCATCCGGGAAATGCGCGAGATTTGAACCTCTGTCTGCCCGGATTCGCTGGTCCTTCCTATTTCATCGGTCTGTGTGACTTTCCCTGTTTGGGTTTGCGGCGTCCGTCTGGTTTGTTCGGCGTCCGCTTTGCTGCCGCCTGCGTTGCGATCTAGAGTTTCGTTTGTTCGTGTTGGCAAATCATCGGAGGGTGAATTGGGATTGCGAAGCCCTTGCAGCGCAGTCTCGACCGACGATTGCGCCGAAGTGGGGGAACGGAAATAGAGGATGATAAGCCATGTGGCCAACGCGGCGGCCACCACCGCCAAACCGCCCATAAATAAGTCGAATCCCACGGTTCCTCCTTGATTACCCTTTTATCATTCCAGCAAGTTGTGCCAATATCTGCATTACCGCATTGATTGACACGAGATATACGCACACATTGAAGGGTTATTGGGCACGGACGGTGTTCCGATTTGTATTTCGTGGGTTTCGAGGGTGCAAAACAGGCATGTTTATTGAGGTGTGAAGCGGAATATTGGGTACCGCAAAGCGCGAATCAGGGAATCGAGATTTTCGGCAAGATTGCTTGCTTGATTTCGTCCATGGCGTCCTGTGTAATAGAACATATGTTCGAAAATCCTGTAGTGGCAATCGTGTTGGTCATCCTCGCAGCGGTGCTGGGGCTGGTGGCCGGCTTCGTGCTGGGCAAATCCAAAGGGCAGGAAACCGCGCGCGACGCCAAAAACTCCGACATTGAAGAAGCGCAGGCCCAGAATGACCAGCTTCGCCGTCAGGTGGGAGAGTTGACCACCCAGTCCGCGCAATACCGTACGCAGTGCGACGGACTCAACCAGCAGCTCGCTTTCGTCAAATCCCAATTGGCACAGGCCCAGCAGGCCGAGCAGTTGCGTGTGCAGAGGCAGCAGGAGCAGGAGCGAGAGGCGGCCGAGCGCAAGCGGCAGGAGCAGGCCAAGGCGATGGCCGAGCAGAGCAAGGTACTTTCGGCGCTTGCTCCCGTGCAGAAGAACCTTGACGCCTTGCAGCAGAAGGTCACTCAGATCGAAGAGGGCCGTAAGCAGGAGATGGGTTCCCTGGGCCAACAGCTCAAGGGGCTGAATGACCAGCAGACCCGTTTGGACAAGGAGACCAGTTCGCTTTCGGCAGCGTTGCGCAACAACAAGGTGCGTGGCGCTTGGGGCGAGGCGCAGTTGCGTAACATCGTGGAGTCGGCAGGGCTTCTGGAACATGTCGATTTCGATACGCAGGTGGTCGTCACCGACCCGGAAGGTCGCGTACAACGGCCGGATATGGTGGTTTATCTGCCAGGTGGCAAGACCATTCCCATCGATGCCAAGGCCCCGTACTCCGATTACCAGCGTGCCTGTGAGATTCCCGATACCGCATCCGAGGACGAACTCAAGCGCCGTGACCAGCTGCTTCAAGCTCATGCCAAAGCGTTGCGTGAGCACGTCAAGACCTTAGGCGATAAGGCCTATTGGAACGCTTTCGATACCACTCCCGATTTCGTTATCGCCTTCATTCCTAATGACGCCTTGCTCGAGGCTGCGCTGAAGGTCGACCCGACATTGATGGATGACGCCTTTGCGCGTAAGGTCGCGTTGACTTCACCGGTCACGTTGTGGGCCGTGTTGAAATCGGTCGCCTTCGCATGGCAGCAGCAGAGCCTCACCGACGATGCCAAAATGCTCTTCGACCTTTCGCGCGAACTTTACGAGCGCTTTGCGGTTCTGGGTGACAAGGCCAACAAACTTGGCCATTCCATCACCCGCACGGTTTCGGCCTATAACGCCTTCGCTGCGTCATTGGAATCACGTGTGTTGGTCACCGCGCGTAAAATGCAGAAGATTGATTCGAGCAAGGTCATCGATCCGGTCGAGATGGTCGATTCCGACAAGACTGACGTACATGAGCTGACCGCACCCGAGCTGAATCTTGATTCGGAGGAGAAGGAATGAGCGAGGCGATCGACGAGGTTGAGATAAAAGCCGGCAGCGAGGACGAAAGCAAGAGACAAGGCAAAAGCCAATTGCAGACGCTTTTGCAAGCAGCGGTAGAGAAGAAACCGTTCAGTGAGCTGTTTGACGTGAGCCTTGACCATCGCGGTGCGGAGCTGATTGGCGATGCCTTGCTTGACGCGCTCGAGAAGCGTGGCTTTGCGCTTAATGATTTCGATGCCGTAGGGGCGTTGACCGCCGCCGCCGTGCCGATGGTGACAGCTGTGATGCATGCCGCCCATGCCCGCGGCTATGAACTTGATGGTTTCGTGATGGATTTCGTTTACCCGTCGATCAAAGGCCCGTCGATTTCCGGCAAGCGTGTGGTGTTGCTAGACTCCTGGCTTTCTGAAAAGTCGTATGTACAGACTTCGTCGCTGGTCACCTTGCGCAATGGCAATGAGCTGAGCCTTGACTTCAGCGTCGTGGAGCATGAAGGCGCGCAAGTCGTTGCCATCGCTTCACTGATCGGTGGAGTTAGTGGTGACGCAGATTCCAGCAACATCAAGGTCATCAATCCCGTTTCCGACAAGGAACGCAATCTTCCATTCATAATGACTTTTGACGAGGATGAATTGCGCAGTAACGCAGCTACGGCAAAGAAGGCCGACTGATATGCGCGAACCCAATCCCATAACCGCAGCTGCTCAGGCTTCTGGCGAGCCGGTTTTCCGTGAAATAGGCGTCGGCCCGTGGTCGCAGACCCATCCTGATGAACCTCGTCCCGATGACCCGCAATCCCCGAATTTCGACGAACGTTATGACCCGGAATTGCTTGATAGTGGCGATCGTCGCAATGTGCTTGACAGATTCCGTTATTGGTCGGTGGCCGCCATCAAAGCAGATCTCGACAAGCAGGGCCGGCATGACTTCGAAGTGGCCGTCGAGAACTGGACGCACGATTTCAACATCGGTTCGATGGTGCGTACGGCCAACGCCTTCGCCGCCCGCAAGGTACATATCGTCGGTCCGCACAAGTGGAACCGCAAGGGCGCGCTGATGACCGAGCTCTACCAGCACGTCGACCATCACCCCTCCATCGAGGCTCTGGTGGCGAGCTGGAAGAAGGAAATCGCCGAGGAAATCAAGCAGGCCGAAGCCGATGAAGCCAAAGCCGAATTCCGTGTGGACAAAGCTCGTTACCATCGCATCGCCGAAAATGCCAAAGCCTCACGTATCATCGCGCTCGACATCATCCCAGGCGCGGTACCCATGGAAACCTATCGATTCCCGAGCCGCTGCCTGATGCTTTTCGGAGCAGAGGGCCCAGGCCTCTCCCAAAAAGCACTGGAACTGGCTGATGATGTGGTCTACATCTCCCAGTTCGGCTCGGTGCGCTCCATTAATGCCGGCGCCGCCGCCGCGGTCGCGATGCACTGCTGGATTTCCCAACATTTGAATTAGGAATTCAACAAGACTGATTTTTGTGTTAGTTTATATATAATAAAGATAGTTATGTATAGATAACCAATGCGAAAGATACGATGCCACTGTGATTACCATCGAGCATGTCAGTAAGATTATCGGTCAAACAACGGTGTTGAACAACGTGAATTTTGCTGCACTCGATGGCAGGGTCACTGGGTTTCTTGGTCCCAACGGCGCCGGGAAATCGACCACTATACGTGTGGCGATGGGTCTCGCAAAACCGAATTCAGGGCGCGTGACCTTTGATGGGCTATCGATTGCCGAAACGAGTACCCCGATGAATCTTGTCGGTGCGGTGTTGGACGCCAAATCGGCTGATAAGAACCAGACGGCTTACTCGCATCTGCACACGTTGGCGCTGAGCAATGGCATACCTGCTCGTCGTGTCGACGAGGTCCTCGAACTCACCGGTCTTGCAGCTGTCAAGAGCAAGAAGGTGCGCACATTTTCTTTGGGCATGAATCAGAGGCTTTCCATCGCCGCCGCTTTGCTTGGCGATCCGCATAACCTCGTGCTTGATGAGCCCGTCAACGGTCTCGACCCTGAAGGCGTGAAGTGGGTGCGTGATCTGTGCCGGACCTTTGTCGCCCAAGGGCGTGCCGTGTTGCTGAGTTCGCATCTGATGAGTGAGGTCGCGCTCGCGGCTGATGACCTGGTGGTTATCAGTCAGGGTCGTATTCTCGAGCGTTCGACGGTTGATGATTTTGTCGCACGCCACTCGTCTCATTCGATACGTGTGGCGGTAGACGATGTCAACAAGCTTTCAGCCGTGGTCGCTTCCATCCCTGGCATGCGTATGGAAGCAGCCAGTCGTATCCCCTCAGACAGCAGGCAGGGCAGTATCTGGCGGCTTTACGGTGCCGATGAAGCAACGCTGGCTCACGCGTTCACTTCAGCCCAGCTTACGGTCTATGAATTGGCGGAGGAAGCGGTTTCCTTGGAAGACGCCTATTTGGCGTTGACCCATGGGCAAGGACAATACACTCCTCAGCCGGTGGCCCAGCCCGTTGCCGTCCAGTCTCCTGTCAATGCGTTTCCGGTTAATCAGCCTGTGGTTAATCAGCCTTCCGTCAACCAGCCTCCCGTCAATCAGCCCGTGGTTAATCGTCCTTCGGCCAATCTCCCGACTGCGACCTCTCAGACTGTAACAACTCCGCAACCCTTGGGCGGCTTCGTTTCCGCCGGCCAGCCAGCCCCGCAGCTTTCAAACCGGTTTGCAACAACCAATCAGATTACTGTGCCGCAAATGTCGTTGCCGAGCCGTCCGTCGAATCCGGTCCAGGCCGCTGTGCCTGGTTCGCTGCAGTCCATGCACGTGAGTTTTGGCAGATCCGTCTCGTCGCAGATGGTGAAGCTTGCAGGCCTCAAATCCACTTGGTGGTTGATGGGCCTCATCGTTGTCTTTATGGTGCTTTTCGCATTACTGCCTGACATGGGCTACGACACGACGCTCAGCTTAAGCTTGTATGCCACATGGTTCCATGTGGCCGGTGAGATAGGCCCTCTGTCTCTTCTGGCCGGGTTCTTCGGGGTCGTTGTGATCACAGGAGAATATTCCTCATCCACCATTGACGCTTCTTTGATGGCGATTCCCAAGCGCCCCATGTTCATCGGAGCCAAGGCCTTATCGGCTTGCGTCTACGTCTCGATTGCGACGTTTATCGGATGCGCGCTCGCTTTCCCTGCGGCTTGGATGCGTGGTGCGTTGTTGCTCGCGTCATACGGTAATATCGATGTGTTGCCCGGTAGCCTGCTAATGGCTTTGCTTGTGTTGATCGGTGGTCCGGTGATGATGTCGTGTGTGACGCTTATTGGCATCGGGATAGGTTGTATCGCACGGTCTTCGGTAGGCGGTTCCGCCAGTGAATTGCTGTTGCTCACAGTGCCGTCATTGTTCCTTACTTTCAACGACGATACCAATCATATGTATGTAAACTATACGCCTTTGAACGCAGTGACTAATTTCCTTCGCGGGCCTCGTATGCTGATGTCAAACGGCAAAGGCGAACTCATTCCACAGATATGCAGGATACTGGACGTTTTCCACGGTGAGGGAACAAGGCCGGAAGAGGTAATCGGCTCTTTTTGGGGCAATGGTTTCGCCGTCGTTCTCTGGGCGGTTCTGTTTTTCGGATTGGGCATGCTTGTGGCGACCAAACGCGATGTGAAGTAGCGCAAAATTACTGGCTTCGTTTCATGGCATAAGTAATGTCTTGGAACGAAGTCATTTTTCCAGATATCGTCTGAAATTTTTTTGCCGATTCTTGGTACAGGGCGTTCCTGTCGCTGGCTTCCAGCAATGGTCGCCGGAATGCCGATTTATTTGTCATCGGAATCGACTTTTAGGAATGAATTCCGTTATCTGAACGTCACAGACGACTCATATAGTTAAGGTTATGCCTACTTTCACAAGAGAAACAGTCGAGCATCTGGGTCATCTCGCCCAGATCGCGCTCACCGACGAGGAAGCGACCCGCATGCAAGGCGAGTTGAATGTCATCGCCGATTCCATCAACAAGGTGCAGGAAGTCGCGTCCGACGACGTCGAACCCACTGCCAACCCGGTCCCGCTTGAGGCGTATTTGCGCCCCGATGTCCCCGAAAAGCCGCTGACCCGCGAGGAAGCGCTTTCCGGTGCCCCCGCCACGGAAGACGGCATGTTCGTGGCACCGCGAATCCTTGGAGGTGACGAGTGATGAGTGCAGCAAACGAAAACGAACTGGTCAAGCTGACCGCCGCGCAGATGGCGGAGAAGATTCGCAACAAGGAAGTCTCCAGCCGCGAGCTGGTCGACGCCGAACTTAACGTCATCGACGCCGCCGAACCGGAGCTGCACGCTTTCCTTCACGTTTCCGCCGACGAGGCTCGCGCCCAGGCCGACGAATTCGACAAGAAGAACGCCGCGGGCGAGACTGAAGGCCTGCCGGAACTTGCCGGTGTGCCGATCGCCATCAAGGACATGATCGTCACCAAGGGCATCCCCACGACTGCCGCTTCGAAGATTCTCGAGGGCTGGGTTCCACCCTACGACGCCACGGTCATCAAGAAGCTCAAGGCCGCCGGCATGCCGTTGCTCGGCAAGACCAACCTCGATGAGTTCGCACAGGGTTCCTCCACGGAGCATTCCGCGTACGGTCCGACCCACAATCCTTGGGACACCGAGCGCGTTCCCGGTGGTTCCGGCGGTGGTTCTGCTTCCGCGGTCGCCGCGTTCGAAGCCCCGCTTGCTCTCGGTACCGATACCGGTGGCTCGATTCGTCAGCCCGGTTCGCTGACCGGTACGGTCGGTGTCAAGCCGACGTATGGCGGCGTCTCCCGTTTCGGCGCGATCGCCATGGCGAGCTCGCTCGACCAGATCGGCCCCGTCTCCCGCAACGTGCTTGATTCCGCGCTGCTGCAGGAAGTCATCGGCGGCCACGACGTGCGTGATTCCACGTCCATCCCGATGGATGTGCCTCCGATTGCCAAGGCTGCGCGTGAAGGTTACAAGCGCGACCTCAAGGGCGTGCGCGTCGGTCTGGTCAAGCAACTGAGCGGCGACGGCTATCAGCCCGGCGTCGAGGCTCGCTTCAACGAAGCGGTCAAGCTCTTGCAGGACATGGGCGCCGAAGTAGTCGAGGTCGATTGCCCCCACTTTGATTACGCGCTCGCGGCCTACTACATCATCATGCCCTCCGAGGTCAGCTCCAACCTGGCCCGTTACGATGGTATGCGTTACGGCCTGCGCGTCATGCCGCCCGAAGGCGTGCCGCAGACCGCCGCCAACATGATGGCCTACACCCGCGAAGCCGGTTTCGGCGACGAGGTCAAGCGCCGTATCATCCTCGGCATCTATGCGCTTTCCGCCGGTTACTACGATGCGTGGTACGGCTCGGCGCAGAAGGTTCGCACGCTGATTATCGACGACTTCAACAAGGCGTTCGAGAAGGCCGACGTGCTGGTCGCCCCGACCTCTCCAACCACCGCGTTCAAGTTCGGCGAGAAGATGAACGACCCGCTGACCATGTATATGAGCGATGTCGCCACGATTCCGGCGAACATGGCCGGAACCCCCGCGATGAGCATTCCCGCCGGACTTTCGGACGACGGCCTGCCGGTCGGCTTCCAGTTCATGGCCCCGCAGAAGCACGACGAGCAGATGTACAAGCCCGCAGCCGCGCTCGAAGCGGCACTCGAGGAACAGTGGGGCGGCCCGATCTGGCAGTCCCTCAAGACCCCGTGGCTCGGGAACGCAAAGTAATCGGACGGCAAGGAGCATAAAATCATGGCTGAAAAATTGATGAAGTATTCCGATGCCGTCAAGGAATTTGACCCGGTATTCGGTCTGGAAACCCACGTCGAGCTGTGCACGCAGACCAAGCTGTTCTGCCCGGCGCACGAAGAGTTCGGCGCGGAACCGAACACGGAGCTGACCCCGGTAAGCCTCGGCCTGCCAGGATCGCTGCCGGTGGTCAACAAGACCGCCGTCGATTTCGCGATCAAGCTGGGTCTGGCGCTGCACTGCCAGATCAACGAGTGGAGCCAGTTCGCTCGCAAGAACTACTTCTACCCGGACATGCCTCGCGACTATCAGATCTCGCAGTTCGACAAGCCGACCAACGGCAACGGCTATCTCGACGTCGAGCTTGATGACGGCACCACCTTCCGCGTGCCGATCGAGCGCGCGCACATCGAGGACGACGCCGGCAAGAACACCCACGTGGGCGGTGCCGACGGCCGTATCGAAGGCGCCGACCATTCGCTGGTCGACTACAACCGCGCTGGCGTCCCGCTCATCGAGATCGTCACCAAGCCTGTAGAGGGCGGCGGCGACCGTGTTCCGGAGATTGCGGATGCCTACATGCGCGCCATCCGTGACATCGTGCGTGCCTTGGGTATCTCCCATGGCCGCATGGAGCAGGGCAACATGCGCGCCGACGTCAACATTTCGTTGCGCAAGAAGGGCGAGACCAAGCTTGGCACCCGCAGCGAGACCAAGAATGTCAACACGTTCCGCGGCATCAAGAAGACCTTGCAGTACGAGATTCGCCGTCAGGCGGCCATCTTGGACGAGGGCGGAGAGATTTTGCAGGAGACCCGTCACTGGGACGAGGCCACGCAGACCACTGCAGGCGGCCGCGTAAAGTCCGACGCGAACGATTACCGTTACTTCCCGGATCCCGACCTCGTGATGCTGCACATCACGCAGGATCACATCGACGAAATCGCCAAGACCATGCCGGAGATGCCGCGCGAGCATCGCGCCCGTCTGCAGTCCGAATGGAAGCTCAGTGACCTCGAGATGCGTGACATCATCAACGCCGACGCACTTGATCTGGTCGAAGAGACCGTCAAGGACGGCGCGAGTGCAGCCGGCGCCCGCAAGTGGTGGCTCGGCGAGATTTCTCGTGTGGCCAACGAGCGCAGCCTTTCGCTCGAAGAACTGCCGATCACCCCGGCCGATGTGGCCGAGGTCGAAAAGCTCGTCGCCGATGGCAAGCTCAACGACAAGCTGGCCAAGCAGACCGTCACCGGCGTGCTTGCCGGCGAAGGTACTCCTGACGAAGTCGTGAAGAAGCACGGCTATCAGGTCGTTTCCGACGACGGTGCGCTCGACAAGGCGATTGACGAGGCCCTCGCCGCCAACCCGGATGTGGCTGAAAAGCTCAAGAGCGGCAACATGAAGCCGATGGGTGCCATCATCGGTGCCGTCATGCGTGCTACCCACGGTCAGGCAGACGCCAAGGCCGTGAGCGCTCTGGTCATCAAGAAAATGAAGAACTGATGTCTTGCTGATGCGCTGAGCCGTTAAGCGAAAAGCCCTGTGGGCTTTTCGTAGGCTCAGTGAGCGCGATGTATCGAGCGCGAAGGCCAAACCGCAGGTTTGGCGTGCGGGTTTGAAACTCGCTGCAATCCGGTGTTATGCAAGATGCTGATGGAAGTTTCCTGCATAACGCCGGATTTTCTTGTTTCGGAAGATAAATGTTTTCGTATTGATATCTGAGTAATGTTTCAGATAAAATTGTTGTAAGGGAGAGGACGATTTTGAAGCTACTTGCGGTATTTACGGCGTCTGGCGAAGAGCGTGATTTTCGGCTTGACGAATCCACGAATCTGAAACGTTTGTCGAAGGAGCTGAAACGTGCCGCCAGATATGGCTGGGTTGTCGACTTTCCCTTTGTCAGTAACGGCCAGATATATGAGTATTCGGCTAATCCGAAAACATGGAGTTTCTGGCTCGTCCATGAGGACGCGAACTACTGAGTTCTGCACTACTATGTCGTGGGGTGGTTTCGCGGCGGTCGATTGGGATTGAACAAGTATTCAGCGAATAGTCAGGCGAACACGATAATCTTATTGAAGATTCCAAGTGCGTTGGAGGAATGAAAGCAAATGTCTGGAAACTCCGAAAACCCCAGTGTAGAGGTTAGTCCGCGTCAGCTGCCCAAGAGTATTGTCATCCCGGAGATTCGTGGCGAAATGGTGCATCTGCGCCCTGCCACTCTTGACGATATCCCGAAACTTGATCAGCTTGAGGTTTATTTCAATGCTTCCGGCGATACCGGCAAAGACAAGCAGTCCGAACGTGCCGTGGTTCAGGCTTGGGTCAAGCGTTCCGTGGCATGGGTCAACGGCATCGCCGCCTCCGACTCGGGAGTAGGTGACCCCGAGGCCCGTCGTACGATGGCCTGGGCTATTTTGACCGATGCCGACCATGACGTTGATGGTAAAGTCGACGCTGGAGCCACCGATAATGTCATCGGCATGATTTTCCTCATCGATATCGACGGCTGGGCCCGTTCTGCGCGTATCCAGGTGATGCTAGGCAAGGATTACCGTGGCCGCGGCTATTCCCGCGACGCCATGCCCCGCGTGATGACTTATGGTTTCGCCACCCCGCCGGTCGGGCTTGGCATGCACCGTATCTGGGTGGCTGTTCCGGAGAAAAGCTCACGTACGCTTTCGGTCTATCAATCGCTTGGTTTCATTAAGTCCGGAACTTCCCGTGATTCGCTTTGGGACGCATCTATCGGAAAGTATCAGGATTTGATAGTTCTGGATACTCTCGCTGACGAATATGATCCGATTCGCTCGCTTGACGCTTTCGGCATGCACGTTATCGAGGGCAATCCCGGCGTTAAAGAAGCCATGGCCGCCCGCGAACATTCCATTGAAATCAAGCAGCACAAGGCCAGGAAAGACAAAACCGATGTGGCTGGTAGCGATGCCAGCTGTGGCGAAACCGGAGGAAACGAATCCGGGCGTGCGACTAGCGGGCAGGCCAATGGTCAAGTCGGCAAGCGTGATGGACAAACCGGCAGCGAAAATTCCGGAAGGCGACCCGCTCGCGATACCGATTCAACGGGCGCTGACAGCACGAATAAAACTCGTTCGGGTGATTCCGCATCGTCCATGGCAGACGGCCAAGGCCACAAACACGATGCCGACGACGATTCCGAAACGTCATGGCCCTATTCCGCGACGCAAAGCAAGAAATCGAAAAAGGCTTGGTGGCGTAATCTTGGACACAACGGCCAGAACAAGGGCAATGCCGACAGCAAGACGGCTTCAACCGATCATTCAGATAAATCAGGGGGTAGCGTTCAGTGAGCGCTGAAGATCTCGACGATTACGAGATGAACGCCGAGCTGGCGCTCTACAAGGAGTACCGCGACGTCATCAAGCTTTTCACCTACGTCGTAGAGACGGAACGGCGATTCTACTTGGCCAACAAGGTCGATTTCAACGTTCGTTCCGCCGGGCAGGATGTCTACTTCGACGTGCAGCTCACCGATGCGTGGGTCTGGGATGTGTACCGTTCCTCGCGGTTTGTCAAGAACGTGAGAATTGTTACGTTTAAGGATGTCAACGTAGAGGAAGTGCAGAAGTCCGACATCGATATTCCTGACTCTTTGGCGTAGGAACAGTTGCAACTGACGGTCTGGGAGGCAGAGGCATACATTGCTCGACACGCTCCGGGCTGAGCCGTTAAGCGGAAAGCCCAGTGGGCTTTTCGTAGGCGAAGTGAGCGCGATGTATCGAGCGCGAAGGCAAAATTTCTAATTTTGCTCAGGCCGTGTCTTACGCCATAACAACGCATATCTCCCTCTCCCGAACCTCAGCCTTAGAATCAGATAGGAGATGACTGGGGCGATGTCAGAGTTCTGAGGGGCACTTTTAAGCGAATATTTCCAGCAAATTTGAAGAATGTTCGTGTATGTTGTGAGGCATTCATTGGTCTGGTTTGCGCTGTCGTGTAGGCTAGGGATGATTTGTGTAATGGGGCGTATCGGCTTCAAAGGTATGTATTTTTCGGGAGGCAGTTGTGGCTGAGGATGCGGATAAAAAGTCTGTAGTGATTATCGGGGGAGGCCCTGCGGGCCTTACCGCGGCTTGGGAGCTGTTGAAGGACGGCGGTGCCAGCAAGTATGACGTAACCGTCTTGGAGGCGACGCGCGAGTTTGGTGGCATCAGCCGCACGGTGAAGCATAATGGCAACCGCATGGATATCGGGGGGCATCGCTTCTTCTCCAAGGATGACCGTGTGATGGACTGGTGGAAGAACATCATGCCGCTGCAGGGTGCGCCTTCCTATGATGACAAGAAGCTCGGCCGTCACCACGACCTCGAGCCCGGCGGTCCTGATCCGGAGAAGACGGATGTCGTGATGCTGAAGCGTCATCGTGTCTCTCGTATTTTCTGGAACCAGCACTTCCTGGACTATCCTATTTCGCTTTCCCCGGGCCTGTTCAAAGCGCTGGGCCTGAAGCTGACGTTGAAGGCCGGGTTCAGCTACCTTTGGTCGATGATTCACAAGCTGCCCGAGGACAACTTGGAGAATTTCTATATCAACCGTTTCGGCCGTCAGCTCTATTCGATGTTCTTCGAGGGCTATACCACGAAGGTGTGGGGCCGTACCCCGTCGCAGATTTCGGCGGATTGGGGCGCTCAGCGCGTACGTGGCTTGAGCGTCATTTCCGTGCTCAAAAACGCCATCCAGAAGATGATGCCGAAGAAGCGGGATTCCAAGGACGTCGAGACTTCGCTGATCGAGGAGTTCTGGTATCCGAAGCTCGGCCCGGGCCAGCTCTGGGAGATTGTCGAGGGCCAGGTTGTCGACAACGGCGGCAAGGTCTTGACGGACGCAAACGTGGTCGAGTTGCGCCAGAAGGACGACGGCAGCATCGCTTCGGTCGTCTATCTGGACGCCGACGGCAAGCGCGTCGAGCTCGGCGGCGATCAGTTCATCTCCTCCATGCCCGTCAAGGATTTGGTCAATGCCATCGACAAGGCCGCGAAAGAGGATGAAACCGGAAAGCCTGCCGATAGCACCGATAAGTCCGCTTCCAAGGAAGTCGCCACGACTTCTGAAGATGTGCCCGCGGATATGAAGCGCATCGCCAACGGCCTGCCGTACCGCGATTTCGTCACCGTTGGCCTTTTGGTCAAGCACCTGAGGCTCAAGAACACGACGGATATGAAGACGCTCGGCAACCCGCCGATCGTTCCGGATTGCTGGATCTACGTGCAGGACCCGGGCTACAAAGTCGGCCGTGTGCAGATCTTCAACAACTGGAGCCCGTACCTCGTCAAGGATGTTGACAATACGGTTTGGGTCGGTCTCGAGTACTT
This sequence comes from Bifidobacterium sp. ESL0690, assembly GCF_029392315.1. Taxonomy (NCBI): domain Bacteria; kingdom Bacillati; phylum Actinomycetota; class Actinomycetes; order Bifidobacteriales; family Bifidobacteriaceae; genus Bifidobacterium; species Bifidobacterium sp. ESL0690. The sequence continues at coordinate 386,899 of NZ_CP113939.1, forward strand.
CTGCGAGGAAGGCGACGACTTCTGGAATCTTTCCGACGAGGAAGCCACCGCGTTCGCCATCAAGGAACTGACCCGCATGCGCGTGATCAACGGCCCCGAGGACGTTCTGGATTCGCACCGTGAGCATGTCAAGAAGGCTTATCCCGCCTACTTCGACACTTACGACGAGATGCCGCAGCTCATCGATTATCTTGATTCCTTCGGCAATCTCTATTGTGTTGGGCGCAACGGCCAGCACCGCTACAACAACCAGGACCATTCGATGGCCAGTGCGATGGAAGCCGTCGGCAACATCAAGTCCGGCCGTGCCGACAAGAAGAACGTCTGGTCTGTGAACACCGAAAAGTCTTACCACGAAGAAAAGTAACCGATAATCGGTTTAGGCCTTTATCTCATACATGGCGAACGCTCCACTCGGCGCGTTCGCCTTTTACATTTCCATTGTTGCGTCTTGGAATGTGTTTTATACATCTTGCTGCTGGTAAACCGCATCTGCTGCCCAGCCACGTGCGGTTTTCCAGCATCAAAACATGTTATTGCCGAGAAACGGACTTTAGTGGCCAGTTATATGCAGTTCACCAGCAGCAAGAGTCTGACAAACGCGGGTGGAACTCCGATAACGAGCGGGGTTTCTTTTTCGCCACACCGGGTTGCGAAGGTCATGGCACGGTTGTACGCTAAAGAAAGTTCGAAAACCACACGTTGGTGTCGAATATTCATACGCGGTTTTTAAAGATGCCGCATCTTTTTCATTAAGCTTCCGGGCATTGCCGTAGGAAGTCAAGGAAAGGCAACATTATAGTGGCAACTAGCCAGAATATTGAGGATATGAAGCTGCCTGAGCTGAAGACGCTCGCCAAGCAGATGGGACTTCGCGGTACGTCAACGATGCGTAAGCCGGAATTGCTCGCCACCCTTCAAGCCGCGAGAACAGGCGGTCAAGCGCCCAGCGGTGTCACGGTTCGTGCGCCAAAGGCCGCTCCTAAAGCTGCCCCGAAAAAGAGCAGCGACGATAACGATATGTCCAATGAGTCCAAAACTGCGCAAAAGCAGGGCTCCGCAACCAAACATGCCAGCCAATCGGCAAGCGGCGAAGGCAAGGAACCCGCTGACTCGCGCAAATCCGGCAATGGCATGTCGGCCGATGCTGAAAAGCACGAAAAGGCTCCGGCCAATGCCATTCGTCATTCCTCTGCCAGTATGAACGCCAAGCGTTCGCAAAAGCAGGAAAACCAGGAAGAACGTGGCCAGCAAGAGCCAAGGCTTTTTGACGACGATGAGCCGTTGCACCGCCGGAACAGGTCGTTCGTCGCGCACCGCCGTGGTGAACGTGAAATGGAAGAGGGCGGCGAGGAACACACCCGTCGTCGCAACTATCGTGCAGAGCAGCAGTCCCGCCACGATACCGCTTCCAACGAAGTCCGCGATCTGGACGATATTCTCGCCACATTGCCCGTCGTTGGCAATGACGAGGATAGCTCCAACGACGGCAAAGAGGAAGAGCCCCGTCGCGAGTTCACCCGCCATACGCGTCGTAACGATCGTTACAACCGCGAGGAACGCGGCAACGAGCGTCATCAGCGCAGGATGCGCGGGCGCGATCGCAACAATAATTACGACTACAAGGATCGCGATAATCGCAACGAGCGCGGCGAACGTTACAACAACGACTCGGTGAACGAAGACGATGTGCGTGACCGTCGTGGCAACGATTCCAAAGAGGGGTTGGTTCCCGTCGCCGGTATCGTCGACGTGCTCGATTCCTATGCCTTCATTCGCACTTCCGGCTATCTGCCGGGGCCGAACGACGTCTACGTTTCCATGGGCCAGATTCGCAAGTACGGCCTGCGTAAGGGCGATGGCGTGCAGGGCTTCATCCGCGAGCCGCGCGAAGGCGAACGTCGCAACCAGCGTCAGAAGTTCGTGCCGCTGCAGTCCATTGAGACCATCAACGGCATGAGCGTCGAGGACGCGGCCAACCGCGCGCAGTTCTCCAAGCTCACCCCGCTTTATCCGCAGGAAAGGCTCAAGCAGGAGACCACGCCCGGCAACATTATCGGTCGTCTGATTGACCTCGTGGCGCCGATTGGCAAGGGCCAGCGTGGCCTGATCGTTTCCCCGCCGAAGGCCGGCAAGACCATCACTTTGCAGAATATCGCCAACGCGATTACCGCGAACAACCCCGAGGTACACCTCATGGTGGTGCTTGTGGACGAACGCCCCGAGGAAGTCACCGACATGGAGCGTACCGTGCAGGGCGAGGTCATTTCCTCGACCTTCGACCGCCCGGCTTCCGACCACACCACCGTCGCCGAACTCGCCATCGAACGCGCCAAGCGCTTGGTGGAGCTTGGCCAGGACGTGGTGGTGCTGCTCGATTCCATGACCCGCCTGGCTCGCGCCTACAACATCGCCGCCCCGGCTTCCGGCCGTGTGCTTTCCGGTGGTGTCGACGCTCAGGCGCTTTACCCGCCCAAGAAGTTCTTCGGTGCGGCCCGCAACATTGAAAACGGCGGCTCGTTGACCATCATCTCTTCGGCGCTGGTGGAAACCGGTTCCAAGATGGACGAGGTCATCTTCGAGGAATTCAAGGGCACCGGCAACATGGAGCTGCGCCTTTCGCGTGATTTGGCCAACAAGCGCCTCTTCCCGGCCATTGATATCAACGCCTCCGGCACCCGCCGTGAGGAGCTCATCACCCCGAAGGACGAGCTGGCGGTTATTTACAGCCTGCGTCGCCTGCTCGGCGGCATGGAGCCTGAAAAGGCTTATCAGACCATCGTTCCGCGCCTCAAGAAGACGGCGACGAATCGCGACTTCCTGCAAGCCATCATCAAGCAGAACGCCAATATGAACAACTGATTTTCTGTTTGCGGATTTGTTTAAGAGCCCTACTCAATGGTGGGGCTCTTGTCGTATGGTGAGTACATGACTGATTTTTCCGAGACCAATGACGCCGCTAAAACCAAGGACGCTTCCGCCACCAACGATGCAACCGAAACTAATCGGGCTATACAACCCGACAGTGCTGTGCAAGCCAACCATGCTGTGGACAACGCTTCGCAAACCCACGGCTGGCGCGATACCACTATCGACGATGCGCAGGAGCGGGCCAACCCGCAGACCGCAGCAGCCGTCGAGCGTATCAAGCAGTTGCGCCAATCCATCGATAACGTGGATACGGCTATCGTTTCCTTGCTCGCGGAACGGTTTAAATACACCGCTGAAGTCGGTGTCTTGAAGGCGCAGGCCGGGTTCGCCCCGGAGGATCGCGCACGCGAAAACCGGCAGGCTGAGCGGCTTAAGGAGGTCGCCGTCAGCGCCGGTCTCGACCCGAGTATTGAGGAAAACTACCGCGAATTCGTGGTCACCGAAGCCAAAAGGCGCCACCAGCGCATCGCCGAAGCCGGCGGTGACCCGGGTGTGCTCGATATCTATGCGTGAAAGATATATGCGAAGAACCAAACCTGCTGCGAATGATAGTATTGCTTTATAATGTGTTTTAGCATCTGGTGGCAAGGAGGCTGGGATGAGCAAGAAGCACGGCAAGAAGCTTGCAGTCAGGAAAAAGTTCAGGGTGGTCGACAATCTGGATACCCCGGAAAAGCGGCTTGAAGACCGGCTGTTTCTGATGCAGCTGGCGATGGACGAATACGACGAGTTCCTTGGGGGAACGCTGGAACATTCCGTTTCGTGGTATCTGATGTGCTCGTGGCATGGGCTTTCAAGTATGCAGAGTGCGATTCTGATTGCGCGGCTCGCCACACTGCTCGACGCCTCCCAGACTGGCCACAAGTGGACGCCGTACGTGCACGCCCATCAGGGCAAGCACGGCCTGAAGATTTACGGCAAGAAGAAAAAGTCGAAGCGCGAGAAGGGGCCGGCGTTCGACGTTAAGCACATCCGCATGGTCATGCGTTCGGTGATGACCAAAGAGAAGCTGGCCAGCTTCACCGACGAGCAGGTGATGCGTTTCGCCCGTACGTTGCAGGATATCGCGGCACGAGAGGAAGAACGCGAGGCGAAGGCCGATCGCAAGGACGGGCCGGACTCGCCTGGTGCCGTGGCGTTTGAGGATGCCAAGGAATACGCCGATCCCGACGCGTTGGATGACGTCGACGATGTTGACGACGGCGATGTTGACAACAATATCAATGATGATATCGATGATGGTGGTATTGACGACCACGGCGAAGTCGGTATTGATATTGATGCGGTTGCCGACGAGGATGCCGGGGTTTTGGGTGAAACCGGACCGCTGAACGAATCCCCTACGGCGGAGGGATTGTCGGGAAGTGATGCTGCTGCGGAGACCGAATCCAATATCGAAACCGATGGTGCAACGAACGCAGCGGATGCGACAGATGACACAGACGCCATGGAGGTAATGGGAGCAACGGACGTAACCGGCTCAACTCATTCATCAAACGCCGGCGAAGGTTGGGATGGCAATGACAGGAATGCCGGCGCTCGTAATCACGATGACCCGTTGGCCGATGTTCCCGAGCTGAAAAGACTGAATCTTGGCAAACACGGCAAGCATCAGAAGTGAATAAAAATAAGTAAAAATAAGTAAAAATAAGTAATCAAGTAACAGGGATGCTGATGGCCTCCGGACTGGTATATTGCCAGCCGGAGGCCATCATCGTCTTGGAGAGCGTTCGCCCTTTGTTTTATTGGTTTGTGATAGCTACCTGCGTTCAGGCGCGTGGCGTCCCAACGTGGCTTGCGCGGCGGCGAGACGGGCCACGGGTACGCGGTAGGTGGAGCACGAAACGTAATCCAGCCCCACGCCTTCGCAGAACTCGATGGATTCCGGGTCGCCGCCGTGCTCGCCGCAGATGCCGACGTGCAGGTTCGGGCGCACGCGCCGGCCGGATTCGACGGCCATCTTGATGAGTCTGCCCACGCCCTTGCGGTCCAAGTGCGAGAACGGGTCTTCCCTCAAGAGGCCCTTGTCGTAGTAATCCTGCAGGAACGAACCGGCGTCGTCACGGCTCAGGCCGAAGGTCATCTGCGTCAGATCGTTGGTGCCGAAGGAGAAGAATTCGGCTCCGGCGGCGATGTCGCCGGCGGTCAGTGCGGCGCGCGGCGTCTCGATCATCGTGCCCACCGAGCAGTAGAGCGGAATGCCGGAACTGGCAATGACTTCCTTGGCCGTGCTTTCGACGATTGACTTCACATACTCGAATTCGGCCGATTCGCTGACCAGAGGAATCATGATTTCCGGGGCCACCGTCCAATCGGGGTGCTCGTGCTTGACCTCCACGGCGGCCTCGAGCACGGCCCTGGTCTGCATGCGGGCGATCGAGGGGTAGGTCACCGCAAGGCGGCACCCGCGATGGCCGAGCATCGGGTTGACTTCGGTGAGCTCGGCGGTGGCGCGGTTGATGTCCTCGACGCTTTGGCCGGTCGCTTCGGCCAGCGCAGAGACGGCCTCCGGGGTCTTGGGCAGGAACTCGTGCAGCGGCGGATCGATAAGACGCACCGTCATCGGTTCGCCCTCCATCGCCTCGTACATCGCCTTGAAGTCTTCGCGTTGCATCGGCAACAGCACGTCGAGCGCGGCCTGGCGTTCGTCCTCGTCGCGGGCCACGATCATCCGCCTGATGGCGTCGATGCGTTCCGGGCGGAAGAACATGTGCTCGGTACGGCACAGGCCGATGCCCTCGGCACCCAGCTCGCGCGAACGACGTGCGTCCTCGGGAGTGTCGGCGTTGGCCCGCACCTCGAGCCTGCGGAAGCGGTCGGCCCACGACATCACGCGGCCGAACGCGCCGGTCATGGACGCCGGTTCGGTTTCGAGCTTGCCCTCGTAGACGGTTCCGGCGCCTCCGTCGAGCGAGATCCAGTCGCCTTCGTTGAGCTGATGATCGCCAATAGTGCAGCTTCCGTCATCGCCGAATTGCAACGCTGAAACTCCGGAAACGCAGCATTTGCCGATGCCGCGGGCCACCACAGCAGCATGGCTGGTCATGCCGCCGCGAGCGGTCATGATGCCTTCGGCGTGGTGCATGCCCACGATGTCTTCCGGCGTGGTGTCGCGTCGGATGAGAATGACATGCTCACCACGAGAAGACCAAGCCTCGGCGTCGTCGGAGGAGAAGACGGCTCGACCCGCCGCTGCTCCCGGCGATGCCGCCAAACCGGTGCCCAGTACAGTGCCGTTTTTCAGCGCCTCGTCGGTGAAACGAGGGTGCAGCATGGCAGTGATAAAGGTCGGGTCAATCGAACAGACGGCGTCCTCCTGAGTCAACACGCCCTCGTCGACCAGGTCGCTGGCGATTTGGAAGGCGGCCTGCGGGGTGCGTTTGCCGTTGCGGGTCTGGAGCATGAAGAGGTGGCCGTCCTCGATGGTGAACTCCATGTCCTGCATGTCGCGATAGTGCAGCTCGAGCTTGTGCACGATCTGGTCGAAGGTCTCATAAAGCGTCGGGTTGCGGGTTTTCAGCGTCTCGATGGGCTCGGGGGTGCGCACACCGGAAACGACGTCCTCGCCTTGCGCGTTCATCAGGTATTCGCCGAACAGTCCCTTTTCGCCGTTGACCGGGTTACGTGAGAAGGCCACGCCGGTGCCGGAATCTTCGGAAAGGTTGCCGAAAACCATGCGCTGCACCGTGACGGCGGTGCCCCAATCGTCGGGGATGTTGTTCATCTGCCTGAAATAGACGGCGCGCGGGTTGTTCCAGGAACGGAAGACGGCCTTGATGGCCTCGAACAGCTGGGTGGTCGGTTCGGTGGGGAAGCTTTCGCCCTTGGCTTGCCGGTAGTCCTCGAGGAAGCGGTCGGCGAGCCATTGCATGTCTTCCGCGTCGAGGTCGACGTCCGATTCCACGCCACGTTCGGCCTTGCGCTCGTCGATGCGATGCTCGAAGATGTCCTCGTTGATGCCCATGACCACGTTGCCATACATCTGGATGAAGCGGCGGTAGGAATCCCAAGCCCAGCGCTCGTTGCCGGACTTCTCGGCCAGCGTCTCGACCACGTCTCGGTTGAGACCCAAGTTGAGAATAGTGTCCATCATGCCGGGCATCGAAACCTGCGCGCCGGAACGTACTGAAACCAGCAGCGGGTTGTTGGGGTCACCCAGCGCTTTGCCGGTACGCTGCTCAAGTTCCGCCAAGGCGTCGAGCACCGGTTGGCGGATTTCTGCGTCGATGCCGTCCGGATTTTTCATATAGCTTCGGCAGGCTTCGGTGGTGATGGTAAAGCCTTCCGGCACCGGCATCCCCAGCTTGGTCATTTCGGCCACGCCGGCTCCTTTGCCGCCCAGCAGGTCGCGCATCGAGGCGTCGCCTTCCGAGAATTGGTATACGTATTGTGTGCTACTGTGCATCTATCTTTCCCTCATTGGATATGGCAAATTTCGGACGGCTGCCACATGGTGAATACGAAACCGGTGATGTGATGACGATTTTGCAGCGTTTAATTTAAAATAGTCGGAAAATGAGCGTTGTCAAATCGATTGACGTTTTAGGGGCATTTTGTCGGGTTTCTCACGTTTCTGTGGGTGCATCGCAAAATAAAAACATATAGAAACGATTGATGCAAAATTAGGATATGAGAATTTCGCGTATTTTGGTCGCTAAAAGTACTGAAATATGTGTTTTACAAATACGCAAAACAATACCCGGTACAGATACCCAAACGGGTGTACAGAGAAGATACGCGGAATAGATAAGTAAAGCAGATACGCGGAACAGATGCGCAAAACGGATGTGCAGAGCAGATACACAGACAGAATGAGATACGAAAAGGGCTTGACATGCTTTATCAAGCGTATCAGGCCCTTTTTAAACCGAAGATCAGAAGATTACTTCTTCTTTGGCTTCTTGGCTGGCGGCTCACCGAGTTCGGCGTCGCTGACCTTCACCACGATTTCGTTGTTGGGAATGTCGGCTGAATCGTCGACGGCGACCGTAAGCGGACCGGTGACCTTTCCGGCTTCGGCGATATCGATAAGGCTTTCGTCGACAGCCTTCTTGCCTGCTTCGGGCACGTTTAATGTGGCCTTCAGAATCGGGGTCTTCATGGAGACTTTGGCCTGCGACTTCAAACCGCGAAGCTCGGCCAGCGCCTTGCCCGCCCAGACGAGCATGTCCGGATCGGCGTCACCTGCAGCGGCTTCGTAAGGCTCGGCCTTCGGCCAGTTGGCGGTGTGCACGGAGCCCTCGCCTGCGTGCATCCAGTGCCAGACCTCTTCGGTGGCGAACGGCATGTACGGCGCGAAGAGACGCGCGAATGCCTCAAGGCCCAAGCCCAGAGTCGTGCGAGCGGACTTCACCGCAGCCTCGGACGGCGTCTTCCCGGTGGAATCGGCCGTGCCGTAAGCACGGTTCTTCACCAGTTCGATATAGTCGTCGCAGAACTGCCAGAAGAACGTCTCGATAATCTCGAGCGCCTTGGAATGCTCGTAAGAATCCATCGAAGTGGTGGCCTCGCGAATCACGGAAGCCAAACGAGCCATCACCGCGCGGTCCAGCGGCTCGGTGACATCGACCGGGTTCCAAGAAGCGGTCGCGGCATCGCCGACGTGATGGTTGTCGTCCTCACGGCCGATGGCCAGCGCGAACTTGGTGGCGTTCAGCAGCTTGATCGCCAGACGGCGGCCAATCTTCATCTGCCCTTCGTCGTAGGTCGCGTCAAGGCCGAGCTTGGCGGAAGCGGCCCAGTAGCGCACCGCATCAGCGCCGTACTTGTCAATCGGCTCCTTGGGGACGACCACGTTGCCTTTGGACTTCGACATCTTCTTGTGGTCGGGGTCGAGGATCCAGCCGGAAAGCGCGGTGTGCGCCCACGGCAGGCAATGATTCTCGAGGTGCGCGCGGTCCATAGTGGTGAACAGCCAGGTGCGGATGATGTCCTGACCCTGCGGGCGCAGGTCCATCGGGAAGGTGGCCTTGAAGAGATCCTTGCTTTCCTGGTCCGGCTCCTCCCAGTGGGTGACGATCTGCGGGGTCAGCGACGAGGTGGCCCACGTGTCCATGATGTCCTTTTCGGCCGTGAAACCGCCGGGCACGTCGCGCTGGTCCTCGCTGAATCCGTCCGGCACATCGTTGGTCGGATCGATCGGCAGCTGGTCCTCACGCGGGGTGATCGGGTGATCGTAATCCGCTTCGCCGTCGGCCTTCACCGGGTACCACAGCGGGAACGGGACACCGAAGAAGCGCTGGCGAGAGATGAGCCAGTCGCCGTTCAGGCCATTGACCCAGTTCTCGTAGCGCACGCGCATGAAATCTGGGTGGAACTGAAGTTCCTTGCCACGCTCCAAAAGTTCGGCACGCAGCTTCATGTCGGTGCCGCCGTTCTTCAGGTACCACTGGCGGGAGGTGACGATTTCGAGCGGCTTGTCGCCCTTCTCGTAGAAGTTCGTCATACGCTTGGTGGGCTTCGGCTCGCCGTCGAGGTCGCCGGATTCACGCAGGTGCTCGACGATGATCTTGCGGGCCGTGAAGGTGGTTTTGCCTTCGGTCTCCTCGAAGATCTTCTTGCCGCCCTCGTCTTCGATCCAATCCGGCACGCTCATGATGATGCGGCCGTTGCGCTGGATGATCGGGCGTAGCGGAAGGTTCAGGTCACGCCACCATTCGATATCGGTCTGGTCGCCGAAAGTGCAGCACATCGCGATGCCGGCGCCCTTGTCCATTTCGGCGGCGGGGTGCGCGAGAATCGGCACCTTCACCTTAAACAGTGGGGAATAGACGTACTGGCCGAAGTACTTCTTGTAACGTTCGTCGTCAGGATTGGCGATGAGCGCACCGCAGGCGGCCAAAAGCTCCGGGCGGGTGGTCTCGATGTAAATCGGTGTGCCGTCTTCGAAGCGGAAGGCGACGCGGTGGTAGAAGCCGTCATATTCGCGGCTTTCCAGCTCGGCCTGGGCCACTGCGGTCTGGAAGGTGACATCCCAAAGGCTCGGCGCATCCTTCTGATAGGCCTCGCCACGCGCGAGATTGCGCAGGAACGCCTTCTGCGCCACACGCTGCGGATGCTCGCCGATGGTATGGTAAGTCTGACGCCAATCGATGGACGTGCCCAACGAACGCCATAGCGCCTCGAACTGCTTCTCGTCCTGTGCAGTGAGCTTCTCGCACAGCTCCACGAAGTTCTTGCGGCTGATCGGCACCTGGTCGCGGGCCTCGAGCTTCTTGCCCTGCGTGCCCTCGAACGGCGGCTTGAAATCAGGATCATACTTCAGCGATGTGTCGACGCGCACGCCGTAATAGTTCTGCACTCGGCGCTCGGTGGGCAGGCCGTTGTCGTCCCAGCCCATCGGGTAGAAGACATGCTTGCCCTTCATACGCTCGTAGCGGGCGATGACGTCGGTGTGGGTGTAGGAGAAAACGTGGCCCACGTGCAGGCTGCCCGAAACGGTGGGCGGCGGGGTGTCGATGGAATAGACGGCCTTGCGGTCGGGCTCGCCGTTGCCGTCGCGCGGAATGTCGAAATTATAGGTGCCGTCGTTGTCCCATTCGGCGCGCCATTTGTCTTCCAAGCCGTCGACGCCGACCCTGTCGGGAAGGGGCGAAAGGCTTGCATTGATAATGCTATTGTCCTGATCAGTCATAACGTCCAATTTTAGAAAGGAATGGTGACATAGGCGCCGCGCCGGTTGGCATGTGAACGTGGGCTGTTCAAGTCCGTGGTTCGCGCGTGGCGTCGGGCTATTCAAGACAGGGGCTCGTATGTGGTTTCGGCTGGCTACTTCGTCCTCACATCGCGCAGCGGGAGCAGTTCGTCGGTCATGTTGCGCGGGTAGCCGGTGACCTTGTTGTCCGCCGCCACCATGCTGCTTTCGGTGTAAAGCCAGGCGCTCGCGGCGTCGGAACTGACCGTTTTGGCGTAGGAGCGGAGGTTCTGCTGGTAATCGATGTCGTTGGACGAGGCGAGGGCGTTGCGGTAATCCTGCTGTGCCTCGCTGTTCTGGTAGCCGAAGGTGCCATTGGCGAACGCTCCCACATCGTCGGAGCCCTGCATGGTGGTGATGGCCATTTTGTAATCGCCGTTGGCAATGCGTCGTGCAAGCGTGTCGTCGTCGACCACCTGCATCACCACATTGAGTCGCGTGCCTTGGAATTGGTTGACGATTTGTTTGCCCAGCGAAGTGTATTCGGTGGGCACCAGGAACGTGACATCACCGATATAATCCGGGCCGAAGTAGTTGAAATCGTTTCTGCCTTCGTCGGCGTTGTGCGGGAAATTCGCGGAAAGGTCATCGTAGCCGGGTTCGAGCGGGCTGATCGGTCCGTTCAGTGTGGCGGCGGCGTTGGGTTGGCTTTTGACTATCGCCTGGTTGTCAAGCGTATAGCGCACGGCCATGCGGGCACGGACGTCGGAAAAGATCGAATCGGGATTGTTGTTGAGCGCAAGCACCACTTTCGAGGTCGTCAATCCTTTGGAAACGTCGTATTTTTTGTTGTTTTGGAAGGCTTTCGGAGAGTCCGAAGGGCTCAGCACGGCAAGCTGGATTTCGCCGCCTTTCATCGCTTTGTTGAGCGCATCCGCGGAATCGAAATAGCGAAGGGTCATCTGCGAGCTGGCCGCCTGCTGCTTCCAATACAGCGGGTTGCGCGTAAAAACAATGGAATTACCGGGGTCGAAACTGTGAATGGTAAAGGGTCCGCTGCCGCCGGCTTGTTTGGCGTAGTTGACGTTTGACGCCGAGTCATAGACGATTCCGGCACGTGAGGAAAGTGCGCGAAGCAACCTCGGGTTGGGCGAAGCAAGGCTTATCTGCACCGTTGAGGTATCAGGGTTTTTGACGGATTTGAGGCCGGTCAGGTCTTCGGCGCCGACGTAGTTTTTATTGATGACCTGTTGCAGCGAATAGACCACATCGGTGGAATCGAGCGCGTCACCGTTGGCGAAACGCATGTCAGGATTAAGCGTGAACGTATAGTTGAGGCCGTCTTTGGAAACGTCCCAGCTTTTGGCAATGGACGGAACAAGCTTGTTGTTCTGGTCGCGGCCGACGAGGGTTTCGTAGACATTGCCGATGAGCGCCTGGTCGAGTTCCTTGCCTTGAACTGTACGAATATCAAGGGATTGCGGGGCGTTGGCGTCCAGGCCCACGGTGACTTCCGAACCGGAATGAAGCAGGGTGGCGTCGCCGGCGCGGTGGCCGAAATGAGCCCAGCCGGCGCCTACGAGGGCGAAGAGCACGACAGCAGCACCGAGGAAGACGAGACCCCTCATTGGTCCGCCCGTTTGCTGCTTATGCCGTGACATGTCTCAAAAGTTTACTATCTGGTGCTGAATGATTCCTGAAAACGCGGAAAGCTTTGAAATACAAGGAATTCGGGCGGAAAGAGGAATCAGAGAGGATGGAATGCGGAGGGGCACGTGTCGTTCAACAGGCAGGATTCGCAGTCGGGGTTGCGTGCGGTGCACACGCTGCGTCCGAAGAGAATGAGACGGTGGGAGAGGTTCGACCATTCCTGCGGCTCGAAATATTGTGTGATTTCCTTTTCGACCTTAACCGGATCTGGATGCTTGTTGCGCCAATCCGTGCGCCAGCGCAGGCGACCAGTCACGCGGATGACGTGGGTGTCGACGGGGAAGCCGGGAACGCCGAACGCGTCGCCCAAAACGACGTTCGCGGTTTTGCGGCCGACGCCGGAAAGCGTGGTGAGTTCTTCCATAGTCTGCGGCACCACGCCGTCGAAATCGCGGACGATCTGCGCGGCGAGTTCGATGATATGGGCTGATTTCGTGTGATAGAAGCCTAGCGGATGGATAATGTCCTCGATGCGCTCCGGGTCGGCCACCGCCAGCGTTTCGGGCGTGCCGTAGTCGCGGAACAGCTCGGGCGTGACACTGTTGACCCGCACGTCCGTGGTCTGCGCGCTCAGCACGGTGGCGACGAGCAGGTGGAACGGCGTTTCGTAATCGAGTGTGCACATCGCCTCGGGAAACATGTTGCACAGCACGTCATATTCGGCGTGAATGCGCTCGCTACGTTGCGCTTTGGTTTCCCTGGGCATCGGCTTTCGCTCCTTATTATTTGTTTATTTGGGTTACTGCCGCGTTATCGAAAACGAGGCGAATCTTTCTGCCCACTATAGGCACGGGTTTGCCTTTCGTCACGCGTTTTGCGTTGTTTGCGCGGTTAGCGGTATAACGATTTCGACTTCGGCAGATTCGATGGGAAATTGTATTTGGCAGCGCACGAGACGAATCGTAAAATTCTGTTTTAGTGAGTGCTGACAAAAATGACAGCTTCATTGAAAAATTATGGTCGGGGCCGTGATGTTGTCTCAACGTTATCTGACATCTCGGGTTGCTGTTGCTGGATAGTGTATCTTTGGCGATGACTTAGAGATTGTCAGTATTGCTGGTATCGGCATTGTCGTCAGAGGCATCGTGATTACCGTCGTTGTTGCCGTCATTTCCATCGTCATCCGGCGGATCGAAACGATAGCCAACGTTGCGCACGGTGCCGATCATATGCTCGTACTCGCCGCCGAGCTTGGCGCGCAGACGACGCACGTGAACGTCGACGGTGCGCGTGCCGCCGTAATAGTCGTAGCCCCACACTTCCTGCAAGAGCTGGGCGCGGGTGAAGACGCGGTGCGGATGCTGGACGAGGTACTTCAGGAGCTCGAATTCCTTGTAGGCCAGGTTGACCGGTTCGCCGTTGAGCGTTGCCGTATAGCCCTTAGTGTCCACCACCAGATCGCCGGAACGAATCTGCCCGTCATCGCGGTAATTATCCTGTTCCACGGACGTGCGGGACATGGTCGGAGCGGCCTTGCCGCGCTCGCAGACCAGCCGCAGCCGGCCTTCCACCTCGGCGGGGGAGGCGTTGCTCACCACGACATCGGCCACACCCCATTGGATGTTGATGGCTGTGAAACCGCCTTCGGTAATGATGGGAATAATCGGAATCGAAAGACCAGATGCGTGAATCAAATTGCACAGCGTCTTGGCGTTGGCGAGATCGTCACGCGCGTCAAGGAAAAGAATGGTGCTTTCGGGAAGTTTCACAAGGCTTGCGGCATCCATCGGCAGCACGCGCACGCGGTAGGAAAGCAGGGCCAGACTTGGCAGCACGCTGGCAGGGTTGGGGGCCATCGTCATCAATGTCAAATCGGTCATTGAGCCCTCCCTCCCAATCGCGACCCCTTGTATTTGGCAGGTGTTGCCGCTTCCGGCTAAACCTACGCATAGCTCGCCGCCGTATGCGCGACGTCATTGGGGTTTATTCGATTGTCTCTATTGTACCTGCTGGTTGTGGACACTGGCAGCTACCATATTTCTTATAGAAAACCTTGATTGTGTCGGCAGTGTTACGCCGGAGTTTCCACGGTTTTGAAGCTGGGTAAACAGTTAGACAACAAGGTTTTGAATGACGGAATTTTCGTGCGTAAAATGGCATGAAAAGCGAGTGACGTGAGACGGAACGGGGCTACGTATGACTGCTGCGGCGAATGGCGACAATGAAAATGCTGCGGGCGTCGTGGACTCGCGCGGAGAAACAGGAACGACGAGAACAGGAACGGTAAAGGCTATGGAATCGACGAATGACCCTGAGGCGCGCATCGAAGGTGCTTCGGCATCGGCCGAGAAACGTTCCTATGCAGCTGTTGTCGACGCCGATCGCGAGTCTGCTGCCCCTGCTCCAGCACTGCCTGCCATGCCTGCCTCACCGGTGGACGGGGGCGGTTGCGCAAAGCAGATGGTGATGCTGCAGGTTGCCATCTACGTTCTCATCGCTGTTGTGGTGACTGTGTCTTGCCTCTTCGATCGGCGACTTGGGTTTGGCTTTTCCGGCGCAATTCCGCTGGTTTTGATGCTTGTGGTCATGAGAATGTGGCCCTTGTATAGCAGCTTTGTCGACGCGATTGTCGGGGTTGTCGGTGGGATTGTCATGATTTTCGGCACGGGATCGCTGCTGATGAACTCCCTGCCGCGTAACGATCAGGCGGCTGGACAGCGCACGGCGCCCCAATTTGCAGGATTCGGCACCGTGCCTGCGTCTGTTCTGATGCATGTGTATACGGTATGGGCCGTCGTTCTGCTGGTCGTGCTGACCGCGTTCGTCATTTTGGGATTTTTGCATCAGATGTTGCGGCGTGAGCGCACCAATATGGTACTTTCCCTGTCGCACAGCCTGTTGCTTGACGTCGCGCTGGCGGGAGTTTCAGGTTGGGTATTCTCGCCGTTGTTGTTCCGCTATTTCGGTGCTGGGAGTTTGGGCGCGAGGAAGCCTTGGATTGTAGCGATTGTTGTGGTTGCAGCCGTTGCTGTGTTGGCCGGATTGTCTTGGGCGTCGACCCGCTGGTTCAAGGATTACGCCGCTGCCGGCATGCCCCTTTCGTCCTTATATCACGGCAACCGTGACCGTAAACGTCAGTCTTGCGCCGCAATCGCTCTTATCCCGCTGATGTTCGCAGGTTTCGTTGTGTTTCTGGTATTGGTTGCGCTGCTTGTTTTCGTCGGGTGATTTGGTGATTACCAGGCGATGATGCCGAGGTGCTCCAGCAGGGTTTTCAGACCGATGAGGATGAGCACGATGCCGCCGATGATCTGGGCGGTTTGCTGCCAACGCACGCCAATGGTATGGCCGAGGTAGAGGCCAGCGATGGAGAAAGCTCCTGTGATGACGCCGATGATGGCGGCCGCGCCCCAGATGTTGAGTGGCATGAACTGGAAACTCACACCCACGGCGAAGGCGTCGATGCTGCACGCGACGGTCAGCGGGGCCATGTGACGCCAGTCGAATTGGGCGGTCTCTTTGGCGTCTTCCTCGGGTTCGCCGAACGCCTCGCGAATCATGTTGCCGCCGATAAGTGCCAGCAGACCGAAAATGATCCAATGATCGACGGCTTCAACGTAACGCCCGAACAATGAGGCGAAGAAATAACCCAGAATCGGGAAGAGCGCCTGGAACCCGCCGAACCAGAGTGCGGTTTTGATGGCGTTGACCGGCCTGACATGTTTGGTGGCCAGTCCCTTGCCGATGGCGATGGCGAAGGCGTCCATGGAAACGGACACCGCAATAAGCAGAATTTCGACGATCATAAGCCTGCGTTTGCACTTTCGTGTTCATCCGCAGCTATGCGGGAAAACGGTAACGAAAACTCGCTACCGACGCATGTCGCACACGGATGGGCCTCGACGGTTGCCCGCCTACGCCTTGTGTTTCGGCATTGAGAACTGCCGGCAACTCCTTACTGTTCCGGCTTTGAATTCCCGATGTGAATACCGTTCGCATGCCACAATTACCGTTACAGTATAGCGCTCTCGTTTCGGCTTTAGAGAATATCTTAAGAAATCTGGTTTTGACTATTTCAGTTCGAGATGAAAGCGCGTACATAAAAAATAAAAACATGTTTCTTTGACAAAATAATGTTTTAGGTATATATTTAATCATGAAAGCGCAATCATACTAGCTGAAAGGCTCAAAGATGAGTAATTATAAATTAGCTCTCCGCCTAATCGCGGGGATTTCAGGCGTTGCCATGCTTGTTCCGATGGCGGCTTGTGGTAGTAGTTCATCGAGCAGTGCGAAAGGCAACACTGGCAGCGTTTCCATCGCGTGCTCTCAACAGGAAGATTTCTGCCAGGCGATGACCCGTGCATTCTCCAAGGAAACCGGCATCAAAACAACGTATGTTCGCCTCGGCGCAGGCGAGGTGCTGGCCAGGCTTGCTACCAATCCCGGTGAGTTCGACGTATGGGCCGGTGGCCAGGCCGAGAACCATCTGCTGGCACAAGACAAGGGCTGGATTGAAAACTATAAGTCCTCCGCCGCGTCGAATTATCCTGCAAGCTATAAGGACACCACTGGTTCCTGGACCGGCTTCTATACCGATTCGATCGCATTCTGCTCCAGCAAATCCGAGCTTAAGAAGAAAAACCTGAAGGCTCCTACTTCATGGAACGATTTGCTTAGCCCAGCGCTCAAGAAGAGCGTCGGCATGCCGCACCCCGCAACGGCTGGTGTCGGCTACATGGCCATGTATACGCAGGCAGTATTGCATAACGGTGACGAGCAGCAGTCCGTTAATTACTTCAAGCAGCTTAACCCGAACGTGATGCAGTATTCGAAGTCCGCAGCGACCGGCACCGAGCAGGCCGGACGTGGCGAGGTCACTGTCGCTATCGCTTTGGATTCGGATTGCGAGAAGGCCATCCAGGCTGGATACAACGATTTGGTCACCAGCTATCCGAAGGAGGGAACCGGCTATGAGGTCGGTGCCGTCTCCGTCCTGAAGAATGGTCACAACAAGGCCAATGCCAAAAAATTCACCGACTGGATCCTTGGCACCAAGGCTCAGAACCTTTATGCCGGTGTTCCTTCGTTCGCCGCTCCGACCAATCCGAAGGCGACCATCGGCAAGAACGTTCCCAACCAGGACAAGGTCAAGAAGGTCAAGTGGGATATGCGCAAGGCCGCTGACTCCCGTGACGCCTTCATCAAGGCCTTCGAGAGCGAAGTATCCTCCTCCAAGGATGCCAAGTGATCGTTGTTCATTTGAAGTTTGCCAATGCTGATGAGGAGATAGAATGAGTTCGACTTCCTCGGTTTCGATTTCAAAAAACAAGAATAAAGGACGGCGTCGCGGGCCTCGCAAGAGTCTCTCCGTATGGATTGTTCTCGTGATCGTCATTGTTGCGCTGGTATTCCTGCTTGGTTTGCCGGTATTCAAGCTTTTTCAAGCCGGGTTCAGCGCCCAGGGCCGCGTCGCCATCAAGCAATCGTTCACGACAGACATTGATACGTTCGTGCATAGCATCGTGTTGGGTTTGTTGGTGGGCCTGCTTGGTACGTTCATCGGTTTCGTGTGCGCCTGGGTGCAGACGTTCGTCAAGTTCCCAGGTAAAAAGGTCCTGCATTGGGTGACTTTGCTGCCTACGATTTCGCCACCGTTCGCGGCGGCGACGGCCATCATCACTCTATTCGGCAAGAGGGGAATAATCACCAACGGCCTGTTGCATCTTGAAACCAACATCTACGGCCTGCCAGGCCTGTTGATGGTGCTTACCATGACCTTCACGCCTGTAGCCTACCTCAATATCAAGGGTATGTTCGAGAATCTTGATCCGTCCCTGTTCGAGGCGGCTTCCAGCTTGGGCTCTTCGCCGTGGCACACGTTGATCCATGTGACCATTCCAATGGTGCTGCCTGCGATGCTTTCGTCGTTCTTGGTGCTCTTCGTTGAGGGCATCGCCGATTTGGCCAACCCGTTGGTCATCGGCGGTGATTACCGCGTGCTTGCCAGCCAGATTTACTTCGCAGTCGCCGGTTCCGGCGATGTAGCCACAGCCGCCGGCATCTCCTTGGTGCTTTTGCTGCCGGCACTCACGGTCTTCCTGATTCAGAAGTACTGGACCGACAAGAAATCCGTCGTTACCGTCACTGGTAAACCGACGGGTGCCATCAAGCCGATCAAGTCGCCGAGCGTGGTGGCTCCGATGTTGATTATCTCGTTGCTGTGGCTGCTGTTGGTCGCGACTATCTACCTGACGCTGTTGGTTGGTGGATTCGTCAAGATTCTCGGCGTCGACAACACCTGGACTTGGGATCATTTCGAGTTCATTCAACGGTTGGGTTCTGACGCTGTCGCCACCACATTGCTGATGACGCTCGCTGCTGCCCCGTTGGCTGCGCTTCTGGCGCTGGCCATCGCGTGGCTTGTGGTTCGCCATCTGCCTCGTTTCGGCGGAGTGCTTGATCTGTGGGGCATGCTTGGCGTGGCCGTTCCCGGCACCGTGCTCGGCTTGGGCTTTGCACTGGTCTATTCGCAGCCCGTCACCGTTTTCGGGGTGGACATCATTCCGCCTCTCGCAGGTGGATTGGCAGTAGGCGGAGGCGCGATTGCCATTGTCATGGTCTTCATTGCCCGTGGCGATCCTACTGGTCAGCAGTCCTTCATCGCGGCATTCAAGCAGATCAATCCTGAAGTAGAGGAAGCGGCTGTATCTCTGGGCGCAAGCCCGTTGACGACGGTTCGCAAGGTGACTTTGCCATTGATGTCGTCGGCCGTGGTCACCGCGGTGACTTACGCGATTACCAAATCGATGACGACGATCACCGCGATCATCTTCATCACCACACCGCAGACCAAGGTCATGACCTCCCAGATTCTGGATGAGGTCGATGCAGGTCGATTCGGCAATGCATTCGCTTATTCGAGCTTGCTGATCGTTCTGGTGCTCATCATTCTGGGCATTTCGAACCTCCTGCTTCGCCAACTCAATCGTTCAAAGGGATGAAATCTACAATGACAGAAGAATCAACTACAAAAGGCACTGTTGCCGGCGCGCTTACGCTACGCAACATCAGTAAGGTCTATCCGGGCAAGAAAGGTGATTTCACCGCGGTACAGGGTACAAGCCTTGATATCGCGCCTGGCACGTTCGTTACCCTTCTGGGGCCTTCGGGCTGTGGAAAGACCACCACGCTGCGCATGATCGCAGGCTTTGAGCAGCCTACCGATGGCGACATCCTGGTGGATGGCAAGAGCATCCTTGACGTGACTGCCGATAAGAGGCCGATGTCGATGGTGTTCCAGTCCTACGCGCTGTTCCCGCATCTAACGGTGAGCGGCAATGTGGAATTTGGCCTGAAACTCAAGAAGATGAGCAAGGCCGAATGCAAGCAGCGGGCTGATGCCGCATTGAAGATGATGGGTATTCAGGATTATGCCGATCGTTATCCGAACCAGCTTTCCGGTGGTCAGCAGCAGCGTGTGGCTCTGGCTCGCGCGCTGGTCATGGAGCCGAAAATCATTCTCTTCGATGAGCCCCTTTCCAATTTGGACGCTCGACTGAGGGTCAAGATGCGTGGCGAGATTCGTCAGCTGCAGCAGAAGCTTGGCATCACCGCCATCTTCGTGACCCACGACCAGTCCGAAGCTCTGACCATGGCCGATGTCATCGTCGTGATGAGCGCCGGCAAGGTCGAGCAAGTGGGCAGCCCCTGGGAGATTTACCACAGGCCGATCAACAAGTTCGTCGCCTCCTTCCTGGGAACCGACAACTTCCTGAAAGGCAAGATCGCACGAGTCATCTCTCACAACGAGAAGGACGATCTCTATCTGCTTGATACCGATCTGGGACAACTCAACGTTCACGGCGTCTCCGGACTCACTGAGGGTCAGCCGGTAAGTATTCTGATTCGTGCCGAAAACCTCACTGTTCATGAACAGTCGGTCGGAGCACATCTTGAGATTCCGGCCACCATTACCTCTTCCGCGTTCGACGGGGAGGCCGTGCATTATGAACTGGAATCCAAGGTCGGCCATTTGACCGGCAGTGCGCCGGGCGTTTCCACGCCTCTGCACAACAACGATTCCGTGGTTTGCGCGGTGGATGAAGAAGGTCTATGGGCTGTTCCTGAAAGCAAGGGTGTTAAGGACTGATGCGTCGTTTTTTTGATAGGGCCGATACGAAGTGGAGAAGACTGGACGGGGCCATTCATCTTTATGCCTTGCCTGAACCTCACGAAAAGGTGACGGAAAAGGCGAAGATGGAGGATCGAGCTCTGGCCGACATCGCGGGTCTGGCGGTTCAGCCGGTGGACTATCTGCATATGACACTGCAACGTTTCGACCTGTATCGTGACGAGATTAGCGATGAGCAATGGAAGCAACTTGACGAGGAACTCACCTCCAGAATTGGGGCGTTGAGCGCCTTTGACGTTGCCTTCAACAAACCGCAGGTTCGACAGGCCGCCATTGAAGTAGTCGGCAAGGACGGCGTTGAATGGCAGAAGTTGGTTGATGCCATCAGAGACGCCTTCAGTGCCAGCGGGTTGGGCGATTCGCTCACCGATCAGCCGTTTGGGCCACATTACACTCTCGCTTATTGTTCGAGTGACACCGACGCACACACCGATGCAAAAGTCCAAAAAATCCTGGATGAAGTATCGGTCGAAACGACGATGCATGTGAGCAGGGCCTGGATGGTGGCTGTCAATCAGTCACCGCAGGAAGGCGTATTCCGTTTCAGGAAAATGAAAGAATGGCACCTTGGAGTAAAATAGGTTTATTCATTCCTCGAAACGAATAAGGGAGAGGCCATGCAACAGCGCAGGCGTCGTGTAAGTATGACGGATGTCGCGCGTCTTGCGAAGGTCTCTCCCGCCACTGTTTCTAGGGTGCTGAACAATAGCACGAACGTGAGTGAAGAAGCTCGTTCCGCTGTGTTGAAAGCCGCGGATTCATTGGGCTATGTGCGCAATCTTGGTGCTGTTTCGCTCGCCACCACCCAGACCATGACCATCGGGTTGCTTATTCGCGATTTGGGCAACCATTTCTATGGTGCTGTGGCTTCGCATGTTCGCAACCAAGCAGCAAAGGCTGGTTTCGACCTGCTTATCGTTTCTTGCGAAGACAACTTGGAAAGTCAGATGCGGGCTGTCCGTTGCCTTTTGGGTCATAGTGTGGGTGGCATCATCATTTCCTCGGGCCGTGTGGCGGCATCGGTAGCCGAATATGCGGCGAAATTTGTGCCGACCATCGCCCTGGCGACCGGGCTTGATTTGCCGACTCTGAATTCCGTGCGTATCGACCCGCAATCCGAATGCGATTTGGCGCAGCAGGTGGTTGAGCATGGACATACTTGTATCGCCGTGACGGCCTCCACGAGTCCGCTTACTTCGGCGTTGCATGCCAGGACGGCGAATTTCCTGACACAACTGGTTATCTCGGGCGCGCAGACCCATATCTTGTCGATTCAGTCGGATTTGGGAGAGCCGCTTTATCGAGCGGTCGATGAGGCCATTGACGCCGGCGCGACGGCGATTATGGCTGGTAATGACGCGATTGCCTTGGCTATTCTTGAATATTTCGACACTATCGGACTGCGCTGTCCGGAAGATATATCAGTCACTGGTTTTGATGGCATGGGGGCGTACCGCTCGTCGTTGCTGGGATTGACGACAGTGGAACAGCCTGTCGCCAAATTGGCAGAATCGGCGGTGAACATGATTTGTCAGAAAATTCTGGATGGATCACAGGCGACCAGCCAGATGCTTATTCAAGGGCGTTATATCGCCGGGCATACTCTAGGAATGAAGAAAAAATAATCTATTGGATAATTTTCTTAATCGTGGTTGCAGTAGAGAAAATAGTACGAAACGCATACTCTTGCAAGGTCAACTCCGCTCTTAAGCGCTGCATTCTGGTCTATATCTAAGCAACGTTTTTTAGACATAACTCCATGAAAAGAAAAGGGACCGGAGTCAATCCGTGTCCCTTTTACTTTGTCAGCGATAATCAAGTCTCAATGATATTTCAGTGATGTTCGGTTGTCGCTTAGCTTAGTATTTTGTCTCACTTCTTGGAAGCGGCGAGGCGCTCGCGAGCGGCGACGATCTGCTTTTCGGCCTCTTCGACGCCGGTCCAGTAATCGCCGGGCATGACTTCCTTGCCGGGCTCCAGAGCCTTGTACTGCTCGAAGAAGTGCTTGATTTCGGCCTTGTGATACTCGTTGACGTCATCGACATCCTTGATGTCGTCGAAACGTACGTCGGCAGGCACGCACAGCACCTTGTCGTCGCCGCCCTCTTCGTCTTCCATGTGATAGAGCGCCACGGCGCGGCACTTGATTTCGCAGCCCGGGAAAACCGAGTTCGGAATCATGACGAGCGCATCGAGCGGATCGCCGTCCTCGCCCAGCGTGTCCTCGATGTAGCCGTAGTCATCCGGATAGCCCATCGCGGTGAAGAGGGTGCGGTCGAGCTTGATGCGGCCGGTCTCCTCGTCCATCTCATACTTGTTCTTCGATCCGCGCGGAATCTCAACGAGAACATTGAACGTTTCAGCCATGTTTGCTCCTTTTGAACGTGCCTTACGTACGTTGCATGTACGGTTTTGTTACCGAAACCAAGTCTAGCGCAGATACTCGCCGATGGTGGCTGGGCGACCCGATATGGAATCCATGGTCATTCTTCTTGTGCTGTGTTAACTGTGAAGATATAGGCCGGGCGTTCGATGGGGTCGAGGGTGACTGTGTTGTTGCTGGACCAAGTGAAGGTGCCGTCGCCAAGTTCGTCGTGAACGTCGAAGGTGTGGTCGCGGGGCAGGCCGAGGAGCGCCGGGTCGAAGTTGATCTCCGAGGTATGGGCTGACTTGCAATCGAGATTTACCGCGACGATGAGGGTATCGTCCGTGCCGGATTCGTTGAGATTGGCTGGGATGTGCCGCGCGAAGGCGACAACATTTGGATCGCTGGTCCAGAGCATTGTCAAATCGTGATAACTGTGGCAGGCGGGATGGGCGCGACGGATGCAGTTGAGGTCGGTCAGAAGCTCGGCGATGCCGTATTCCTCGGCCTCGCTCCAATCACGAACCTTGATTTCGTATTTCTCGTTGTCGGCCTGTTCCTCGCGTCCCTCTTGCTGGCGATTTTCCACCAGTTCATAGCCGTTGTAGATGCCCCAAGAAGGCGAACCCATGGCAGCAAGTACCGCGCGGACCTTGTGGCCTTCCGTGCCGTTGTCGCGCAGATAATCCGTCAAAATGTCGGGCGTAGTGGGCCAGAACGTGTTGTGCTGGTAGTAGGCCTCGTCGCTGTTGGTGGTCTGCAGGTATTCGGCCACTTCATCCTTGGTGTTGCGCCAGGGGAAATAGCTGTGCGACTGGGTAAAACCGGCCAGGCTCAGCGCCCGCATGATGGCCGGGCGGGTGAAGGCTTCGGCGAGGAAAAGAATTTCGGGGTGTTTGCGCTGAACGGCTTCGATAACGTCTTGCCAGAAGCGCACCGGCTTGGTGTGTGGATTATCGATACGGAATATCGTGACGCCGGCGGAAATCCAAAGATCCATGATACGTTCGGTCTCGCGTTCGATGCCGGGCATGTCGATGTTGAAATCGATGGGGTAGATGTCCTGATACTTCTTCGGCGGGTTCTCGGCGAATGCGATGGTGCCGTCAGGCTTGTGGCGGAACCAGTTCGGGTGTTCGCGAACCCACGGGTGGTCGGGCGAGCACTGCAGGGCGAAGTCCAGCGCGATTTCCAAGCCTAGCTTGTGCGCGTAGGCGCAGAACGCCTTGAAATCGTCCATCGTGCCGAGCAACGGGTCGACCGTATCATGCCCGCCAAATGAGGAGCCGATGCCGAAGGGGGAGCCGGGGTCATTCGTTCCCGCGACCAGGGCGTTGTTGCGACCCTTGCGATTGGTGACGCCGATAGGGAAGATTGGCGGCAGATAGACCACGTCGAACCCTTCGGCTTTGGCACGGTCGAGTCCGGACAATGCGGTTTTAAGCGTTCCCTGTGTGATTTCGCCGGTTTCCGGATTGCGGGTGGCACCTTCGGATCGCGGGAAGAACTGGTACCACGCGGTGAAGCTCGATTCGGGGCGTTCGACCTTAAAACGTTGTGGGGTGCTCGTGGTGAGTCCATCGCGCAACGGATTCGAGCGATGAAGCGCTGCAATGGCCGGATTGTCGGCGGCAGCAAGGCGTTCCTTGATATTCATCGTATTGTCGGTGAGCTGTCCGGCTGCTTTGCGCAAGATATCTTGCTGTGCGCTATCGAGCTTGGCGTCCTTACTCTCTGCCCAGCGTTCCAGCAATTGAGAGCCCGAAATCAGTGCATTTTCGGCATCATCATTGACGTCGACCTTGATCCGGGCGTCGGCGAGCCACGAGGCATACACGTCCTCCCAGCCTTCCAGCGTGACTGTCCATTCGCCGAGTTGTCGCTGGACGTTATCGAAGCCTTTTTCCCAAGGTTTGATATCGCTGGGCTGCCCGGTGCTAAGCTCGGCTTTCCATAAATCAAGACCGGGATTGATGCACTTCATGGCCACGCGCTGCCTGACCTCCCCCTGCAGGTCGTGCAAGACTGCGGTGGCGCCGGTACGGCTGCGGCCTTCAATGAAAATCTGTGCGGTGACGGTAAACATCTCGCCGAGTTCCACGCGTGCTGGGAATATGCAGCGTTCCTCGCACGGGGTGATGGAGAGGATAACTATTCGTCCGAATTGGCCCGGAACGCTAACAGGGAGGCTGGGCGTGGCCGGCTCGCTGAATTCGTGATTGGTTGCGTTGGCTGCCATGATCTTCCCGCCTTGTCTTTTGTAGTCACTGAATCGTTTTGTATTGTTCATTGTAAAAGGCGGGTTTGATGGCTTTCGGCATTTTTGGGCAAAATGGTAGAATTTGTGTATGACTATTTTCCCGGATGGAAAATAGTTAATAACTATGTGGACGGATCGGGCAAAGATGACCTGAAAACGGCGAAATGTGGATAGTGAAAATCGAGTTATCCACAACACGCCGGGACCCCTATCATTCGACCACAGTGCCTGAAATCGACGCGGAAATCTGTGAAATTGTGCGACGATGGCACTATCAGTTTGCAAACAGGAAGTGAGAAGAGAATGAACGACGAAGCGAAATCGGAACAGACCGCCGACGAGCGTGGTGAGAAGGATGTGCCGCCTCCTGCCGAAACGGATGTTCAGGCAGATTTGCTCAGTGTCAGCGATGACGAACCGGACGAAGGCGACGCTGTTTCCGATGACGGCACGAAGCCATTCTGGAAACGACGTGCGGTATGGATTGCCGTCATTGCTGTAGTGGCTCTCGTTGTGGCAGGCGTTGCTGGCGGGTTGGCTTGGAGCGTTCACATAAGGGAAGAAGCGCTTTCAGACTGCCGGCAATCCGTGGTGCAGATTCGGCGGCTTGCAAAAACGCCTCTTGACAAGGATGCCAATGAGTCGCAGGAAGTGGAGAAAACAGATGTCGCCGATGCTAAGACCTGGGAAGCGCTGCAAAAGGATCAAAAGAAGCTGACCGGATTGACGAACAAGGACGTACCTATCTGTAACGCCACTTCTCCGGGAGGTGCCCAAAACCAACAAAACGGGGCCAGCTCATCGCTGCAGGTACTGAAGACAGCGCGTGCGAACGTTGAAAAATCGGCGAAAGCAGTGCTGGCGAGCAAAGACGCAAAAACCTTGAAAGACGTACGTGACGGATTGAGCGCGAAAGCAGGGCAGGCGAAGCAGCTGCTGGATTCATCGGCTGGCAACGTGGCTGATGATGCCACCCGTACGGCCCTTTCGCAGCAGATTGATGCGGCCAACGGGCTGGTTGGCAATGAAAAGTCGAAACTCGCTGATTTGCAGCAGACTTCGCAGGCGCTCGATGGCGCGGTGAATGGGGTTAATGCGAGTGTGCAGGCGAAGGCGGCGGCAGATGCACAAGCTGCAGCGCAGGCTCAGGCGGCGGCCCAAGCGGCTCAGGCGGCCCAAGCGGCACAGCAGCAAGCACAAAATTGGGCATCTCAACCGCAGAGACAACCAGCTGGTGGCTCGTCTTCATCGTCGCAGAATGATTTGGCAAATGGTTTTCATGTCGGTGGCTACAACAGCTTTGAGGAATGGATGGCTCATCAGGTTCCGTTGGGCAATGGATGTAATGCTGCCGGTGTTTGCGGCATTGGCTGATTTTTGAAGTAATGCTGTCACCCTTCGTCTCTTTCTTGGCGGATCGGAACGAAGGGCGACGGCTCCAATATTTGGAAGAGGACAAATTGCCCTCTTCCTCAATGATAGCGGAGGGCTATATGAGGATGCAAAAAAGCAAATCTAGGGCTTCCAGGCTTCTGGCTTGTTCACTTGCTGGTGCCATGGCTTTGGTGACATTGCTTCCGGGCACAGCGTATGCCGGTGGTGGTGGCGGCTCGGCCGGTGGTGGTGGCGGAGGAACCATGGAAGTCTCCCAGCAATGGGCATACAAAGACAATAACGACGGCGGTTTCGGCGGATATTCCATGTCATCCATTACTGCAGCGTTTTCGCAGATGGGTGTGACAATGGGCATCGGCACGGCCGTGGCCCAACAAGCGTTGGACGAGGCGAACACCAATTGCACCAACCGTTTCCACGAGGCGCATCCTGGTCAAGGGGACGGTGATTGCCGAGTGGTCGCTGTAGGCACCATGACCGGGCCAAGCAAAGAATTTAGTGGGCAGGTTCATAATCCCAGAAGTGTATGGACAAATAACTGGGCTACTCAGGTTGCCGGTGGGACTTACAGTAACGCAGGAGTGCCATATACCACCGCAGATATTTTTGCGGATCAGCCTGGCACGTCGGTGAATTCTTTGGTGGATCAGTATGCCTCGGATGACGTGTCGATTGTGGTGATCATGCTCAATAAGTTCGAGCCGAAGATTCCAGAGTATGACCTGACGGTGTCGACTTCTCAGCAGGCGCCGTCTGGCTTGGTCGTGGGTGCGACGAATACCATCCGCGATACGATTCACGCGAGCAACAACGGTTCACCGATCTTTGAGGATGTCAATGCGGATGTGACCTTGCACTACGCAGGTCAGCCCGACGGATATGTGTCGGTCGAAGGATCGCAGAAAACCGGTGGAATTCATAACAACGGCGATTCCTCGTCCCCTTCGTTCTCGCCCTCGGATCTGGGCATGACCCATTGGCAGGAGGGCCAGTACTGGTTCGATGTGAGTGTCGGAAAACAAGGCAAGATGAGCGTGGCCGCTTCGCATATGGGTTCCGCTGATGCCTCCGAGAAATGGTATGTTTCCTCGTCCGCTCCTGCAGCGCCGGTAAAGAACGTGCAGGAAGGCACCAGCACGAACAACATGGTCAATACGACCACGATTGAATCCGATACCGGGCGCGGCGGCTATGAGATGCATTTCAAGGATGCGATTGCGCCCAATGGCGTTAATTACAGCGTCTCCGATATGAAGGTGACCGATACCAACGCGAACTCGAACGTGTCAAGCCAATTTACGATGAATTGGGATCAGTCTGCGAATGCCGTCACGGCTGATCGTTCACAGAGCGCCGGCGAGATGCCTCTCAACCATGTTTTCAAATTCGCATTCAAAGTGACCGTGCACAATCCGAATGTGAATATGGTAGGGGACACCGCTTCGGTGGCATGGAACCGGAAACCTTTCGTGGATACGGCGCATTACCAGTTCCCGACCAGAAACCCGAATCCGGACAAGGCTTGGACCACCGACCCGAATGAGGCGCTCGCCACAGCCGACCCGAACCATACGAATCATGCCGGTTCGGACGGCAGAACCTTCGTGCCGGGAGACCGGGTTTCCAGCGTGGTAAATGGTACATTGCCAAAAGGTTTGGTGGAAGATCTTTCGCAATATTCGTTGACCGATGACTGGTCGGATGCGTCTCGTTACGTGAATTTTCCCAATGCAAACGCCAAAGTGTACGTGGACGGCATCGACCGAACCGCTGATTTCACCGTGACGACCAGCGGGTCGAAGACCACCGCCACCGCGCGGCCTTCCATCCTTGCCGGTAGTGCCCATCAGCCCGCCGATCGCTCGGTGAAACTCGTGCTGGACGGTACTTTCAAGCTCGAAACCACAGCCACCGATGCGATATCGATGACCAATTCGGGTGACGAAAAGTGGAACGGACAGGATGCATCCACCAACAGGCCGCCTGTGCTGGTCCACAGCCCGAACCCCGACAAGGCGTGGGTCAAAGACGGTCAGGAGGCGCAGTCCACCAGTGATCACAACCACACCAATGCCGTGGCTGCAGACAACAAGACCTACGTTACCGGCGACGATGCGGTTGTGGTCGTCAATGGAACGTTGCCCAAGAACCTTGCCAAGGATTTGAACCAATATGCCATAATTGACGACTGGTCTCAAGCCGCACAATACGTCGACTTCCCCAATAATCAGGCCAGGGTTTACGTCGATGGTGTCGATCGCAGCGCCGGCTTCAGTATTGAGACCAGCGGCCACGTCACCACGGCTACCGCCAAACCTGCAATTCTGGCTGGCAGCGGCAAACAGGCGCGGGATCGCAGGGTAAAGCTTGTTCTTACCGGAGTCATGCGCAAAGACGTCGATGCGCATACCACCGCCACCATCGTCAACAAGGGTAGCGAGCAATGGAACGGGAAAACGGCCGCCACGAACATGCCGCAAGTGCATGTGTGGAGCCCGAATCCGGACAAAAGCTGGGTGCGGCTCAACGAATCGGGCAGGTGGAAACTGGTGATTGACCCGGCCAAAAGCAACGCGACCGGTGCCGATAATCTTACCTTCCTCGACGGTGATCAGCTGGGAGCGGTGGTCAATCTTCCGATAACCAATCCGAGTGTGCTGGAATACGGTGTCAGTAAACTTTCGCTGACCGATGACTATGCGAAGGCCGACTATCTTGTCGACCCGCAGGCGATTTCCAAGATGCGCATCTATATGGCGCCCGCCGGCACAAGCAGCCAGTCAAGCGTCGATGCCATCAACAATATCGCCGGCTCTGATATCACCAGGCGATTCAACGTTACCCAGGACGGTACGAGAATCACGGCCACGGCCAAGGCCGATTGGCTTGCTGATTTCTCTCGTCATGTCGGTGCCGTGCAGATTACTATGTTCGTTCCGTTTGTCGCCAACTACGGCAACGGTGAGGGTATTGCGAAAGTACGTGAGGACTTCCACAAGAACCCCGGCGACGAACTTGCTTTCGGCACGGATCCCGCAGGGGCGGATCTGCTCAATACGGCCTCAATCCTTATCAACAGGCAGGGCAAGGACACCAACTTGCCGAAGATCTACGGCTATCTGCCTCCGGTGAAGAAGGACGTGGTCAGCGAGGCGTCGCAAGGTGGTTCGCAGGATTCGGTGGATGGCAAGGTGGTCTATCCCGGTCAAAAGCTCGAATACGATTTGGACACCCAACCGCATCTGCCTTCTCTGGCCTACGTCGTGAAGACCATCGCGTTTACCGACCGCTACGACCGCTACCTGAAACCAGACAAGCAGACACTTGAACTCATGGATCTCAACAGCGGACGCATGGTCCCCAAGTCGAAATACATAACCAGGTGGGACGATGCCGCGCATGAGGTTGTTGTGTCCATCACGGATATGGCGCTCATTTCGCAGTGGCAGGCCGGGGGAACGCCGCGTTTGCAGCTGCGGTTCGAGGGCACGGTTTCGGCCGATGCTTCCACTGACCACAGGGTCGGTAACCAGTGGATGCTCACCTTGAACAACTCGGTGACGCCAAGCAATGAGGTATTCAATATCCCGCCTGCGCTGAACCCCGTCAAGCATGATTTCCAGAGTTCGAAGCAGGGCGATCCCGCCGTTTCCATCGATGGGAAGACACTGCTGCTGGGCGATACCGGCAACTACGTCATCGATCTGGATGCCACACAGGTCGGGCAGGCCTACAACGTGTGGAAGCTCGGTGTCGTCGACGATTTCGATGAGGAATACCTCAAGGTTGATCCCACCGGCATCACGGTGATTGGCGACGACGGACGCGACTACACCGCGAAATTCAATATCCAGGTGCTCGATGGAGTGCTCTACGTCTTCGCGAAACGTGTCGATACGTTTGTGGCGGCTTCCGGCGAAACCGTCAACGGTGACCCGCAGCCCACCGATCTCAAGGCCTACGCGGCCTCGGATAGCCATGACCCGCTTGCCGATCCTGCGATTGACCAGACGCTTCTGGGCCAGTGCTACCACATCACTCTGCCGTACGTTGTGCAGAAGATTACGGATGGCTATGTGGTGAAAAACAAGGTCACGCAGGTCGAGAACAATGTGCGCAAGAAGAGCAACCAGGTCTCCAACCCGCTCAAGCCCATCAATCCGGCAAAGGATGTGGTCGTGATGGTGGGCGGAGAATCGGTCAACGGTTCGAGCATCTACAAAGGTGGCGCATTCCTTTATCGTCTCGACAGTTCCGTGCTGCCGGCCAATCGTGCCTATACTTCCGTCGAAAAATGGAGTATCGTCGACAAGCTTGACCCGGATTACGACGAATACACCGGTCAATGGGCGGTCTATGCCACGCGGGATCTGCATGCCGGCGATGGCAGCGTGCTCGCAGGGAAAGGCCATAGGATTGCAGGCAACGGATTCGACAGCTCGCGGCTTGGCGGCGACATGTTCACCTTGCAAGCGGCGGGGGACGGCACGTTGAGTGTCGTTGCCACGCCGGCCTACCGCGCCCTGGTCTCTGCGGATTCTGCGCACGAGCAAGGATGGTGCGCCTACCTGCAGGTTCGTAGGCTCAAGGCGACCGACCGCCACGAGAACAAGTTCAGTGAGACCATGAACGATAAGTTCAACGAATCGAATGTTGTGTGGACACGCACGCCGGAACTCACCCCGAGCCTGCATATCGAAAAGTGGGACAAGTCCAGCGGCTGGTCGACAGGCGACCGCGACGAGCCCGATGACTCGTTGCTGATGACGATGAGCGACGCCGATATCGTCTTCACCGTCACCAACACCAGCAAAAGCGAGAACGGCCATGGCGCGGTATTCCGGGCCAAGGATCTGGAAATCACCGATACCACCATTTCCGGGGACGGGGCGATTGCGAGTCTCAAATATCCCCGAAACTGGTCGACGTTGGTGCTGCGACCCGGCGACCATGTCGATGTCATCGGCACGTTGAAGGATGTCTCGTTCAAGCACCGGGACCGCGCAAAAGTCACGGGCCTACCGCTGGAGGAATTGCCTGCGGTGGACCGTGACCCGTGGGGCGAGGATTCTGGCAACGGCATCGCCAAAAGGGATGCCTCAGGCATTGCGGCTACGCACGGTAGCGGTTCTGCTTCTACGGCCGTGTCTGGTTTCGCTTCTGCGGCACTTGCATCTGCTTTCGCATCTGCTGCCGGATTCGCGTCTGTGCCCGCACCTTCATCTCTGACTTCTTTACCGGGTTCTGCGCTTACGCTGAGTTCCGTGGGTGGTTCAGGTTCGGGTTCTGGTTCCCGGATTTCGCTTGGAAAGCGGGGCGTTGATAAGGCCGCTTCCGGCCGAGTCATTCGACAGGATGTGCAACTTTCACCCGAAGAAAGCGGGTTCGTGGGCATGAAATCATTCACTCAGGGCATGGGCAAGCCAAGCGCCGAAATCGACGGCAACGTCATGAGCGTGATGCGGCCCGTGGCCTCCAATATGGATGATTGGAATGGCCGACGGGAGACTTTGGTCATCAGCGGCGCATCCATCACCTTGTTGCTGCTGGTTGCAGGTGCGTTCCTCTTCGGTGCGATTCTGCTGGAAGTTTTCAAAGGCAACCGGTACTGTCCGCGGCACAGATAATTAAAAGCGTTGGCATCGTTGGATTCCGGGGTTTCGTAAGTTTGGAAGCCCCGGGAGACAATGTTCACTGGATGTGGGCTTTGCAGGCTTGCAGGCACGCGGGTTCATAAGTTCGCAAACTTGTGGCTCGCAGTTCGTGGGTCTGCAGGCCTGCAGTGTTGTAGTTTCGTAGACTTGCAGGCTCGCAGGCCAAGCAAATCCAGCAACCATTCAGCTTACATTCAACAATATCTGCCGAAAATAGTTGGATTTCTTGGGCTTCGGCACAGCGCCCGCCCATGATGACATTGTTCAATATGTTTATCCGGCGCAGAAAGGCGGGTAGACGGCTATCCGTTTCCCGCTTTTCGGCCGAGACGATCAGACACTTGCGGTTTGTGGGGGTGCAGGTGGCTGTCTCGCCGATAGATAGTTATTCGATTCGTCTGCCGATATCGGTCAGACCCGCAGAAATACGAACAGGAGCATCATGATGGACAAGAATACGAACGACGATATGAATGTCAGCGCAACGAACAACAACGCAATGAACGGCCAGAACGTGAATCGTGAAACCAACAAGAATGGTGAAACCGTGGCGAATGATGAAAGTGCAGCCACGAACGCTGCTGACGCGACCATGAACATGCGTGCTGGCAGCAATGCTTCGAATGGTGGTGGGAACAACACCGGTGCAAATACCGCTGCCACCGCCGCATATCCACCATATTCGGCGATGAACGGCGAAGACCTCGGGCCGGACGGCCAACCGGTTGGCGCTCCGGGTTTCGTAGGGAACGGCCAACCCGTTGGCAATCCGAGTTTCGCTGCATACACACAGCCGATGGGTGGAAATGGTTTCGCTGCGAACGGTCAGCCGGTAGGTGGAGCGAGCTTTGCAGCCAAGGGTGAACCTGGCGGTGCCGGTAGTTTTGCGGCCGCCAACCCGTTGGGCAACGCTGGCCAAAAACCGAAAGAGCATTCCGGTAAGATGTGGGGCGCGATTATTGGTATCGCTCTCGTATGCGGCTTGGCAGGCGGCGCGATTGGTGGATTCGCAACGGCGCAAGCGGTTGTTCCTTCGCATAGTCAGCAAATGGAACGACAGATGCCTTCAGGTCAGGGTCGTCGAGGCATGGGCCAGATGCCCGGAGCCAGCGGCGAATCGATGGATGGAGGCGGTCAGTCGGGTCAGTCCGGTCAGGACGGATCTGGAATGTCCGGTAATTCCGGTCAGTCGGACGGGTCTGGCTCCTCTGACGACTCGAGCCAATCCGACACAATGGGCTCCACGGGCGGCTCGGACATGTTCGGCGGATCCGATTCTCAAAACGGTGGCGGCACAAGGTCCTCCGGAAGGTCACGTAGCGGCACGTCTGATTCCTCTCGAAGCGGTGCCAGTGGAACAAGCTCATCACAAACGAATACTTCGGCCAGTTCCGGAAGCTCGGCATTAAATACTGCTAATAGCCTAGCTTCAAGCGGCTCAGGCGCTTCCCTAACGGTTTCCGACACGACATTGCGGAAAGCCTGATGTGCGCGTGCTCTTCATAAGTAGGAGTAAATTATCCGTTTTGATGATGGCCTCGGTTTGTACCGGGGCCATTTTCGTGCCGGTTTCGTAGGCCTCCTTTTGTAAGCAAACCCACGTTCTATCGTATCCAGATAATATCCAGCAAATTTCCATGGTATTGGTGCAAGGTTTCGGGCTTCGTCCCACGATTGCCTGAGCGTATATCCAAAATCGTCGTGTGTACTGTGATTATGACAAAGCTACATCAGCCGCAAACGGCACAACACAGTTTCAACTCCATCAATGATTCAAGCAGGATCGAACAAGACTTGCCGAATCCTCCCGAACGCTTTTCCGTCGCCGAGCGCGACTTGCCGAATCCCGAGCGGCTAGCCATCGCCGAACGCGTGGGGAAGCCGGCATATGTGGATGCCGACATTGTCATTCCTGTCTACAACGAACGCGAACAGCTCGCCGACTCGGTTCTCACCTTGATGCGGTTTCTGAGTTCCCCGCGCCATAGCCGACTTCTGTCGCAATCCCAGCCGTCCTATTTCCCGCTATACAGCTGGAACATCGTCATCGCCGACAACGCGAGTAGTGATGATACCTGGCCGATTGCGGTGGGCCTGGCCCGTCAGTACCCGAAATTCATCCGTGCCATTCGTATTCCGGCGAAAGGCCGAGGGCGTGCGCTGAAATTGGCGTGGAGCGAATCGCATGCGACAGTCCGGGCGTATATGGACGTCGATCTCTCCACCGATATCCGCCTGACCGATGTGCTCGTCAACTCGATTTTGAATGGGGGAGCCGAGGTGGCGAGCGGCTGCCGTCTGCTCGACGAATCGCACGTCACCCGCTCGGCCAAGCGCGAGTTCATCTCCCGCAGCTACAACGTGTTGCTGCGTGCGACGCTGGGCGTCACCTTCCAAGACGCGCAGTGTGGGTTCAAAGCGATCAGTGCCCACGCCGCCGAGTTTTTGCTGCCGAGGATACAAGACAACGAGTGGTTCTTCGACACTGAGCTCTTGACGCTTGCACAGACCTGCAATCTGCCTACCTATATATTCCCGGTGCGTTGGGTCGAGGATGCGGGCACGACCGTCGATATTCCCGACACCGTTCGCAAAGACCTCGAGGGCATCAAGCGGATGCGGCGCACCCTCGCCAACCTTGAGCGGCAGGAAAGCGAGCGTCAATCGGTGATTGATACCGCGTCTCGGGAGATGTCGCAGAAATCCGAGGCCCACAATATTTCGTCCGGGGTTTCGCAGGATTCGCAGTGGTCGTTTCGGATTCGTCATGATCTAATGCATCATCAAGTGCCGCAGCATCTTGCTGTCCAACATTGAAAAATAGCCATTCGGTAGTTTTAAAAGAAATTCATTACTCAATTCGTATCTGGAATTTCAAGACCATTCGAATATTTCATAATTTCCAATAATCATCCATATATAAAAGGACATATCCATGAACGACATGCCAAACCAGCCAGGCGATTCAGGCCTGAGCGGTGCCGCGCGTGACCCCGGATTTTCTTCGGCCACGAGTAATTACGGCAATCCCAACGATTCTGCCAACTCAGCCGATTCGTCCAGCTCGCCCAAAACCACGAACATGGCTCAGAGTGATTCCGGCCAACATCCCGGCGCTTTTGGCCGCATCAAATCAGCATTTACTGGCATCCCCGGAGGCCGTTTCGTTTCCGCCGATTCGGTACGCACGGTTCGTCATTCCATCGCCCGCAAGCGCAGATGGTTTGATTGGCTTGCCTTCGGCATCATGATGGTGGCCACGATGGCGATTATGTTCGTCAATCTCACCGCCAACGGATTCGCCAACGAGTTCTATGCGGCCGCCGCCCAGGCCGGTTCGAAAAACTGGGAGGCGTTCCTATGGGGTTCATCGGACGCCGCGAACTCCATCACCGTCGACAAGCCGCCGGCCGCACTGTGGCTGATGGCGCTTTCCATCAGGGCATTCGGCCTGAACTCCTTCGCTCTGCTTCTGCCCGAAGCGCTCTGCGGGGTGCTCAGCGTCTGGCTGCTATATGCCTCGGTACGCCGGTATTGGGGCAACTGGGCCGGCATCATCGCCGGTTCGACGCTCGCGCTGACTCCCGTTGCCGCGTTGATGTTCCGTTTCGATAATCCCGACGCATTGCTGGTTTTGCTGATGATCGCTGCTTCGGCATCTGTCTTGCGGGCGCTGGAATATGACGCCGACCGCAAAGGCAACCGCAAGCGCACCTTGTGGCTGGCGCTCGCCGGTGTGTGCATTGGCTTTGGTTTCCTAACGAAACAAATGCAGGTGTTTCTTGTTCTTCCCGGCTTTGCGCTCGCGATTCTGATTGTATCGCCGACGAAATTCTGGCGGCGTCTGGTCGATAGCATGGTCGCGCTCGCTTCGATGGTGGTCAGCGCTGGCTGGTGGGTTCTGCTTACCGTCATCGTTCCCGCTGGTTCTCGCCCGTACATTGGCGGCTCGCAAAATAATTCGTTCCTTGAACTCACTTTCGGCTACAACGGCTTCGGCCGCTTGACCGGCAACGAAACAGGTTCGGTGGTTCCTGGAGGTGGTAGCGCGGGTCGCGCCGGAACTCACATCGGTACCGGCTCCACCGATGGCAAGATTACCGAAACGCTCGGCAATGCCTACAGTGCCATGACCGGCGGTATGGGCGGTGGACCCGGTGGGGTTCCGGGCACTGGCGGCGGTCAGGGGCACGGCGGTCGCGGTCAAGGCGGCGGCATGTGGGGCCAAACCGGCATCACCCGACTTTTCGACGGCGTTTATGGTACCCAGATTTCTTGGCTTGCGCCCATCGCGTTCGCTGGCATTCTTATCGGTCTCGCTGTTTCGATTCGCGTCCGTCGTACCGATATGCGACGCGCCGGCGTGATGGTTTGGGGCGGTTGGCTGGCCGTCACATGGTTGACTTTCAGCTTTATGGGCGGCATCTTCCACCAGTATTACACGGTCGCACTTGCCCCGGCGGTTGCTGTGATGGTCGCCGTGGCTGTAACGAATCTTTGGGAGCGGCGTGACGTCTTGTGGTCGCGCCTGCTCGCGACGATTCTGGTACTCGTCAATACGTTGTGGGCGGCGCAACTGCTGTCGCGTTCCTCGTGGCTGCCTTGGTTGCGGCCGAGCGTCCTTGTTATCGGCAGTTTGGCGACGCTCGCGCTGCTGATTTCCGCAATTGCCTTGCTGCCGATACGTTCGTTGCATGCTCTGCGTTCGGGCAATGGGGGCAAGGTGGTCGGCAAAATCGGCTTGATCGGTATTGTTTTGGCTGCAGTTGCTCTCTACGCTGGCCCAACCGCATGGACGGGTTACACCGTGGCTACCGGTCATCACGGTTCGATAGTTACCGCTGGCCCGGAGGTTTCGGGTTCGATGGGTGGTCCTGGCGGCGGACATGGTGGCCGTGGAGGCTTTGGCGGTCAAGGTGGCCAAGGCGGTCCGGGAGGTGCTATGCCCGGCGGTGGTCAGCAAGGTCAAAATCAAGGTCAAGGCGGAACCGGTAATCAAGGTGGTTTTGGCGCAGGTATGCCCGGGCAGAATGGTCAGAATAACCAGAACAACACCA
This sequence comes from Bifidobacterium sp. ESL0690, assembly GCF_029392315.1. NCBI lineage: Bacteria > Bacillati > Actinomycetota > Actinomycetes > Bifidobacteriales > Bifidobacteriaceae > Bifidobacterium > Bifidobacterium sp. ESL0690. The sequence continues at coordinate 424,038 of NZ_CP113939.1, forward strand.
ACGGTTCGAACAAATCCAATGGTTCCTCCGCTTCTGGTAGCACTCGGGGTCAATCGGCACAGGCTGCCCCGTCCACCAGCGGCATCAAAGGTATCAACGGAAACGGTAAAACCGGTTTCGGCGGCAGCATGAGCCGAGGCCAGCGTGGCGCTCGTAACGGTCACGGTGGTGGAGGCGGTCTGCTAGGCGGAGATGGCGCGAGCTCGGTAGGCAGCAAACTCAAGAAGCTGCTGATGAAGGACGCTGACAAGTACACGTGGATCGCCGCGGCCACGGGTTCGCAAAGTGCGTCCGGCTATCAGCTTGCCACGCAGAAGCCGGTCATGCCGATCGGCGGCTTCAACGGCTCCGACCCTAGCCCGACGCTCGTGCAGTTCAAGCGTTACGTCAAGGAAGGCAAGATTCACTACTACATCGGCAGCGGCGAAATGGGAGGAGGAATGGGTGGCGACGGTCGCGGCGGCGGCATGGGTGGCAACCAGATGGGCGGCTCCAACGCTTCCAGCGAGATCGCCACATGGGTCAAGTCCAACTTCAAGTCCCAAACCGTCGACGGCGTCACTCTCTACGACTTGACTTCTCCCAAGGCCACGAAGTAAAGGAGGTAACCACTAAAAACCAAAATAGCCGGATCGCCGGGTCCCATAACCCGTTGGTCCGGCTATTGTCTATATAAAGGTAGCCATTATGCCACAGCGTTTCTTGGCCCTATCCTTAGGTCTTGCTCTTAATACCCTCTAATACCCTTATGACGTGCAGATCGTTCTGAAAGAGGCATTGACGTTTTTACGCAATTGCCTCTGGAACGTTCAAGCAGTAAACTTGATGACAATGCGGTACGCAATCTGATATGCATTTGCCGAAGTGATGATGCTCGGTAAAAAGAGGTAAGGGAACACAATGACGGACTCCAACGAAGAATGGCAGCCTATAGCATTCAAGTACCGTATTATCGGGATGCTGACAGCCAATTTGATATCCTGCATTGTCGCGGAAGTGATTGCGCTGATTATCATGAAAGTGATGGGTTTTGCATACTCTGCTGATCATATCGTGCCGTTCCTGACCCTGGCCGTTGTGATCAGTGCGTTCCCTCAGGTCCTTATCAATAGTTATTTCTGTCGCAAGAGCCATACCGACTATCCCGTTTCATGGGGAGCAACCCTGCTCCATCCTGTCGTGCTCGTGGCGGTCATGCTGCTGATTAACTTGGCCTATCCGGTCGGCAACTTTTTCGTTCCTGCGTTTGTCGTTGCCGTCGATCTGGCCGTTTCGATATGGGCCAAGCCGAAGCCGGGAGATAAGAAGATTGCACGCAAGGCCGCCGAGAAGTTCAATGACGATTCGGGCCAGCAGAATGGGTAAGCCGTGCCTTGATACTGTTGAAAAATGATTAAGCCCGGAAATCGTTGAGATTCCGGGCTTTTGGTAGCGGGGTCAGGATTTGAACCTGTGGCCTCTGGGTTTGCACCCCAGAGGCCACAGGTTCAAATCCTGCGGGTTCCGCGCCCTAACAAACGCGATTTTACTTTGGTTGACTGACAGACGCAAAATTGTAATATGCCTAGTAAAAAACAAATATCAATAAACTGGCGCGAAGATGCTGCCAATTGGTTCGATTCGATGAAGGCCGCCGGACTGAGTGATATGACGATTCGCACGAGGCGTCAACAGATTATGGTCATGAGCAACGGCTTGAAGAAGTCTCCGCTCGACGTGACCGGCCAGCGGCTCGTTACCTGGTTCGCTGGCAGGAAATGGAAACCAGAAACGCGAAAGGGCTATCGCAACGCGGCGAGCTCTTTCTTCGGCTGGCTCAAGCAGACCGGCAGAAGGCCGGACGATCCCAGCGAGCTGCTGCCCAGCGTCCGCCGGCCGGCGGTGCACCCTCACCCTTGCCCGGACAGGATTATTCTGGCTGCCCTGGGAAAAGCGAACAAGACCGAAACGATGATGATTCGGCTCGGCGCGGAGTGCGGTCTAAGACGTGCCGAGATTGCCCAGGTAAACGCCGCCGACGTCATGGACGATCTGCTCGGTCATTCGCTCATTGTGCACGGCAAAGGCGACAAACAGCGTATCGTCCCGCTGCCCGACGATCTGGCAGATCAGATAACCCAGCACGGCGGCTGGCTTTTCCCTGGTCGATGGACGGGGCACGTCGAACCAAGCTATGTAAGCAAACACGTCACACGCCTACTTGGCGACGGCTGGTCGACGCATAGTTTGCGTCACCGTTATGCCACAAAAACCTACGAGAGCACGCACGATCTCTATGTGGTGGCCAAGCTGCTGGGTCACGAGTCGGTCGAGACGACGCAAAGATACGTCGCCATGCCCGACTCACGGCTCCGTTCCGCCATGCATGACGTACAGCTCGTCAGCTAGCCTTGCTTTCCTAGTTTGGTGAGGGCTGTACCGTTCTCGACTTCGGGGATGCCGACGATCGAGGTGAGGACGCTGATGATGGCCGCAAGGGCTGCGGTGCCGGCGACGACGGGCCAGTTGACGTCGCCGATGGTGGCGGCGGTGACGGCGGTGGTGCCTATCGCGGCGATTGCCGACTGGGCCGCGGTCTTCAAGGCGCGGACGGCGGCGGCTTTGAGCCATCGGACGATGTCCGAGGGTTCGTCGGCGTGTTCGGGCTGGTACGGGGATGGCGCCGGCTGCGGCGTGGTGGCGATGGCCATGTTATTTCACCTCCACGGTGGTCTTGATGCTTTCGATGGCGGTCTTGACTCCTTGGGTGACGGCCTGCCGCACCTCGTCGACGCCGAGGCCGTTTTTGTCGGCGATCTGCTGTACGACGCCGAGGACGGCGCGGAGCGTGTAGAGGGGCGTGTCCTCGACCTTGCCGTTGCCGACGCCGAACCATACCGCCGCGGCGATGGTGTCGAAGCCGCCGAACTTGTTCTCGATGGCCTCGGCCTTGTGCTTGAGGTCCTGGAGCGCGTATTCCACGCTCACGTTTTCGCCGTCCCAGTCGATGGGGTCTGTCTTCACTGGCATGTCTGTATCTCCTTGTGTGTTGGTTGTTTGCTGGCCCTGGTACCGCAGGTAGCAGTCCCAGGGGAAGTCGTAGACGGGGCTGATGTTGGTCTCCTGGCCGGTCTGGTCGCCGCCGGCCCCGTCGATGCCGCCGGTCTCGCTGATTGAGGCCTGGGCGAGCATGCCGCCGCCGATGGCCACGGCGACGTGGTCGGCGTCGTTGAGCAGGATGTCGCCGGCCCGGGGGTTGCCGTCGACGGGCAGCCTGGCCCAGCCTCGCGCGGTGAGCTCGGCGGAGAGGTTGCCGGTGTAGTAGGCGCCTCCCGTGTCGAAGCCGGCCTCCTTGAGGCAGTGGATGACCAGGCTCGAGCAGTCGGCGTTGCCGCCGTCGCGGAAGTCCTGGCGGTCGTTCTGGCTGTAGCCGAGGTCGGCGTCGCGGCACCAGTAGACCATGCGCTGCACGAACAGGTTGAGGTCTGGCATATGGTTTCCTTTCTATTTGCGGTTAGTTGAAGTCGTGGTCGAAGAGTCCTTCGGGCGGTTCGGGGGGCGGCGGGCCCTTGCCATCGGAGATGTGACGGATGAGCTCGCGGTTGTAGGTCCAGAGCTGGTCGTTGTAGGCCATGGTGGCCATGAGCTGCTGCTGGGCCTCGAGGAGCAGCTGGCTGCTTTTCACATCGGTCTCCCGACGGTTGGAGAGCATGTTCGCGATTGAGGTGATGACTCCGCCGAACACGACGCCGCCCGCGCCGACGATGGCGATGATGACGTTCTCGCTCATGACCTGCACACCCAGGCGCCGGTGTAGTTGAAGAAGTAGTTGGTGTTGCCGGAGCCCGACATGCTCATGGTCCCGTCCATGGAGAGCCGGAGGCTGAAGGTCTGGGAGTTGTTGCCCGAGAACAGGATTGTCCCGGCCGTGGCGGGGACGAGGCCTTCGGGCAGTTTCTCCGACCCCGAGGCGTTCGTCAGGCCGGCGAACGTGGCTTTGACGTTTGCTTGCCCGGAGGCGATGGCGATACAGCCTATTTTTGTCGCGTGCAGGGTGTTGAGCCAGGGCGCGGCGAACGCGTAGGGGGTGGGTGTCAGCCATTTGCTGGCGGGCATCATGTCCTCGAGCATCGACGCGATCCATTTCTGGAAGGCGCCGTTTTTGGTGCCGAGTCCGGTGATGGGCGAGGGCCACCACGCCCCGTTGACCCAGTGGTAGATGAACGACTCGTCTTCGGGCCTGGTGACGATGCCGGTGCGCCCATCGACGCCCGTGACCTTGTTAAGCTCGGCGAGGGTGGTGCGCACGACCGGCATGAAACCGCTGGTCGACACGATCTTGCTGTAGGCGTCGGCCGCCTGCGCGGCCGCCTCGGTGGCGGCCTTGGACTGCCGGTTGACGAGGTCGGTGACCTCGGCGGGCAGCCGGTCGATGTTGTCGTCGATGCTCATGGCCATCGCGGCGAACTGCAGCGCGGCGTACTTGACCAGGTCGTTGTTCCCAGGGTATTTGATGTGGTGCCGTGGCGTGCTCGGCATCGCGTTCGGGTCGAAATCCGTCATGATGTTCTCCTTTATTCCTTGAAATCGGTGATCTGGCCGAACTCACCCCAGGTGAAGGACAGGTCGGCCCATTTGAGGGTGATTGGGTTGAGTGCGCCCCATGTGGCCAGCGTGGTCGGCATCGGTGGCAGGGGCTGCAGCTCCATCTCGTTGTCGAACACGGGCTTGCCGTGCCGCCATTTGAAGGTGAGGGTGCCGCCGATACCGAGCCACGCGCCCGACGTGGCTGGCGTGCCGTCCTCACTCAGAAGCGAGGTGTAGCGGTTGCGCACGAACGCCCACAACGTGGCGCTGGGCTGGAAGGTCTGCTCGTGATCGTCGATGTCGATTTTCTCAGTCGACGCGGTGAGCTTTTCCGGCCGAAGGCGCATGGTCGCGGCCTGCAGCCATGCCACCCATTGCCTTCGCTCCGCTTCGCTGGGCCGGTATGCGTTGCCGCCCCAGTTGCCTTCGGATTCGTCCGCGAGCACCGCGTCGGTCTCGAACGTCGCGCTCCTGATCGTCTCGGTCAGGTTGCCGGGCAGGCCGCCGGTGATGTCCGCCTCGGCGTCGCCGAATGTGATTTTGCTGTCAGTTTTCTCCCAGGCGGCTTTCTTGCCCTTGATCGCGATTTGGCTGACGGGGTCGGGCAGGCGCAGCGTGGCCGCGTCTATCCTTACCTTCTCGCCGACGATGACCTTGTCCTCGCGCCATCCGTCAGAGACGGTTAGCGACCCGTCGGCGTGCAGGGTGATGCCGGCCTTCGCTCCCGCGTGGAGGATATCGAGCATGGTGCCGCCGTGCTTGTGCCGCTCGTAGTAGACGGGCAGCTCTGGCGACCACGAGGCGATGGCGTAGAGCACAGTGCTCAAATCAGGGAAGCTCGACTGGTCGTAACTGGCCAATGACACGGTGAGCGACTTGAGCCAGCCAGAAGCCTCGGCGGAGAGCTGCGGAGCATCAATCTGACCAAGACGGCGGTTCACTTCGTCGACGCGTTGCTGCAGGTTGCCCACCCAATGCTGGCCGGCATATTTCGGATCGCCTGAGACGGGACCCTGCGCGGTGGTGCGTGACATGCGCACGGTGCGGCTGTTCGCGTTCAAAGTCAGCAGGTAGGTGTTGTTCGAACGCTGCTCTATCGAGCAGCCGGTGGCGATGTTGCCCTCGAAGATGCTCAGGGCCGTGGGGTCGGGCGCGGCGTACACGTCCGGCGCGTTTTCCAGGTGCAGGCTCGCCCAGATCGTCTCGTCCGGCTCCTCGGCCCAACGGTTGTCGATGGTGAGGTCTTTCCACAGGGGCATGCGGGAAAGCTGGACGAGCACCTTCGCGCCGGCAAGCCGAGTCGAGTTGCCGGCGAGTTTCCCGTCTCGGTCGACGAGCTTGAATTTCAGCACGTTGCAATCCGGCTGCTTTGCGGGGTCGTTGGTGCCCCACTCGACAGTGAACCCGTCGAGCGCGACGTGCGAGCCCTCGCGGCCGGTCATGTTCTCCCAGCCGTTTCCGCGGTCTATATATAGGAGCGGTTGTCTCATCGGCGCAGCTCCTGATAGTCCTTGATGACCTTGATGATTTTTCTGGCGCCGTCCTCGCCGTCGAGTATCCCGTTGACGGTCAGGTTGATGATGATCGGCACCGTCTGCGAACCGCCGGCCGAGGGGCCGTTGAACGGGGTGCGCTGCGCAAGGGCGAGCGGGGTGACCCTTGCGCCCATGGGCAGGCTGAGCACCTCGGGGCCGGCCTCGCCGACCAGCACGCTGCCGGCCGAGCGGATGACCCCGCCCTGGGCGAGCATCGGGATGCGGAAGCTCTTGCCGCCCACGCCCGGCACCCAGTCCGGGATGTCGAAGCCCTTGCCACCCACGACGCTGTTCCACGCGCTTTTGATGCCGGCCACCGCGTCGCGGAACGGCCTGACGAGCGTCTCGCCGATGCCGCTGAAGAACCCGGCGATGGTTCCCGGCACGGACTCGAACCAGCCGATCAGACCATGCCACTTGCCGCTCGCCCAATCGGCGGCCTGCCCGAATGCCGACTTGACGTTGTTGATTGACGAGCCGAGGAAACCGGTGAACGCGGCCCACTGCTGCTGGCCGGTCTGCGTCTGGGTGAAGAAATACACGAGTCCGGCGGTGACGGCGGCGACGGCCATGACCACCAGCATGATCGGGTTGGCGTCCATGACCACGTTGAACGCAGCCTGCACGCCGGTTGCTATACCGGTCACCGCGTTCTTCGCGGCCATCACACCGTTGTATGCGGCTATCGCCCCGTTCCACAGGCCGTAGGCTGCAGCCGCCGCGCCGGCCATGACCGCTACCGTCTGTATCCCGCTGGCATGGGCCGAAGCGAACCCGCCGACCGCCTCCATGGCACCGCCCACACCGGTGAGCGCGTCCCTCAGCGAGCTCCACGGGCTGACATCTGGAAGACTGCCGGCAATCGCAGAGCCGATGGACCGCACGGTGCCGACGAACGGCTCCGCCACGTCCTTCACCCCCTGCACGCCCGACTTGAGCCCGTCGAGCACGGGGCCCGCGGAATCCTTGAGCATCTGGAACGCCTGGCCACCCTGCGTCTTTACCCAATTGATCGCGCTGCCGAGCTTGCCTTCGAGGTCGCCGGCCAATCCTTGCACCCTGCCGGAAAGACCGGGAAGGCCGTCGGCGAGGTTCGAGACCCAGTCGGCCATGCCGCTCATGAAACCGGTCACCTCAGGCTTGACCAGGTCAAGCATCCCGGCCCCGAGCTTGACCACGCTGGCCTCGAGGTTGCCCGACGCGTTGCCGAGCTGGGTGGTGTCGTTCGCGGCCTTCTTCGCCGCATCCGACATGCCCAGCTGCATCAACGCCTGGTTGAACTCGTCGCTGGTGATCTGGCCGGCCGCCATCGCGTCCCTGAAATTACCGGTATAGGCGCCGTTGGCCTTCATGGCCTCCTGCAGCTTGCCCGACGCGCCCGGTATCGCGTCGCTTAATTGGTTCCAGTTCTCGGTGGTGAGCTTGCCGGCGCCGGCGGTCTGGGTGAGCACCATGGCCACGCTCTTGTACGCGTCGGCACCACCGCCCGCCACGGCTGTCAGATTGCCGGCCGCTTCCGCGAGCTCCGAATAGCCCTGCACCCCGTTCGAGGCCAGCTGGGCGGTCGTGTTGCGGATGTCGGAAAGCGAGAAAACCGTCTGATCAGCATACTTTTGGGTGCTCTTGGTCAGCGCCTGGATCTTCGAGTCGTCCACCCCGGCGAACTTCAGTGTGTTGGCGAAGCTCTGCGCCGAGTCGGACGTGCTGGCCATCTCGCCCGAAAGGTTCGAGACATAGCCGATGACGTGCGATGTCATGCTCGACACGGCCCCGGAAACGAGTCCGCTGACCGCGCCGAACTTCGCTGCCAAAGCACTGGCAGAACCGCCCGCGCTGCTCATCGCCTTCGAGGCGCCGGACGAGTCGCCGATGATCCTCACCGCGAGTATCGCAGTCTTAGACATGGTTTTTCGCCTCCTCCATCGCTTCCTTCTCGGCCTTCAGGATCGCTACAGCAGTGCCCCAGTCCCGTTCATCGGGTTCGGGCTCATGTCGCCACTGCCAGGGAGTGCCGCCGAATCGGTCGGCGAGGATGACGCTGAGCTCGCTGAGGCTGCCGGCAGGCCAGACGGAGGCAAAGGGTCATAGACATTGGCCTCCTCGCTTTCGTCCTCCGCGTTGTAGTTGATGGTGGCCACGGTCTGTGCCCACTGTTCGAACGTCTGGCCTGGCTGGATTTTCCCGGCCTTGCGCAGCGCGGCGTATGACGCGTAGGCCATAAAGCTGATGGGCGAATCGTCCGGGGTGCCCCAGCCGTTCGCCTTGGCGTAGCGTTCGGCCTGCATCGACTCGAAAAGCGTGGACTTGCACGTTTCCGTGCGTCCGTCCGTGTAGGTCAGTTCGGTGTGCTTGCTCATTGCTTATTCTCCTTGTACCTGGTTGATGATTTTCTGGATTTCCTCGTTGTAGATGTCCACCCATGCCGGCTCGGTCTGCTTGGCCGCGTCCGTGAGGAAGGTGTTGGGTTTGATGTGGTGGCCGGGCCAGCCCCAATGGATCGGGGCCGCGTAGGGAACGCTTTTCTTGCCGGCGCGGATGACGCCGGCCTTCTGGGTCGCCCCGGCGCGTATCGAACGCTGCAGCGCCCCGCTTCTGACCGGCACCCGCCCCTGCGCCGCCGGCACGACGACCTGCGCGGCCTTCTTGTTGACGTTGCGCAGGTCCTTGGAATCGGCCCCGGCCTTGCGCAGGGTGCGGGCCAGCTGGCTTGCACCCTTGACCTCAATCAGCGATTTGCCGGTCAACGGCCTGCGTCCCTGGCTGGGTCGAAGGGTCGTAGTGCTCGAGGTTCGAGACCGCGAAGCTCACGTCCTGGTCGTTCTGCTTCTTGACGTCCCCGCCGAAGCCGACCGGCGCGATCAGCGCGTCGCCCGTGAAACCGAGCGACCCCTCCTTGTTCGGGATGAACTTGAACGGCAGGCTCTTGCCGGCGTTGTCGAAGCACCACACGGACAGCCCGTCCTTGCTGAAATCCTCCTTGATGGTCGCCTCCAGCGTCCAGTTGGTCTTCTGAGCTCCGGCCTCGTCGTGCCCGTCGAGATAGGTGTTCGAGTCGTCCGTGTCGGTCTTGGGCGTGAGCGCGGCCTTGGTGCAGTCCGCGTCGAACTTCTTCTCCTGGCCGTCCTCGCCGATGATGAGCTGGCCGGGGCCCAGCGTTCTGATTTTCGCCATTTGTTTTCTCCTTTTAGTCGAATGGGTTTAAGGTGATTTTGTAGGCCGGCAGGTCTCCGCTGTTTCCGTAATTCCAGGTGACGGGTTCGGCCTTGTCCATGTTGATGTGGTCTTTTCGGAGTTTTTCGAGAACCTTAATGATGACGTCCATTGCCGCAGCCTGCGTGGCGGTGGTTCCGGCGACCACGCAGACCGACCATGTGACGGTCGACAGTTCCCAGCCTTCGTATTCGATGTCGGGCGGGTCGATGAAGACGGCCGCCTTTCCCGGCAGAGGCTGGACGTTCTGGGCGTCGATGGTGACTATGCTCACGAGGCTGCCGACGCTGTCAGTCAGCATCTCGATGAGCTCGTCTCGCTGTTCGATGACGTTCATGCGACCACGAACCTTCCCGTAGGCACGCCCACCGCGTTGAGTTTCGGCCATACGCTGCGCAGCGGGTCGGTGCTCACATGCACCGCATCGACCGTTCCCTCCGACGAGGCGTTGCTAAGCGACATGACGCCGAGCCTGGCGTTGCGGGAGTTGTACAGGTCGGCCGCACAGCTGATGATGCAGTCGGCCATCACCTCGTCTGGCACTTCGTGCTTGCCGGCGGCCGACTTGACGTAGGCCTTGGCGCTGGCGAGCTTGGCGTTGAGCCGCTCGTCGTCGCCCGCCGGCATGGATACCTCGTCACGCAGGCGTTTCAGCAGCTCCGCATCGTCCATGGTTTCCGGCTTTTTCTCGTCGGCCATCATGCGGCGAACTTGACGGGGATGAGGCCCTCGGCATGGGTGGCGGCCACGGCCATGTATCCGTAGACGCTGAAGTCATTGGTCAGCGAGGTGATGTTGCCGTCGGTGAGCTGCGTGGGGCCGCCGGATTCCCAGACGGTCACGGCTTCGGGGTCGATGAAGCATGCGGTGCCGGCCGGTGCCTTGGGGAGCATCTGGACGGGCAGGCGCAGGAACTCGCCGGCGATGCCGGTCAGGTCGAAGCTGCCGAGCGTGTCGCTGCCCTTGCCGGAGATGTCGAGGAACCGGTCGCCGGTGTCCTTGAGCTTGATGAGGGAGAGCATGATATCCTTGCTGACCCCCAGGCGTGTAAGACTCACGTTGCGGTCATCGGCGAGCTCAGCGGCATCGATGATGAGCGAGGCCCACTGGTCGATGGTCATGCTGTCGATTGCGGCGGGCGCGGCGACGTTGTTGGCGTCCTCCTCGGCGTCGCGCTGGGTGGCGATGGTCTTGTAGAGATAGTTGCGCACGGCGGTCTCGGTGGCTTTGGCGTAGGCGTTGTTCAGTGCCTTGAGCGCGGTGTTGAGCATCGGGGTGGTGCTGCGCTCGATGGTCTGCCGGCTGAGCTTGGTGTAGCCGCCGTAGGTGTCGATGCCGACCGATTTCGTGCCGAACGTGATCTTGCCGAACTTGAGGCCGCTGCCTTCCTCGTCCTGCTTGTCGACGAGCGTGGTGTCGCCGGTGACGACGTTGTACTCCATCGTCATGCCCTTCTCGGGCAGGGTGTCGTGGGTGAGCAGGTTGGTGACCTTGCGGCGCTGCTCGATGAGGCGCAGATCGTCGGCGATCCAGGTGGCGGTGTTTCCCGTGTCCTTGGTGACGATCAGTTCGCCGGCGTCGCGCATGATGTTGGCTGCGCCTTCCTCGCCGTGGACGAGCGCCTGCAGGTATTCGCCGTGGCTGCGGTATTCTCCGCCGAGCTTGGCGGGCGGTTCGGGGCTGAGGCCCTTCGCCAGCGCGGCCTTCATGCTGCGCTGCTCTTCCTTGAGGCCGTCCAGGGTCTCCTTGAGTTTTTCGTCCATTTTCGGTTTCTCACTTTCGGTTGTTGGGTTGTTGGTGAACGTTTCATTGCGCTGGCCGGTGATGACCGCGTCGGGATAGGCTGGGATTCCGGTGACGGCAACCTCGCACAAATCAACCTTGCGGCGGTGCACCTCGGTCACGCCGTCGTCGCTGTACTCCGTCCGGTTCTCGACGGGCGAGAACCCTACCGAGAAGCCGTCGTAGACACCGTCGCGCACGAGCTGCGCGGTCTCGCGGCCGGCCACGGTATCGGAGAGCTTGGCGGTGATGTGCAAACCGTCGGCTTCGCGGCTCATCGCGGTCACCTTGCCGACCAGTTCGCCATGCGAGCGGCTGACCTTGACCGTGTTCCGATCACCGAAATCGGTATCAGGGTCGAACACCTCCGCGTAGTCACTCCACATCTGATAGCGCGTGTTAAAAGGGACGGCAATGCCGGTGATCTCCGTGCCGTCGCCCTCCTTCGCATCGCGCACCTGGATGCCGCGCATGTCGAGCGTGCGCCGTTCCATAAGCCTTGCGTCGTCTGTCATTGTTCGATTGCCTCCTTCTGGGGCTCTGGTGCTGCCACGAGAGGCGGAAGGCCTTCGCGGGCGCGTACCTCGTTTGTTGTTATCCACTGCGCATCGAGCGCCGACTTGTAGGCGGCGTACCGGTCGGACATGTCAGCCCGGCGCGAGCTGTCCCAGTCGAAGCGGGCGTAGCGCCCGCGTGGCAGGAGCCGGTCGAACAGCTCCTCGATTTCGCCGGTGTACGCGGCCAGCGTGTAGTCGGCGAACTCAATCCAGCTCTGCTCGATGTTCGAATAGGTCAGGTTCGAGCCGTCGACGGCCGCGAGCATGATGCTGGCCGGAATGCCGAGCAGACGGGCGATTTGCGTCGTATCGAACTTCTGCGTCTCGAGGAATTGCAGGTCGGCCGGCTTCATGTCGAGTGGGACGTACTTGAGGCCGTTCGAGACGAACTTCGTGCGTCCGGCCCCGTCGTCCTTGTACCAGTCATCTTTCAGCGATTTGAGCAGGGGTGGGCCACGTCTTTGTCGGTGGTCACGTAGGCTTTGATGTTGCTGCCGTCGGTGTAGAACTTCGTCTTGTAGTCGCGGGCCAGCTCCGCGCCCTCGACCTCCTCGCGGGCGGCCGATATGGGGCCGAGGCCGCGAAGCCGGCCGGGCACGTTGAGAAACTTGCAATGCACGATGTCATCGGCGCTGTAATCTCGGCCGAGATAGCTGTAGCGAAGCCTCGGGCTCGCCGGGTCGCTGCCGTCATCGGAGACGACCACGAGCGTGGGCGGCAGCACCTCGCATGAGACGACCTCGCCGCCGAAACGAACGAGGCGCACGAACGCGTTGCCGTCCAGCACCATCGAGGCGACCATGTCGCTCAGGAAGTCACGGCGCGAACGGTTCACATCGGGGTGCTCGACCAGGGAGCTGGTCGAATCGAGCTTGAGGCCGTTGCGCATCTCATGGATCGGCAGGCCGGTGATCGCCGTCTGCAGAACCTGCACCCCACGGAACACGGTCGAAAGCTGCAGGGGGTCGTAAGCGGTTTCGCGCTTGGGCGGCTTGATGCCCTCGGGCATATCGTCCAAAGCGTCGGCACCGCGCTTGACCACGTTGCCGGCCAGCTTCATGCGCTGCCACAGTCCCATTCGCTCGTTCATGCCACCGATGATGCAGCGCCGCCCGCCGGTCCGTCCAGAAAAGCGCGGTCAAGTAACGTCAGGTACGTTCAAGTAGCGTCAAGTAGATTCACACGATGACCGGCACGACGTTGGCCGGCTGATGGTTCACACCCCACGCAGCGAGCATGCAGCTCTCGAGGGGGCTGGTCAGCCCCGTCGAACGCCGGCGGGTCACCCGCCAGGCGTCACCGCTCCAAGTTCTCGCCGAGTTCGCGGCGCTGGCATCCAGCTCAGGGTCGGCGGCGTGCGTGACCCCGTGGTTCTCCAGACCGCTCACATACGACTGGCCTATCGTCAGATAATCGGCGGCCGAAAGCTCACAGAACCGCAGAACCGGATACCCGTATTCGTCGGTGATATGGCGAAGCCGGTCGGATAGGTCGGAGGCGGTGCCCTTGGTGTCGATGGTGACCGGCGCATGGTAGGTCTCGGCCAGCCGTTTTATCTCGTCGGGCGCGTAGCCGGTGCCGTCAAGCACCTTGAGCAGTTGGGTGGTTATCGTCCCGTCCCCGTTTTTGATGCCGGCGCTGATGCTCGTGTGGGTCGCGTCCACATCGACGGCGACGCCCAACGTCACCGGGCGCGAGCCGATTTTGCCAGGCGTGACGGGAGTAGAAGCAGTGTCGGCCCAGAGGCGTTCGTCGATGGCACGGTCGATGGTGCCCTCGTCGCGCCGGTTGCCGAACGCGCGGGCCCAGCCGGCCGCGTCGCCGTCGAACAGGTCGCGGAAATCCTTGAGCTGGCTTTTGCCCCAGAGCAGGCCGGCGGCCGGATGATAGCGCATGATCGCGTCGAGGTCCTCGGGGTTCTCGTCCGCCGGCAGCCCCCAGTCGAACCAGCAGGTGCGCCGTTTCACGTCCCCTTCGCGGCACGAGTCCAAGCGCTTGTTGAAGAAGGTCGAGTCGGAGGTGCCCTCGGTGCTGGTGATCCACACCTGGGGTTGCACGCCCGTGGCCTTGAGTCTCGTGGCCATCGTGGGCAGGAACCCGTCGAGAATCGTCTTGCCGGTCTCCTCGCTAAGGCTGAACGCCTCGTCCAAAGTGATTTTGTCGCCCTGGACGCCGTGGCCGGCGACTTTGGTCACGCTTTCGGGCATGATGACGCTGCCGTTGATGAACGGCTGGCTGATGTCGCCTGCCCCGAGGTACGGGCGAGTGGTCGCGGCCACCAACGGGGACGCCTGGATCTGTTTCAGGTATTTCTTGAAGTGCTTGCTGGCGTCCTTGCCGGTCTGCGCGAGATAGTAGATGAAACGGTTCGGCCCCCACAGGGCGTTTCGGGTGTCCTCGGTGTCGATGAGCGTGGACTTGCCGCATTGGCGCTGGGTGGTCAGGATGACGGTGTTGTAGAAATAGGTGCCGGTGTCCGGGTCGATTTCCCCGGCCACGTCGGCGACGTATTGCTGCCACGGCAGAAGCGGCGTGCCCAGGAGAGCCGCGAAACGGCCTACGATCGGGCCGTCCGTCTCCCGTTCGAAATTCCGGGCCGTACCGCCGCGCATGGGTGTCATCGCCGTCATTTCGCCTGCGATTCCGTGAGCAGCGAGGCCAGCGAGCCGTCAATCTCGGGCGTCTCGGGGTAAAGCTCACGCAATGAGGCCATGGTGTTGTTGTACGACTCCATGAGCGTCGAGATGTTCTTGGGCGATGCCGCGGAATTGTAGCGGTCGATGTTGTAGGCGATGCATATCAGCGAATTGGCATAATCCTCAGCCTCGGCCTTGATCGTATGCTTCTTGAAGAATCCGTCGATGAACTTGCGTGTGCTTTTTTCCTTGAAGTGGCTGTAGTTGGTGATTTCCTCGAATCCCTCGAATGTCCCTTGCTCTTCCAAGTCTGTGCCTCCTTTTCGTTGGTATTCTGCCATTTTCTAACTTTTTTATCTGGGTTCGAGAGAATAAAAAAGTTGGCGCGGGGTGATTTGGCACCCGGCCGTTTTAAAAAACCGTCACCACTCCGGCCGGCCGGACGGCACGGGCGACGAGCGCAGGCCAAGGGCCGCGAGGCGGACGCGGCGCACGCTCTGCCTCGAGTCGATGAGCTGCTGGCTCAGGTGCAGCGCGTACCACTGGCGGGCCGTGAGATGAGCGCCCTCGTTGCGCCGCTCCGAGTCGAGACGCGGGAACACCACGTCCGCGCCCGGGTCGACCACATGGATGTCGTAGTCCAGGGCAACCCACTCGTCCAGCATCCTCGGGTGCTTGCGGCTCATCGGCAGGCTCTTGATCAGCCACACCTGCACTGGCGCGTTGATTCGCACCAGGCTCCTGTAGGCACCCTGCCACGCCGACTGGGCTGTGCCGATGAGCGGCGCGGTCGGCCCGTGCTTCACATCCACGCCCGGCATGAGCGCCTCGGCCAGCCTGTCGAAGTCCAGCACCAGCGCGTCCGCATCGGCGTGCTCGGCGACGAACGTGGTCTTGCCCGCGCACGGCGGGCCGATGACCGCATGGATTGTAGCGCCGTAACCGCTCAGCACGCGGTTGCTCCGCGAGATGTTGCAGGCAAGGCAAGCCCGCCGGATGTTCGCCACGGTGCCGCGCCCGCCCGCCTTGAACGGGATGATATGGTCGTCAGAAGCGCCAACGCCCTTGCATCCCGGCAGCTCGAGCCAACAGTCGTTGCCGTAAAGGTCGATGACCTCGGTGCGCACCCTCGGGTTGATGGTGCCTCTCGTCCTTCTCTTGGCCATCGTCACTCCCTGCACGATCTGAGGTAGGCGTCAATCTCTCGCGGGTCGTAGACCACGGGGCTGTTGACCTTGCTGCCTGGCTTTATCCCCGAGATGTCACCGGCCTTGCGAAGTCGCCTGAGCGTGGACTTGCTGCAATGCAATATGCCCAACACCTGTTCCTCGGTCAGCAGCTTCACGAAGCTCATTCGTCCTCCTCGAACCTCACGTCCTGCATTTCGTGCAACACGGCCTCGCACGCATAGTTCAGCGCGTTCCTGCGATCGGTTCGGTCTTCAATCGCGTGGCCCAGCTTGGCTTTCCAGTTGTCCCATTGATCACGGGTCACGTACGCCAGCGGCACGCTCGTGGTGAGCGCGCCCGTCGTGTCGGTGTCCTCGAGTTCGATGATCACCCGTCGTTTCATTCCCTTGCCTCCTTAGAAGAGCGTCCTGGCGACCTGGTCGGCCTGCTGCAGGGTTTTCGGTCTCGGCGTTTTCTTCAATACTTCGATTTTCCCGTTGCACCATTCGCGGAACTTACGGGTGTCTACACACCAGTCGGCACCGGTGCAGTAGACGTCGAGCCCGTAGCGTTTCAGGTCGCGCAGCTCCCACACGTTCGACAGTCCCAGGGTCGGGTTCGCCTGGAACGAGGTCAGCTCGGTGCTGCCGACCCTGCCGGCGACCTTGTCGAGCTCGTTGGCGAGGTACTGCAGCGTCTGCGCCTTGTCCCACGGGTCGCCCCACGGGCTCAGCGCCTCCATCACGGTCGGTTTCACTTTCTTCATCAGTCCACCAGCCAATCCCACCGGTCCACGTACCTGGCCAGCGCCTTCATCAGCGGCTTCACGCGCCAGACCTGCTCGTGGTGCCTGCGGAAGTCATGCCTGGGCATGTGCTTTTCGGCTATGAGGGTCTGCAGCTCGCGGTCGAGCAGGCCCGAATGCCGGGTGAGGTCGGTCTTGGTGACATCGTCGCGCCCGCAGCGTTCCAGCCAGGCGAACAATTGCCTCGCCTGCTGCTTCAAGCGTTCCCGGTAGCTGAGTTCGTAATACCCCATCGTGGTTCCTTTCGTTTTCCTGTCCCTTTCGGGTGGTGAGGGGTTAGAGGGTCAAGACCTATTCAGGCTCGCCAACACGCGGCTGGCAGGTCTGAAAATTAGGTCTTGCATTGGCTTTTCGGTATGGAGCCGGGCCGTCGATACACAAGAGCGCTTACGCGCCGGGAATGGTCCCAACGGACGGCCCACCACAAGTGGCAAAGCCGCCAGATTCCGCCTTAATCGGCACCGTCCGTCGGTCTGGAGCAGAATTTCGTCCCTCGAATGGCGCGACTGCCACGCGCCCGCCATTCCGGGTGCTCAATCCCGGCTAAGCCGTCTCGGGGTATGGCCTACGCCCCTCACAGACATTCCGTTATGAAACGATCCTGGAACTAATGGGGATGGCGCGCAGCCTCGTGCCGGTCGAACATGGCCAGGGCGTCGCGCAACTGCCGCTGGAACTGCCTCGCGTCGTCCGGGGCGAGCAGAAGCCTCGTCTGCAGGTCGCCCGAGTCCACGCGCACATCGAAATACGGCGCGCACGCCGACGTATACATCACCTGAGTCTTCGTGGCCATCACTTGGCCTCCTTCAACGCCTGGTTGACGGCCCTGCGGATGACCTGCAGGTCGCCCTTCGTCAGACCGTCGACCGATACGTCCTCGCCGCCGGCGCGAATATCCATTCGGAACAGGAACGGGCTGCCCGGTGTCTCGAGCTCCCTTGTTCTTTTGACCTCAAAATCACCGCTACCGTTATCGAAAACAGCCATCACTCACCCCTATCCGCCAGGAACATCGCGCCGCACAGCAACGTGAGACCCAGCAACCACCAGAAACCCATCACCAGCGCGATGATCGTCACCGGCAACAAGCAGATGCACGCCACGATCTTGCAAGCCGTCCTCATAGCGTGATCGTCCTCTCTTCTGGCGGCAGTACCGCATATTGATGCGGCAATAGAAGCGGCTGACAGCGCGCCACTATGCGCTCTTCGGAAATCATCTTTTCGACGGCATCCGTTTCCGTTTCCGCCGAAATGCCGCCGAGGCCGCCTTCATTGTTGACGCCGACCACATCAAAGACCTGCCTGCCTTTGAAGGAACCGTTCTTATGTACCTCGTAAACAGGAATCATGACGCGTTCTCCTCGACGTCAGCGGACGGCTGCTTCGCCTCCGGTAGCCAATGTTCGTGGCCGTCGTTGGCCTCGCGCTGCGCCTCGTTGATCGTCTCCCTGATACAGGCGAGGTCGAAGTCGTCGAACTTCAGCTCGATGTCATCGCTGTAATGGCCCATGTTCAGGACGAACCTGAACATCCGCCGGTTGGCATCGTCGTTGCCCTGGTAATTGATCTCCAGCAACGCGTTATCGTAAAGCCTTGCAGACGCCATGCTATTCAACCTCCATTGGTTCACGGCCGAGAAGATAATCCGTACTCACATGGAATAAATCGGCCATCTTGATTAAATCGGTTGTTGTAAAAGAGCAACGCCCGTTCATTTTTAATGAAACAGTTGAATCAGAAAGACCAATGGCGGCCGCCAATTGTTTCTGGCTCATTGACCGATTTTTTAGCAAGATTGCTACGCGAATCGGTAACATTTGTTTCACTAAATAATTTGCCATACCAATATTCTTAGCAAATCTCTTTAGCTTTGTCAAAATAAATACTTTAATTTGACAAAACCAAATTTTGTGAGAACATATTATTTGGTAAGACTCAATAAAGGAGAAAATATGTCGAGTATTCTTAATCTTCCGGGCGCAGGAACGTTGCCTCAGCTGGCGAAACAGGCATCTGAGCTTTCAAAACAATATGAAGCGATAAAAGAACCGTATGAATCGGCCGTAAAACTGGCAAAGCAATATAAAGAAATGATCAAACCACTTGAAGGTATTATGGAGCTTGCTCGAAAGCAGAGCCAGATTTATCGCGGGGCGGTCGATTTGCAGGAAACTGTGACTCACAATCTTAAAAGTTATATGACTGAGCAAAAGGTTAATCAGCAGCAGCTTGCAGAGGCGCTCGGTCTTAACGCGTCAACAGTCTCTCAGAAGATGACAAAACGGGTGAACTGGACATTAGATGACATAGAAAAAGCCTCAGAATTCTTTAAAGTAAATCCTGAGGCGTTGGTAGCGGGGTCAGGATTTGAACCTGAGACCTCTGGGTTATGAGCCCAGCGAGCTACCGAACTGCTCCACCCCGCGACGGCTGTTTAAGACAGCAATAATCTAGATTACGGGTAATGGCACAAAAGTCAAATCTTCGGCGCGTTTTTTGCTATGAGGGCAGAAACTGGGCAGAAGTGCGTCCATAATGGAACCATGCCTATCAAGATTGCCAGCGGACTGCCGGCGCGTGAAATACTCGATTCGGAGCGCATCTTCGCCATCGAGAAACCGGAAGCGGAGCAGCAGAAGATCCGCCCCCTGAAATTGGTCATCCTCAATCTGATGCCCAAGAAAATCGAGACGGAAACCCAGCTGTTGCGCCTGATTTCCAAATCACCGCTGCAGGTCGACATCGATTTCATGAAAACTTCGACCCACGAGTCCACCCATGTCAGCGCCGACCATCTGCTCAAGTTCTACGAGAATTTCGATGAGTTCAAAGATAATTATTACGACGGTCTGGTGGTTACCGGCGCGCCGGTGGAGCAGCTTGATTTTGCGCAAGTCGATTACTGGGACGAGCTCACACAAATCCTCGATTGGGCGCAGACCCACGTCTTTTCGACGATGTACCTGTGTTGGGGGGCGATGGCCGGCCTCAACTACCGTTACGGCATTCGCAAAGTGAATTTCAAAGAGAAGCTTTTCGGCGTGTTTCCGCAATATCTGCAGGATGAATACTGTTTCATCACCAACGGTTTCGACGAGATTTCGTTGCAGCCGCATTCGCGCGTTGCGGGCATGAACGAGGACGACATCGCGAAAAATGAAGACCTTCAAGTCCTCACTTGGGGTCCGCAGACGGGTTCCGGTCTGATCGCCGCGCGTGATTTTTCCGAGGTTTTCGTGCTCGGCCACTGGGAATACGGCAAGTACACGCTTCGCGACGAATACGAGCGCGACAAGGCCAAAGGCCTTACGAACGTGCCGTTCCCAGCCAATTATTTCCCGCACGACGACCCAACAATGGAGCCGCTTTTCTCATGGCGCGCCCACGCGAACCTGCTCTGGCGCAACTGGCTCAACTGGGTCTACGAAACCACGCCGTACGACTTGAGGGAGGTTCCAAAACTTCGCGCAGAGAAAAAATTGGGCACTGACCGTTCTATTCGACACGAGCCGGGCGCGCCGCGTAGCGATTACTTCAAACCGCTCGAGAATGACGGATATGGGCTCATTGCGAACGCGACGCAACGTTGAAATATTGAGGCAGAAAATACCTCAATGATGCTGATAATTATTCCCGAATACTAATATTTCCAGTAAATGTGAGCGGATTTACAATTTTTCGGGAATTCGACGTACAATCGTCACCGGCCGTTCGTCGTTGGAGGCTCGTGTGGGTGCGTAAAAGCCTCGCATACTTCCGAGATGAATGCAAGGCTACAGGCCCGAGAAGTGAGATTGTTGGCAATTCGCATCGATTTGTGGAAAGTTACATTTTCATTTCCGCCAAGTGGAATAGACTGGGAAGCCTGAGATAAATCAGGGAGGACATATGATCGAAGCTGTTGGCGCGAATATGTTGTTGGCGTCGGCGTCCGGCGCGGATTTGCCGGGTGTCAACGACTTCCTGCCTCCGGAGATTCTTTTCCAAGGCACGCCATTCGCTATCAACCGCATCATTCTCATCCGCATCGTCGCCACGATTCTCCTGCTCATCATTTTGGGCATCACCGCGGCCCGTGCCAAGCTCATTCCCGGCCGCTGGCAGGGTCTGATCGAATTCGGCATGGACTTCGTACGTGACAGCGTGGTGTACGAGACCATGGGCGAGTTGCGTGGCAAGCGTTACGTGCCGATGATCACCACCCTGTTCTTTACGATCTTCTTCTTCAATCTCTTCGGGGTCATCCCCGGAGCGAATATGGCTGCGACGGCCACGATTACCATGCCATTGGTCTTCGCCATCTGGGTTCTGGTGCAGTATTGGATCGCCGCGTGCCGTGAAAAAGGACTTTGGGGTTACATTCGCGATGAATGCTTCACTCCCGGGGTGCCGTGGCCCGTCTACATCCTTCTGGCCCCGATTCAGCTGCTCGAGTTGGTCATCATCCGCCCGGCATCGCTGACGATTCGACTGTTCGCCAACATGATTTCCGGTCACCTTACGGTCGCCACCTGCCTGGCGTTCGCACAGTTCTGGATGATTGAATCCTCCAACAAGATGGTCGGCGTGCCGGTTGGCGCGGCATGGTTCCTCGGCGGCATCGTGATGACACTGTTCGAAGTGTTCGTTGCCTTCCTGCAGGCCTATGTCTTCTCTATTCTTGCGACGGTCTATATCAACCTGAGTTATCCGGAGGCCGAATAGTCAACGAATAATCAGATATATAGTCGGATTGAAATGATATTGCGGCCTCGCCTGAAGTTAAGGCGAGAGAACAAGACACAAGCTGCAAACAATTAATTTTTACAATTGAACAAAACAACAAAGCAGTAACCAAAGTTGTACCGGTTTTTTTAATGCCGACACGGCACTGGAAAGGAAAACAAATGGATATCATCACTCTCGCAGCGGTTTCTGGCAACCTGAGCGTTATCGGCTACGGCCTGGCCACCCTCGGCCCGGGCCTCGGCCTCGGCATTCTCTTCGGCAAGGCCATGGAGTCCACGGCTCGTCAGCCCGAAGTCAGCGGCAAGATCCAGATGATCATGTTCATCGGCCTGGCTCTGGTCGAGGTTCTCGGCCTGCTCGGCTTCGTCGCCGCTCTGGTGCTCTAAAGCCAAACCAGCAACAAGCGAAAACAATGACAGAAACGAACGATGAAAGGAGATCACGATGACATTTGCTGCCTCGAAGGGCATCAACCTGTTTATTCCCAAGGTCTATGACATCGTATGGTCCCTGATCATTCTTGCCATAGTCGCTGTGTTCTTCTACAAATTCTTCATGCCCAAGTTCAACGCCATTTTCGACGAGCGCGCCGAAAAGATTCAAGGCAACATCGACAAGGCCAAAAAGGCCAAGGAAGATGCGGACTCGGCCAAGAAGAAGTATGAGGACCAACTCAACCACGCCCGTGTCGATGCTTCTAAGATCACCGACAACGCTCGCAGCGAGGCGACGAAGATCATTTCCGACGCCCACACCCGTGCGGACAAGGAAGCGGAGCAGATCACCACGAATGCCCAGCGTTCCATAGCCTCGCAGCAACAGCAGGCGATGGTGACGTTGAAGAGCGAGGTCGGGACTTTGGCCACGGCTCTTGCCGGTAAGATTCTGGGCTCCAAGCTTCAGGACAGCGACGTGCAGACCAACATGCTCGACGACATGATCGACGATCTCGACAAGAAAACGGACAATACGAAGTGACATGTTCCGCCAATCGCCGGAATATGTTGCAGCACAAGGATTTCAAGGGAAGTGAGGTGAACAATGCGAGGAGAAGCGTCAATCAGCGCTGATCGCACATCGCGTGATTCTCTGGCCCCGAAGCTGAGGGCGAAGGGAACGGACGCGTGGCGAATCGGCGAGGAGCTGTTCGTTGTCACCAATCTGCTCGACCACGAGGCGTCGGTGGAGCGTTCGCTCACAGACCCGTCCCGGCCTACCGCCGACAAGGTCGCGCTGATCAAGACCATTCTCGCCGATCAGGCCGATCCCTTGACGGTGGAGATTCTGAACGATTTGGTCTCACGCAATTGGAGCCGGGTCAGTGATATCGCCAACGCCGTGGAGGATTTCGCGGTCGACGCGATGATGTATTACGCTGATGCGACCGACAGCACGCTTGCGGTTTCCGTCGAATTGGCACAAATGCATTCCGCGTTGCTCAAGATGTCGGTGTTGCGTTCCAAGCTTTCCGACGATTTTGCACCGGCTAAGGCGCGTCTTGATCTCCTGCACGCGGTCTTCGGCGATGCGAAGCTCAACAAAGTGACCATGAGACTGGCCGAACATGCAGTCGCCAATCCGCGTCATCGCCGCTTCCTTGAGACGCTTGAATGGCTTATCGCCAAGTTCACACGCCATATGGGTCAGTCGATGGTCACCGTCACCACGGCCACGCCGTTGAACAAGACACAGATCAAGCGACTTACTGAGATCTATACGAACAAGCTCGGTCGCCCGGTGCATATCAATTCATCGGTCGACCCCTCGGTTCTCGGCGGCATGCGTGTGCAGATCGGAGCGGATGTTACGGACAACACCGTCGCCGCCCAGCTTTTGCAGTTGCGCCGCAAAGTGACCACGGAAATGTGAGTGGCACGAACGGTACCGGAACAACAAGGTGCCCAAACAGCATCTGTACAAAGACTTATCAGTCAACAAATTAATCAATAAGGAGTGATCATGGCAGAACTTACCATTGATCCTGCGAATGTGCGAAAGGCCCTCGACGATTTCGTCGATTCGTACACGCCCAGCGATACTCCCACCCAAGAGGTGGGCTATGTCGCCACGGCCGGCGATGGCATCGCGCATGTAACGGGACTGCCTGGTTGCATGGCCAACGAGCTGCTGACGTTTGAAGACGGCACGCTCGGCCTGGCTTTCAACCTTGATCCCCGTGAGATCGGCGTGGTTATCCTCGGCGACTTCGCAGGTGTCGAGGAAGGCCAGGAGGTACGGCGCACCGGAGAGGTGCTTTCCGTGCCGGTCGGCGACGGCTATCTCGGGCGTACGGTTGACCCTCTGGGCAAACCGATCGATGGCTTGGGTGAAATCAAAAGCGAAGGCCGCAGAATTCTCGAGGCGCAGGCCCCGGATGTGATGCATCGTCAGCCCGTTGTGGAACCGCTTTCCACGGGCTTGAAGGCCATTGACGCGATGACACCGATTGGCCGTGGTCAGCGACAGCTCATCATCGGCGACCGCCAGACCGGCAAGACCGCCATCGCGATCGATGCGATTTTGAACCAGAAGAACAACTGGGAGAGCGGCGACCCGAAGAAGCAGGTCCGCTGCATTTACGTGGCTGTCGGCCAGAAGGGCTCCACCATCGCCTCCGTGCGTCAGAGCCTTGAAGAAGCAGGAGCGATGGAATATACCACCATCGTGGCCAGCCCGGCTTCCGACTCCGCAGGTTTCAAGTACATTGCCCCCTACACCGGCTCGGCCATCGGCCAGCACTGGATGTACAACGGCAAGCACGTCCTCATCGTCTTCGATGATCTGTCGAAGCAGGCCGAGGCTTACCGTTCGATTTCCCTGTTGCTGCGTCGCCCGCCGGGGCGTGAGGCTTACCCGGGAGACGTCTTCTATCTGCATTCCCGTCTGCTCGAACGTTGCGCCAAGCTCTCCGATGATCTTGGTGGCGGTTCGATGACCGGTCTGCCGATTGTGGAGACGAAGGCGAACGATGTGTCCGCCTACATCCCGACGAACGTCATTTCCATCACCGACGGCCAGATCTTCCTGCAGTCCGACCTGTTCAATGCCAACCAGCGCCCAGCAGTGGACGTCGGCATTTCGGTCTCCCGCGTCGGTGGCGCGGCCCAGACCAAGGCGTTGAAGAAGGTTTCCGGTACCTTGAAGATCTCGCTGGCACAGTATCGTTCGCTGCAGTCCTTCGCGATGTTCGCTTCCGATTTGGATGCGGCTTCCAAGGCGCAGCTGACGCGTGGCGCCCGCTTGACCGAGCTGCTGAAACAGCCTCAGTTCTCCCCGTATTCGATGGAGCAGGAGGTCGTCTCCGTGTGGGCCGGTACCCACGGCAAGCTCGATGATCTCGACATCGCCGACGTGTTGCCCTTCGAGCATGGTCTGCTGGACTATCTCGAGCACAACACCGATATTCTGAAGACGATTCGCGACACCGAAAACTTCACCGATGACACGGAGAAGGCTTTGGACGCGGCCGTTGAGGAATATCGTGGCAACTACGTGACCAAGGCCGGCAAGCCCTTGGTCGTAAAGAAGCCTGTCGCTACCACGCCGACGAAGATCGAGCAGGAAAAGATTGTGGCGGGGGATAAGTAACCCATGGCTTCGCAACTCGGATTGAAATCACGTATCGCCTCCACTACGTCGTTGGGCAAGATTTTCAACGCGCAGGAGATGATCGCTTCTTCGCATATCGCCAAGGCACGCACCGTGGCGTTGAATGCGAAGCCATACAGCGACGCGATTTTCGATGCCGTCCAGGCGCTGGCCGCACATACCGATATCGATCATCCGATTGTCAAGTCCACGGAAAAGAACCCTCGGGTCGCCGTTCTGGCCTTGACGTCGGACCGCGGTATGGCCGGTGCCTATACCTCGTCGATTATCCGCGAGACGGAATCGTTGCTTGCGCGCCTCGATAAGGCGGGCAAGGAGCCTCTGCTTTATGTTTACGGCCGTCGCGGTGTTTCCTATTATCATTACCGCAATCGCAAGATTGCGGCGACGTGGGAAGGCAACACCGACCAGCCGGGTGCGGAAACCGCAAGGGAAATCGCCGACCGGCTGTTGGAAGACTATATGAAAACGGCCGCGCAAGGCGGTGTCTCCGAGCTGTATATCATCTTCACGGAATTTGTGAACATGGTGGTGCAGAAGGTTCGTGTGCTGCGGATGCTGCCGGTCGAGCTCGTGCGCAACACCGACCAGAAGGCAGGTGGCGATGCAGCGACACAGCCTGCCGTCGACACCAACGCCAAGTCCGAAAACGGTAGTGCGACCTCTGCGGCAGCTACGGTGGCCGGGGATGTGACATCGGTGGCGAAAACCGATCAGATGTCACCGCTCTATACCTTCGAGCCGAACGTGCACAAGGTGCTCGACGCGATTCTGCCGAAGTACGTGCAGTCGCGTATCCACGAGTGCCTGCTGACCGCGGCCGCCTCCGAGACGGCAAGCCGGCAGAATGCCATGCACACCGCGACCGACAACGCCAACAATCTGATCGATTCGCTTACGCGCCAGCTCAACGCTTCGCGTCAGGCCTCGATCACCCAGGAACTTACTGAGATAATCAGCAGCGCAGACGCGCTGAATAAAGAGGAAGAGTAGGAACGCACATGGCAGAAAACGAGTCAACGGCTCAGTCCAGCGCGACCTCCGCCGACCAGCCGAAAGATCTGAACGCCGGACGCATCACACGCGTCCAGGGTTCGGTGATTGATGCCGAATTCCCGGCGGGGCACCTGCCCGACATCTACAATGCCCTGAAAGTCAAGATCAGCAACGTGGGCAACACCGAAGGCGAGACCGTCAAGGAGATTACCCTTGAGGTCGAGCAGCAGATCGGCGATTCCACGGTGCGCGCGGTCGCATTGAAGCCTACCGACGGCCTCGTGCGTGGCGCGACGGTCACTGACACGGGCGGCCCCATCGAGGTGCCGGTCGGCGACGTGACCAAGGGACATGTGTTCGATGTTACGGGCAACATTCTGAACAAGAAGCCTGACGAGAAAATCGAAATCAAGCAGCGTTGGTCCATCCACCGCAATCCGCCGGCCTTTGACCAGCTCGAAAGCCGCACCAAGATGTTCGAGACGGGCATCAAGGTCATCGATCTGCTGACCCCGTACGTCGAGGGCGGCAAGATTGGCCTCTTCGGCGGCGCAGGCGTGGGCAAGACCGTGCTGATTCAGGAGATGATTCAGCGCGTGGCACAGAACCACGGCGGTGTCTCCGTATTCGCCGGCGTCGGCGAGCGTACCCGTGAGGGCAACGACCTGATCGGCGAAATGGGCGATGCAGGCGTTTTGGAGAAGACCGCGCTGGTCTTCGGCCAGATGGATGAACCCCCGGGGACGCGTCTTCGCGTGCCGCTGACGGCTCTGACCATGGCTGAGTACTTCCGCGACGTCGAGAACCAGGACGTGTTGCTCTTCATCGACAACATCTTCCGCTTCACGCAGGCGGGTTCCGAGGTCTCCACGCTGCTCGGCCGTATGCCGTCCGCAGTGGGTTACCAGCCGAACCTGGCCGACGAGATGGGCTCCCTGCAGGAGCGCATCACCTCGACCCGTGGTCACTCGATTACTTCGCTGCAGGCCATTTACGTGCCCGCCGACGATTACACCGACCCGGCCCCGGCCACGACCTTCGCCCATTTGGATGCGACCACCGAGCTTTCTCGTGACATCGCCTCCCAGGGCATCTACCCGGCCGTCGACCCGCTGTCGTCCACCTCGCGAATCCTCGATCCGCGTTACGTGGGCCAGGAGCACTACGACACTGCGAACCGCGTCAAGGCGATTCTGCAGCGCAACAAGGAACTCCAGGACATCATCGCCCTGATCGGTATCGACGAGCTCGGCGAGGAAGACAAGACCACTGTCAACCGCGCCCGCAAGATCCAGCAGTTCCTCGGCCAGAACTTCTACGTCGCGAAGAAATTCACCGGCTTGGAAGGTTCGTACGTTCCTGCTGACGAGACCGTCGAGGCCTTCAAGCGCATCTGCGACGGCCAATACGACGAGCTTCCTGAGCAAGCGTTCAACGGCATCGGCGGTATCGATGACCTTGAGCATAAGTGGCACGACATGCAGAAGGAACTTGCGTGATGGCCGGCTCAACGATGAAGGTGAATATCGTCGCCTCCGACCGCCCGCTGTGGGCAGGTGTCGCGAAGTCCGTTTCCATCCCCGCGAGCGAGGGTGGCATGGGCCTTCTGCCTGACCATGAGCCAATCTTGACGGTGATTGACAAGGGCACGGTTTCGGCCATTGACGTTGACGGCAACCGTCACAGCTTCGAAGTGACCGACGGGTTCGCGTCTTTCGATTCCAACTCGCTGACCGTCGCCGTGGAAACCGGCGTGGACACCAAGAAGAATCCGACGGCAACCGCGGAGTAATGACTCGGCCAGTCCGTTGGCGACTTTCGTCAATAAGGCGGAGACACTGATACATTCGGTGTCTCCGCTTTTGTTATCATTACAGCAGTGATAAGGCTGGACAGAGAGGTCTGGAATTTTATGAACGAGGATTCTTGTAAATCAATAGGTACTGTCGAACGAGAGCTGTTTGTTTCTTCATTCGAATATTCAGTATTGGCGACCGAGGATGAGCCGTTAAGTGAGTTGATGACGCTTAACGAGGTGAAGGCAAGATTGCGCGACTAGTAACGCATATGAAGTTTTTCGTTCTTACGGTCCGGGTAAGGTAGCCAACGTGCGAATTATTGTTGCTGACTGCTCTGCCGTCTATTCCGGAAGGCTCAACGCCTCGTTGCCCATGGCCAAGCGGGTGCTGATGATCAAGGCCGACCAGAGCCTCCTGATTTTCTCTGAACTCGGCTCCTACAAGCCGCTCAACTGGATGGCCGCACCTTGCACCATCCGTGAGGTCACTTCGGAAAGCAACGCCGAGAATGTCGATGAGCAAACTCCCGAAAAGGTGTTCCGTGTGGCCGCGCAGAAGTCCACCGACGTGCTCGAAGTGACGGTGCAGCACGTCTATTCCGACGAGACCTATGATTTGGGAGAAGACCCGGGGCTCGTCAAGGATGGTGTTGAAGACCATCTTCAGTATTATCTGGCCCAGCAGATCGAGCGTATCGGCAAGGGCGCGAAGCTGGTGCGTCGCGAATATCCGACGCCCGTCGGCCCAGTCGACATCATGGCCATTGACGGCAACGGGCAGCACGTCGCCATCGAAATCAAGCGTCACGGTGGCATCGATGGCGTCGAACAGCTCACGCGTTATGTCAAGCTCTTGAACAAAGACCCGTTGCTCGCTCCGGTTCGCGGTATGTTCGCCGCCCAGACCATCACCCCGCAGGCCCGTGTCCTGGCGACTGAGCGCGGCTTCGATTGCCTTATCCTCGACTATGAGGACATGAAAGGCACCGACGATGACAGTCTCCGGCTTTTCTGAAGAAAAGAGCGGTTACTGAAATTCACGAATCTGCCAGTTCCGCATTCGGTTGCATTCGGCTTTATACTTAGCTGCGTTCACGAGTTCTGGCATTCCGTCGCTTTGCCAGATTTATTTTCATCACTGCGAGTGCAGGCGTTATAACCTATAAAAATTCCCGGACACCACGCAATGTGGAATATCCGGGAATTTTGTTGGCCTTATTTATGTATTGGATTCACCAGCCAACTTACTGCTGAGCCTGCATCTGGCCGTAATCGTAGAGAATGTCGACCACGAAGTAAAGCGTCGAATTGGCGGGAATCTTGGATTGTGCCTGGTTGCCATATCCCAAATCCGGAGGAATGACCAGCAGCACTTGGGAGCCGACCGTCTGCCCGGCCAGCCCTTGAGTCCAGCCCTTGACGACCTGCTGGAGCGAGAATTGCGCGGCCTTGCCGCGATCCCACGAGGAATCGAACTTTGAAGGCTTACCGTCTGCGCCCATCACCCAACCGGTGTAGTGTGCGTCGATGGTGTCGGTTTCAGCGACTTTCTTGCCCTTGCCCTTGATGAGCGGCTGGACGACGAGGTTGTTGCCGGGCTTGTAACCGTTGAAATCAATGGACGGCGCGCCCTTTTCGTTGAGCGTCACCTTGGGCAGGTCCGCGGGAACGTCTGTGACCTTGTCACCCTCGGCGCGGGTCATCGGTTTGGACTGGGAAACGATGGTAATCGCCATGATATAGGAGGTGCTGGCTTTGTTGTGGTCATTGACGCCGAAGGCCACGGTCGAGTTGATTTTCTGGTTCTTCAGCACGTTGTAATAGGTCTTGCCCGTGCCTTCCTCGTTCATCACCATCGAGCAGTCGGGGGTGTTCTTCTCCCAAGTGCTCATCATCTCGCTGCCATCCTTGGCGTTCAACGCGACGCCCTGAACGCAGATGTGATTGTCTTTTTGAAGCGCGGCTCCGTTGCCTTTTTGCAGCACGGCGTAAGAATTGTTGACCACGCTCATCGGGGTATGGAAGGTGATTTTCGGCTTTTTGCCGAGCTCTCCGGTGGCCTTGACTCCGGCCATCTGCGTGCCATCCGAGGTATCGGTGGCTTTGTTGTTATTGTCGTTGCCGGATCCGCAGGCGGCCATGCCGAAAGACAGAGCGATGGCGCAGGCTGCTGCGAGAATGCGACCGAATTTTCGCGAGTGATTGTTGCTCATGGTTCACAACATTAGCCCTGAACCCTGATTTACCGCGCGGGCTATCACTTTGTAAGGATTACACCGGTCGCTTTCATCTGTGAACAAAAGAATCAGTGAAAGTCTTATCGCCGGAATTTCAAGGATTGATAACGATTCGTGCACACGGATTATCCCAATCGGGGTGCGGCAGGCAACGTTTTTCCCAGCTTTCTTTCGGATAGGCCCTGTAGAATATAAGACAATATGACTTCAACACACGATAGACAGCATAAACACAACGCAAAGCCGACGAAACACGCGACCATCATGCGTGGCGTCGTTGCGCCGATTTTCGGGCTGCTCGCGGTGTTGTTCATCGTTTTGGGGGTACTGAACCTGACCGTCTGGAAGCCGGCTCGCGAAGTGAGCGCGACCACTTCGGTTTCAGGTACTCGTTATATCGTCACCGATTCAGGGATGCTGAATCTGCTCGGCAAATCCGTCAATGTAAAATTGAGTACTCAAGGCAACTCGACGAAAGCCTCATCCAAATCCGATAAAGACGCAACGCAGACCTGTGTGGCCTTGGGCAATGCCAAAGATGCCACTGGCTGGCTGGCGGGCCAAAATTACACCAGAGTGACCGGGCTGGAAAACTGGAAGAAGCTTTCCACCAAACTCGCGAACGGACCAAAGATCACTGCAACGTCAGGTGGTGATGAGGTCTCGTTCAAGAACTCTGATATGTGGACGAACGTAAAGTGCGGCGATGCGGCGATTGCCTTCAATCTCAATGATGTAAAAAGCGATCAGGTGGTGATTATCGATACGGGGGCACCGACCAAAAAGTCGACGCAACCGAGCGTGAACATCACCATGCATTGGGTGCGCGACAAGGTTCCTAACCATGCGCTGCCGTTCTTCATCGCGGCCGGCGTGTGCGTGGCCTTTACGATATTGTGTGCTTCGTTCTTTGCGATTATGGCCAACGAATCGTTCAGGCGCAAGCGCGAAAAGCGTCGCAAACTGCGTGAGAAGGCGAAGGCCGAAGAGGTTTCCATTTCCGAAGCCATGACGGGGAGCATCGCCGTGCTCAAGACGAGTCTGACGCACTCGAGCCATAACCATCGTCCATCGCACAAGATCCAGCCCTCCGATTTGGCGGGTTCAGCTTCGGACTCGGCGACGGGCTTAGCTGAAGACGGTACGGACGCTTCTTCAAGTAGTGACAGTTCGCTGCTCTCCGGTTCAAGCTCGGAAGGCGGGCTTTCGGGTGCGGATGGTTCCGCTCCAAGCATCATTGACCCGACCAGGCGCAATCTGGTGGCCGATATGCAGATGCAAAATAATACGGATAATACGGACGAAAGCGTGGGAAGCGAAACAGGCGTTGCCCAAAGTGACGAGCCTGAAGGCGGTACATTCTCTGATGCATCTCAAATGGATGGCATTGATGTCGCCTCTGATGATGCGTCTCATGGGGATACCGCTTCTGTGGTTTCCGATAATGCGTTTGGTTCCCACACACAAATTGATGGCGGCGTTAACGAAAGTCAAAGCGGTAAAAATGAGACCGGCCGAACTGGAAGTGGTGAAACCGACGCTGCCCAGCTGCAAAGTGCCGAACCGGAAGGTTCCAGCCAAACCGCGTTTACGGTGGATGAAATTTCCGGGCATGGAACCGGAAACGCTGAAACTGCAAATACGGATGAAAGCAATCACGGCATAAGCCGGTTCGCGCGTCATCGCGGCAAGCCGGAGCAGGAATCCGTGTCGGATGCCACGGCATCGGTGACTTCGTCTGGCCGGCATTCTCGGCATGCTGCTAGGCACGGCGGCGTCGGTAGTCTCAATGATTACGCAATTGCCGATGGTTTCAGCTATACCGGTGATTTCGGCAATCACAGCAATGCCGATAGTCTCGGTAATACCGATAATCAAGGCAACAATGCCACTTACGACAGCCACAGCAATGTCAACGACCATGAAGAAGCTGCCGATTACAGTAATGCCAACGTGTCCGTCTCGCTCGACCACTCGGAAGACGGCGCGGAGTCCGGTGATGCTCACCATACCGGCGCGCAAAATAGCGAGGCCCGCACGGCTTCAAGTGCCGATGAACTGATCGATAAATCCCACGAGCAGGCCGAAACCGATGTAATTTCGGAGGACGCGCTTCGTGAGTATTTCGCTCGTCTCTCTACTGAAACGTCGGGCGGCGACACGGCGGATAACGAGGCCGAGGGTGCCCAAGCCGGCTTAGGAACAGCCAGCGGAACGTCGGATGCACAAGGGGACGGGAAAAACGCATGAGCTCGAAAAATTCGAAAAAACTGTTGAAAACAGTAACCGCCGCGGCGCTTGCTATGGCCACTCTTGTCGGTGTCGCTGCATGCGGCGAGCAGACCCCGCAACCGCAGGGAACCGAATCATCCACCCAGACACCCGACATCACCGAAGCGCAGGAAAAGGCGATTCGTAAGGATATTCTCGCCGCGCTTGACACTTCGGACAAGGCCAAGACCCCGGATGGTCTTTCCGCGCGGGTCACCGGCCCGGCGCTCGAGGTGCGTACCAGCGAACTGGCGATTGCGCAGGCCACCGGTGCAATGGATCCCAAGGCCATCATCCCCAAAGACATCGCGCAGACCATCATTCCCACCCAGTCCGGTTGGCCGCGTTCCGTGTTCTCCATCACCACCACCACGCAGGACCAGCAGTCCAAGCGACTTCTGGTGATGACCCAGGCCAGTCCGCGCAGCAATTACAAGCTGTGGGGCGTCGTCAGGCTTTTCCAGGGCGCGAAGCTGCCGGAGTTCGCCATTCCCACTATCGGGGCCAGCATGGGCTCTCCTGACGATTCTGGGCTGCCGATTTCTCCGCAGCAGACCGTGGACGACTATGCGGATGTGTTGACGCACGGTACGCAGAGCAAGTTCGCTTCGAAATTCAGCAACGATTATTTCCGTGACGATCTCGCCAAGCTCTCCGCCACCGTCCAGCAGGGTATGGAACGCAACCATGGCACGCAGACGCAGACCTTCACACCGGCCAAAGGCCAGATTTCGGTGATGCGCTCTACCGAAGGCGGCGATTTGGTGGTCGCTCAGATCAATTCGGAATGGACGCGCAGTGCGGGCGAAGGGCGCGAATCGCAGCCGGCCAGCGACGCCGAGCGTGCGCTGTTCGGACAAGGCAAGGCTACGGCCACCATGAAAGTGACGTATGTCAACGTTCTGGCCTTCTACGTTCCACCTGCCAAGTCCGGCAAAAAGGTGGTCGCGGTAGGTGCCGAGCGCCAGCCCATCAAAGTCGAAGCGGTCTGAACTGTACGCCGATTAAGGTCAAGTCGCTGTAGGTTCTTTAGGTTGTCTGTGGGTTGTCGACATGTTGTAGGTTTCCTTGACTCTTGTTTGTGGTCCGCCGTCAGGTAAAGCGGCGTTCTGCGGTGGCGGGCGACAGGTAGATTAGACATTGTTATATACGTTTCGGCGGATAGTGAGTCTTGTGTTGCAATAGCGCAGGGACTTGAATGAGAAAGAAGGCACTTTTGGCAGCAGCGAATAATCCTCAGTCGAATCCGGGCATTTCATTGGCGGGTGCGGTCGATCTGAGTTCCATCAAACATCAGGTACAGGCAGAGCCGGGTCAGGCCGGTGGCGCACCGAGCGCGGGGGGTTACGTCATCGATGTCACGGAGGCTACGTTCCAAGCGGTTCTGCAGACTTCCGCTACGTATCCGGTTGTGCTGCTGTTGTGGATTCCCACTGACGACCGTCTGTTTGCCATGGCCAAGACGCTTGGTGACGCGGTCAATGCGATGAAGGGTCAGGTTCAGCTTGCTCGCGTCGACATCAACGCCGAACCTGGCATCGCCCAGGCCTTCCAGATCAAGGGTGCGCCGGCGCTGTTCGCGCTTATCGGCGGTCGGCCGATGCCGATTCTTGAGGGATTGCCGAGCGATGAGGAACTGACGCAGATTACCGACACTTTGCTGCCACAGATTGTGCAGCTTGCTCAGCAAGCTGGCGTCACGGGCACCGCACCGTATTCCGGCGATCCCGATGCCGATGCTGCTGCGGGCGATGGCGAAGCAGACGCGGCCGAACAGGTGCCACCCGAACACCAGCAGGCCCACCAGCTTGCGGCAGACGGCGACTACGCCGGTGCCGCAGAAGCCTATGCTCAAGTACTCGAAGCGAATCCGAACGACACCTTGGCCGCCCGCGAGCGTTCCAAGGCTTTGCTGCTGGCCCGTTCCGGCAGGGCTGATGTGCGCGAGGTTCGCGCGGCTGCCGCCGAGCATCCCGACGACGTGGACGCGCAGCTCGCTGTCGCCGATATCGATATGATCGGCGGCCAGATCGAGGATGCCTTCTCGCGGCTCTTGGACTTCCTTGCCGCAGGCCACAAGGCCGACCTTGAGCCGGTGCGCAAGCGTCTGCTCGAGTACTTCGTCATCCCCGAGCCCGATGACCCGCGCCTCAAGGCCGCTCGTCGTCGCCTCTCGATGTTGATGTACTGAGGCTTCTGTTCTCTGGTCACTTTTCCACACCCATGTGCTGAGTCTCAAGTCAGACCATCGTTTTCAATCCCGCAGGGTGCACTTTTCCGATGCCATTGTCCGAAAGTGCATTCTGGCTTGGGTAAAACGCACTTATCCGACGTCACTGTTGAAGAAGTGCGTTTTGCCTTCCGTAAAGTGCATGTTTGTGACACTGCTGTCTGGAATGTGCACTTTGGTTTGGATAAAATGCACTTATCCGACGTCACTGTCGTAGAGGTGCATTTACTCTAAAGTGCATGTTTGTGACGCTGCCATCGGAAGAGTGCAAGTAAGGTTCACTAAGATGCACATTTGCGGCGTGACCGTAGGGAAAGTGCACTTTGGCTCAGCTAGGATGCACTTTTTCTCGGTCGCGTCAGAACGATGCGTCAGAAGGCGATGATTCGTGCCGGTTGCGGCCGTAGATCTGCTCGAAGTGCGGGCCTTGCTCGGCCAGCTCGCGGTCGAAGTCCTTGCTCCAGGTGTCGAAAGGCTTGCCGGCGAGTCCGTCGTTGGAGAAACGGGTTTGGTCGGTGATTTCGGTGACGCAAAAATCGGGGATGATGAGATTCGTCAATGGCCTTGAGCGCTTGGCCTCGGCCACGACGAGTGGCGCATTGGATCCGCCGAACACGTCGATGTCCCAGCCGTCCTCGCCGATCCAGGCGGCAAACCGATTCTTGATAATGACTTGGCCGCCGCGCTTGATGAGCTCGGCCGCGATGTTGGCGTCGATTTCGCGCTCGGCCTCATAGCGCGTGCCGCCCACGGACGGGCCTTTGATGGCGACGGAAGCCTCGGTGAAGCTGTCTCGATATTGGTCGAGCACCGCCATCGCGTCGGTGTCGGCGTTCATCTCGATGCGGACTTTCCGGCTTATCAGACGCACGCGCAGCGCGTAGTTGTCGGAATGAACGTAGTAACTCTGCACGATAAGCGTCGGCGCGCTGCCATCGTCCAGTTCCGCAGGCATGGTCCGGCAGAAGAACCGCCGATCGAATTCGAAGTCGTTCATTTCAGGAGACATATTCCAAGTCTAGACGAAATGACGGCGTTGTGCACTTGTTTGTGTATATATGCGAGCCGGAATGGCAGAAATTTGTAAGAATACTCGTTTTTAAACGTATCAGTCGCGGATAGTTATGCAAGGCTGTGCTTATAAGTGACAGATTCGGAGCCGTTCGACGGACAGACGTTGGGGGCATTGAAGCCACGCCGTTGGTCGGCTGAAGTGCTATGCTTTAAACCGTTGTTTGGGTCCGTAGCTCAGCTGGATAGAGCGTTCGCCTCCGGAGCGAAAGGTCGCGGGTTCGAATCCCGTTGGGCCCACAAAGTCAGCAAAGTGTACGCTGTTGTATAATGATTTTTAGTCTTTTAAAATACCAGGATGGGCTTCAGCAATGAAATCAGGCAGTGTCAAAGAGGTGCGGTCGGGAAATCGGATAGCCGCAATAAAGCGATATTTTCAGAATGCTGATATCCTTGCGCGGCCGCTCCAGCTGATTCGGCGATTGCTGGTACTGGCGAGTGGTGTTTTTGGGCTGTTTTGCGCCGTCATGACGCTCGTTTTTATCTTCCAGCCGCTTAACGTTTTCTCTAGGGTTATGCTCGCCCTTTTCGGCGTGCTATCGATTTTCCTGCTTTGTTATTCCGTGTTCATGGCTATTTTCAGGGCTCCTTTACCTATTACCGGGCGTATCAAGACGTACGGCGTGCCGGTTATTTTGCTCGGTTTGCTCTTGGTGTTAGCGGCAACGCTTTTCGACAGGTCCCATACTCAGAACTTACGGATCATTGACAACGAGAATTTCAGCATAACGCTTGGCATCCTTTCTGCAGTGTTTACGTTGCTGGCCGTGGTCCTGTCCTTCAAACTCCACAACGGATACTATCGCGCGAGTGCGGCGACGCAGTGGGAAAACGGAAACGAGCATCAGGCTAATGGCGCTAGCGTTATGGAACGTGGAAACAGGCGGCAGATTGATAACGCGAATGCCGTGAAGTCTAGGAACACCGTTTCAGCTGGTTCGGTTTCCGTTGGCGGTGTTGCGGCTCTGAATCGGAAGAGCGACGACGCAAGCGAAGCCAAATCGCCAGAATTGCCGGGCAAGGCCGATTCGCCGCAACTTGTTCAAATTGCCAATTCGCCAAACCTCAGAGTCTCCATCGAGCCTGGCCAGTCCCTCATCCTTTCCAAACTCAATGCCAAACGAGATTGGCTGGCTGCTTTGCAAAGTGCGGCAAAAGTCAGAGGCTATCGCGTTTTGCTAGGCGACCAGTTCATTGATTGTCTTCCCGAGGGAGTTGATTCCTCGGCTGATTCGGCTGATTCCGTTAGTTCAACCTGTACAACCGGCCCAACCAACCCGTCTGTTGAAAGCGCAACTGCCGCAAAACGTCAGGATTCATATCGTCTGTTATATGAAAACGACAGGTATTATATTGTGCCTTTGGGGTCTGAGTCCGGCAACTCAACGAGAAAGCTCGCTGATTTTCTAAATCCGACGAGCGCAGTCTTCTATATGGCGCTTCTTATGGAAGATCCTCGGGCTTCAAGACCTGCTGCGATATCAAACCTTGCTAAGACTTATCGTGGCGAGGAATGGAAGGTGCCGGAACGGGTGGCGGATGTCATCTCGTCCGAATATTTCAGCTGTGGCAAAATACTACCCGGGCGCGTGTGCGTAGGCAAAAGCGACGGGCTTTGGTGCGTAGTATATTGCGATTCCAAATCCGGTATCAAAAGCGGTTACTACCCGACCCAACCTTGCAAGACCTATCCGGAGGCGTTGCAGAAAATGGCGGATATGGCTTGGTCGTTGCAGCGTTCTGTCGCCTTGGCCAGGGAACTGGACGTGTCCTATTCATACGATGCCGAACAATCCACGGCAATGTTCATTTCCGGGCAGTCGAGGCGTTCGGCTTACGACGGCCTGCCAACGCTCTATGTCCCGACTTTCAGGCTTGGCAAGAAGGTTGCGGCGATTGGCGGCGACAATGGTGCACTCGCTCATGGTGACTGGAGCGATATTTTCTATACAGACGAAAACTCGGAAGGGCTTTGCGGACAGAATGCGGGAGGCACGAAATACCGGCCCTCGCGCATGGTGGTTTTCGAGTTCGCTTTGATTTGCTTCGGCGTGGCGCTGTTCCTGGCTGGTTTCGCGTTGATATTCGCCATCGATGTGCGCGATGAAAGAGCGGGGGCGATTACTGCAGTTTGTTTGGCGATTCAGGCTTTGCTGTTCGTCGTTTCCGGTATTTCGCTTATTACACTGGTGCAACGGCTCAGTGAGGGCGGCTATCGTTTCTTGCGGATTTCGGCAACTACTTTGATGGTTGTTTCGCTGCTCTTCTTGGTTCTTTTCCTAGTTCAGCACAACCAATTCGCCCTTTGTGCGGTTTTTGGCTTAGCTATGGCGCCTATGGCGATTGGCTCTGTCTCTTCGATGGTAAAGAAGCCGGACAAGCAAGCGAAGTCCTAAAACGTGTCGATTTGCAAAGTTTCAAGTGTAAGTGAAACTTTCCGTAGCGCTGTTTTGGATTCTGAAATCAACGATGCCGGAGTTTGCGATGTAACAGGTCGATATAAAATCTCAGCTCCTTCGATAGGGCTTTGGTTTTTGGCCAGGGCCCAGTTGGTTCACTCGGCAGGATAGACTGTGAAACATGAATCCTGAAGCGTTAAGTGAACTTATTTCTGATACTGCACATGAGTTGGTTTCGGCGGGGGATGCCGGCGAACTGACCGTTGATCTGATTCCGGCGGTTGAGAAGCTGGCGGTGATGCGGCCGAAGGACCGCGCGCACGGCGACTGGTCGTCGAATGTAGCGATGCAGCTGGCCAAGAAGGCCGGCATGAAGCCGCGCGATCTGGCCGAGGCGTTTGCCGCGAAACTGCGCGACGCGGAGGGTATCGCCTCCGTGGAGGTGGCCGGGCCTGGGTTTATTAATATCACGTTGGATTCCGCTTCGGCGGCTGCCGTGGTCTCTCAGATTCTTGAGCAGGGCATTGAGATGGAGCCGGTCGATAAAGGCGTCGAAGTCTGGAAGGGCAAGGACAGCGATACCGAAGCTGCCGGCACTGAGACCGAGGCGAAAACCGTCCATTCCACAAAATTCGGCCTGAACGACCATTTGGGCGGCAAGACGCTCAACCTCGAATTCGTCTCGGCCAACCCGACCGGCCCGATCCACATCGGCGGCGTGCGTTGGGCGGCGACCGGCGACTCCATGGCCCGCGTGCTTGAGGCCAACGGCGCCAAGGTCGTGCGCGAATACTACTTCAACGACCACGGCGAGCAGATCAACCGCTTTGCCAAGTCGCTCGTGGCTGCGGCCCACGGTGAGGAAACCCCGTCCGACGGTTACAAGGGTACGTATATCAACGAAATCGCCGACCGTGTCATTGCCGAAGCCAAGGCCGACGGTATCGATGTGCTGAACCTGCCGCGCGTCGACGGCGGTCTCGATAAAGACGGCAAGCCACTTGGCGAGGGCGATTCCGAGCAGCGCGAAGAGTTCCGCAAGCGCGCGGTGCCGATGATGTTCGCTGAAATCCAGCAGTCCATGAAGGATTTCCGTGTCAACTTCGACGTGTGGTTCCACGAAAACAGCCTGTATCAGGACGGTGCGGTGAAGGAAGCCATCGCCAAGCTGCGCGAGCAGGGTGATATCTACGAGAAGGACGGCGCCACCTGGTTCGCCTCCACCAAGCACGGCGACGACAAGGACCGCGTCATCATCAAGTCGAACGGCGAGTACGCCTACTTCGCCGCGGACATCGCCTACTACTACAACAAGCGTCATCGCAAGGGCAAGCCTTCCGCTCCTGCCGACATCGCGATTTACATGCTCGGCGCCGACCATCATGGCTACATCGGTCGCATGATGGCGATGTGTGCCGCGTTCGGCGACAAGCCGGGCGAGAACATGCAGATTCTCATCGGCCAGATGGTCAACGTGATGAAGGATGGCAAGGCCGTGCGCATGTCCAAGCGCGCCGGCAACGTCGTCACCATCGACGATTTGGTGGAGGCCGTGGGCGTGGACGCCGCGCGCTATTCGCTCGCCCGCACCGATTACAACACCAGCGTCGACATCGACCTCGACGTGCTTGCCTCGCACACCAACGAGAACCCTGTGTATTACGTTCAGTACGCGCACGCCCGCAGTTGCAACGTCGATCGCAACGCCGAAGCCGCGAAGATTGACGCGAGCGTCGCCGATTTGTCGCTGCTCGATACCCCTGCCGACGGCGAAGTGCTCGGTGCCTTGGCCCAGTGGCCATCCGTCGTTTCGGACGCCGGCGACCTGCGCGCACCGCACAAGATCGCACACTATCTCGAGGCTCTCGCTGGAACGTATCACAAGTGGTACAACCTTGAACGTGTGGTGCCGATGGATTTGACGGACCTTGAGGTCCGCGAAAAGGACGCCGCCAAACTTGAGGCCGCACGCATCGCCAAGAACCCTGAACCGGCTCGTGCCGCAGCCCGTCTGCAGTTGAACGACGCCGTCCAGCGCGTCATCGCCTCCGGTCTCGCGATGCTCGGTGTCACTGCACCCGACAAGATGTAATAGAAGAATATATATGTAATCGGTCGCGTTTCCCATTGTGGGATGCCGCGACCGATTTTTGTATGTGTCGGATATCGTGAATGTGCGGAGAATGGAACAAAGGAGAGAAAAATGGCCAACGAAGGTATCACATTCACAGATGAAAAACGGTTCACGCAGGATCAGGTCGAGCGTCTCTTTCTTTCCGTCGGCTGGGTTTCCGGAAAATATCCGGAACGTTTGTATAAGGCTCTGATGGGTTCCTCCACGGTCTTTTCGGCGTGGGACGGCGACAGGCTTGTCGGTCTGGTGCGCGTGCTCGACGATACCGCGATGATGGCTTATATGCATTACGTATTGGTCGATCCTGAATATCAGGGTCAGGGCATCGCCGGCCATATGGTCGAGATGGTCAAGCAACGCTACGCCGATTATTTCTATATCGAAGTCATGCCCGAAGAAAGCAAGAACGCGGCGTTTTATCAAAAGCATGGGTTCAAGATCATGCCGGATGGCGTGGCCATGCAGATTTGCAACGGGTGAATGTTTTCACTGTCACGTTTACATTTGTCCTCTATATTACATTCCCTTTAGGCGATTTCTTGTGCGATTACTGCAAATAAGTCGTCAAGGTGAGATAACTCCTGCATTTTCACACCGATTCGCTATCGTTATGTACAGTTTAAAATTTGGTGACAGACGATAAAGAAGAGGCGGATTATGGGCATCACTCCGATTTGGCCGGAAGCGACGGCGTTCAACGATAATGGCGAACTGACGTTCCACGGGCACAGCGCTGAGTCGTTGCTGGACGAGTTCGGGTCGCCTCTGTACCTCATCGATACGGACGAAGTGCGTAACCGTGCCAAAAAGTTCGTTGCCGCTGCCGCCAAAGCCTTCAATACCAATACCACCCACGTCAGCTTTGCGGGCAAGGCGTTCCTTTCGAAGGAAGTCGTGCGTATCGTGACAAAGGCCGGCATGCACGTCGACACCTGCTCGATGGGGGAGATCAAGATTGCGCTCGCCGCCGGTGCTCCGGGGCGCAGGCTGGTGCTGCATGGCAACAACAAGTCCGACGAGGAGATCGAGTTGGCCATCAAAGAGGGCTTCTCGAAGATCGTCGTCGATTCACCCGACGAGCCTGCCCGCATCGCCGCCATCGCGCATCGCTTGGGCAAGCGCGCACGCGTCATGCTGCGCGTCACCTCTGGTATTCACGCCGGTGGTCACGAATACATCTCCACGGCTCATGAGGATCAGAAATTCGGTGTGCCGTTGCTGCCGGCCGGTGTAGGACCGGAAATCCTTGACATTCTTGCCAAGCTTGGTGATGAGAAAAACGAGTCGGGCGCTGGAACTGCCGGTGATTCCGCTTCGTCAACCCCAGCCTCAGCGAATACTCCGTACAAGCCCAAGCTCGATTATTCCGTCAAATACCCCTACGATACCAGCCATGTCAAAATCTCCGACGAGGAACGCGAACTGGCCGAGGCCATGAATGCCGTAGCGGACGGGCCGGCGCTCGCGGTGCTCAAGGATATCTACAAGCGCCAGGAAGACCTTGAACTCGTTGGTATCCATTCGCATATCGGCTCGCAGATTCATGACGCCAACGCCTTCATCGAGGCCGCGCGGCGCATGATGCTGCTGCGCAAGACCTTCTACGCCACCGATGCCTACACGATGCCCGAGGTCGATTTAGGCGGTGGCTATTCCGTGGCCTACACCGATGCAGAGGATTCCATGGACATCGATGCCGAACTCGGTCGCCTGGCAGCGGCTGTCACTTCGATCAACAAGGCGCTCGGTATGCCGGCTCCGGTGATTTCCTTCGAGCCCGGCCGCTGGATTGTTGCTCCCGCGGGTGTGACGCTCTACCGCGTCGGCACCGTCAAGCGCGTCGCGCTGCCGGAAGGTACGAAAGACGAAGCTGGCGACCCAATCAGCGAGCGCACCTACGTTTCGGTCGATGGCGGTATGAGCGACAACATCCGTCCGGCGCTCTACGGCGCGGATTACACGGCCCTGCTCGCCAACCGCAATTGCGGCGGCGCTAAAGATGAAGCCGGCAATCTCAAGGATTCCATGCTCGCTCGAGTGGTCGGCATGCACTGCGAATCCGGCGACATCCTCGTCCATGAGTGCCGCCTTCCTCGTGACCTCAAGCGCGGCGACATTCTTGCTATCCCGGTCACGGGAGCCTACGGCCGCACGATGGCCAGCAACTACAACCAGGCGCTCATCCCCGCCGTGGTCGCCGTCAGTGATAAAGACGCTCATCTCATGCTTCGCCGCCAAACCATCAATGACCTCCTTTCCCTCGACGTGAGCTGAAAATATTCGTCTTGCGTGAGGTGTCGGATTCATTACCTAGGATTGGTGAGTCTACATAATTGGGATGCAATAAAAGCGGTTGAAACGGGAGAGCAGTATGGGTCAGGCGAGAGTTGCGGGTGCAAGAGGTTTGGTGCAGCAGCAAACGGAGGGCGACGGCAGTGAAACCGAAGTCCTGCGCAAGGGCATTCACAGCAGCGCGACTCCGATTCGCGTGGGCTTGTTGGGTGTCGGAACCGTCGGCTCCGAGGTCGCCAGAATCTTGACCGAGCAGAAAGAGGAGCTTCAGCAGCGCATCGGTCAGCCGCTTGAGATTTCCGGTATCGCCTGCCGCGACCCCGAAAAGGTCACGTTCCCTTGGGTTGACAAGTCCCTGCTCACCACCGATACCAAATACGTCGCCACGCATAGCGATATTCTGGTCGAGCTGATGGGTGGCCTTGAGCCTGCGCGCAGCCTCGTTTTGAAGGCGCTTGACAGCGGCGCTTCCGTGGTCACTGCCAACAAGGCTTTGCTGGCGAAATATGGTCCTGAAATCTATCGCGCAGCCGAGGAAGACGGTGTCGATATCTACTTTGAAGCGGCCGTGGGTGGTGCCATTCCGCTGATTCGCCCGTTGCGTGAATCGTTGGTGGGGGACAAGGTCACCAGCGTTATCGGAATCCTCAACGGCACCACCAATTACATTCTTGACGAAATGACCACCAAGGGTCTCGATTTCGACGTCGCTTTGAAGGATGCGCAGACCAAAGGTTACGCCGAAGCCGACCCGACCGGTGACGTCGAGGGTGAGGACGCGGCGAACAAGGCTGCCATCGTTGCCTCGCTTGCGTTCCACACCCCGGTAAGTATCGACGACGTCACCATGGAAGGCATCACCAGCATCACCGCCGACGACATTGCGCTGGCGCAGGCCGAGCACAAGGTCATCAAGTTGCTCGCCGTCGTGGTCAATGGTGAAGACGGCGTTTCCGCGCGCGTCTACCCGGCGCTTATCCCCGATGACCACCCGCTCGCCAGCGTCCACGGCAGCTACAATGCCGCGTTCGTTCATGCGCAGGCTGCCGATGATCTGATGTTCTATGGCCGTGGTGCGGGCGGCGCTCCCACCGCTTCGGCCGTGATGGGTGACGTCGTCACCGTCGCTCGCCATATCGTGCAAGGCGGTACCGGCCCGCAGATTTCGATGTATCGGAAGTTCCCCAAGGCTCCGCTGAGCGTTTCCCGTGCCGCGTTCGCCGTGCGTTTCCGCGTCTGCGACCGCCCAGGCATCCTTGCCGCGATTTCCAAGACTTTCGCCGACCATAACGTCTCCATCAACGGCATCAACCAGGATTTGAAGCCCACTCCGCACGATCCAGGCTATTCCGGCGAGCTGCAGACTTTGCGCGTGGTGACCCACCTGTGCAACGAAAACACGTTGCGTGAGACGGTCGACGACGTCTGCAAATTCGATTTCGTTATTGGAGAGCCATCGATTTTGCGGGAAATG
The DNA here is from genome assembly GCF_029392315.1 of Bifidobacterium sp. ESL0690. Classification (NCBI taxonomy): domain Bacteria; kingdom Bacillati; phylum Actinomycetota; class Actinomycetes; order Bifidobacteriales; family Bifidobacteriaceae; genus Bifidobacterium; species Bifidobacterium sp. ESL0690. Next base: position 467,539 of record NZ_CP113939.1, read on the forward strand.
TAAGGTTCGGTTTCTGTTATCGATGCTTTTCGTTTAATTAACCTGAACTGATGAGGCCCGCGTTCGTAGCATTACGATACGCGGGTTGTTTTTCATCGAGGGCAGACCTGCCGCTTGGTAAAGCCGAGAGAGGATTGACCTTCAACAGTGGGCATCTATTGCCGAGCCCGTGACAATGGCGTTATCCTGTTGCTATCGGTTGGCGATGATTGATAGGTACGAGGCAAGGAGACGGTTATGGCAGGGATGGCACCGAAAGTTCGTCAGGTCAGGGTGCGCGTGCCCGCCACGAGTGCGAATCTCGGTTCCGGTTTCGACACCGTCGGCTTGGCACTGGATTATCACGACGAACTGAAATTTACTATCAATGAAAATGAGCCGGTTGGTTATCAGGGCGGCCAAAACGGCCAAGATCATCAGCGTAACGGTGTCGGCTTTTCAGATACCACGGTCAAGGTGATTATTCATGGTGAGGGCGAGGACACTTTGCCCCGAGACGAAACGCACCTTGTGGTTTCGGCATTCCGCCGCGCATGCGAGGCGTTTGGTCTTCGTCGTTTTGGCTTCACTCTGGAGGCTCAAAACAATATTCCGCAGGCTCGCGGCATGGGTTCGTCGGCCGAGGCCATCGTCGCCGGTATCGCTGCAGCGGCGGCTTTCGCCCAAGGCGACGCCGATTTCAACCGTGAAACCATTTTCCAAATGGCCGCCTCGATGGAAGGCCATCCCGACAATGTTGCCCCTGCGGTTTACGGAGGTCTCACGGTTTCATGGAATTTCGAGACTGCGGAAGGTGTCGGTTCCGTAGGCATCCCCGGTGGCGAGCCGCTTCGTGCCGGATTCCATACCGTCAACTATCCGGTTTCCCGCGCCATGACCGCCGCCGTCTTCGTCCCCGATTTCAAGCTTTCCACGCAAAAGGCGCGCGAAGCTTTGCCGCAGAAGTTGCCATATAAGGATGCGGTATTCAATATTTCGCGAGTAGCGCTGCTTCCCGCCGCGATGAATCCGGCGAGTCTCGGCGGCGATTCTGTCAGTCCGTCGCAAGGCGATAATCCAGCCATCGCCTCGCGCTCGAACGCTCTGCTTTTCGCCGCCACGCAAGACAGACTCCACCAGCCCTATCGCAAAGGACTGATGCAGCCTTCATGGAAGCTCACTGAAACGTTGCGCGCCAAGGGTTTTGCCGCCGCCGTCTCGGGAGCCGGCCCGTGCGTCTTGGTCCTCCACTACGGCGATGTCTCCGCGCAAATCGACAAAGTCGCCGCCGCCCAGCTCAATAGCGGCCACTGGCGCGTCCTCCATCTCCCCGTAAGCCCCCAGGGCGTTCAGGTTGAGATCGAGCCGTAATCTTCAGGCGAACCGATAATGAAGCGCTGATATCCCTGTTTCTTACATTTATTTGATTAGCCCTGACATTCGGCGCAAAATTTGGGTAGGGTAGCAGTAGTTACGTTCTATGCCGGTTCTGGCCGGTGAAATGTTTGGAGTGTTATGTCGATTCCGCTGATTCTCGCCTCGCAGTCGCCTTCGCGGCGCAACGTGCTCAATGCCGCCGGCATCAGCCCGACCATTCACGTCTCGCACGTCGATGAGCCCGCTGCCGTCGCCGCCGAGGCGAAGGATCGTGGGGTTGCGGTTGAAGATCTGAGCTGCGAGCAGCGCGTGATGATTCTCGCGCGAGCCAAGGCGCAGAGTGTCTATCGGGCATATCGGCAGGTTGCCGAGGCCGCCCGCGACGCCAGCGGCGAACAGGTGACCGCCTATCCGCTTGAGGCCGAAGAACAGAACGATGCTACCAAGGTCAAGCCGAGTGCAGCGAAACCGGCGAACGGCGACCCGACGACACTGACCCGCGATTTTTCCGACGTTGCCGTGCCGGTCGAAGCCGAGCCGATGAAGGAGGCCTTGACCGAGCATCCGGGATTTGCCCATGCCGCAGTTGGTCCGCTGATCATCGGTTGCGATTCCATGTTTCTTTTCGCAGGCGTCGCACTGGGCAAACCGCATACCCCGGAAGTTGCGCGTAAACGTCTGAGCGCGATGCGCGGTAAGTCGGGGGAGTTGTGGACCGGTCATTGCCTGATTGATTTTGCCACCGGTCGGCAGGAACTGGCCTCCAGCCATGCCACGGTGCGTTTCGGCGATTATTCCGACCGCGACATCGAGGCGTATATTGCTTCCGGTGAGCCGCTGGAAGTGGCCGGTTGCTTCACTTTGGAAGGCCTAGGCGGCGCTTTCATCGACGGCGTTGACGGCGACCCGAGCGGTGTGCTTGGTCTGAGCTTGCCGTTGTTGCGCCGCATGGTCGAGAAGATGGGCGTCGCTTGGACGGATCTGTGGAACGCCGGCCTCGGCAAGGTGGCCGCGGCAAAACTACAAATGCAGGCAGAGCCGCGAACGGCGAGCAACGCTGAAACGAATGATGGTTCCGATTCGGTATTGATAAATGCTGGAAATATTGAAGCTGATGACAAAACATTGTTGGTTATGGCCGAATCTCAAGTAGATACTGGCAAAATCAAATCCAGTATGAAGGCGAAAGCCGTTGCTGCTGCTGCCAGAGCAAAGGCGAGAGCACAAGCCGCGTCAATCATCCCGCCGAAAGACAACGTTCACCAGCCCGGTGACGGTTGGGTGCAGTGCGCCTGCGGCCGCCGTCATTGGGGATTGAACGGTGCCGCCGGGGTTCTGCTCGCTCGTCGCAGCAAGGAGACCGGCAAAGTCACGGATGTGGTGATGCAGCATCGCGCGATGTGGAGTGCGGAAGGCGGCACTTGGGGGATTCCCGGCGGTGCGCTGGCAGACGGCGAAAGCCCGATTGAGGGTGCCTTGCGCGAAAGCTACGAGGAAGCCAACATCACTCCGGAGGATATCGAGGTTGTCGGTACCCATCGCGAGGAACACGGCCCGTGGGCCTACACCACGGTTTTCGCCTTTGAGAAGCCGGACCATGAGGTCAATCCGCATCCCAATGACGACGAAAGTATGGAAATCGCTTGGGTTCCGGTCAGCGAGGTCCCCAAGCGCAAGCTCCTGACCGCGATGAACGCCGATTGGCCCCATTTCGTGGAGCGTCTCAATATCTTGGCCGAGGATTACCGCAACAAATAGGGCTTTTTAGCTCAGAAGCGCGGCGATGATGGCGATGACAATCGGGCTGGAAATCGTCGAAATCAGCACGCCGTCGCGGGCGAAGGTCATGCCGACGTTATAACGCGCCGCGTAATTGTAGACGTTCTGGCCGGCGGGCAGTGCCGCAAGCACGACGCAGGCGTAGAGCACCTTGCCGCGGAAGCCCATGATAAAGAACGCGATGAGGAAAGCGATGAACGGCATCACGATATTCTTCAGGATCGTCACCCCGATGACCGCGGAACGCGAGCTCTTGTTCTGCATCGGACGCGTGCCGTGCAGCGACATGCCGAACGCCATCAGAATCATCGGCACCGCAGCCTGCCCGATCATGTTGACTGGGTCATAAATGCATTTCGGGATCGGGTAGACGCCGGTCCACGCGGTGATGGCCGAAACCAGAATCCCGCCAAGCGAACCAATCAGAAGCGGCTGGTGCAATGGCTGCATCAGCGCTTTCTTCACAGACATCTTGCCGGTGGTCGTGTAGTCCAGAACCGTCAGCGCGATAGGTGTGAAAATCGCTTGCTGCATCACCAGAATCGGCGCGACCAGCGCAGGGTTGCCGAGAATATAGGTGGCGATCGGCAGGCCGATATTATTGGAATTCAAGTACAGCGAGTTGAGCGCTCCCACCGTCGCGTCGGCAGGACCCATATGGTAAAAGATTTTATTCAGAATGAGGAAAAGCACACCTACAGCTAGCGCGGAGAAGAACGCGACGATGATCGAAGGATGGAAAATCTCGAGAATCGGCTCTTTGGAGAGGATGGCGAACATCAAAAACGGGTTGGTGACGAAGAACGCGTAGCGGTTCAGAACCATCTGCGCCGTTGGGCCGCCGATGTTGAAGCGTGCCGCCACGTAGCCGGTGCCGATGATGATGGCGATGACCACAAATCCCTGCATCGCGCTCAACAAACCCATAAAATCTCTCCCTTGGCTGCGGCCAATATAAAAACCACGCTTACCCTAATATAGTGCCTCATTATCCGGGATTTGTGAAGACTTATCTCACAACGTGTATCGCCCACGCTACGATGAAACCATGAGTTTGACAATAAAGCAGGGAACCACGCGCAAGGCCGCGCTTGACGCACTATTCGAAACGCTGATGAAGTCGTATTCCGTCTCCGACGACGAGACGGCGCTTGCCGATGATGTGGAGGCGTTTTTGCGAGAACAGCCTCATCTCATGGTTCATCGCATGGGCGACACGGTGGTCGCTTCGACCTCGCTCGGGCGCGAGCAGCGGGTCGTGCTTGCCGGTCATCTTGACACCGTTCCGGTGATCGACAATTTCCCGCCGGTCTGGCTTGAACCGGGTGACGAGCGTATCCGTGAGGATGTGGCGAAAAATCCTGGAGAACGCGTGATGTTCGGCAGAGGTGCGACGGATATGAAGGCCAGCGACGCCGTGATGCTCTATCTCGCGGCGACGATGACGAAACCAAAATACGACCTGACATACGTTTTCTACGACCATGAGGAAGTCGTGGCCGAAAAGAACGGGCTTGGCAAGGTGGCCAAGGCTCACCCCGAATGGATACAGGGCGATTTCGCCATCATCGGTGAGCCGACCGATTGCGGCATCGAAGGCGGCTGCAACGGCACCATGCGTTTTGATGTGGTCACCCACGGCGTTGCCGCCCATTCCGCCCGCGCTTGGATGGGCGAGAATGCCATCCACAAGGCCGCGAAAGTCCTCGACCGGCTTTCCGTCTATGTTCCGCAGGACATCGAGGTGGACGGACTGACCTATCGCGAAGGCGTCAACGCCACCCTGATTTCCGGCGGTAAAGGCACCAACGTCATCCCCGACGAATGCCGTATCCACGTCAACTATCGTTTCGCGCCCGACAAGGATCTGCCTGCCGCTAAGGCGTTGATGATGGGGGCCGACGCTGGTGCCGAGATGGGCAATGGCGAGCACAAGGCCACCGGTGGCATGTTCGAAGGCTTTGATATCGAGATGAAAGATGAGTCACCGTCTGCCCGCCCAGGCATGGACGCCCCGCTTGCGGTTTCCTTGGCCAAGTTGGTCGAGGAGAAGACAGGACTTGGCCCTCAGGCCAAGCTTGGTTGGACCGACGTCGCCCGCTTCTCGTCCATCGGCGTTCCCGCAGTCAACCTCGGCGCAGGCTCCCCGCTTTTGGCGCATAAGGCTGACGAGCAAATACCGGAAAGCCAGCTCACACTGCTAGCCGACATCCTTGAGGATTGGTTGCGTTAGCGGGTCAATCGATTGTTAACGTGGAGGATTGGCGGTCAATTTACGTAGTTTGCTCCTTATTGACTCGTGATAGACGTATAATAAAATTTGGTGATTCTGCAAGTTGCCGAATTCCGATGGCGTTGATCCCCTCGCGTGCTTATCCGCGGGTGCCGGTGTCCGCCGTGACGAACGTATGACTTTTAGATTGCCGGCTACGAGCGCGAGTGTTGCGTGGCCGCGGTGAGAGCGCGGTGTGAGAGCCGTAGACGGCCAGATAAGCCGACATGATTGCAGCATGTCGACGAGGAGCATTGTGCCCAGAGTAACCCGAGGCGGGGTCGGTCAAGTCGACGACGCCAAACAAAACGATACCAATTTACCATCTTCATCCTCATCTGCATCGGCGGAGAGCGAGCCTACTACACGTCGTCGCACGGTTCGTCGCCGCGTGGTGCGTGGTGCCGGCGCTGCCGGAGCCGACGTCGCGCTGAAAGTCGAGGAACGCGAAAGCGCCAAATCCACAGAGGTCGCGGAAAATTCCGGAGAAAACGGATCCGATACGGATTCGAAGGCGAATGAAAAAGGCACCAGAAGGTCAACCTCTTCCTCACGCCGTACGAATGTTTCGTCAGCCAACACAACGAGAAGAACCCGTACCCGTAGCCGTGTACGCGATGACGAAGACTCGAACGAAGAGTCCACAGCGCGCGGACGGAGCGCAAGAAGCCGTAAATCCGACGAGGATTCGAATGAATCCTCCGTTTCTTCAAACCGTAGCCGTCGCACCGGTAACGCAAGGTCCCGCAGCAGGTCTGCTGATTCCGTCTCTGCGAGTGAAGATAAAGCGGAAGCCGCTATCGAAACCGCTGAAGAACGCGTTATCGATGCTGTCGAAGGTCTTCCCAAGGGACATGAAAGCCACCACACCCCGCGTCCGATGACGTCGCTGCTTTTCCAAGAGCCAGTGCTTCCCGGCGAAGGCGACGATGACGATGAAGAGCCGAGAACGACTCGGCGGCGTTCCCGTTCTCGCTCTGTTGAAGACAGCGAGAGTGACGAGCGTGGATCACGTCGTTCGACACGTGGCAGCCGTTCGCGTCGAGGTTCCGAACGTGACGATGACGCTTTGGATGAAGAGCAGGACGAACGTCGTGGCAGGTCAGGCTCCAGACGCAGCAGGGGTAATGACCGTGACCGCGATTACGAGGGTGACAACGAGAGTTCCTCTCGCGTGGTCCGTCGTTCGCGCCGATCAAGTGATGACGATATTTACGACGAGGAAGCAGCCGAACGTACCGAGCGTCGCAGCCACCGCCGTCACAGGCTCAATGCCGAAGAACGCCATGCGGCCGACGAGATCGAACAGATTGAGGAAGACCTCGAAGACGACGACATCACCTATCGCCCCATTGACGATGTGGAAGCCGAGCAATCCGGGTCGCGGACACGTCGTGGACGCAGCAGCGAACGTTCATCGAGCGAACGGACGTCACGCCGCACGCGTGGCAGTCGCGGTTCCTCACATGCCGATCGAGACGATGACGAGCTCGATGAAGAAGAAGAAAACGAAGAGCGTGGTTCTCGTGCCGGACGCAAGAGCAGCAGCGAACGCAATGATCGTGATGATGAAGGCCGCGCGGAAACCCGCCGGCGTCGCAGGCGTGAATCCGACGAGGACAACGATGACCAGCCGCTGACCCGTCGCCGTCGCCGCCATCGCGGTTCCAAGAGCGATGAAGGTGAAACCGGCCGTGATTCGGGCCGTTCCGCTTCACGTCGCTCGCGCAAGCAGCAGTATATCGACGAAATCACTGATATCGAAGGTTCCACGCGTCTTGAGGCCAAGAAGCAGCGTCGCCGCGACAACCGCCGCGAACGCAGCCGCCAGAACCAGCTGATCGAGCAGGATTTCCTTGCCCGCCGCGAGAACGTCGACCGCTTGATGGTGGTGCGCGAAAAAGGCCAGCATACCCAGATTTCCGTGATCGAAGACAACGTGCTTGTCGAGCATTACGTTTCCGACATCCAGGAGGTCGCCACCGTCGGCAACATCTACCTGGGTCGCGTGCAGAACGTGCTGCCCAGCATGGAGGCCGCGTTCGTCGATATCGGCCAGCCGCGCAACGGTGTGCTCTACGCTGGCGAGGTCAATTGGGACGCCACGCGTCTGGAAGGTCAGCCGCGCCGCATCGAACTTGCGTTCAAGTCCGGCGATCCCGTGCTCGTGCAAGTCACCAAGGATCCGATCGGACACAAGGGCGCCCGCCTGACCTCGCAGGTCACGCTTGCGGGTCGTTTCCTCGTGCTCGTCCCCTCCGGCGGTATGACCGGTGTGAGCCGCAAGCTTCCCGAACGCGAACGCGGTAGGCTCAAGTCCATCGTTTCCAAGATCGCGCCGAAGGATATGGGCGTCATCATCCGTACCGCCGCCGACGGTGCCAGCGAAGACGCGCTGAAGAAGGACCTCGAGAACCTCAAGCGTCAGTGGAGCAAGATCGAGGACAAGCGCAAGCTCTATCACAACGGCAAGCGCGCCAAGCTTCTGCAGGGCGAACCCGATGTCGCCATCCGCGTGGTCCGCGACATCTTCAACGATGACTTCTCCAAGCTCATCGTCGAAGGCGACAAGGTCTACGAGCGCATCGAGGAATACCTAGATACGATGGCTCCCGACTTGAAGGACCGCCTCGAAAAGTGGGACCCCGAGGAGCATCAGGGCAAGGATGTGTTCGATAAGTGGCAGATCGATTCCCAGCTTCGCAAGGGTATGGAACGTCAGGTCTACCTGCCCAGCGGCGGCTCGATCGTCATCGACCGCACCGAGGCCATGACCACCATCGACGTCAACACCGGCCGCTTCATCGGCAAGGGCAAGTCGCTCGAGGAGACGGTCACCCGTTGCAACCTCGAGGCGAGCGAGGAAATCGCCCGCCAGCTGCGCCTACGCGACATCGGCGGCATGATCATGATCGATTACGTCGATATGGTGATGCCTGCCAACCGCGACCTCGTGCTGCGCCGCTTGGTCGAATGCCTCGCGCGCGACCGTACCAAGCATCAGGTGGCCGAGGTCACCTCGCTTGGGCTCGTCCAGATGACGCGCAAGCGCATCGGCCAGGGCCTGGTGGAAGCGTTCTCCGAGGAATGCCCGACCTGCAAGGGCCGCGGCTTTATCCTTCACGACGAACCCACGATTTCCGCCGATTACGCCGATCCGTACGCGATGAAGGGCGGCGATCCGTTCGTCCACACCAACAAGCACGGCCATGGCAGTGCTCCCGAGGTGCAGGCCCCGAAGGGTTCCAGCCCTGCGGTCAAGGCCAAGTTGGCGCAGATCGCCGCGGCTGCGGTGGCAGCCAACGACGAGGAAAAGGAAGAAGCGTCCGATTCGGATTCGTCTTCTGATTCTTCGGCTGAGAAGGACTGAAAAACCGACATTCCCGATTCCGCTTTCGCCTGTTCTTTTGTGAAATCGGGAACACAACACCCCAGCCCGGCCATAACGTACCGACATGCCGTTAATATTGGTTGACGTTAGTACGTGGGTCGGTGTACTCTAAAAGACTGGTGTCTGGCCGTGGAAGTCGAAGACGTGCTGGGCAGTTTAGCTTTCGAAATAGCAAGGAACGAGATATGTACGCGATTGTGAAGGCCGGTGGCCATCAGGAAAAGGTCGAGGTCGGTGACGTCATCCTGGTCAACCGTCTCAATGCGAAGAAGGGCGATACCGTGGAGTTCCCGGTCGCGCTCGTGGTCGACGGCGCTAAGGTGACGCTCGCCGCCAAGGATCTTGCCAAGGTTTCCGTCAAGGCTGAAGTCGTTGACGATGAGGCCAAGGGTCCGAAGATCAACATTCAGAAGTTCAAGAACAAGACTGGTGTCGCCCGTCGCAAGGGTCATCGTCAGCCGCTTTCCGTCATCAAGATCACGGCAATCGCCTGATTCGGGTCACGGTAAATAAAGACTGAAAGGAACAGACAATGGCACATAAGAAGGGCGCATCCGCTTCCCGCAACGGTCGCGATTCAAGCGCGCAATATCTCGGCGTGAAGAAGTTCGGTGGCGAGCCTGTCGTCGCTGGCAACATCATCGTTCGTCAGCGTGGCACCAAGTTCCACGCCGGCGAGAACGTTGGCACCGGCAAGGATCACACCTTGTTCGCGCTGTCCGACGGCAACGTGAAGTTCGGCGTTCGCCGCGACCGTAAGGTCGTCGACGTGGTCTCCGAGTGAGACCCCGAGCTTAGTTAGCTTTTAATAAAAGGTCGTACCCCAGCGGGTGCGGCCTTTTTGTGTTCTGTACGCGGGCAGGAAGTAATATTTTATCTATCAGAGTTCAGTTTTATTTAGTGGATTACTTTCTTAAATTCACCCAAAATGGTGGATAGATTCTCGATTCCTTGAGTTCAGTGCATAACTCGCTTAATTTCTGGTTTTTATATCAATAAACGTTCGTGTATCTCGATAATCTAGTGGATAACTAACTGAACACCTGAAAAATCCGGTGGATAATCCAGCGTCCGACCCCGAGACACGCCTCAAATGTGGATAACCCCTATCATCCGACCACATCACCCGATTTTCCCACGGAATTCGTCCAATTTACTGTTCAATTGAACTATGAACGAAGACCCGATTATTCATCCGCGCATCCACGAGCGTCATCCCAACATCAGCGATGACGACGTCATAGCTGCGTGGCATTCATTGGTCGATTTAACTCGCCGAAAAAACAATATAAATCGGTGGGTTGCTATTGGTATAGACGGCAAAGGGAGATCGCTGGAGTTAGTATGCTCAATTAAGCCTGATGGTCGTTGGATTATATTTCATGCCTATACTCCACCAACAAAAGGTATACTGAAAGAACTTGGAATGATATAAAGGAGGTAATGATGAACCGAGAAGAAATCAATCGTTGTCTTGGCGTAACAGAAGAGCAACTTGACCAATGGGCTGACGAAATAGAAAATGATGAATGGCATATTGATCCAAATTCCACCATTCATGTGAGGCCGATTACCCCTGAGGTGCGTGCATCTATAGATAGGGCAGTGGCCTACTGGGACGCTAAGGATGCAGATAAGGCGAAGAAACAGGTCGCTGGAGCAATTGCGTAGCGTTTGGTATTCGTAAAGGACACAATGAGGTGACAATGACCGGCAAAGATCTTGAGGTTTGGTCGAGTAAAGATACAGATGTGGCGATTACTTATTCTTATGGTTTCGGTGATGCCAGACCAACGATTTTAAAGACCGGCAACGATGACGATGCCATACATGACATATCTGTCGGAGATTCCATCAAAGTTGAAGGAATCGAAATTGATGACAATCAAACCGCCGATGAACGTCACAGAACAGAATATGGTTTGGCGGCGGCCTGCGGAGTTTTGTCCGCTGCCCTGGATTCTGTGTTTGTAGGTAGTTTTTCTTTGGATAGTGCTGAAAGTTGGGGCTCTGAGCAGATCAATAAGTTCGTGGAGTTCGTGGCTGAAGCAGATCAGGATTATCAAGGCCATAATCTTGAAGAAGCTATTCGTTCCTTAGAAAATGAGCATCATTTTACTGGTGACAAGGCTACAGCGGAATTTGGTGGCGGTTTGCAGCACCATCTCAGGGATTTCTCGCATCATTTTGGCTTGGACGGTTTGGCCTTTTCCCTGCTTACACAATTCACGGGACGGGTATACGGCACTGACACGCAAGGCGTGTTTCAGGCAACCAAAATCGTTGATGACAAGGGTTTAATCGGCAAGACGTTCCAAGAAAAAATTTTCAACGGGACTGTAAACTGGTTCCTGCACATGGTCAGCGACATGGCCGGTTCAAGCAGCAACCCTGGTGAAGGTACAGGAATACCGGGTCCAATTCTCTCAGTATTGAAAGATATTTCAACACTTCCGATTTTCAAAGATGCCAAGGCCGACTCTCTCGATTTTAGAAAGTTGATTTCAAAACTGTTCAACGGCACTTTGCTCGGTACAATCAATGAGCAAGGACGCAAAGAGCCAAGACGCCTTGATTTCCGTGGGGAGTTTGGTGTTGCACATGAATTAGGCAAGCAGGCAATTCCGGTAGTTCTCAATATCGGTCTGGTGCGAGTTTGCTATGTTTTGCGCAGGTTTTACGAAGAAATCAAAAACCGGAAAATAAATGATTTCAAGGAGCTTAGCCAGTTGGAGATTTCTGATATCCTGCCGCGTCAGGATTCAGTACTGATCCGAATGGATACGATAGCCTCGGCTACTTTCGAATTGTTGGATGTCACTGATGCCAGTATTCGCACTGTGCTGGAGAATGGCTTGCATGCTGACGCGGCACAATATCTGAAAAGTTTTGTGGTCCGAATAAATTTTGCCGGTGTCACCTATTTGACTATTTCCATAGTTACTGATGCCAAGAGAGTACTGGGTAACCATAACGAGGAGAAAAAGCAACGGCAAAAAGAGCGCGACGAGGAATATGCGAAGAATGAGGAGCGCGAGTTCGCTGCCTTTACTCTTACCCGTGAGCAGATGTCTATCCTTTATTCGCTCGAACGTTGCACTGTCAAAGCGGATATTGAGCATACGAAGAATGCCCAAAAAAGAAACGCCAAAGAATCTTGGCTTCGCGAGTGGCAAGGAAAGCTGGCAAAGGAATTCAGTCTTTATGACGAAGATGAGATGTACCGGAGGGTTAATTCTCAAGTAAAACACACCAATGAAGAGTGGATTCATGTGGTTGCGTTGGAGGCGGCATTGTTTACTCCTTACGCTGATCTAGGAGTACACACAAATAACAAGAAAAGGTCTTCGGCCGGAAATCGTCATGATAGGCATAATGGGAAGCTGTCGTTTGACAATACTTACTTGGATGATATTTGGTGCGTCAAGTGTCCCGTTATGCATGAGCAAGAATGCTCTCGACTTAAGAAGACGTTTGAGAAATATAAGAACATCGTCAGTGGCAGCAACAAGCATAAAGCGATAGAAGTGGCTGGAACCGTTGCTCTTATCTCCATTGGTGGGGGAGCTGCATTGATATTTGCCCCTGTGATTGCTCCCGCAGTAGCAGCTTATACCGCTGGTTCGGCTGTTGCCGGTTTGTCAGGCGCTGCCTTGACCAGTGCAAGTTTGGCCGCGTTGGGTGGAGGTTCGCTTGCTGCCGGAGGCTTGGGCATGGCAGGAGGCACTGCTGTGATTGCAGGCGGCGGAGCCGTACTCGGCATGCTTGGGGCTGGTGGGTCACTCACTGCCGCTTCTATGGTGATGGGTTCGTCAGATACCTATATTTTGGATGAATGTTCCAAATTATTGACGGTGTGCAAAGAGATTCTTTTTGTTACACAAGAGCGCAGACGAGTGATAACGGAGTTGCAGGTGCAGCTAACCGTTGAAATCCATCAGCTTGAAAGTTATTTTGAAGTGGTATCGCAATTGTCGGAGCAGGGGAACCAACAGAAAAAACCGAAGCAAAAGATAGACAAGGCTACAATCAAAAAAGTCAAGAATAGTCTTCGTTATCTTAAAAAGACCGCCAAGGAGCTGCAGAAGCTCCTTGATAAAGGAAAGCCGAATCCCGCATTACCTGAACTTACGAAGAATGAATAGTCTCAGAAGTATTTGTTGGTGGTTGAGTTTATTGCTATATTGAGGATTTAAGATAAGTACCGTTTAATTGGCTAACTCTCATTTCTGAACATTGCTCAAATTCATAGGGAACGACAATATAGATACTTTTGCCCAAAACGATAATTTTTCGGCTCGTCGGCGGGGGTGTGGGAAGATGAATACCCACCGGTAAGGTAAGGAACTATGACAGACTTTGTAGATAGAGTGACCGTCCACGTCAAGGGCGGGGATGGCGGCAACGGGTCCGCAGGTGTGAAGCGCGAGAAATACAAGCCGTTGGCCGGGCCGAACGGCGGCAATGGCGGAGATGGCGGTTCCGTCATTTTCGTGGCCGATGCCAACGCCAACAATCTTTTGGATTATCGTTTCGTCCCGCATCGCAAGGCCGAAAGCGGCACGATGGGTTTGGGCGACACCAAAGACGGCTCGAAAGGTGCCGACGTGGTGCTGCCCGTTCCGCCGGGAACGGTGATTTTCGAGGCCAAGGGACCGCAAGGCAAGGCCAAACACCCCGGCCGTGAACTCGCTGATTTGCGTCACGCGGGGGACAGGTTCGTCGCTGCTGCAGGCGGCATGGGCGGCTTGGGCAACGCAGCGTTGGCCAACAAGACACGCCGTGCCCCCGGATTCGCACTGCTCGGTGAACCGGGCGAAGAACGTGATGTGATTTTGGAGCTCAAGTCCATCGCCGACGTGGCGCTGGTGGGCTTCCCGTCGGCTGGCAAGTCGAGCCTGATCGCCGCGATGAGCGCTGCCAAGCCGAAAATCGCGGATTACCCCTTCACCACGTTGGTCCCGAACCTTGGCGTGGTCAAGCTTGAGGAATACCGCTATACTATTGCCGACGTGCCTGGCTTGATTCCCGGAGCTTCGGAGGGCAAGGGCTTGGGTCTTGAGTTCCTGCGCCATATCGAACGTACCGAAATCATCGCGCACGTCATCGATTGCGCCACGCTGGAACCTGATCGTGATCCGATTTCCGATTATCATGCTCTGGAAGACGAGCTGGCGAAGTACGCCGCCCAGTTGAAGCTGCCGCTCGGCGTCATCCCGATTCCCGAGCGTCCGCGCGTCATCATCCTCAACAAGGCCGACGTGCCCGAAGCCAAGGAATTGGCGGAATTCGTACGTCCGGAGTTCGAGAAGATGGGGTTGAAGACCTTCGTCATTTCCACGGCTTCACACGAGGGGCTCAAGGAACTCGGCTTTGCCTTGGGCAAGATGGTCACCGAGCTGCGCGCAAAGTTGGCCAAGGAAGAGGCCGAGCGCGATGAAGAGCGCGTGGTCATCAAGCCGTTGGAGCAGCCGGCGCGTCGCCGTCGTCGTGCGGACGACGAGCGTGGCACCTCACTCGATTTCCATGTCGAGCGCGAGGCCAATCGCAGGGGAGCGGTGTGGTTCACCGTCACCGGTGCGAAGCCGGAACGTTGGGTGCGCCAGACCAATTTCGACAACGACGAGGCCGTGGGTTACCTCGCCGACCGTCTGGCCGGTTTGGGTGTTGAGGACGAGCTGCGTCGCCATGGTGCCAAGCCCGGTGACGAAGTGCGTATCGGCAAGGGCGAGAACGCGGTCGCCTTCGATTGGGATCCGACCATCGCCGCCGGTGCGGAAATGCTCGACGGGGCCCAGCTGGGTGCCCGAGGCAAGGATCTGCGCCTCGATGACGGAGCCGACGGCAACCGTGTCCGCCGCCGTACCAATGCCGAACGCCGTCGCCAGTATCACGAGATGATGGATGCCAAAACCGCCGTACGTGAGGCCATGCGCCAGGAGCGTACCGCCGGCCACTGGGCCGATCCGAGCGTTGATGACGACCGCCACGACGAGCATGCGATTCTCGGCGGCCACGATTCCGACGACGATGAGGGCAACGTCTGATATCGGTTTGCGAAAGCATGCTGAGATGGTGCTGCTTTCCGCAATGTTCAGTTTGCGGTCGATTGGTGATTATCGCCGTACGGGATTGACGCAATGCATCAGTCCTGCACGCTAGTCGGCATTGCGCTTGAGCGGTGTTTTACCGTAGGCAGTTGGCAGTAAGCCGATTGCCTGAGTGTGGCGGTTGCGTGTTAAAAGTTGCTGTGCAGCAGAATCCTGCCACACAGCGGCAGATGATTTGGTAACAGAGTCTGCTCTGCATCTTTTGGCTTGGCATCGCGTGAGATATCGTCTCAGCCGGTAAGCTGGTGCTGGCGGAACAATAGCGAAAAATGAAACGGATGGCAGTCAATGGGCAAGGCAAGTGAGTCGCAGGTTCGTCAAGCGGTGGCGGACGCGCGGACCGTCGTGGTTAAAGTCGGCTCAAGCTCGCTGACCAAGCCTTCAGGCCATTTGGATACCGATAAAGTGGGCGCGTTGGTTGAAGTCTTGGCGCAGCGTGCCAAGAGTGGTACCCGCATGGTGTTGGTCTCGTCCGGTGCCATCGCCGCCGGCTTTGGCCCACTTGGTTTCGATGCGAGACCGGCCGACGTCTCGACCCAGCAGGCTGCAGCTTCGGTTGGTCAAGGTGTTCTGATGCAGCATTATGAGACCGGTTTCGCTCGTTATGGCGTACGTGTCGGCCAGATTTTGCTCACTGCCGATGATACGATGCATGCCTCGCGTTACCGCAACGCCCAGCGCACGTTGCGCAGACTGCTCGACCTCAACGTGGTGCCGATCGTCAATGAAAATGACGCGCTGGCGACCAATGAAATCCGTTTCGGTGACAACGACCATCTTTCCACACTGGTTGCGAATCTGGTACGCGCGGATGCGTTGGTTCTCTTAACCGATGTCGACGGTCTTTATACCGCACCGCCCTCCAAACCAAACGCCAAACGGGTTGGTTTTGTGCCGGACGTAGACGAGATTCTGAACGAGGTTTCAGTAGGCGGCAGCTCGTCCGGCGTCGGCAGCGGTGGTATGGTCACTAAGCTGGAAGCTGCACGTATAGCAGTCAATTCCGGTATCCCCGTCGTGCTCACCAGCGCCGACAACATCGAAGCTGCCTTGAGCGGCAAGCCTACAGGAACGGCTTTCGCGCCGACATCCCACCGTGATTCCTCGCGTCGTCTGTGGATTGGTTTCGCGGCGAATCCGCGCGGTTCGCTGGTCGGCGACAAAGGTGCTATCAAGGCGGTGCTCGGCGGAAAGGCGAGCTTACTTGCGGCCGGAGTACTGGAAGTCCACGGTGATTTTTCCGCTGGTGACCCCGTCTGGATTGACGACGAGGACGGTAACCACATCGCCAAAGGCCTCTCGAGTTTCGATTCCGATGAAATTCCGCACACCTTAGGCCGCGACACCTCCCAACTCAAGCGTTTGCTCGGCGAGGAATACGCCCATCCATTGGTCCATCGCGATAATTTGGTCTTGCTGTAATCTTCTTTTTCATCTCAATTTTTGTCCATCGGATACGTCAATTCGCCACAGCGGTCTAGTCTTAAGTTGGTAATGACACTCAAGAGTGCGGGAGATAAAAATGGCAGAGTGGCAGACGTTGAGTGACCGTATCAATTGTGTGGCACCGAGTGCCACGCTGGCTGTGGATTCAAAGGCAAAAGCGATGAAAGCCAGTGGCATCGACGTCATCGGTTTCGGTGCCGGCGAACCTAATTTCCCGACCCCTGATTACATCGTTGATGCGGCTGCCGCAGCTTGCCGAGACCCGAAAAACCATCGTTACACCCCGACCCCAGGCCTGCCGCAACTGCGTAAGGCTGTCGCCGAAAAGACGCTGCGCGACTCCGGTTACGAGATTTCACCCGATCAGGTCGTGGTGACCAATGGTGGCAAACAGGCGGTCTATGAGGCCCTGCAGATTCTGATCAATCCCGGCGACGAGGTCATCATTCCCGCTCCCTATTGGACGACCTATCCCGAGGCTGTGAAGCTGGCCGGCGGCAAGCCCGTCACGGTTTTCAGTGGTCCGGAAAACGGTTTCGAGCCCACCATAGAAGCGCTTGAAGCGGCACGTACACCGCACACCAAGGCCATTTTTGTCAACACGCCTTCCAATCCGACGGGAGCGGTTTGGAGCGAGCAGACCGTGCGTGCGGTAGGCGAGTGGGCCGTCGAACACCATGTGTGGGTCCTGAGCGACGAGATCTACGAACACCTGACCTACGACGGCGAGAAGACCGCGTATATCGGCGCGGTGGTGCCGGAAGTCCGTGATCAACTTATCGTCATGAACGGCGTGGCCAAAACATATGCGATGACCGGCTGGCGTGTCGGTTGGCTGATCGGCTCCGTTCCGGTGGCCAAAGCCGCGGCTAAGCTGCAGGGCCATATGACTTCGAACGTCGCCGACGTTTGCCAGCAGGCAGCTTTTACGGCTGTCTCCGGCTCTCTCGATGCGGTCGCGATGATGCGCAAGGCGTTTGACAAACGTCGCAAGGCCATCGTCGAAGGCCTCAATGCCGTCGATGGTGTCACTTGCCGCACTCCCAAAGGTGCGTTTTATGCTCTTCCCGATGTCACCGCTCTGCTGAACCGACCGCTCGGCAAGAACGGATCCGTCGCCAAAACGTCCTCCGAACTGGCCGAGCTGCTGCTTGAGGAAGCGCACGTTGCGGCCGTTCCCGGAGAAGGTTTCGGTGCTCCTGGTTTCCTGCGTTTCTCGTATGCGCTTGCCGACGACGATCTGGCCGAAGGCATGCGCCGCTTCAAAGAATGGGTCGGCTGAAAACTCCACTGTCCGCGACACGAGGAGTGGACGAAACCGCAGAAATGGGCTAAACTATTCCTTCGGCGGTTTATGTCGCATGGTCTCGTGCTTCGAGTATTGTGGACAGAGTTCACCTAGGGAAGTGGCGCAATTGGTAGCGCAACGGTCTCCAAAACCGTAGGTTGTGGGTTCGAGTCCCGCCTTCCCTGCCAAGTAATCACAAGCCAAACGAAGGACGGATATGGCGAAGGCACACGAGTCTGAAGAGAGCGTCAAGCCGAACATTTTCATGCGTATCGGCTTGTTCATCAAGCAGGTTATCGACGAGTTGCGTAAGGTTGTCACCCCGACCGCTAAGGAGCTGGCCGGTTGGTCGATTGCCGTGTTCATTTTCGTAGTTCTTCTGATGGCCCTCGTTACGGGTATGGATTTTGGTCTTGGCAGACTGACCCTGTGGATCTTCGGCTGAGCATAAACGATTTTAAAGGTGACTAACAGCATGGATAATGAAGTAAATCTCGAAGGCTTGGACGCATTGCCCGATTTGCCGGATGGCGATCAGACTGCGGCTGAGGCTTCCAGCGTCGATAGCGCTGCGCAAGATGCCGTTGCAGGTATCGAGAATGCAGGCGAAACCGATAACACTTCCGACGATTCTGCGGATAGTGCTGCCGTCGAGAGTTCTGAGACAACTGAAGGTGGAGACGATAGCGCTGCCGACACGGCCGATAACGCTGCCGAAGCGACTACTGATGCCACGGCGAACGCCGAGGGTGAAGATGCTGACGATGCCGGCGCGAAGGCCGTCAAGGAATTCTCCAAGAGCCTGCGTGGCTTGGATGGCAAGTGGTATGTGCTCCACACGTATTCCGGCTATGAGAAGCGTGTGAAGGCCAACGTCGAATCCCGTATCCAGAGCTATGGCCTCGAAGACCAGATCTTCCAGATTGAAGTGCCGATGGAAGAAGTCGAGAAGCATACCGACAAGGGCAAGAAGGTCGTTACCCGCGTGCGTGTGCCCGGTTACGTGCTCATTCGTATGTGGCCTGATGAGAACGCCCGTCGTATCGTTCGCGAGACGGAAGGCGTCACCGGTTTCGTCGGCCCCACCAAGGAGCCCGCACCGTTGAGCCGCAAGGACGTCGTCAAGATGATGGCTCCGATGATCGCTTCCCAGGCGTTGAAGGAAGCGGGCGACAAGCCTGCCGCCGCCAAGAAGCGTACCGTCGAGGTTTCCTACAAGGTCGGCGATCAGGTCACCGTCATCGACGGACCATTCGCCACGATGGCTGGCGCGGTTTCCGACGTCGAGCCCACCACGCAGAAGCTCACCGTTCTGGTTTCCATCTTCGGCCGCGATACGCCGGTCGAGCTCGGTTTCAGCCAGGTCGAAAAGATCGTCTGATTCCGTTTTAACTAGTTTTCAGTAATGATGCCGCAGGTCGCAAGGTCTGCGGCACCATTCATATCGGGGTCATTGTTACTGATTGAAGTAATAACTGTTGCTGAATCAGCGCTGTCATTGTCGTGCTTGGTTGGAATAATAGAAAGGCTTGTGTCTGGAGGGGAGACCCGCTAGCACAGCACAGCAATATCAGTTGCGGGAGGAGACCCGTGACACCTGATATACCAACGGTTTTCGGCATATCGCAAGGTGTCGTGGGCGACCGTCATTACCGCACGGACAACGAAAAGGAGCCATTTCTATGGCTAAGAAAAAGGTCACTGCGCTGATCAAGCTGCAGATCGAGGCCGGCAAGGCCAATCCTGCCCCGCCGCTCGGTCCTGCCCTCGGTTCGCATGGTGTCAACATCATGGACTTCTGCAAGTCCTACAACGAAGCGACGAAAGACAAGATGGGACAGGTTGTTCCTGTCGAAATCACCGTCTATGAGGATCGCTCGTTCGATTACATCCTTAAGACCCCGCCGGCCGCAGCGCTTCTGCTCAAGGCCGCAGGTATCAAGAAGGGCACCGACAACCCGCTGACCCACAAGGTCGGTTCCGTCACTTCGGCACAGGTCCGTGAGATCGCCGAAACCAAGATGGCCGATCTGTCCGCTCGTGACGTCGAGGCCGGAATGAAGATCATCGCGGGCACCGCCCGTTCGATGGGCATCACGGTCGAAGGCTGAGGGAGGATAACAGATGGCTAATAAGCATTCCAAGAAATATCGTGAATCGGCCGAGAAGGTCGACGGCAGCAATCTGTACACCGCTTCCGAAGCTATCGCTCTGCTGAAGAGCATGCCCGAGCGCGGTTTCGATGAGACCATCGAAGCCACCTATCGCCTGGGTGTCGACCCGCGCAAGGCGGACCAGCTGGTCCGCGGCGTGGTCAACCTGCCCAACGGCACCGGTAAGACCGCAACGGTTCTCGTGTTCGCACGTGGCCCGAAGGCTACCGAGGCTGCTGAAGCCGGCGCCGACCTGGTCGGTGACGACGATATGGTCGCCAAGGTTCAGGGCGGCTTCCTCGACTTCGATGCCGTGGTTGCTACTCCCGACATGATGGGCAAGGTCGGCCGTTTGGGCCGCGTGCTCGGCCCCCGTGGCCTCATGCCGAACCCGAAGACCGGCACCGTGACCATGGACGTGGCCAAGGCTGTCAAGGATATCAAGGGTGGCAAGATCGAGTTCCGCGTCGACAAGAACGGCAACCTGTCGTTCATCATCGGCAAGAAGTCCTTCGATCAGAAGGCTTTGGAAGAGAACTTCCAGGCCGTTGCCGCAGAGATCAAGCGTCTGCGTCCTTCCACTGTGAAGGGCCGCTACATCTCCAAGGCGACGCTCACTTCGACGATGGGCCCTGGCGTTCCGCTGGACCTCGCACCGCTTTCCTGAGGCGTCTAAGACGTAGTTGAATCGATAAGTTGCCCGGTACCCTTCAAAGGGGGTGCCGGGCAGCTTTCGTTTTGTATCCGAATCTTTATTTTTCTATATCGTTTCTTTCCACCAAAGGGTGTTATCAAGAAATCTTGATTTTTCGTTAAAAAGACCCTTGAATCTTGCTTTTCTTTCTGGATTTTTATATTCATGAATCATGGCAGACGTGATTCTTCCGTTGTGATTTATGCGGCGATAAGAAATATCAAAGAAAGATATAGGGCAAAACATGATGATTTGGTGTAATAGAGAGGCTATTTGTTCGAGACCCAATAACTATGGCCATTGGGCTATTCATGGCAGCAGAAGCGGCGGTAGTGCCCATTTTAGACGGCGGCGTATTAACTTTGACAGTCTTCTGGTTCGATTCGTGATTTTGCTGGTAGCTGCTTGCTTTATCGGGATTGCGACCGGATTGGTGCTGCCGAAAGTGAGCAAGCCGCTTGCTCAGATGACCGGCCAGTACGTGGCGACCGGTCCGGTGGCCCAGGTATTGGCGACCTTGCCGGTTGACGATCACCCGAGCACTCGCGGTTACGACAGAGATGCGTTCGCTTACAACACCACCGACGACGACGGTGACGGCTGCACCATCCGCGACGACATCCTCAAGCGCGACATGACCGCCATCAGGTACAAAGCCCCAAGCCGATGTCAGGTCAAAACCGGTGCTTTACAGGAGCCATACACCGGCAAATCCATCCGTTTTGTGCGTGGCAAACAGACGAGTGCCGCGGTGCAAATCGACCATGTGGTGGCGCTGGAGAACGCCTGGCAGTCGGGCGCGAGCCAGTGGGATGCGGCCACGAAACAGCAATATGGCAATGATGCTTACAACTTGCTGGCTGTCGACGGCCCCGCCAACCAGCAGAAGGGTTCCGCTTCGGCCGCTTACTGGCTTCCCGCCAATCGCAAGTTCCGTTGCGCCTACGTCGCCCGTCAGGTCGGCGTGAAGCAAAAATACAATCTCACGGTAACCACCTCCGAAAAGGAGGCCATCTCCAAAGTCCTGCGAACCTGTCCCGCACAACAGATTCCAAAACGGTGACACTAATGTCAATCACTTTCCAAGTTTGTTATGAGCTACAACCTACGAGACATGTTTGAGATAGGGAGAAAAAATTAAGAGATGCAGCAATGCGGAAGAAAAAAATTGCGCTTAGGATAACTTGAATCATTCTGGTTTAACGGAAAATTGAATGGCGAATAGCACTAGTTGCTCTTACTTAAAGATGTGTGGCGCTTAAGGATATAAAAACGCCGATGTCCATCTTCGAATTCAAGATGAGCATCAGCGTTTTCACAAAATCGCAAGATAAAGTTGCCGCTTACTCTGCTTGCTTATGCAGATGGATGCGCGGGACACGGACGTGACGCAGCGTGCGGTTGGCGAGGTCGCGGGCGGAACCGGCGCCTTGGCCGCGCACGCCGAAGAGCACGAGCATCACCATGCCGAAAGCGATGACCGAGCTGATGATCAGCGACATCCTAATACCCCAGACATTGGCGAGTATGGCAGCATTATGACGGGAACCCATCAAAGGCTTGAACACCTTGGTGAACTCTTCCATCAAGATGACCAGAACCGGCGCACCGATGGCTCCCGAAATCTGGCGGACCGTGTTGGTGACGGCGGAACCCGCGGAAACGCTTCCGGGAGTAAGGCAGTTGAGCGACCACGTCGTAATCGGCATCAGCACGAAGCCCATGCCGATCTGACGAATGAACTGGCAGATCGAGACCCACCAGATCGGCACGCCCATACCGATGAAACTCATCATGATGGTGCCGGTCATCAACGTAAAGGAACCCAGTAGGGCCACCGGACGTGCACCGAATCGATCGAGCAGACGCCCGCCGCCGAACTGTGAGATGCACTGCCCGAGTGCGCCGGGCAGCATCACCAGGCCGGAAATCGTGGCGGAATAGCCGCGGTCGTTCTGTATGAAAAGCGGGATGATGACGGTGATGGAACTGAAAGCGAAGAAGCTCATGGCAGCGGTGATGGTGCCGACACGGAAGTTCTTGTTTTTCAAAACCGTCAGGTCGAGCAGCGGCGGCTGCAGCTTGCGAATTTTCTCGATCTGCTCGCGCACCTTGGGCGTCTTGAAATGTTCCTCGACTTTGGCCGCAGAATCCGGATCAGCCTGCAGGCGCTTGATGGCGGCACGAAGCTCGCTCATACTCTTCGGCTGATTGGCCATTTCCTCGAGGTGCTTGCTTTCCTCCAGGTCTGCGATGAGCTTCTTGAGCTGGGCCTTGTAACGATTGGCACCCTTGAGCTGGCGGACGACGAACCACACGATGCCGACCAGGCCGACGGCCATGGGTAGCCAGACCACCGGGGCGGTGAACGCGTAAGCCTCGATGTTGGTGAAGCCGAAAAGTAGACCGCCGAAACCGATAACCGAAAGGCATACGGAGAAGAAGTCGGCCTTGACCTCGCTGTCGCGCTCGCCGAAGTTGTGGAGGAAGAAGATGGCCAGTACCAGCGCGATCGCACCGACGACGGTCAGCGAGACGAAGATGGAACGCCAGCCGTTGGCATCGGTCTGCCAGCCGCCGAAGGTCGGGCCTATGGCGGGAGCGACGCTCATGGCCACGCCCACGGTGCCCATGGCCATGCCGCGCTTGGACATCGGGTAGACCGAGAAGACGATGATCTGCAGCACCGGCCACATCACGCCAGAGCCGATGGCTTCGAGCGTACGCCCGGCGAGCACGAGGATGAAGCTCGGCCCGAACCAGGCAAGCACCGAACCCAGCGTGAAGATCGTCATGGAAGTGATGACGATCTGGCGGGTCGAGAAGCGGCGGGTGAGGTAGGCGGTGAGCGGCACCATGACGCCCTGCACGAGCTGAATGACGGAGGTGAGCCACTGGCCGGTGGTCACGTTGATGCCGAATTCGTGGACGATGGTCGGCAGCGCGGCACTCAGCTGCAACTGGGTGAAGTTGCCGATGAAGGTAATAAAAGTCAGGATGGCGATGGAAACGAAAGCTGCGTGGCTCAAGTGTCCGTCGATGTACGATTCCTCTTTGGTAAGAGCTTGCGACAAAGGTCGTTTGGAGGGAGATTTTGCTGGTGTTTGCGCGGAATCAGACACGATCAGTCGCTCCTTCTTTGTTGCGCTGAAATTTTCATTATTATTACCTGCATACGTTTTTCACTATATCCAAAAACACTCGATTATGACTTCAGCGTAGAAGAAAAAAGATTCACTACCGCCTCGTCAACTCGGTTCAGGTTACACCATTAACCGGATGGTTGAACATGGCAGTGTCATATGTTGTATGGATAGCATCATATGTTGTGCGCCGATAGTGCATTTACCGAAGAAAATAAGAAAGTGTATTGTGTTCTGCGGATGAATGAGAATGACTGTGAGAACCTTTGGCAGTTAGATGAAATCTCGAAAATGAAATTTCATTTTATCTATTTAATTGTAACGGATTTTGATAACTCGACTGAAGCATGCATTGTATTAGTCAAGCAAAAAATCACATGCCAGTGCCACGTATCATTACCATCACAGTTTTAAGCAAAATAGCGATGTCGCCTGTGAACGACCAGTTCTGAATATAAGAGACATCGGCAAATTCCGATTGTTCTTTGTTCAGCGCACTCCTCCCGGACACCTGCCATGGGCCGGTTATACCGGGTTTCACCAAAAGTCGAGAAGAGTAAAGAGTGTCGTACTTGGCCACTTCCTCGGGCAGCGGAGGGCGTGGACCGACCAGACTCATATCGCCTTTCAGCACATTGAAGAACTGTGGCAGTTCATCAAGTGAAGTCTTACGAATGAAATGTCCGAATTTGGTGATTCGCGGATCATCCTTCATCTTGAAAATGAATCGGTCCTGCAATCCGTTTTCTTTAGCGAGTTTCGCTTTCAGTTCCTCTGCGTCGGGACGCATTGATCTGAACTTATACATGATGAAGGGTCGGCCTAAAATACCGATTCGTTTTTGTGAAAAAATCACTGGTCCCTTATCTTCCCGATGGATCATATAAGCGATAAGAATCATCGGAATGCCAGTGAGGATGATGGCGACGATTGAAAGGGCAATGTCCATTACGCGTTTGAGTATGCGTGCCCGTGTCGTGTATTGTGGCAATTTTGCCGTTAATACAGGCATGTTCGGATCATTGCGGAAATGGAGGGAAGCCCCGCCAAGATCGGCCACAGAAGTAGCGATGGCGAGTTCGATGCCCATCGATTCGACTGCCAACGACAACGTGCGTGTCGTTTCCGAATTGTGCGAAAGCACGTCGGTGATGAGGACCGTATGGGCCTTGAAAATTTTGGCCGTTTCCGCAAGATGGGAATTTACCGAAAGGACCTTCAATTTGGCTTCCTCTTCATTTTCTGGAATGAAGGGAGTCGATATGAGATGTTGGGTGTTTGATTGTGCGGATTTCTCTGATTTGTCAAGAGCCACGGGACATACAGCTATCGGTTTGTATCCGATGCCTGAATCCTCTTGCAGTTGTTTGCAAACTTGATGAATCGCCTTTGGTGAGCCGATGAGGATGGTCGAATAGACAAATTCGCCTTTTCTGCGACTGTAGTGAAGGGCACGGCGCATGAGCCAACGTTCCAGCAGTGTCAGGCAACCGGTAAACAGGGGGACGCCAAAAGCCAAAGAACGTGGAATATCAAGTTTGAGAATATAACCAAGCGTACAAATCATGACGAAGTCGATTAAGGCTGCTTTGAGAATTTTGCTATATAGTTCGTACCCTTCGCCCATGACGTGCCGTGAATAGGCTTCGCATATCAACAGACTGATAATCCACGCGCATATGGCGAGCAGGATGAATTCCAGAATCGCGTTGTTGTGTGGTGCGCGGCGTTGCAAATAAAAGCGGCTGTCAGGATAAATAAGGAAGGTGATTATCGATCCAATAATCGTCATCAAGACATCGAGAACAACAAGACAAGAAGTATATAAATAAGCCCAAGAAGGTTGTGAGTAATCGAAAAGAGCTTTACCCTTTAATTTCGATTCATTCGCAGAAAAGTACGAGCCGTCGAAAAAATCTTTGGACTCGGGTGATCCCTTTTTCCCGTTTTGGTTTTGCGACGAGGAAATCGAACGGCATAATTTGGAATGAGTTCTTTGCTTGACTGCACCATCAGAAGATGAGGGAATGAGCCCATTATTTAGGCGATTTGCGTCATCGTTCATCGTCATCTTAGACTCCTCCGATATCCTTCCCTCGATTAAGGATATCGGAATCATTCGATATTTGTATTTCTGCGTGTTTAATTGCTCTTTATTTAATAAATATACGGTTAAATGTATTTCATGGTTATTTTTGGGTATAACATGTTCTAGTTGAAGCAGTTTTCGGGGCTGAAAGGAAATCGTGTCTAATAAACCAGCTAAGAAACGTGATTTCGCGTTGGATATTGTCAGAGTAGTAGCGATATTTCTCGTAGTTATATGTCATACTTGCTTTTATTTGGAGCGAGCTAAGCAACATGTGTTTTTGGCCCGTGATTTCGTTTTTACATTTGCGTGCCAAGGCGTGCCACTATTTGTCATGCTGACTGGTTATTTGATGTTGAACCGGAAATATGATTCTGAATATCTTCAAAAATTCGTTAAAAGGAATCTTATTCCACTTTTCGTCTGTTTTGAAATCTGGAATATGATATTTTATATTCTCAATCGTATATATGGAGCACCTTATTCGTTTAAAAAAACGCTTAAGGTTGCATTCTTCCTCGGGACTCCGGGTAACGTTCTCTGGTTCCTTCCTATGATATTTTGTCTTTATCTTGGAATGCCACTGGTCTCACGCTTCTTGGATTTTTTAATTTCTCAAGGCAATCGTGTTTACCTTGGCATTCTTCTTTTCTGCCTGATTGTTTTTGGAACCCTTGTGCCAAGCTTCCAGCAAGTGTTGGAAATGTTGCATCCATTGTTAGGAATTAATTCAACAGTGACGAGTGAAATGCAAATGAATGTTTTTGGTACTGGAGCTTGGGGCGGTTCAGTATGGATGCTCTATCTCATCATTGGGTATGTTTTTAATCGTTTTAGCCATGAAATTAGAAAGATTCCCACCCCTGTCTTCGTTTTGACATTTATCGTCCCTTACCTACTCCTTGTAGCTTTTAGATATGTAGCTTGGAATCACCGTGTTTATTCAGAGTTCACGGATCCATATTCCAATTGCTTGTTGGTCATTTGCTCTGCTTCCGCTTTTGTGATTTTGCACAGGATTTGCAATGCTAAAGCGGTAAATGGGAAATTTGCTTTGTTTATCGAGCAACTCTCCAAGATTTCTTTTGGTGTTTATGTGATTCATCCGTGGATTACTTATTTGTGCCAACATTATGTTACGTCGATGGCAACCAATACGGCGGGTCAGTGGGCTGCATTCCTGATTTCGCTTGTTATTAGCTATGTTGGATCCGCTTTGATTGTGCAACTTATTCAGTATGTGAAACCTTTGCGGAAATGGCTTTTTCTTATGAAATAGAGCCTTACAGGTCATATCCATTCGTCCTGGTTACTTATGTTTCAATTGACTTTATAATTTAGCGAGACTGTGCAGAATATGTACAAATCCCATGTTTCTCCTCATCATGGGGAATAATAGTTCCTTGTTGTATAACGAAGGGATGGGATATGCGTGAACCGAGAGGTAGGCACATAGCGGCTAGTGTGCGTTTGCGCCGACATCGTGTTTGGCCATGGTTGTTGTTGGTGTTATTCGTATTGGTGCTGGCCATTGTTGGGATAGGCAGTCGTTTTTATTCCGAAGCTAAGGCAGTAAAGGCTCACGAACAACGTGCCGTTAGCATGCTTAGTAGCTTTTCGGGTACCAATAATCTCAATTCTCTCGATCAGATATCGCAAAAATTGCCACAGGTGCAAGATGAAACGCGGCAGGCGAATGAGATTTCCCATGGCACTCTTTGGAATATTGCCGCCAAAGCCCCCTATATTGGTAACGATATCAAGACGGTTCAAGGCATGACCTCCTCGGTTGATGGCATTGTACATGATTCCGTACCTCAGTTTCTTGAAGTGTTTGAGTCTTTGAAAACAGCAAATTTGAGTGCAGGCAATGGACAGATTAACCTCCAACCGATCATTCAGGCTCAGGGAACTATGAAGGACGCCAACACGTCAATGCAACAACAAGTTGCTAACTACCGTGCGCTTCCTGGTAACAAGGCGCATATCGGTATGGTTCGCAGGTCCTATCTGATGGGCAATATGAAATTAAGCGCACTGGCAAAGAAAGTGAATCAACTTGCAGGAACTTTTCAGATCGTTCCTGATTTTCTTGGTGCTAAGCAGCCTCATCATTTTGCTGTGATGAACATGACTACTTCAGAGGCTCGTTCTGCGGGCGGACTCGTCGGTTCTGTGGGGTTGATGACTACCAGTAACGGGCAGATTTCCATCGGCAATTTTCAACCAAATACTGCTTATTTCCCTTATGGTAATGGTGGGCCAACAGCCAGCGAACAAGCAATGTTCCATGATTGGGGACCGTTGAATATGTCATTTGACATTAGAGATCTGGCGGTTTATCCCGATAATGCGAGGACTGCCCAGTCGATGCAGGCAATCTGGAATCGGACTCCGTGGGGAGAGAAGCAGCCTATTGACGGGGTGGTTATGGTTGATCCCGTATTTTTGCAGAAACTTATCGCTGTTAATGGAAATGTGAAGCTTTCAGATGGGCGTGTTCTTACAGGCATGAATACTGCGGAATTTCTGTTAAACACAATTTATAAGCAATATACTCCACAACAGCAGGATGTTTATTTTAGTGAGGTTTCCACGAAAGCAATCGGCAGTATGTTCAGCGGGCTGAATATCGGGAAACTTATGCAAGTTTCTTCGATTGTCGGTAGTATGGCGAAAAACAGGCATTTTTCCATTTATTCATTTGATCAGACCATGGAGCAAAACTTCAACGCCAATGGTTATACCTCGCAAAGTCCCAGTGATGAGACCAAGCCGGAAGTGGGCGTCTATGTTACTCAGCAGAGCTCGTCAAAGATGGATTGGTATGTTCACCGTTCCAGCAAAATTACCAAAACGAGCGGTGCGCCTATTGGTCAGCAAACATATCATGTTGAGTACACCATGACCAATACATTAAGCAGCAAGGACGTATCAGCCTTACCGCAGTATATTATCGGCTCTCCATACTCACAGATAGGGGTCGGTCATGGTGTAGAAAAGACGCTGATTTATGCTCCAGCAGGCGGTTCCATTGGCGGCATTAAAGTCAGCGGTACAGCAAATGTGCCTGTCCCAAGTCAAAAAACATTGAATGACAAAGTTGTATATGCCACCGTGGCGGATTTGGCTCCAGGCACGTCGGTCACATTTTCTTTTGATGTGACCACATCTTCTAAATCCACGGCGGAATTGGGCTTGGACCAGACGCCAATGGGTTGGGAAGACCCTGGAATCGCTCGTATGAACTACTGAAGCAATGCGTCGAACACGACTTGAGAAGCTTACTTTTAGGCATATATTCGGTGTATGTTGATAACATCGGTTGAATCATAGAATTTGTATGGTTTTGTGGAAGGAATGAGACCTTGAAAATCTTGATGATCATAAACTGGAAGATTCATTACGTCTCTGAAACACCTAAAAACCTCCAGCCTTCAGATTACTGGATCAAGGGTCAGCCTTTTTGGTTCCTAAAATATTTTGACAAGCCTGTCGATGTGGATGTTGTCGATATATCTGCCCCCAAAACTATCGAAAAACTGGAGAAGAAGCTTCATTTTCATTTTTTGCAAGTGCTGCGGGTTCTGCGTCGGCTCAATCAGTATGATGTCATATTGGCGCATGGAACAGATAGTGCTGTGTTATTGGGGGCGTTGAAGCGCATATTCCACCTGAAAACGCCTCCCATAGTCGTCGTCGATATCAGCTCGTTCCATCAAGCTGATACCAGTGGTTTAGTGCACAAGCTTTGCGTCTTCGCCAGTAAATCCTTTGATTGGTTGATTTATCTTGTCAGTACACAGATTACTTACTTTCGTGAGTATTTTCCATGGATTGCTGATAAGTCGACGTTCGTTCGTCAGGGAGTCGATGGTGAATATTGGGGGCAGAAAAAATATTCTGAGATTCCAGAGCGCGATAAATATCTGATATGTGTGGGTTATAGGCGTCGGGATTGGAAGACGCTTATAAGAGCTTATGAGGAGTCTGGCATCAGTCAAAAACTTTTGCTGGTTGGCAATTCAAAGATACAGACCAATAATCCTAATATAAAAGCATTGCCTTTTGTGCCAATCGATAGGCTTAATCAGCTTATTGTGAATGCCTCATTTTCTGTGATACCTCTAGATGACTTCAACTATGCATTTGGGCAGACGACCATGATGCAACAAATGGCTTTGGGGGTCCCTTTAATTGCTGCTGATGTTCCGGCTTTGAGAGACTATATTTCTCAAACCGACGGAATAATGACATATCAGGCTTATGACGTCGACGATTTGTCTCATTGCCTTGTTGAACTTGCTTCTATGGGCAGTGCAGAAAAAGAGAAAATGTCTCTTGCTAATATAGAAAGCATCAAAGATGCTTTGAGTGAGAAACGTATGGCGAGACGATACGAAGAGATAATCGAACGAGTGATTTCTGCCTCTTCGGTAAAGTGAAGGTTCGATAATCGATGAGAGTGTCAATTACCGGATTGTTTTCCTGCTAAAAATTGCGGGTCTGCATTCGATATGTTGATAAGGTATCGAGAGATTTAGAGGGAGAGTCGCCAATGCTTGAAAAAACGGAATATGGACAAATGGTGCCACAGGTCTCTGTAATTGTCCCGGTTTATAATGCTTTGCCCTATTTCGATCAATGTCTGAGAAGTCTTAAAAAACAGACGTTAGAAAATATTCAGGTTATTCTTGTTGATGATGGTTCGACTGATGGATCCTCTCATGTCTGCGATTATGTAGCAAGAGATGATTCTCGTTTTTCTGTCATTCATCAGAAAAATAGTGGGCAGGCGATTGCCCGTAATGTGGGTATCGATCAAGCACGTGCCGATTACCTTATGTTTGTGGATGCTGACGATTATATCGGTGTGGATTGTTGCAGGCGCGCATATGAGTCAGTGACGAAAGAGTCGGCCGACGTGGGGGTCTTCTGCTTCAGGAGGTTGCCGGAAAGTGCCACGCACACCTTGAAGCATGGGCCTATTGAAGGCGTGAAAACAAGGGATAAAGCGTTGGAGCTAATGACGATTGGAGATGTTGGAAGTAACATCTGGAACAAGATATTCGCTAAACAGCTCTTTCAGGATATTCGGTTTCCCCCAAACCGCGTTTTTGAAGATCAGGCGACTACCTGTAAACTTATCGAAAAAGCCAATAAAGTTGTTTTTATTGATAAACAATTGTATTTTTACCGTGATAATCCGCATAGCACGGTTAATTTGTCTGGCGCAACATGGGAACACCGAGCCAAGACATATCATGATGGTTTTATAGCCACTATGGAATTCAATAATTGTCTGCAAAGGCATGGCATTTCGCCTGATCAGCATGATAATTCGAGGTTCATGGCCTGGCAGGCATTGTTATATTGCCTTTTCCACGTTTCCCAATATCAAGGCAAGCTGTATAAGCAAGCTGTTCAAATGCTTAAAGACACGAGGATTAGACGAGGCTTGGGTTTTAAAGTCGTTTGCGCCATGCTTATTGCCAGATTTAATAGCACAATGTTCGTCTTCTGTTGTCTTATATTTGAAAAGTTTTTTAAAAAAAGATGAGTCATTTTTTATTTGAGACAGAAACACAAGATGAGATTATTGCGATTTCGAGTTGCTTAGTGTTGCAATATTACATTGTTTGCCTAAGCATATCCGTATGATTGTCTTTATGAACCAAAGTTTGGAAAATATGACCGTTGGGATTCTGACAGTAAATGACCAGTCAAATTATGGTAATCGTCTGCAAAATTATGCAATACAAAAACTTCTTGGCCGGTTTTCACATGATGTTGTGACAGTATATGGGTATTTAGGATGCAATAACAGTTTCGCATTACTCAAGAAAAAAATGAAACGGAAATTCCTTCATCCTTTGAAGACTAGATTGTTTGCCGGTTTGCCTTCATCTCGTCAATTGTTAGGCAGGCAGCGTAGACGTTTCGATGAATTTACTGCTCGATATATCAATGATACGCGGTGTTCCGTTTCATCGGTATCTGGACTTGAAGCAAAAGGCCAAAAGCCTGGGATTTTTGTTTTAGGTTCTGACCAGATCTGGAATGACCGATGGTTGACGCCATCTGATTTGGTACTCCGCCTCGGTGGTTTTTCTGCTCAAGAACCAGTAATCAGCTATGCAGCAAGTTTCGGAGTGGATGAGGTAGAAGATAACTATAAAAAGATATTCGAAAGTTATTTGCCTCGCTTGTCTGCTATATCAGTTCGTGAGGAAAAGGCTGTTTCTTTGGTGAAGTCTCTTTCAGGACAGCAGGCCCAAGTTGTGCTCGATCCTACTCTCATGCTTTCTCCTGATGAATGGTTGACTATTACTAACGGCTTCGTTCCTGATGACGATCGATATGTGTTGACCTATTTTTTGGGTAAACCTACAGCAGCCCAGGATGCTCGGATCCGTCAGTATGCCGAAGCAAATCATTGCAGAATCAGAAGAATTTTGGATCCTTCGGATCCAGAGACTTATGTTGCTGGGCCTGCTGAATTTGTGGAACTTATACAAAAAGCGCAATATGTGTTTACCGATTCCTATCACGCCTGTTGTTTCTCGGTACTCTTCAATGTGCAATTCAAAGTGTTTAGTAGGTCAGGAATTGAGAAGAAATCGAATATGAATTCCCGCATGGAGACTCTTTTCCATTTATTTGAACTTGGGAAAACCATGGAGGATGAAGACAATTCTAAGCCCATTGACTATGAAAAAGTAAATCGTTTGCTGGATTCTTTGCGCAATCAGTCAAATGAGTGGCTTTTCAATGCTTTATCTGCCGCCGAAATCAGGTAAGTGACGTGTCTGTGCAAAGGGCGATGGGAGCGACCCTTGGTTATGTCAACGTCATCACCAAGAATGTGGTCAATCTGATATATACCCCCATATTGATTCGCATGCTGGGTCAAGGGGACTACGGTGTCTTTCAGATGACTAATTCCGTGGTAATGGCGTTGTCGGTGTTGTCTATGGGATTCGATTCCGCCTATGTTAGATTTTATTCACAACGGAAAGCCAAACATCAGGAATCTGAAATACGGAAGCTCAACGGAATGTACCTAACCATATTTATGGTTATGGCCGTTCTATGCCTGATTTGTGGTCTTGTTTTATTCGCAAATGTCAACCTTCTCTTTTCGAAGGGATTGAATGCTCATGAGCGTGGCCTCGCAAAAACGCTTATTGGCATTCTCATTTTTAATGTGGCAATCACATTTCCGGGTACTGTGTTTGATTCTTACATTATGGTGCATGAGCAATTCATTTTTCAGCAGACTCGACAGCTGTTCACAACACTTGCTGTTCCGGTTTTAGCTGTATCCGGCTTGTTTTTGGGCTTCGGTGCGGTAGGCGTAGCACTTGCCCAAGCCATCATGACAACAATCTTGTTGATTCTCAATATCAATTATGCATGCCGGAAACTCGGCATGAAATTTGATTTTCATTCCTTCGATGTCCCGCTTTTTAAGAGTATCGCTATCTTTAGCTTTTGGATTTTCTTGAATCAGTTGTTCGACATGGTAAATAACAATGTTCCCAATTTCCTTCTTGGAGCTATGGCCAGCGCTAAGGTTGTTGCTGTTTTTTCGGTCGCTATACAGATTCGCAACATATTTTTTATGATGTCTACAACGATGTCGAATGTTTTCATTCCCAAAATCAATAATATGGTGGTCACGAAAGATGATAATGAGGATTTGACACATCTTATGACAAAAGTAGGGCGATATCAGATGATATTGTTCTGCCTGCTCTATGGCGGTTTTGTGCTTGTCGGTCGTTATTTTATTCGTGTTTGGGCTGGGCCGAGTTTCGATGATGCATATTGGATGATTTTGATTATGACATTACCAGTTATGATTCCTTTGACTCAAAACACAGGAATCGAAATTCAACGGGCTAAAAACAAGCATAAAGTTCGTAGTTGTATTTATATTCTTACTTCGGTAATAGACGTGGTAATCAGCGTTGTACTTATTCCCAAATACGGATATTGGGCGACGACATGGGGATACGTAGTCAGCATTGTGCTTGGTACCGGATTGTTCATGAATTGGTATTATCAGTTCAGAATCGGTCTTAATATGGTGTATTTTTGGAAGAAAATGCTGCCGTCGATGGGGGTTGGGATTGCTACTCTGTCGATTTGCGAGCTATTCGCTCATCTCACGCGATTGTCTGGATTGACTGGATTTTTGGTTAATGGATTTTTATATGTTTTCATTTATGTTGTGGCGATTTGGCTGTTTATTATGACATCACAGGAAAAATCCAAGTTGCTGAGGAAGCACGAGATGAAAGCTTAGAATAAGAACATCGAAATTCTATAATATTCATTGAGAGGAATATACCATGACAGTCAAGAATGCATTTAAATCAGCAATGTCTCCTACTTTAATCAATAAAGCGAAAACTCTTCGATATGATTTAGATGTTTTACGCTATGGTCTCGGTTTTTATCGTCGTTTTGTGCGAAATGCCGCATTCCCCAGCAATAATGGACAGAGCCAGCTTGAGGCCCGTTTGATCTTCAACGCTCATTCTTTGGAAAAAGGTCTGAGCCATCTTGATTTTCGCCCTGGATTTGGTAAAAAAGCCGTTTTGAATCTAACCGAGATAATGAATCGATGGCAAAAAAATGGCTATCCGAATGAAGCATTCGGCTATGTCGAGGCGCTCGCTGTGCTTAAGGCTTATCAGCAAAAACACGAATCCTTGAATAAGCCTTTGCCGGATTTCTTTGTTTCTTCGACGACTTTATTTGCTGAGCAGATAGCTGCAGCAGATTCGTCCAGAGCCGGGGCGCGACGAGAAGCGACTCAACTTCATATTGGTGGTAACGGCTCATATGCTGATGTGATTACTTCGAGATGCAGCATAAGGGACTATTCGGATGAGCCTGTAAATATCGATGCCGTTAAAAGAGCGGGAGAATTGGCCTTGAAAGCGCCGTCTGTCTGTAACCGGCAGCCGGCAAGACTTCATATCATCACGAATACCGCGCTGATTCATGAATTATTGCAAGTGCAGGGAGGTATGTTAGGATATGCGGATCCACCAGTATTGCTTCTTGTGATTTCAAAGATGTCAACGATGTTGAATCCTACTGAATTACATGAAGCGTACATCGATGGTGGTGTATATTCCATGGCTTTACTCGGGGCTTTGGAAGCCGAAGATTTGGGTGCGTGCCCGCTTAATACAATGTTTGGCAGAAAGCAGGAATCGAAAATCAGAGATTTGCTCCAACTGCCAGATGATGACGCTTTGATTATGTTTATCGCGGTGGGTCACAAACTCAAAGTTGATTCCCACCCTGTATCTCGTAGAAAATCGCTAAATGAGGTCATCAGCGTCCATTCATAGGTATTTTGGAACTGTGAAAAAGTGGCAGACTGGATTTCAGTCTGCCACTTGGCGAATTACTGTGCTTTCACTATTGATTTATGATGTCTAAGTGATAGTCGGTGATTGTCAGTGAATGTTTCTTCATCGCTTTGTTTGTCAGATGCGAAGCACGCTATCGTCAGTAGTACCAGAGTCCAAGAAAGAGGGTTTGGAATACTGGAAGAAGTAAGCATTCCTAGGAATTCGTAGGTCATCAGTAGATAAGCATAGAAGCTCTTGCGAACGATGGCGAAATAGCATAATGCAAACGCGAGTACAGCTATGATGCCGATTTCCATATACATCTCCACGAGATCCATTTCAAGATAACGGCCGATAAGATCATAGCTGCTTCCATAGCCGTATGAAAGATAATGTTTGTTTTTCCAAAGCGAGAGAATGTATTCTCTCCCTGTTGTAAATTTGTAGAGACTGGCTTTGCTTATTTTGTTTGTAAACAACTCTCCCTTGACAAATGCTGTATAAAAATAAGTAACAATCGGAAAAACAAGCGCAGTAAGGAATGGAATATATCGCGGAATTGTCCTTCTGAGTTTTACGCAGACATTCAGCAGCATGAGGAACAATGCGAAAAGCATTGATAAGCGCTTATGAGCGAATAAAACGAAGACGAAGCTGAGAATCCAGCACGTGTTGTAATAAGTTTTGTGCTTTCGAGCAGTGTCTGAATATCTGCAATAATTTAGAAAATAGAATAAGATTGGAAAGAAATTATTGTGACTTTCCAATTGAGTGTCTCCATTGTCGAAATACAACAAATAGTTTTGTAGAACAAAGAAGCGTGATATTCCAGTTCCTTCGACGAATATATAAAAGAAGATACCTATCCACAACAGTATGGTAAATACGAATTCAAGCTCTGGAAGCGATATTAGATTTATGAGTACGTAGCTATAGAGTGCAGGCATAAGTAACAAAGCGATTTGCACATAGATTCGTTTGGTGAAAGGGACGCCAACTTTATAAGATTGTATGCAGTCCAAAATAAAAACAAAAACACAGAATATTGGGATCACCAGGATTGTCATTCCGTAATTCTGGAATTTGGCACGATGGGCTCTGTAACGACAGAAAAGTTCGATATATCCGGCGACGGTAAATAAAATAAGAGAGTAATAACGTATATTGTCATGGGCTTTTCCCATAGCGGTTTCGGTTGCGAACAGAAAAAGTATCGCGGTGATAATTAGTCCTATCGAAGCCAAAGACAAATTGCCGTTTGTCTTACTTTTATTTTTCATACTATTCCCTCGCCGATGATTTACGTTCTGTATTCGCTATTACTAGATTAGTAGACATACCAATGAGATGAAGTTTTGTCTTACTATTTATGCTTTTCTAAGAGTATGGTATAGCCGAATCGATATTCTATAAAGCCATGAACTGGCAAGGAAAATGGTGAATTGGCTTTTCTTCATTACTGACCAGAAATCAGCATCATGTATATATTTTTTGTTTTCTCGTACCGCGGTCTTGAAATGTTTCAGAGTATTGCTGTCACAGTACATATGATTTTCAACAAACTGGTTGTATACCGTTAAAACCGATGAAGCATAAGCCGCATGTCCCACGACTTTTAACTCTGGGTATTTGGCGTCAAGGAAATCCATCTGTTGCTTTGC
The DNA here is from genome assembly GCF_029392315.1 of Bifidobacterium sp. ESL0690. NCBI lineage: Bacteria > Bacillati > Actinomycetota > Actinomycetes > Bifidobacteriales > Bifidobacteriaceae > Bifidobacterium > Bifidobacterium sp. ESL0690. Next base: position 504,295 of record NZ_CP113939.1, read on the forward strand.
GGCTTCTTCAAAGTCAAAATTGATCTTCTTGCTTTTGCTGATGCTGTTGACTCGCTGGAAATAGTTGTAGAAAGGTTGGTCTATGAATGCTATATGTTTCGCAAGTTCAAATAAAAACGGCATCACGAAAAAATCCTCGCTAAGCTTGCCGTCGGGGAAACGTATGTTGTCGAACAAAGAAATATCGAATAATTTAGTACATGCACTCATGTCGAACAGACGATATGAGTTCATTTCGGTGATTGCCTGATCGAAATTGAATATTGTACTTGCCGGTGCCGCTGCATCCAATTTGCTTCGAGTTTTCACGTTTCCATTGTCGTACACATACTGCATTCGGCAGACTGCCAGTCGGCACTTTGTTTCGAAGATTGTATTCAGGAGTGATTCATACATATCAGGTTCAATCCAGTCGTCGCTGTCAATAAAACCTATGTACTCTCCATGCGCGATATTAATTCCAGCATTTCTCGCCGAAGCAAGCCCGCCATTTTGTTTATGGACTACCTTGATGCGGTCGTCTTTTTTTTGCAGTGCATCGCATTCTTCTGCTGAACCGTCAGTAGAACCATCGTCGACTAGAATGATCTCGAGATTTTTATAGCTTTGTATCAGTATGCTGTCAACACATTTCGTCAGGAAGGAATGAACGTTATATACCGGAACTACCACAGAAATAAGAGTCTGCTTCATTGTCTGTGGTGCCATTTCTCTGCTCCTCGCCTGTTAATTGTGACACAATCAGTATAAAGTAACTTGTCAACAACAAGTAGTTTGTCGAGCACCGGTCCTGTTTGTATAATAGTCGGATGTGTGTTAATCGTTGAGTGCGGCAATAGAGGTTTAAAGTGAAAATCGCGTATATCGGGCACAAGCGGATTCCCTCCAGAGAAGGAGGGGTTGAAGTCGTGGTTACCGAGCTTGCCGCCCGCATGGCGCAACTTGGCCAGGATGTGACGGTTTACAACAGGCGCGGGCACAATGTTGCAGGACGTGGTTTCGACAATTGCCAAGATGGCACAATCTTGAACGAGAACAACTTGCATATTGTGTCGGTGCCAACCTTAAATCTTAAGGGTTTGGCTGCGCTGAGCTCATCATTTTTTGCTACGTTGAAAGCGATAAAGGCCAGGCCGGACGTGATTCATTTCCATGCTGAAGGGCCGAGTGCCATGGTTCCTTTGGCGAAACTCGCTGGAGTGCCAACGGTAGTTACCATTCATGGCCTTGACTGGCAAAGAGCCAAGTGGAATGCCCTCGCGAGCAGCTACATTAAATTTGGTGAAAAAATGACCGCGCGGTATGCGGATGAAATCATCGTACTTAACAAAGACACAAAGCGATATTTCATTGAGCGTTACGGTCGTTCCACTCACTTGATTCCCAATGGGATTCGCAAAGGAGTTTCCAAGAAAGCAAACAGTATAGTCAATTCCTTTGGATTGGAGAAGAATTCCTATATTCTCTACCTTGGTCGTATCGTTCCTGAAAAGGGAATTCATTATCTCCTTGAAGCGTTCAGGAATATCAAAACGTCGTTGAAATTGGTAATCGCTGGAGGTTCCTCGGATTCCGGAGATTATTTTCAGAAGATTAAGGAGCTCGCGCAAAAGGACAATCGTGTCATCATCACGGATTTTGTGTATGGCGAGGTCTTGGAAGAGCTCTATAGCAACGCGTATGTATACGTTCTTCCCAGCGATGTTGAGGGTATGCCAATGAGCTTGTTGGAAGCGATGAGTTATGGCAACTGTTGTCTCGTGTCCGATATACCCGGCTGCACCGATGCCGTAGGAGACCATGCCGTACTCTTCAAACATGGGTCGGTTGAAGATCTTGAGCAAAAGTTGGAGACGCTGATAGATAGCCCGGAAATGGTTTCTCGATATCAAGGGGGTGCCGGTGACTACATTGCGAGTAAATACGATTGGCAAAAAATCGTGGATGGAACTTTGAGTGTGTATCGCAAAGCGGTTGGGCGATAGCACTAGTTGGATTGATACTGCCTGAAGTAGAAAATGTATCTATAGAGTATTGATGGTCATCACTTTGGATTTTATCTATTTTTAGTCTAATGAGAGAGCTATCTTTATAAGTAATGCGTTATTCTTTGTGCTTTTTACGCAACAATAAAGATAATTTGTTTATTTAGAGCGGTTCATGAGTATAGAGATGGGGATTTCAATGGTGAAAAACAAAAAAGGCATTCGATCTGTATTGACTGCTTTAATCGCTATAACTGTAGGAGCTTCAGCTATAACGCCAAGTGTTGCCAATGCAAGCCCATCTTGTATTGTAAACAGAAGCAGTATCAGCCAATGCTTCCCGGATAGGAATTTGGCAATGGATGTAGCGTATAACGCTGCTGGAGGCAATATTAATAATACCTTTACTCAAGATGTTATTAATAGGGTTACCGATCTAAGTACACGAGATTATGACACGTTGAATCTTGAAGGTATCCAGCGGCTTGTCAATCTTCAAACACTCAATTTAGATTATGATAAAAATATCGTTAATTTTAATCTCATTCATCAACTTCCCAACTTGACGGAATTACATCTATGGAATTGTGGATTGTGGACAGTAAAAAATCTTGCAGGAATGAATAATCTAAGGATATTGGAATTAGGCTATAATCATCTTTCGAATGTCAGTAAGTTGAGTGGTCTGTTCAATTTAACCGACTTGAGATTAAATAATAATGCTCTCTCAAATATAAATAATCTGAATAATTTGCCTAATCTACAGAAAATAAACTTAGATGAGAATAATTTGTCCGACATTACTCATCTTGCAATTTTTAACAATCTTGCAGAGATTAATGCAAGTGAGAATCATATTCGTGATATCAGCGGTTTAAATAACCTTTGGGCCTTGAAAAGAATGAATATGGATTCGCAGAATATAACTTTGCCAAGTGTTGGCGTGAATTCGAGTATTCAGGTGCGAAGTGCGACAAATATCAACGGAACACCGGTGATGCCAACTTCATATGGTATGGATCCGGATACCGGAATTTACGATCCTCCAACTGGGATTGTGACATGGCCTCGTCCTTATGTAGCCGGACAAGTTTCGTTCAATTTTTCTGGGGATGTGCCATTAAAAGGGTATGATAATCGGGGTAGTTTTTCTGGTAAAATCACTCAGCCATATACCATTCAAGTACTAAATAAGAGCAAGTTGTGGGCTCAGGTTAATAGTGCGAAGTGGCTTCAGTATAGAAATTATACGGTGGGTTCGTGGAACGTGTTCGCTAAGGCATTAGCATATGCCAAGTGGGCGCTTTACAGCAATACCGCTACTCAGTATCAGATTAATTTGGCTACAAAAAACCTTATTGGGGGCAAGGCTGGACTCAGAAAGAGGATTAACAAGAGTGCGTTGTGGGCTCAGGTTAATGATGCGAAGTGGCTTCGGTCTGGGAATTATACGGTAGGCTCGTGGAAAGTGTTCGCTAAGGCATTATCGTATGCCAAGTGGGCGCTCTATGCCAATAACTCCACTCAGTATCAGGTTAATTTGGCCATGAAGAACCTTATATCGGGTAGAGCTGGACTTAGGAAGCGGGTTTACAGCAGGAGTGCGTTGTGGTCTCAAGTCAATAGTGCGAAGAAGCTTCGGTCTTGGAATTATACTTCGGCTTCGTGGAATGTGTTCTCGAAGTCGTTGTCGTACGCCAACTGGGCACTTTATGGCAAAGCTACTTCGTATCAGATTGATTTGGCCACCAGGAATCTCATATCGGCCCAGGCTGGACTCAGGAGTAGATGGTAATTGATGTTTTATGGATTGTGCTGCCGCTCCAAGTAACAGTCTTGGAACGGCAGCACAATCATATTTATTAGTAGGCTAATTAAGTGTGTGGAAAAGTTATTGCTTATTTTTTGTACGACGTCTTGGTGAATACTCCAAATTGTAAAGAGCGTGCATGTGCATTTCGTTAAGCTATCTGCGTCCCATAATCTCTCAATATTATCGGTTCCGATACCGGATAATGTCCTAGGGATTTTCAATTCTGTCTATGAACTAGCTAGGAGTTCAATCGAACACATGCTATTTGATTTATTTTTTAGGTTTGTTCTTTAGTAATTTTTTCGAATTTACTCGGATACTACCTAATGTTTTAGTATGAAGGTAAAAATGGTTTATTTTGATGAAGCGTACAGGGCTTCCATAAAATATGTGCGTCACGATGATCTAGTGGGGGAATGTGATTCGGCGACGTTCTGTCGACATTTTCATTAGTTTTAATATGTTCCGTGTTCTAGTAATGTCTGTTGTAATTTGCTGGCGGATGTAGTCCGTATAGATGAATCCAATTAGTCGTGGGAATGAGCATAGGATACGGTTACAAACCCCGTGTCGGGTTGTTTTTGGTAGCTCTTGTGTGCTAATGTTATGTTTTGTTAGGTTACGGCACAATGAAGGAGCACAAAATGACAACTGTGTTGGTTACCGGGGGAGCCGGATATATCGGCACGCACACCGATGTGGAGCTGCTGAACAAGGGTTACGACGTCATCAGCGTCGACAATTACGTCAATTCGGTGCCGGAAGCCCTTGACCGCGTCAAGACGATTACCGGCAAGGAAGTCAAGCGTTACGACGGCGACGTGCGCGACGTTGAGCTCATGAACCGCATTTTCGAGGAGAACGACGTCGACTGGGTTATCCACTTCGCGGGCCTCAAGGCTGTGGGCGAGTCCGTTGCCAAGCCGATCGAGTACTACGACAACAACCTTACCGGCACCATGGTGTTGCTGAGGACGATGCGTGACCACAATGTCAAGAAGATCATCTTCTCTTCGTCCGCCACCGTCTACGGCGCGGCCGAGCACCTGCCGCTCACCGAGGAGAGCCCCGTTGGCGGAACCACCAATCCATATGGCACCTCCAAGCTTTTCCAGGAGCAGATTCTTCGTGACGTTTATGTTGCCGATGACACGTGGACCATCGTGCTGTTGCGTTACTTCAACCCAGTCGGCGCCCATTCCTCCGGCCTGCTAGGCGAGGATCCGAAGGGCATTCCCGCCAATCTTACCCCGTACATCGCCAAGGTGGCGCTTGGTGAGCTCAAGGAAGTCCAGGTTTACGGCGACGATTATCCGACCCCGGACGGCACCGGCGTGCGCGACTACATCCACGTCGTCGACCTTGCCAAGGGCCACGTCGCGGTAATCGACAAGATCGAGAAACCGGGCGTCTACACCTACAACCTCGGCACTGGTCACGGCTACTCAGTTCTCGAGGTCATCAAGGCTTATGAGAAGGCCGCCGGCCACAAGATTCCGTACGTTATCAAGCCCCGTCGCCCCGGCGACATCGCGGCTTGCTACGCGGATTCCTCCAAGGCCGAGCGTGAGTTGGGCTGGAAGGCCGAGCTGGGTATCGACGAGATGGCCGCTTCTTCCCTCAACTGGCAGACCAAGAATCCGAAAGGCTTCCGCAAGGACTGACGCTTTCTAGCTAAGTCAAAATGGGCCGTCACTGTGTTTCATACATAGTGACGGCCCATTTCAGTAGTATCCGAATACAAATTGAGGCTTCCGGCGTGTAACCGAAAGCCTCAATCTGAAGATTTGCGCTACTTCGCTAATGTAAAACTCAGTAGCTATGAGCCGTCTGCCAGTGGGCATAGGCACCCTGCACGCCGCCGTAGCGTGCGCAGTAACCCCAGAACCACTTGAGCTGGGTCTGGTAGTTGGTGGCCCAATCCGCGCCGGCGCTTGCCATCTTGCTGCCAGGCAGTGCCTGAGGCAGACCGTAGGCGCCAGAAGGATTCTGCGCGTTGACGCGCCAACCGGATTCGTGGCTGATGATGTAGACGGTGGCGGTGAAGTCGGCTTCCGAGCCGCCGTTGGAAAGCAGGTAGTCATGCGCCCACTGCTGCATCTCGCCGACAGGAACGGTGGAACCGATGTTCGCGGCATCGCTGGAAACGGTGGAGCCGGAGCCGGTGCCCACAAGGATGACCTTGTCGACAGGAGCCTGCTTCACGAACGAAGTGAATACGTTGGAGGAGATGGTCTTCTTGCCGGCCTTGGTAACGAGGCTGGTGGTTTCCATCACGCCTGCCTGGCCTTCGGACTGAACCTTCTGCTGGCCCTTGGGCAGATCCGAGGTCTCCTTGGTCACGACGTTGAAACCGATGGGGGAGTCGGAAGTTTCGAGATTCGCGTTGGCGCGCTCGATGCTGATGACGGTGGATTCGTTGACCTTGGTCTTGAGGCTTGGGTTGACCACGTCGCCGGTCTCAAGGGTGATGTCGCCCTGATCGAGCACGGACTTGACGTCGGTGAAGTGAGAGCCGACCACGGCGCGGTTCTTGCCGTTGATTTTGACGGTGACGTAGGTGTCGCCGGTCTTGCCGCCACGAAGGTCTTCACGGTCGCTGCCGCGGGAGACGCCAAGCGTGTTGGCGTCGGTGGCCGAATACGAAGTGACGCGATTGAGGGAATCCTGGCGTGCATCATGGGAATGAACGGCGATGACGCTGCCGCCCACTAATGCCACAACCGCTGCTACGCCGGCCGCGATCTTCGTCCACTGGCGTTTGCTCAGCGACCTCAAGGTCTTGGTTTGCTTACGGTGGTTAGCCTTAGCCATTTGCCTTAAATACTCCTAAGTAGTCCTACAGTTTCAATGCGTCGAACAACGGGCGCACCGTACAACTCTCATCTCATATCTCTTTCGCGCGTACTCCACGCGCGGATGCAACGCCGCAACTATCACAATCCGCCTCGGCGGGTACATCACTACATCACAAAACAGTCATAATTATAACGCGGTGCCACGAAAAAACTCTTAGATAGACGGGTTGAATTTATTAATTTTTGATAAAAGGAATTGCGCACTGCGTCTTGAAACGTTGCTATTGCGTCGATGGGGTAATGAATATGCCGATAGCCAAACATTGCCAGCTATCGGCATATCGCTTTACGTGAACGTTATTCGGGAATCATTCCGGTTTGATGGGAATCTAGCAAACCCAAGCGCTCTCGCCTTAAGTTCTATGAATCTTGCGATCCCACGAGCTTTATAAGCCTTACAAATCTTGTGGGCCTCACGAACTTGATGAACCTCAGGCCTTGGCGTCTTCCTTGGCGTTGACATCAAGGGCGCGGGCCTGCTTGATGACCTCGTCGAGATCGGAGGCGCGCAGTGCACCGGCCTGTTTGAAAATAATCTGGCCCTTCTTGGCGATCATCAGCGTGGGGACGGCTTGGATTTCGGCTGCGGTGGCGAGCTCCTGGTTCTGGTCGATGTCGACCTTGCCGAAGACGATGTCGGGGTTGGCCTCGCTGGCCTTCTCATAGACCGGGCCGAACGCCTTGCACGGGCCGCACCAGGTGGCCCAGAAATCAACGAACACGAGGTCGTTGTTGGTGATGGTCTCTTCAAAGTTTTTTGCCGTCAAAGTCTGCGTTGCCATGATTATGGCTCCTTCCGCTTGTGCGTTGCACCATTCCGTAGGCTTTTACCTCACGAACGATGTAATATTCAGTCTCCCAGCAAACCCCAACATTGCTAAGCCAGTGACGAAAAGGCCGTTCGTCTCGCGCATTCGTCAGCCACAGAGCCGATAATGGAGCCATGGCAGTCTTGAATGATGAAGTGCCCGACGAGGGCGATTTCGATGCGGGGCGGCATCGTGGCGAATTCGATGGCATCACGCCCGAGGACTTTGTGCGCGGCGGTAGCAACGGCAATCCTCCCGGCTGGCTTTCGCCGCACGATATCGACGAAGCGCGCGCCAAACTGCCCATCGTCTACGTCGAAGTGGTTCCGGTGCGTACCGACGACATGGGTCGTGTCAGCGAGGTTGGCTCGCTTTTGCGTGTGCGCGACACCGGTTCCGTGGAACGTACGCTGATTACCGGCCGTATCCTTTTCCATGAAACCATCCGTGAAGCTATCGCCCGCAACATCGCCAAGGACTTGGGCGACCTCGCCCTGCCGATTCTGCCGGCGAGCCTGCAGCCTTTCACCGTCGCCGAATTCTTCCCGACTCCCGGTATTTCGGAGTTCTACGACCCGCGTCAGCACGCCATCGCGCTGTGCTACGTGGTGCAGATTTCCGGAGATTGCAAGCCGCTCGACCCGGCGCTCGACGTGGAATGGTGCGATGTGGAGAGCAAGCAACTCGACACGTTCATCGCCCAGATGTCCGGCGGGCACGGCCAGATTGTGCGTCGCGCGCTTTCGTGGGCCGGCGTGGGCGAATAAACGGAACAGGCAAGATGAATATTCGTATTAATAATAAGGTCTATCGTTCTGGCAAAGGTATTCCTCTGATTTTGTTGCATGCGTTCCCCGTGGATGCACGGATGTGGGACGATTGTGCGAAAAGCATGATCAGACTTGGTGACGAACGCGGGGTAGCTTCGTTTCCGATTTGGGCCCCGGATACACCGGGTGCTGGCGACGCCTCGATTCCCGACGCGCATGCCACCGGGGCGATTGCCGACGATGGCGCGTACGCCGAGGCGATGGACAAAGTGGCCGAAGCCTACGTTTCGATGCTGCATATCACCGGCCATGAAAAAGCCATTTGGGTGGGCCTTTCGATGGGCGGCTATATTGCGATGGATATTGCGCGGCTGTTCCCGGAAACCGTTGCCGGACTTGCCCTATGCGATACCACTACGGTGGCCGACAGACCTGAGGCTCGTGCAAATCGGCTTAAGATTGCTCAAATCTGCGAAAGCGACAATACCGTTGAGCCGGTGATGCATTTTGCGCGTCCGCAGGCGGGGGATTCGAGCGTGAAGCTCGGTCAGGGGTTCCAGGATCTGCTTGCCGGCTGGATTCACGATCAGCGTCCGGAAGGCCTTGCCTGGCGCGAGCGTATGGCCGCCGGTCGTGCCGACACCACCGACCAATTGGCGCGCGTCACTGCTCCTGCGGCGATTGTCAGCGGAGAGAACGATCCTTCGAGCCCTCCGGCGAAGATGCGTCCGATTGCTGATGCCATGACTTCCACCTCTGTCGCTTTCACCGCGATTCCCGATTGCGGCCATTTCAGTGCCGTCGAGCGTCCCGACGCTGTGGCGAATGCCTTGCTAGACTTGGTCGAGCGGGTATAGGAACGGGTGTAGCCGAGCTCTTATTACTGGCCTGCAGGCGCACTTATCCGTCGTTACCGTCGAAAAGATGCAAATTAGTCGGTCTGGAGTGCATGTTCCTGACGTTAGCGTACAAAAAGTGTAGGTTAGTCGGGCTACAGTGCGATTATCCGACGCTAGCGTGGTAAAAATGCGCTTTCTGGTTGCGAAAGTGCATGTTTCTGACGTTGGCGTGCAAAAGGTACAAGTTGGGCGTGGCAGAATGCATGTTTCTGACGGTGGCGTCGGAAAAGTGCACGTTGGAGAGTGCATCGGTTGTTGTGGTGCGATAATGGCTAATCGGTTATAGCATTTCATATAATGACGCAAGTAATTCATGGGAATGAATGTGTCCCCAAAGCTAAAGAGGTTGACATGGCTGCTTCGTTTTCATCGCTGGCATTGACTCAAGTGCTGCCGTTCCTGCCGCTTGCGCAAGGCGACATTGACTATCAGAGCGAGCGCAGAGGGGACCCCAATCTCATCGCGGAAGTCTTGGCACAGCCGAAAACCACAGTCGTTTTCGTACGCGACGGGCTCGTGGCCGTCCCCGACGGGCAGGCGGCGCGAGTCGATTACGAAACCGCGAAGATACGGTTGGCCGGGGTGCCGGGAGAGTACGTTTTGCGGGCGCTCGCAGATGAATCGAATGGTGGTGTGGGCTTGCAGGTGCGGGCGAACGAGGCCTCCGTGAACGAGGGTTCGGCAAACGAAAATAACCCAGCGAGTGGCAACGGCATAAACCAAGCTGCAAATAGACTTGGTCTCATCCCGATATTCCTTGGCAGCTATGGCGTTGGCAGCGAGCATCCTCAGTCTGTTGTGGCCTTGGACGTCTCCGGTTTTGCCAAGAAGGCGAGTGCCGGCGGCGATTCCCTGCAGAACCCAGTGCTTGAGCGGGCGTTGCAACGTTTCGATTGGGTCTCGCTTTTGGGATTCGCGCCACACGCCTCGGCCCGCGAAGCTGGGCAGGCCACTACCGCCGTCGCCCTGAGCAACTGGCATAATAGTCAGAAATATTGCCCGCGGTGCGGCTCCCCGGTTCGTCCGGCGATGGCCGGATGGGCCCAGCAATGCAGCAACGAAAGCTGTGAGGCGCACAAATCGCTGCTTTTCCCGCGTATCGAACCGGCCGTGATCACTTCAATCGTCGACGGCCAGGGCAGGTTACTGCTGCAGCATAATAAAAAGTGGAATGACCCATCCTTCTATTCGGTGTGCGCAGGATTCGTCGAAGCCGGCGAAAACCTGGAGCATGCCGTCAAGCGCGAAGCCGCTGAAGAAACCGGCCTGACACTTGGCGAGGTGAAGTATCTAGGCTCCCAGCCCTGGCCTTTCCCGGCCTCTCTGATGGTCGCGTTCAAGGCGCGGGCGCTCGGAGGCGATGTCAAAGTGGACGGGCATGAAACGCTCGATGCCCGCTTCTTTACCAGAGACGAATTCGCCGATGCCCTTTCCGCCGGTCGGATCAAGCAACCGGGCAAGGCAACCGTCGCGCGCTACATGATCGAGGAATGGTACGGGCAGAAACTGTAATGCGAAAAACCCTATCTTTTGTAATGGAAAATATTTAGATAGATAGAGATTATCTGTTTAGGCGTTTTCTTTTTCGCTATATGGCGAACGGCTTCGTTTCTTGCTTTCTGCACTACCTTAACGTCATATCTCTGGGATAACCTAGTACCTCAGTACGCTGAGAAGGGTATCTGGAGGAAGTAATGGACAACGTGAACAACAGCGGCAACGAGCCTGAGGCATTGACAAGCGAACTCAGCCAAGCCGATATTGCCGCGCTTGGTATCGGTGCTCACCCGCAGTCCAAGAAGCATAGGAAGCGTCGTCTGGCCATCATCATAACCGCTGCGGTATTTGCGGTGCTCATCCTCGCGTTGGTGGCTTCGTTCTTTGGTGCGCGTTGGTATTATAAAGACAAGGCAGCGCCGGGGGTCCACCTTGGCGATGTGGCCGTGGCCGGGCAGGATGCCGGGCAGTTGAAGCAGACCGTTGACCATGAAATTCGGAACTCGAAGATCATCATCAGCGATGGGCAAGGTAAAAAAGCGACTGCCGATTTCAAAGATTTGGGCGTGAGCGTCAACGTCGATAAGACGGTGCACAATCTCATGGCCGCCAAGGGCGATGGGGCCGGCCGTGTGGTGCCTTTCTCCAAGTCTGACATCAAGCTCGTCGCCAAGACGGACGACCTGCCCATCGATACGTATCTGACCAAGACTTTTGTGAACGATAGCGACCGGGCCGTACCTTCAAGCGTGGCTTTTGACGGCAATTCCAACACGTTTGTGGCCAACGCGGGCCACGGCGGACGCGCCCCCGAGATGAGCGGTGTCAAGAAGTCGATCAACACTTTGATTGCTGATCCCGGAGAGACCCGGTCCGTCAAGGTCGCCTACAAGACCATCGATACCCCTGTCTCGGAAAATACCGCGGCTGCGGCAGCCGATTCGGCGAACAAGATTTTGGCCAACAAGATCGTTATCAGCAACGGCGATGCCAGCCAATTCGAGGTGCCGGTGGCGCAATTGGCGTCATGGATCAAGCCTGATACCGATCTCGAAAAAGGGCAGATCAACCTCCGCATCGACAAGGATGCCATCTTGGGCTATGTCAACAGCGAAACGCCCAAGCAGCTCAATCAGGACATGGTCAGTCAGCAGGACATCGTCGACGGCAACGGCAAGGTGATGCTCACAATGACCAAGGGCGTCAACGGGGTCAAGGTCAAGGATGGCGATGCTGTGGCCGATCAGGTCTACAACGCCATGACCAGCAGCCAGCCGGCCACCATCCAGCAGGCGGCGGATATCACCAAATTCGATGTCAAGCAGACCAAGTCCGAGATGCGCATCGTCGTCGACCGCGCCGCGCAGACCGCGACGGTCTACAAAAACGACCAGCAGGTCAAGTCCTTCCTCGTCTGCACCGGCAAGTCTGGTGGTGACGAGACCAATTTGGGCAATTACGTCATCTACCTACGCTACGCGGTGCAGACCATGCGCGGACCTGGCTATGTCTCGCCCGACGTTCGATGGGTCAGCTATTTCAACGGTGGAGAGGGCTTCCATACCGCGGATTGGAACCCAGTCGGTATCGCTACCGGCAACCCGGCCGCCTACGGCTCGCATGGCTGCGTCAATATGAATGTCAATGACGCTCAATGGATCTACGACAACTGCCCTAAAGGCACGTTGGTGCAGGTCGTGGGTGCACAGCCCGGCGGTGCGGTGCGCTAAAGCCGGTTCAATAGGTCTAAACGACGGGTTTCGCGAAATGCAAAACGGACGAGTGACCGATGCTGTAATCTGGCAGTATGAACGAAAACGATATCAATGAATTTGACGAGACTGACGAGACCGACAAGGCCGATGTCTCCGATTCCCAAATGGCCGGCGCGGCTTCCAAATCCGTTTCTCTGGACGTTCCCGACCATCTGCAGTATTCCGCCGACCATGTGTGGGTCGACGATGCCGACGGGCTGGCCGTCATCGGGCTGACCGAGTATGCGGCCTCGCAGATGGGCGAAATCGTCTATGTCGATTTGCCTGAGCCGGACACTCCGGTGCGTGCGGGCGACGAGATTGTGGAGATGGAAAGCGCGAAGACCGTGCAAAACCTCATTTCCCCGGTCGAAGGCACCGTCAAATACGTCAATCATGCGGTTGCCGACGATCCGCAGGTCATCAACAACGATCCGTACGGCGAAGGCTGGATTTTGAAGATCGAGATGGACGACGACGAACCTGAGCTGATGGACGCGGACCAGTATGCCGCGATGGTCAAACACGCGGAATAATCGGGCATCAATATCTAATCAATATCGAATGGCCAACTATTGGTGTCTTAATAATTGATAATTAACATCAATGTTTAGCAAGTCGAGAGCTGAACGATTAAAGACGGTAAGGCAAACATCCCAAACACCGAACGAACGGAAACGAATGGCACGCAAACGCGTCACACAGCACGTCGACTCGGCGCAGGCCGACGAAATGCCGACGGTGCCAATTGAGGTACATCGCGCTTCCACTTCATTTGATTCGCCGAAAGCCATCAGCGCGACCCGTCGGTTCGGTGAGCCTTGGGTTCAGGGCGGTCGCAAGGCGATTACGCAGGGATTCGGTGCATGGACACGATTTTCGACCAGGCTGGTGCGCAGGTGGGGCTGGTATCCGAAGGTCGAGCCCTACGCGGGTTACGGCACAGACGACTACTCCCGACTTGTCTGCCGAATAGTATTGGCGCCCGGCGGCTCGCGTTCCGGCGAGCTGATGCGTGGCATCCGAGGTATGCTTGCGGTGCCTGCGGCCGGGGTTCGTGTCAAAATCGAAATTGACGGCGTGCCGGTCAATCAGGTGCAGGTCGGGGTCTCCGAGGTCTATGACCCTTACGATTCCTCCCGGAAAACGAGTTCTGAATACGCGGTCTCCGACAGTGCCGGCTATCTTGATTTGGTGGCTGAACGCGGCAATACGCCAGGCATTCACGTAGTCTCTTATCAGGTCGCCGGCCGTAGGAAAGTCACTTCCGAGCTTTTCGTGGTTCCCGCCGGTGCGAAGGTAGGCATCATCACCGATGTCGACGACACCATTATGGTCACCCATGCGCCAAGCCCGGTGAAAGCGGCTTATAATTTGCTCCTGCTCAACCCCAAGAAGCGCAGCACCGTGCCGGGAATGAGCGCGTTGTTCACCCGGTTGGCCGACATGATGCCGGATGCACCGTTCTTTTATCTGTCGACCTCGCCGTGGAACGTCGAAAGCTCGATACGCAATTTCATCGCTGAACAGGGCTATCCTGCCGGGCCGTTGTTGTTGCGTGACCTCGATCCGCGTCCCAAGACTTTCATTCCCTCCGGGGTGGAGCACAAACTCCAGTTCGCCGAGCAGCTGATGGAGGATTTCCCGGATATGAAATTCATCCTCATTGGCGACGACGGGCAGAAGGATCCGGTGACCTACGCCACCATCGCGCGGCGCTACCCCGGACGGGTGCTGGCCATTGCCATCCGAGAGCTGAGCCCGCGCGAATCCTCCGCTTTGGGACGGGTCGCGGGGCTTACCGCCACGCAGCCCATGCCGGTCACCGACGTTCCGGTTTTTACCGGCACCACCGGGGCCAACATCATGAAGACGATGCTGCCATACTTACGCAATACGTTGGGGGTGAAGTAATCGGATAGGCGACAGCATCGGACGAATGGCCATTCAAGGACTCTTGTGGCTCAACTTTTTTCAATTGGTTGTGACGATTCTTGCCGTGGATTGTTGTTCGTTCGATGAGTATAGGCTTGATGTCTATGACAGACGAAACGAACGCTACGGCACCGTCGGCGCAAGCCGATGATATTCCATCCGCTGATATTCCGCCTACTTCGCAGGCTTTGCACGTTCCGCGCGCAAAATGCGAGCCGCACGCGCGCACGGTACACGGTGATACGTTTATCGATCCCTATGAATGGATGCGTGACAAGAATTCGCCGGATTTGCAACGGCTTGTGCGCGAGGAAAACGACTATTACCAAGCGAAGACGGCCGGTTTTGGAGGACTCAAGCACAAGCTCTTTGAGGAACTCAAGTCTCGTGTCGACGAGACCGACATGTCGGTGCCGACACGAATGGATGATTATTGGTATTTCGTGCGCACGCAGGAGGGCTTGCAATATGGTGTGCAGTGTCGTCTGCCGATTGCTGGTCCGGACGACTGGGATCCACCGCAGATCAAGGCCACCGATGCTACTGGCTCGATGCCGGGGGAGCAAGTCGTCTTCGACCCGAACGTGGAGGCGAAGGGCCACGATTTCTTCCGCTTGGGTGGACTCGACCTGACCCGGGACGGTCGCTGGCTGCTCTATGGCGTCGATACGGCCGGCAGTGAACGCTACGATTACCGTATCCGCAGCCTCGAGGACGGCCACGAGCTGCCTGAAGTCTTCAAAGGCATCGCGGAAGCCTGCTTCACGCCCGACGGTAAGTGGGTGTTTTATACGTTGCTCGATTCCTCGTGGCGGCCGTATGCGGTTTGCCGGCATCAGGTCGGCACGAGCGTTGACGATGACGTGGAGGTTTTCCGTGAAGACGACGAACGATTCTGGGTCGGCGTCGGACTGAGCTTCGACGAACGCAACGTGGTTATCGGCTGCTCGTCCAAGACCACCAGTGAGGTGCTGATGTTGCCGGTCGGCAATCCGGAAGGCGAGTTCCGTGCGTTTATTCCGCGTCAGGAAGGCGTCGAATACGACGTGAGTTTTGCACGGTTCGAGGGTGCGGGCGAAGGTGGTTCCGACATCCCGCTGGCGCTGGTCTATCACAATGCGAAGAACCCGAATTTCGAGGTGGACGTGGTCGACTTGAGCTCGCACGAACCGCCCTATTCGTTGGGCGAGGGCGTGATCGTCGCGCAGGGGTCGCCGTATGGTTGCGAATGCGGCGATGAAGTGGAGCCGGGTGCAAGCGGGAAACCGGTGAATACGCCGTATAGCAATCCCGATAATCCTGAAATTCTGCAAGGCGCTCGCGGGCTTGGTATCGAGGGCATCGCGATGTACCGCAATTTCGTGGTGTTGAGCTATCGCAACGACAGTCTGCCGCATATCGCCGTGATGACAAAGAGCGTCGCCCTTGAGGACTTTTCGACGCATCGTCCGTGGCGTTTCCGCGAGTTGAAGCCGGAAACGGAAGATGGCAACGACCGTCTGTACTCCATTGCGGCGGGTGGCAATCCCTCCTATGACGTGCCTCGCATGCGCTATTCGTTCTCGAGCTATACGCAGCCCGGACAGCTTCGCGAGCTTGATGTGGCGACCGGTGAAAGCAAGCTGCTCAAGCGGGCGAAGGTGCATGGCGGTTTCGACGCAAAGAATTACCGCGAGCGCCGAATCTGGGTGCGGGTGCGTGACGGCGAGCTCGTGCCGGTTTCGTTGGTTTGGCGTCCAGATTGCTGCAAGGCCATGGCGGAGCTGGGTGAGCATTTGAGCCGTATTGATTTGCTGAATACCGCTGAAAATTCAGCGAGCCCCGATTTCCTCTCGCAAGGTGTACATGCTTCTGAAGGTCGTGTTGAAGTAAACGGTGCTGCATATCAGGAAAATCAAGATTTGCGCTCTGCTGCTGGTCCGATGTTCATCACCGGTTATGGAGCCTACGAATCCAACAGTGACCCCGGTTTTTCTGTGGCTCGCGTGAGTATGCTCGACCGCGGCGTGCTCTATGCCGTGGTGCATGTACGCGGCGGCGGCGAGATGGGCCGTGCTTGGTATGAGCAAGGTCGAAGACTTAGTAAGCGTAATACTTTTACGGATTTTGTGGACGGCACCAAAGCCTTGCAACAGGCCGGGCTTGCCAACCCTGAACGTACCGTCGCCAACGGAGGTTCGGCTGGCGGGCTGCTCATGGGCGCCGTGGCGAATATGGCTCCGGAATGTTACGCGGGCATCGAAGCCGATGTTCCATTTGTGGATGCACTGACCTCGATTCTTGACCCGTCGTTGCCGCTGACGGTCACCGAATGGGACGAGTGGGGCGACCCGCTTCACGACAAAACCGTTTACGACTACATGAAGTCGTATTCGCCTTACGAAAACGCGCCGTTTGGCCACTGGCAGGGTGAGAGCGTTGCGGAAAGTGGAAGCGGTACGAGCGGTGATAATGGTTCGCTGAACGCTATGCCATCGAACGATGATGGCATGGACGACAATACTTCAAGCCATGCTGCCCATCCAGCCGAGCAAAGAGCGAACCCCACCTCGCGTTACCCGAAGATTTTCGCCACTACCTCGCTGAACGACACCCGCGTGCTCTACGTGGAACCGCTCAAATGGATCGCCCGCCTGCAGTCGCAGGGCGTGGATGCCATCGTGCGCGTCGAGGTCGAAGCCGGGCACGGCGGCACTTCCGGTCGCTACAAGCAGTGGCAGGAAGTCAGTGACGAAAACGCATGGTGCCTGAACGCTATGGGAATCAAAGATTAGGCTGGATTGCGGGCAGCGGAGAATCGGTATGCCTCGCAAGTCGCTTATCCGAGTTTTGACGTGTCTTTTGATATGTCCATTTTCCGGACCAAATAGTGGACAGTGTGATGTTCGCGACTATTGTCACGGCTATGAGCACTAAAAAAACATATCATATTGCCGTCATTCCAGGCGACGGCATTGGCAAGGAAATCGTTCCGCCGGCCCAAGAGGTCATGGAGAAGGCCACCGAAGGCGTGGCCGACTTCGAGTACGAGGACTTCGATCTTGGCTCCCAACGTTATGTGCGCGATGGGGCGGTGCTGCCCGACGAGGATCTCGAGCGTATCAAGAAGACCGACGCCATTCTGTTGGGGGCCATCGGCGACCCCCGGCTCCCCGTACCGGCCGGCTTGCTTGAGCGTGGCCTGCTTTTGAAGCTGCGTTTCGATCTCGACCAGTACGTGAACCTGCGTCCGTCCAAGCTTTACAAGGGCGTCGAGTCGCCACTCAAGAACCCCGGCAACATCGATTTCGTCGTCGTGCGTGAAGGCACCGAAGGCATGTATTGCGGCGTCGGCGGCGCGATTCGCAAGAACACCCCGCAGGAAGTGGCCACCGAAGTCTCCACCAACACGGCCTACGGCGTCGAGCGCGTGGTGCGTTACGCTTACGACCTGGCGATGAAGCGCAGGAAGCACATCACGCTGGTGCACAAGAAGAACGTGCTGGTCAACGCCGGCGACATGTGGCAGCGCATCGTTGACAAGGTTGGCGAGGAATACCCCGAGGTCAGCCACGACTACCTGCACATCGACGCGACCACCATTTTCATGGTCACCGACCCGAGCCGTTTCGACGTGATCCTGACCGACAACCTCTTCGGCGACATCATCACCGACGAGGCCGGTGCCGTGGTCGGAGGCGTTGGTTATTCGGCGTCAGGCTGCATCAACGCCAGCAACGAGTATCCCTCGATGTTCGAGCCCATCCACGGTTCCGCTCCCGACATCGCCGGCAAGGGCATCGCCAACCCGACCGCCACGATTCTTTCCACCGCGATGCTGCTGCGTCACCTTGGCATGGATGAGCCGGCCGAGCGTATCGAGAAGGTCGTCGAGGACGACATCGCCGAAAACGCGAAGAAGCAGCGCACCACGGCCGAAGTCGGACGGGATATCCTCGCGCGTCTGTGATTTTTGAGACGATGACAAATAATATTGGATAATAAAAAATAATCTCATTGAATATATTGCTATTCGTGGGTTTCGGGTGCTTTCCGGCAAACGGAAGCACCCGATTTTTATATCCAAAAGTGATAACTGCACTACGATTTTCAGCCATTTTTCAGTATTCTTGCATTTTGGTTTCGACCGTTTGGACTAAGATTAGGGACATGAACAATACACCAGATCCACAAGTCGGACAGCCCGGGGTCCAGACCCCGCAAGGCTCCAACATCCCGCAAGGCCAATACGGCGGTTCTTATGGCCAGTATCAGGGCCAGCAGTACTCGCAGCCCAGCTACACTCAGGGCGGCGCCGCCCAAACCAATCCGCAACCGAACTATGGGCAGGCAGCCTACGGTCAGCCGCAGCAGCCGCAATATGGCCAGCCGGATTACGGCCAGTCCGCTTATTCCCAGACAGGCTATGGTTACGCGTCTGGCAGCTACAACCAGCCGTATGCCGGCAACCAGAGCTATCCGCAAGGCCAACCCTATGCTGCGCAGTACGGCCAGCCGCAGCCTCTGCCTTACGGTTACCAGCCCAAAAGCAAGATGGCCGCTGGGCTCTTGGGTATCTTTTTGGGATGGCTTGGTGTCCACAATTTCTATCTCGGTCACTACGGCAAAGCCGCGGGCCAACTGGCGCTGACTTTGGTCGGATGGATTCTTTTCGGGCTTGGCCCCGTCGCGGCCTTCATCTGGGGTTTGATCGAAGGCGTGCTCATCCTAAGCTCCAATTACGGTTCGCCTTGGCACAGGGACGCCAGAGGTGTCGAACTGCGCGAATAGTCACGCTTCGGCTTTGAACAGGACGTTGAAATTAAGGTTATAAGGCAGGCCGGGTTCCGTCTGTCTGGGACTTAAAGATTACTTCGTAATCGATCTGTTGTTTTGATGCGGTGCGGGAAACGCTTTGCTGGCGTTTTCCGCACCGCTTTGATATGGTGAGGCTTCATGCGTGGCGAATACAAGACCCCCGGCGGTAAGCTGGTCGGAGTCGAGGTCGTTGTTAACGGAGCCGGCAAGCCGGTAACTTGTACGATCGATGGTGATTTTTTTGTTCTGGGTGACGATGATGCTGCCAGAGCCATGCTTTCCGATCTTGCAGTAGCCCTCGTCGCCGGTACTCCGCTGGCAGACGTATTTCAACGTTATCCTTCGGTCAAGCTGGTGGGTGCCGACGATGTTGCGATATCAACCGCCTACCAAAGAGCTTTGCGGACAGAAAAAAACGGTTCTTCAGGCGAAACGGGCCGTTCAATTCGTGCAAATGTTGGTGTTGGTGATGTTCCAGACAGATTGACGTCAAATAATGACGTTTTCCATCAACTCCATCAAAAGCGTTGGAAGTCGTTGCACCCTTTGGTGGTGCATGACATCCTTCGTAGCCCTGCCGAACAGATGGCGACGGACGAGGAATGGGCGCGGCAGGTAGCCGCCGGTCTTAGGCCTGCGACACTGCGCTTTTGGAGCTGGTCCAAACCGGCGGTTGTAGTCGGCAGGTTCCAATCGATCGAGCGCGAGGTGAACACGAAAGCGGCGGAACGCGAGGGTTTTGAGGTTGTTCGCCGCAGCACCGGTGGGGGTGCGATGTTCATCGAACCGGGCAAGGCCATTACCTACTCGCTCTACGCGCCCAAGGGCTTTACAGCCTCGCTTTCGCTCGAAACATCGTTCCGTCTGTGCGATCAATGGGTGATCGATGCGCTGCAAAACCTTGGTATTCCGGCGTTTTTCAGTGGTACCAACGATATCGCCTGCAAGCAGGGAAAGATAGGGGGAGCGGCGCAACGTTTCTTCTCGCCGAAAGACGGCGGGCCGGGGGCGTTGTTGCACCATGTCACCCTTGCCTATGATATCGACGCGGAAAAAATGGGAAGGCTACTCAACACCTCGCCCGAAAAAATGAGTGACAAATCCGTCAAATCGGTCGTCAAACGTGTCGCGCCGATCAAACGGCAAACGGATATGAAGTTTGAAGCGCTTTCCTCTTACCTCGAAACATATGCCAAGCTGAGCTACAATTAATGTAGATTTAAATTCGCCAAGGTTTTTAGGACAAAGAAATTTCTGATGGCGACGCAAGCGAATATTTGGAGGTGCGATCTCGTGGCTAGTCCGAATGGGGCAAGTGAACCGGACAATGAACTTCTGCAGACGGCATTGTTCAAGCATGTCTCCCACGCCGACGCGGAGGAGCTCATGCCGTACATGAAGCGTGCGGAATTCGAAAAAGGTGATTACATCTTCCATGAAGGTTCCACCGATCAACGTATGTATCTGTTGGAAAGCGGCAAGGTGAAGCTCACCCGCGAGGCGAGCGATAACCGCGTGCAGCTTTTGAGCATCCACACCCGCGGTGATATTCTCGGCGAAATTCCCGTTTTCGATCCGGCAGGCGGGCCGCGTACGGCTTCCGCTATCGCCATGAACAACGGCACGCAGGTCGGCTGGCTCGAGCACGACACCCTTTTCACCTGGCTCAACAAGCATCCGCGCGTGGCCGTGGACATGCTGCAGGTGATGGCCAACCGTATGCGTGCCAACAACGAGCAGATTTCCGATCTGGTTTTCATGGACGTTCCGGCGCGCCTGGCCAAGACGTTGCTCGACTTGGCTTCCCGCTTTGGTGAACCGGTGGAATCCGGGGTGAAGGTGCCGCACGACCTGACGCAGGAGGAGATGGCCCAGCTCGTGGGTTCCTCGCGTGAGACGGTCAACAAGGCGCTGATGGACTTCGCCAACCGCGGCTGGATCGCACGCGAAGGCCGTTCCATTATCATCTACCAGCCGGGTGCGCTGATTCGTCGTTCCCGTCACTGATTTGTTGTTTCATCCCGTTTTGTGATATTCGCGACCCGTTGCCTTGAGCTTCGGGCCGCGAATTTTTATCGGTCATTCCTATGTTGCTTTCGGCTCGCTTTCCGCAACTTCTTGAGACTTTCCGAGACCGTGTACGCAATGGGCGATAAGGCCAGACAATCGGCCGTTTCGGTAGAGGCGATATCCTAGAATGACACCATGCCTCAAATGAAGAACAACCTCACCGCGCGGCGCGTGATTGCACTGCTTCTGACCTATGTCACCCTTTGTATCGCCGGTGGCGTGGTCGGCGGGATGTTCTTCGTACCCGGCGTGCTCGGCCTCAACGGCGTCGCCCGCACCATCGCACCGTCGCTGAAGACGGAAAACATCGATTTCGACGTCACCAGCCTGCCGCAGAAATCCACCATCTACGCTTCCGACGGCAAAACCGTCATCGCTTCCTTCTACGCGCAGAACCGCACCGTGGTGCCGCTGCGTCAGGTCTCGCAGCCCATGCAGCAGGCCGTGGTCGCCCGTGAGGACCGCCGTTTCTTCGAACATGCCGGCGTGGATATGCAAGGCGTGCTTCGTGCGTTCATTCAGACGTTCATCAAGCATGGCGATACCCAGGGTGGTTCCTCGCTGACACAGCAGTATGTCAAGAATGTGCTGCTTATCGAGGCGAAGGAAAAGAACGACCCGATCGCCGAATACCACGCTTCCGAAGACACCATCGCCCGCAAGATACGCGAGATGCTTATCGCGGTTCAGATGGAGAAGCAGTATAGCAAGCCCGAGATTCTGCAGGGCTACCTCAACATCGCGCAGTTCGGACGCAACAACCTTTATGGCGTCGAGACCGCAGCGAAGCGTTACTTCAACGTTTCCGCGGCCGACCTCAACGTCGGGCAGGCCGCCACCATCGCGGCCATCACCAAGAACCCGGCCAAGTATGATCCCTCCGTTCCCGAAAATCAGCCCGAGGCCCAGAAACAGCGCAACATCGTGCTCGACCTGATGCTGCAGCAGCATTTCATCTCGCAGGGCGACCACGACAAATACCGTGCCGAGCCGATCGCGAGCACGCTGAACCTGCAGGATAATTCCACGCAGATCGGCTGCCAGGTCGCCGGTGACGCAGGATTCTTCTGCGATTACGCCACCAAGCAGATCCTCAATTCCAAGGAATTCGGCAAGACCGAGGCCGACCGCAACAAACTGCTCAACGAAGGCGGACTCAACATCTACACCACGATGGACGTGCACGCCAATGCCGACGCGATGCAGGCGGCGCGCGACACCATTCCGGTCGACGATCCCAGCGGCTTCGAGGTCACCATCGCGGCCATCAAACCCGGCACCGGGGAAGTGCTCGGGTTCGGCATCAACCGCGTATACGACCCGACGGATGCGGCCCGTTCCGACCCGACACATACCTCCGTCAACTACGCCGTGGATGAGAAGGACGGCGGTGGCGGCGGTTGGGGCGTCGGCTCCACTTGGAAGCCCATCAATCTGGTGGCGTGGATGCAGTCTGGCAAATCCATTACCCAGCCTTTGCGCCTGAGCAGCTACTATCCGGTCGGTTCGTTCCGCTGCACCAACTACGGCGGGCAGCCTTACGGCTGGAGCGTGCACAACTCCGAAGGCGGCACGGCCAGCGTGGAGTCCCCGCTTCAGGGCCTCATCCGCTCGCACAACACCACGCAGGCCGGCATGGCCCAGCAAATAGGATTGTGCCCCATTGGCGAGGCCGCGAAAGCAGTCGGCTACCACAACGCTTCGGGCGACCCGGACCCGTCCACGCGTAAATCGCTGGAACGTTTCAATGGTTCGATGACAATCGGTTCGGTGGCGGCCTCGCCGCTGACGATGGCCAACGTCTACGGCACCCTGGGTGCCAATGGCGTTCAATGCACTCCTATCGCATTGAAGAAGGTCGTCAACAAGGCCGGCAAGTCCATCAAGGTGCCTTCGGCCAACTGCCATCAGGCCATCGAGCCCGGCATTGCGCAGACCGTCGCCTACGCGATGAACCAAGGCGTGGTCCAGCCCGGAGGCGAGGCGGCCACCACCCAGCTTGACGGTGGGCGCAAGACCTTCGCCAAAACAGGCACCAACGAGGACACGTATATGACCACCGGTGGCTTCTCGCCCAACCAGGTCGCCTCGTTCGTTTCCGTGAACAACGCGGAGGTGCCGATTTCCTTCACCGGCAAGACCATCAATCACAAGTCCTACGGCCAGTGGTACGGCATGTATATCGCCACCCCGGCATGGAAGGACTTCATGAACAGGTACCTTGCCGATATCCAGGCACCTGTCGACAACAGTTACGGCAACCCGGACCCGAAGTATACGGGCGGCGCGAGCATACCTGCCACCAACGGCCAGTCCGCCACCCCCAATTTCTATAACAACGGGCAGGGGACCCAGCAGCAACAACCGCAGACCCAGACCCAGCAGCCTCAGGTCCAGCAGCAACAGCTACCACAAGGCAATGTCACCACGCAGCCGCAGCGGTGGGCTCAGACGAATGGCGGGCAGTGAGCCTGAACGTTTGTGGCATGCGAGCTTGACCGGATATTTTGGGATATCTGCCGGATATGCGTTGATATTGCCGCTGGCTTTGGAATTGGCAATTGCAATTCGTAATCTTTGAGGCCGTTCGTAATATATCGCTCTGTGGTGGATTTTATTCAAAAATACTGAAATGTTGAGATTTTGCGATGTCAAAATGTTCGGTTTTGGTATACCTACCAAGTGAAACGCTCAAGTGGGTTTGTTTGATGCGCATATTTGTGCGATAATGTTCATATGATTTCGTCACAGCGTCAGCATTTGATTTTAAGCAGGCTCCGTACCCGAGGTGCAGTGCGCATCACCGCGCTTTCCAAGGAGCTCGGTGTCTCGGCCATGACGGTGCGTCGCGATATCGCCGACTTGGCCGACAAAGGCCTGTTGAAGCGGGTCCACGGCGGGGCGGTGACCACGAGCACGCTTTTGAGCGAGCCGTTGTTCTCGGTGAAATCCCAAATGGACATCGGGCTCAAGGACTCGATCGCTCAGGAAGCCGTCAAGTACGTTTCGCCAGGTGATGTGATTGCCATCGGCGGCGGCACAACGTCATATATCTTTGCGCAACATCTGCTGGAAAGCCAGCGTGCGAGCAATATCACCATCCTCACCAACTCCATACCCGTGGCGGAACTGGTGCAGGCCCTGGAATCAAAAGACGTCGAGGTCATCGTCACCGGCGGCGTGATCACCCGTTCGAACTCCTTGGTCGGCCCGATTTCCGACAAGGTCATCGAATCGCTGCGCGTCAATACCGTATTCCTCGGAACCCATTCTGTCTCGATACCGCGCGGGTTCCTCATGCCCAACTCGCTCGAGGCCGCAACTGACATGGCCATGATGGACATCGCCGACAGGACCATCATCCTGACCGACCATACCAAGTGGAGCTGCACCTCGCTTTCCCTGTTCGCCCGCTTCGACCAGGTTGACACCCTCATCACCGATGATGGGCTCGACCCGACGTCGGCCGAGGAAACGCGCAAGCTGGTCAACCATCTGGTCTTGACCAAGGGGCCGGGGCAGGTCGAGGACTGAACGTCGAAAATCAAAAACCTACGCAAAGGAACAGCAATGAAGCAGCAGGAATTCAAGTATTATCGCCCCGGAAAATATGCGTCTGAGCATATCCGCATCACGCCGACGAAGCTGGCGGACGGACGTGATTTCTTCTATCTTGACGACGATCCCGAATACGTTTCCGGCGCCAAAACCCGCGAGTTGACCGACCCGCGCCCACTGGTCGATCGCTTTGCCCCGCATCGCGATGCTGACGGCAATGAGGTGCCGTACGCCGAGCCGATTATGCGCCGCGATCCGCTGACAGGTGACTGGATTCCGATGGCGGCGGCCCGCATGAACCGGCCGATCACCGCCGGACCGGGGGCCACGGCCAAGGGCAATCCGCTTGCCGCCCGCAAGCCCGGCGACCCGTATCAGGACGGGGAAGTGCCCGACACCGATTACGACGTGGTCATTTTCGAAAACCGTTTCCCCTCGATGGTGCAGGTGCCCGGCGTGCCGAACGTGGTCACCGACGTCGACGGCAACCCGTTGTGGGAGCAAAGGCCAGCGGCAGGACGTTGCGAGGTCATCTGCTTCGACCCGAACGAAAACGGTCTGCCTGCGGACTTGCCGGTTTCGCGCTTGCGTACCGTTGTGGAGGCGTGGGCCTTCCGCACCGCCGAAATCTCGCATATCGACGGCATCGAACAGATCTTCCCCTTCGAAAATCACGGTGCGGAAATCGGCGTTTCGCTGGCGCACCCGCATGGTCAGGTCTATTGCTATCCGTTCATTCCCCCGAAGATGGAAACCGAACTCAAGCACACGCAGGCCTACCACGAGAAGACTGGCGGCAACCTGCTGCGCGACATCATGAATGACGAGCTTGAAGCCGGAACGCGCGTGGTGATGCGTAATTCCAGCTGGGTCGCCTATGTTCCGGCCGCCGCCCGCTGGCCTTTGGAGGTCCAGGTGGCTCCGGTGCGTGACGTGCTGACCATCGACGAGCTCAACGATCAGGAACGCTGGGACCTGGCTTCGATGTATTCGCATCTGCTGCGTCGTGGCAATGCCTTCTTCGATAAGGGCGACGGCAAGGGTATGGATCTGCCGTATATTTCGGCTTGGCATCAGGCGCCGATTCACGACAAGCGCCGTGAGAGCTACCGCCTCAACCTGCAGTTCTTCTCGTTCCGTCGCGCCGTCAACAAGATCAAGTATCTGGCCGGTTCCGAATCGGGCATGGCCGCATGGGTTTCCGACACTACGCCGGAACGCATCGCCGCTCGCTTCCACGAGCTCGGACCGATCGACATCGACTGATTGTGTTGCTGCGTTATATCGTTAGCGCCGTTATCTTTCGTTGGTATTGTTGGCGCCGTTAACGTTATTGCCCGCGTTACCCACTGTTATCGTCAGCAAATTCATTTCATGGAGGAAATCAGATGACCAGTATCAGAGACGTCCAATACCTGGAGCCGCTTGGCACCAAGGACGCGGTCGGCGAAGTCGCCGAACTTTTCGTCGACACGTTCGGCGAGGCCCCGGCCGGCGTGTGGTCGGCGCCCGGACGCGTGAACCTCATCGGCGAACATACCGATTACAACGCCGGACTTTGCCTGCCCATTGCCTTGCCGCACCGCACGTTCATCGCCGTCGCGCCGAAAGAAAGCGGCGTAGTGCGTGTCGTTTCCAGTTTCGGCGACCGCAAGCCGATAACCGCTGACCTCGATGGGCTCAAAGCCCGTGACGTGGACGGCTGGGCCGCCTACCCGATCGGGGTGGCTTGGGCGTTGCGCGAGGCCGGATTTGATGCGGTCAAAGGCTTCGATGCCGCGTTCGTCTCCTGCGTGCCGGTCGGCGGTGGGCTGAGCTCGTCGGCCGCGATGACCTGCTCCACGGCGCTCGCACTCGACGATATTTACGGGCTTGGTTTCGGCGGTAGCGACGAAGGCCGCGTCACGCTGATTCAAGCCGCGATGAAGGCCGAAAACGACATGGCTGGAGCCTCCACCGGCGGTCTTGACCAGAACGCTTCCATGCGTTGCACCCCCAACCATGCGCTGCTGCTGGATTGTCGGCCTGAACTCGACGCGCTGCACAGCGTCTCGCAGCAGCCGTTCGATTTGGATTCGCTGGGTCTTGAGCTGCTTGTGGTCGATACGCAGGCCAATCACCAACTCAACGACGGTCAGTACGAGGCGCGACGCAGCATGTGCGAGGACGCCGCGAAGATGCTCGGTGTTGAAAATCTGCGTGTTGTCGCCGATCGGATTTCGCAAAGCGCCGGGGATGATACCGATGCCGCACAAGCCGCGCTGCAGGATGTGCTCGATAAGCTACCGGACGAGACGATGAAAAAGCGCGTACATCACGTCGTCACCGAAATCTGGCGTGTGCCGGAGTTTGTGAAGGCGTTCGCGGCCGGAGATGTCAAAGAGGCCGGGCGTCTGTTCAACGCCTCCCATGACTCGCTTGCCAAGGACTATGAGGTCACCGTTCCCGAGCTGGACGTGGCGGTTGACGTTGCGCGTAAGCACGGTGCGTACGGCGCTCGCATGACCGGCGGCGGATTTGGTGGCTCCATCATCGCGCTGGTCGACAAGGGTCAGGGGCGCTCGGTGGCGCAGGCCATCGCCGACGAATTCGCTCATCAGGGCTTCTGTGCCCCGCGCGCT
This sequence comes from Bifidobacterium sp. ESL0690, assembly GCF_029392315.1. Taxonomy (NCBI): domain Bacteria; kingdom Bacillati; phylum Actinomycetota; class Actinomycetes; order Bifidobacteriales; family Bifidobacteriaceae; genus Bifidobacterium; species Bifidobacterium sp. ESL0690. The sequence goes on from NZ_CP113939.1 coordinate 531,661, forward strand.
TTGGCGGCCGTTGCTTCCGATTCCGCACATAAAGAGGCGTAAATACGATAATAAAAATGAAATTGTAATGATATTGCAAGTTCAGGGCGCCAATCATCTAACAATATGATGAAATCGCGTCGAAGTTGTGATGAACTTGCGATATCGGTAAAGGGGCTGTGAACGCTGGTGGAGATAGCGTCACAGCCCTTTTGTGTCCTTGCGATTCTCGCTTAATCTGGCAAGCGCTAGGAGGATTGTGCTTATGCGCATGTTGGATTTTGGCTGTGGTCGGTTTGACGGTTCGGTGAACTTTGAATGTATTGGAACCGCGCGATGAGCGGGGCGCAGGTTCGTGACGACGATGTGGTCATCGCCGCTTCGTGGCGTACCGGAACCGGGAAGTTCCGTGGTGCGTTGAGCGGCATGAGCGCTGTGGATATGGCGACCGACTTGGCCAAACGGGGATTGCAGCGTTCCGGCTTGTCTGCCGAAATCTTCGACCAGGTGATTCTGGGCAATGTGCTCACTACTGGCTCCAAACAGAACGTTGCGCGGCAGGTTCAGCTTGGCGCGGGCATGCCGATTACCGGCACGGCCATGACGATCAACCAGGTTTGCGGCTCCGGGCTCAAGGCCATTCGCTTGGCCCAAAGTGCCATTGCGATGGGCGACGCGAACGTGGTCTTGGCCGGAGGTACCGAAAGCATGTCGAATGCGACAGCCTTCGCGCGACGTACCGGAAAAAACGAGTTCGATTTTGATCATTGGCGCGACACCTTGCATCACGACGCGCTCAACGATGCATTCGGTGATTACGCCATGGGGGTTACCGCCGAAAACCTTGCCAAGCGTTTCGGTGTGAGGCGTGAGGCTTTGGACCGGTATGCGGTCGATTCGCAACGCAAGGCCGATGCGGCTTGGAATGCGGGCTATTTCGATGACGAAGTGCTGCCGGTCGGCGGGCTCGAGCGCGACGAGACGATGCGGCCGGGAACGAGCATGGAAGGACTTTCCAAACTCAAGCCCGTCTACGAATCCGAAGGTATAGTCACCGCAGGTAATACATCTCCGTTGAGTGACGGAGCCGCCCTGATAGTGGTCACCACGGCTGGAAAAGCGCGCGAACTTGGCCTTAAGGCGCAGGCGGTGATTCGCGGGTACGCCGAGGTTGGATATCGGCCCGACCAGATGGGTTACGCCACGATTCCTGCCATCAGGAAAGTTCTGGAACGCTGCCGGCAGAAGGTCGCCGACATTGATCTGTACGAAGTCAACGAGGCGTTTGCCACCCAGGCGTGGCTGACCCGCGAGCAGCTGGGCATCGACCCGGCCCGATACAACATTTCCGGCGGGGCGCTCGCGCTCGGGCACGCGCTGGGGGCGTCAGGCGCGAGAATATTGACTACGCTCGTTCATAACCTGCGCCGAACGGGCAAGGCGCTCGGCGTCGCGGCACTGTGCGTCGGCGGCGGGCAGGGTGTGGCCATGGAAGTGGAGAGCATACGATGACGAAGTTCTATGGTCGAGCCCCGGTTCACCGTTGGCTTGGACTGCGTTTGGAAGTGGGGATTTACAATGACGAAATTCTATGAGCTTTCCACGAGTGAGCGGCTGGCGGAGCTTCGGAGCGAAGGTGCCATTAATGACGACGACCTGCGTGTGCTGACCGACGAACCGGCGTTGCCGACTGACGTCGCTGCCAATATGGTGGAGAACCAGATTGGCAATTTTCCTGTACCGCTTGGCTTGGCCGACCATTTTGTGATAGATGGCGAGGCGCTACGGGTGCCGATGGCCGTCGAGGAACCGTCGGTGATCGCCGCCGCCGGCAATGCCGCGCACCGCATCGCCCGTACCGGCGGCTTCCATACTTCGGTGCATCGCGATGGCATCATCGCTCAGATTGTATTTACAAAAAATGATTCCTCGTCTCTTTCGGGTCGGCAAGGTGGGTGTGAGCCTGCAAGAGAATTAACGCCGGTTCATGATGCCAGTGAAGACGACGAGGATTCCTTGGCAAGTGGACTGCAAAGCCGCCATTCCTCACCATTCGATAACGATGGCCTTACGGCTTTCGTGCGCGAGCATGAAGCGGAAATCCGCAAGGTCGCGCGTGACGCGCATCCCAGCTTGGAGACGCATGGGGGAGGGCTGCGTAAGGTCAGTGTTTTCAGGAGAGCCGAGGGATTTGCCGAAATCGACCTGCTGATCGACCCGGGCGACGCGATGGGCGCGAACGTGGTCAACACCATCGCCGAAGCGGTTGCAAAGTATTGTGCTGATCAGCTTGATGGGCTTGATTTGTTGATGGCGATACTTTCCAACAATACGGAAAACCAGCGTGCACAATCGGAGGTGCGTATCGATTTCGATAACCTGCCAACCCGCGACATGGAGGGCGGACAAGTTGCGCGTCGTATCGTTGCCGCGGCTCGTTTCGCCGAAATCTCGCCATTGCGTGTGGCTACACACAACAAAGGCATCATGAATGGCATCAACGCGGTGGTGCTTGCCACCGGCAATGACACGAGAAACATTAACGCCGCTGCTTACGCCGACCTCAACGAACAGCGCCGAACGTGGACGGAATGGGCCATCGATGAGGAACGTCGCCAGCTGGTCGGCCGCATCGATATTCCGTTGCCATTGGGCAGTGTCGGCGGTGCGATGTCGACGCTGCCGATGGCGAAACTCAGCCTCAAGCTGCTGCAAAACCCGGATGCCGAGCGGCTGATGGGCATCGTCGCCAGTGTCGGCCTTGCCTCTAACCTTTCGGCGATGCGGGAGCTGGTGACGCGCGGCATTCAGGAAGGCCATATGAACCTGCAGTTCAAAAGCCTGGCGATGTCTGCCGGAGCCAACCCGGATGAACTGGAGCAGGTGGTTGCGGGACTTCGTGCCGATCCGTCTAATGCCAACTTGGAAACCGCTCAACGACTGCTGGCTCAACAGCGCCACGGCTCGCAACCATGCTAAGAAATCGATATGGAGCCGTCCCAATCCGCAAAATGCATGTTGCTGCTGGTAAACGGACTTTGCGGACGTTTAAGGTGCCGTTTTCCTGCATTACTGTTGCGGTTCCTCGGTTTGCTGCAGGTAAACGGATTCTAGGGCTGAGTGAGGTGCCGTTTCCCAGCACTACAGTCAGGACGACATAAATGAGACTTGTGGATACAAATGTAAGGGATAGCGAAAAATGAGACAGGAGCGATACGAAATGCGAGAAACCAACAAAGCCGACAGCGTCAAGGTCGGCATTGACAAAATCAACTTCTATACGCCCAACCATTACCTTGATCTGGTCGATTTGGCGCAGGCCCGCGGTGTGGATCCGAACAAATACTTGATCGGCATCGGGCAGAGCAGGATGTCGGTCGCCGCGCTCGATCAGGACATCGTCGCCCTGGCCGCCAACGCCGCCGAACCCATGCTGACAGAGGCCGATAGGCAGGGAATCGGCCTGTTGATTGTCGCCACCGAAAGTGGCATCGACCAATCCAAGGCGGCGGCGTTGTTCGTGCAGGACCTGCTGAAACTCACCGGCAATCTCCGCGCCATCGAAATCAAGGAAGCCTGCTACGGTGCGACCGCCGGCATCCAGCTTGCCTGCGATTACGTGCGCAGCCATCCCGACAGCAAAGCTCTCGTCATTGCCTCCGACATCGCGCGTTACGGCCTCGATACGCCCGGCGAGGTGACGCAGGGAGCGGGTGCGGTGGCGATGCTCGTCACCCGCGATCCGGCCATCCTCGCCATCGAACCGGAATCGCTGTACGAAAGCCGTAGTACCGGCGATTTTTGGAGACCGAATTATTCGACCGTCGCCTTCGCGCGCGGCAAGTTTTCGGAGGAAGTCTATGTCGGCATGTTCGGCGAAATTTGGGACAAGGCGCAGCAGCAGGGCATGGCCAATCCCGAAAACCTGCAGGCGTTGCTCTTCCATATCCCGTTCTCAAAAATGGGCCGTAAGGGCTTGCGAACGTTGGGTAATGGCAAAATCGACGAAGCCGATTACGCGTGCCTGACCGAGCGCTTCGAGCGGAGCATCGTCTATGGCAAAGAGGTCGGCAACATTTACACCGGCTCGATCTATCTCGCCTTGCTTTCGCTGCTCGAAAATGATAACAGCCTCAACCCCGGCGACCGCATCGGCCTCTATTCATATGGTTCAGGCTCCGTCGCCGAACTCTATTTCGGCACGCTGCAGCTTGGTTTCCGCGAACGTCTGGATGTAGAGGGTCATCGCGCCTTGCTCGACAATCGCGAGCGTCTGAGCATGAGCGAATACGAGGCGATGTTCAGTGCCGAACTCGTGACCGACGGCTCCGAACAAGACCTTGGCCGCAGTGACCCTGCCGCCAGCGCACCGCACTATCTCGCCGGAATCAAGGACCACGAACGGCAGTATCGCTGAAATTGAAACGAAGGCGTGGCGGTATCATTGCGATTATCGGTCTGTGATAGCTAATTCTGAAGTGATGGGTATTTGAAGTTTGGGATTCACAATACTTGAGCAAATGCGGAATTGACGGTGTTGTACGGGTGTTTCCGCTTACCCCGTAGGTTTCTGACGGGTACTCGATTCGCATCTCGATTGGTTATGGGAGTCCCGATAACCGATATATTTCGTTATTTGTTATTATTCCGGACGCCTTCGCCTTTGCTGCCCGTCCTTCATTTATACTGATGATGGTATGGCGGGCGTTTGCCATCGGCGGTTTCACACATCGGGTTAAGGGGTTTCCATGGATAAAGCGGTCATCACGGTGGTCGGGCAGGATACAGTCGGCATCATTGCGCAGGTCTGCACCTATCTTTCGCAGCATAAGGTCAACGTTCTCGACATCTCGCAGACCATCATCGAGGGGTTCTTCAACATGATGATGATCGTCGATTATGGTAAATCCGACGAGGAATTCTCGGCGTTGGTCGACGGTCTTGAGGCGCTCGGCGACAAGATCGGTGTGCGCATCCGCTGCCAGCGCGAGGAAATCTTCACGCGTATGCACCGGGTCTGAGCGCGAGGGGTTAGCAATGCTGAATATTATGGAGGTCCACGAGACCAATCAGATGATCGAGCAGGAAAAGCTCGACGTACGTACCATCACTATGGGTATTTCGCTGCTCGATTGCGCCGCGAGCGATGTTGACGTGGTTTGCGACAACATTTACAACAAGATTACCGACAAAGCACGCGACCTGGTGAAGGTCGGCAAGGCCATCGAGCGCGACTTCGGCATTCCGATCGTCAACAAGCGCATCACCGTCACCCCGATTGCGCTGGTAGGTGCGAGCTCTTGCAAGTCGCCGGCCGATTTCGTCAAAATCGCACAAGCGCTCGACCGTGCGGCCAAAAAGGTCGGTGTCGACCTCATCGGCGGCTATACGGCGCTGGTCTCCAAGTCGATGACACCCGCCGAACGCATGCTGATTGAGTCGATTCCGCAGGCGTTATCACAAACCGATATCGTCTGCTCGTCGGTCAACGTCGGTTCCACCAAAACCGGCATCGATATGGACGCCGTCGAACTGCTTGGTCATGTTGTCAAAGACACCGCCTACGCCACCCGGGAGATCGACAGCTACGGCTGTGTGAAATTCGTGGCTTTTTGCAACGCTCCCGACGACAACCCGTTTATGGCCGGTGGTTTCCACGGCGTCACCGAAGGTGATGTGGTGATCAACGTCGGCGTCTCCGGGCCTGGCGTGGTTTCGCGTGCGCTGGATGCGGCTAAGGGCAAGGATTTCGAATTTCTATGCGAGACCATCAAACGCACCGCTTTCAAGATTACCCGCGTCGGCCAGCTAGTCGCGCAGGAGGCCTCGAAGCGGCTCGGCGTGCCCTTTGGCATCATTGATCTCTCGCTGGCGCCTACAGCAGCCGTCGGCGATTCGGTGGGCGAAGTGCTGGAGAAAATCGGCCTCGATCAGGTCGGCGCTCCCGGCACGACCGCGGCGCTCGCGATGCTCAACGACCAGGTCAAGAAGGGCGGCATCATGGCGTCCTCTTATGTCGGCGGGCTTTCCGGCGCGTTCATCCCCGTCTCGGAAGACAAGAACATGATTGATGCGGCGGCGTCGGGTTGCCTCACCATCGAAAAGCTCGAGGCGATGACCTGCGTCTGCTCGGTCGGTCTTGACATGATTGCGATTCCCGGCGAGACCACCGCTTCCACGATTTCCGGCATCATTGCCGATGAAGCCGCCATCGGCATGGTCAACCAGAAAACCACCGCCGTTCGCGTTATTCCGGTTTGCGGCAAAGGCGTCGGCGAAGTGGCCAATTTCGGCGGCCTCATGGGCTACGCTCCGATTATCCCGGTCAACCAGACCTCCTGCGAGGCCTTCGTGACCCGCGGCGGCCGCATCCCCGCGCCAATCCACAGCTTCAAGAACTGAGTGTTGTCAAGGGGATATAAGTATTAAGTACTGCGATTGATAAGATTGGGCCGCTGAATATAATCAGCGGCCCAACTCCGTAATATGAGAGGACGAAAAAATAATAAAAACGCCCTACCGGTGAAGCCCAACGGAGCGAAGCTTTGAAGACCCGGGCTGATGCCCCGAAGCGAACCGGCTTCAACCGACATTTTCAACATATCACAACGTTGGTTGGTTCTCAAACTTGTATTTTTATTCCCCGCCTTTGAAACCAAGCTGACGCCAGGCCTCATAGATGGCGATCGAGGCGCAGTTGGTGAGGTTGAGCGAACGCAAAGACGGACGCATCGGCAAGCGCACCTGCTCGGCGACGTGCGGGCCGGCCATGATGTCCATCGGGTCGGGGATGTTGCCCGGCTCGGGGCCGAACAGCAAAATGTCGTCCGGGCGGTATTGCACGTCCGTGTAAAGCTTGGTGGCGTGCGCGGTGAAGGCGATGATGCGCGAGTTGGGCATGGACTTCACCAAGTCGTCGAAGTCGGGGTGCAGCACGACGTGGGCCATGTCGTGGTAATCGAGGCCGGCGCGACGCAGCTTCGTGTCTTTGAGGTTGAAGCCGAGCGGCTCGATCAGATGCAGAATCGTCCCAGTCACGGCGCACAGGCGAATGGCTGAGCCGGTGTTGCCGGGGATGCGGGGAGAGTAGTAGCACAGGTGCGGTGTCACCGTCTTGGCCTCGCTGGCGTCCTTGGCGCTCATCATCGCGTCGACCACGCTGATCGGGTTGCCGTGTGCGTCGGTCACCAGTTCGTCCGGCCCGTAGTTGGACTTGCGGTAGCCGTATTCATACATGTCGGTGACTTTGTTCTCTGGATTTCCGGCGTTCCCCGCCGTTTGCTCTTCATCTGTCATGATTTAAAACTATCCCCGCGAAGCGACACCGAACCCGGCTACGTCTATGTTTTGCAGGCTATACGATAAACGCGGTGTCTATTATTGCCTATTGTCATATTCAATGCAAGGCCAATCCTGCATAACAAAAGCCCGCCGAGATTGGTCGGCGGGCTTCTGCCAATAGCCGGGTTATTCGCTCGGCTGGTAGGAAATCCTTACATCAGGCTCTCATAGATCGCGTGGATGTCTTCCTTCGTAGGCTTGCGCGGGTTGCCACCGGTGCAGACATCCTTGAAGGCGTTCTCGGTCAATCCATCGATGTCGCTTTCCTTGGCGCCGACTTCGCTGATGGTGGTCGGGTTGCCGAGGTCGACGGTGAGTTGGTGGATCCTTTGCACGGCCTCTTCGCGCACCTCGTCGATCGAACGGTCGGGGTTGTAGGAATCCTGGTCGCCGAAGGCGTGGGCGATGGCGCGGTACTTCTCGCCGGTGTAGTCCTTGTTGTATTCCATGACAGGCGCGAGCAGGATGCCGTTGGCCACGCCGTGTGCGACACCGAGCAGTCCGCCGAGGGCGTGGGCCATGCCGTGCACGAGGCCGAGGCCGACGTTGGAATAGGCCATGCCGGTGATGTAGGAGGCGTAGGCCATTTCTTCGCCGGCCGCGACATCGCCGTCGGCGGACTTGGCGAGATTGGCGGCGATCATGCGGATCGTCTGCAGCGACAGGCAGTCGGAAAGCTCCCAGGCGCCCGGGGTGACGAAGCCTTCGATGGCGTGGGTGAGCGCGTCGAGGCCGGTGGCCACCTTGAGGCTGCGCGGCATCGTATCGGTCAGATCCGGGTCGACGAAGGCGACCAGCGGGATGTCGTGCGGGTCGACGGCCACGAACTTGCGCTTCTTGGCGGTGTCGGTGACCACGTAGTTGATGGTTGTCTCCGAAGCCGTTCCGGCGGTGGTGGGCACGCCGAAGATCGGGACGGACGGGTTCTTGGTGGCAGCGGTGCCTTCCAGCGAAAGCACGTCGGCGAACTCGGGGTTCGCGGCGATGATGCCGATGCCCTTGCAGGTGTCCTGCGGCGAGCCGCCGCCCAGGCCGATCATGAAGTCGGCGCCGGCGTTCTTGAACTTTGCTACGCCGTCTTGGATGCACTCCACCGGCGGGTTGGGCTTGACGTTGTCAAAGATTTCATAAGGCATGCCCGCAGCGTCGAGCACGTCGGTGACCTTCTTGACCGTTCCGGTCTTGAGCAGCACCGGATCGGTGACGATGAAAGCCTTGGTGAAGCCGTGCGCCTTGGCGACGTTCGGGATTTCCTTGATTGCGCCGCGCCCGAAATAGGCTTCCTGATTGAAGATCATACGATACACCATTGTTCACTCCTTATTTACTTTGTGATGTAGCTCACAACAAAATCCATTATAATGTCGCAGGCGTATTTGTTCTGTTATCGTTAACAATATGTGTTTTTGCAGCGCTGTAGTGGTGTCAGGGCACAATGGTTCGGATGGTTCAGAAGAATATGGATATGACGAAACCCGTTGCTAACCCGCATAAATCCGAGGTAGGTTCACGAGACGTTGCCACGAACAAGGCCGAAGTGGTTGAAGGCTTCAGCGCCGCCGAACTTGAAACCATGAAACAGGAATTATTCTCGTGGTGGGACGAAAACGCGCGTGATCTGCCTTGGCGCTTCGGCCGCACGACGCCGTGGGGCATCCTCATTTCCGAGGTGATGAGCCAGCAGACGCAGATGAGCCGCGTCGTTCAATATTGGACCAATTGGATGGACGTCTGGCCGGACGCCGCAAGCCTTGCCAAGGCGAGCACGGCCGAGGTCATCACCGCTTGGGGCAGGCTCGGCTATCCGCGACGTGCGCTGCGGCTTCAGGAATGTGCGAAAGTGGTTGCCGAACAGTATGGTAACGAACTGCCGCGCACTTACGACGAGTTGGTCGCGCTTCCTGGCATCGGCGACTACACGGCCAGTGCGGTGATGAGTTTCGCCTTCGGTGAGCGTATCGTCGTCCTCGACACCAACGTCCGCCGCGTGCTCTGGCGCACGTTCAAGGGTGAGGAATCATTTGGTGGTGCCACCAAGCCTGAGGAACGCAAGTTGGCGAATGCCGTGCTGCCGCAAAAACCTAAGGAAAGTGTGATTTGGAACGAGGCGTTGATCGAGCTCGGCGCGCTGGTCTGCACTGCCAAGAACCCGAAGATCGACGAAGATCCGTGGGCTTCGCACAGTCGTTTCTACGCCGCCGGCTGCCCGCACATGGGTGAGAAGCGCACCCGCCCGCGCCAGAGTTTCAAAGGCACGAACCGTCAGGTGCGTGGCATCGTCCTCAACGCCTTGCGTGCGCTCGCAGGTTCTTCGGGCACTTCCGAAAAAACCGCGTCGCTTTCGCGAGCCGACGTCGAAAAGCTCTGGGGCGACCACGTCCAGCTGGACGCCTGCATCGCTAGTTTGGACGAGGATGGTTTAATAGAAATCGGTTCAAACGGCTCGTTGCGCCTGCCGCTTTAAGTTGCTGATAGCCGGAATTGCCCATGGCGTCAGTAGGTACTACCAGTGAGGTGTTCAGAGAGGAGCTTGAGTAATGGCTGGTTATTCGGTTCTGATAGCCGCGGATTCGTTCAAGGGGTCGGCTTCCAGCATCCAAGTCGAAAATCTGATTGAACGAGGAATCCGCCGCGTCCTTCCGGATTGCAAAGTCCTGAAATATCCTATAGCGGACGGCGGCGAAGGTACGGTCGCTGCATTGATGGCTGCACGCCGAGGAGAGCGTCGTCATGTCAAGGTCCGAGGTCCGTTAGGTGACGAGGTTGAGGCGAGTTATGCCATTGACGGCGACGGCGAGGATGCCGTTATTGAAATGGCACAGGCCAGCGGCATCACCTTGATTCCCCAAACTCCCGAAAACGCGCTCAGGGCCTCCACGTTCGGCGTAGGCCAGTTGATTCTCGACGCGCTCAATACCGGAGTCAAACGCATATTCATTGGTCTTGGCGGATCGGCGACCAACGATGGTGGTGCGGGGATGGCCAAGGCTTTGGGAGTGCGCTTTCTGAACAAGGAAAGTGATGATATCCCTTGTGGACTGGGTGGTCTTGAGCACCTGCGATCAATCGATTGTTTGCGTATCGATCGCAGAGTGGCCCAAACCCGATTCGTCGCGTTGACTGATGTCTCGAATCCCTTGGTAGGTCCCGATGGGGCGCTACGGATTTATGGCCCACAGAAAGGCCTCGAATTCGCGGAAATCGGCCAATTTGACCAATGGATGAGCAGCTATGCTGAATTGCTGAACAATATCGCTGATTACGATGTAGCGGATATACCGGGAGCGGGTGCCGCCGGCGGTTTGGGTGCAGGATTGGCGGCTTTCTGCGGAGCCGAGATACAAAGCGGCATCGATACGGTGCTTGACATCATTGGAATCGAAGAAGGAATGCGCCACGTCGACTTGGTAATTACCGGTGAAGGACGTATGGATTCCCAATCGGCCAATGGCAAGGCCCCGATTGGTGTTGCCCTGAGAGCCAAGAAATACGGTGTGCCCGTCATCGCCGTAGTCGGCAGCCGTGCACAAGACTTGGGTGAAGTCTACGGAAAGGGAATTGACTTGGTTCTCGACGGTATCAGCGAGCCGATGGCCCTCGAGCAATGTATGAATCGCGTGGACGAAACAATCCCATTGGCCGCGGAGACCGCCATGCGTGCGTTCCTGCTCTCTCGACCTCGCTCGTAGTATATAGAATTCAGCAAGGTCGTTTACACTGGGACTATGACCTCTCAGCAACCGCAGAAGCGCCAGAACAAGCGCAAACCCAGCAAGGAGATGCAGCGCGTCTATCTGCGTCGCCGCATCGTCGTGGGTGTGGTCGCGTTGGCGTTGCTCGCGCTGATTGGGTTCGGTATCTATGCGCTCGCGACCAAGGTCTTCGCCAACTATGGTGGGCATAGCGAGCAGGCGGCTTCGAGCTCATCCGTCTCCAAGTCCCATAAAAAGATGCCGGCCAAGAAACCCGGAAAATCCGATAATACTAAAGAGAATCAGGATAATCAGGCCAACCAGAGCAGCGTCAGGAAATGCGGCGCGAAGGACGTGAAGCTGGAACTGAGCCCGGCCTCGCAAAGCGTGGAGCTTGGCGGCGCGCTTGATTTCAAAGCGACGATTCGCTACGAGGGTGACGATTCCTGCCTGATTGACGCCTCGAACGCCTCGCGTATTCTTACGATTTTCTCGATTTCGGGCAATACTTCATCGTCCGATGACGATTCCGCTTCCGGTTCAGATACCGGTGCGACGTCCGGCAATCAAGGTGGGGGCACCGTCTGGAGTTCCGCCGTGTGTCCCGCCGATCCACGCAATCTGCTGATGGCCAAAGGCGACAAGGACGTGCAGAAAATCACCTGGCCGGCCGACAGCACCGGTTCCACCTGCGTTCCTGACGATCAGCTTCCGCGCGTCAGACGCGGCACCTATATGGCCCAGTTGAGCCTCAAAGATCATCCCGGAGTCAAAAGTGAGAAGGTTCCGGTTACCGTCGAATAGACGTCGGCGATGTATCACTTAAACTGGTAACGTCCGAAAATGCTGAAACCGTGCGAAACGGCTCCTAGTCGATGGCATCCCGGAAATCTTTGTTCATCCTGCTGATGAGCAGCCGCACTTTGGCTCCCTTGAGCCGGGTGTAATTGCCCTTGGAATCCTGAAGGAGCGCGACGCCCGAGTGCGGTCCGAGCGGCAGAATCGTGCCGTACGGCTTGTAGTCGAACCTGTAGGTGCGTCCGCCCTTGAGCAGCTGGGCGACGTTGGAGGCGGCGCATTCCGCCTGAGCGATTGCGAGCTGGGCTGTGGCCGGATATACGCGGCCGGTTTCGGGGTTGGGGAAGGCCGAGACATCGCCGATTACGAATTCGCGTGGCCAGCTCCCGTCCGCTTCGATTACCGAAAGGTCGTCGCGAACGATGACGCGGTTGAATTTCTGCGCATAACCGGAGATGGGGACGACCTCGCTGCCGCGGATTCCCGCCGCCCAGACGATGGTGTTGGCGTGGAAAACCTGATTGCCGACATGGACCTCGCCCGGACCGACCGCCGTCACGCGCGAAGAGCCGTGGAAAATAACGTTGCTGCCTTGCAGGAATTCCATGATCCATTCGGTGAGTTTGGGGTCGAATCGATAGAGCGGATTGGGGTTGGAAGCGAAGCAGTGGACTTCGAATTTATCGGCTGGCACGCCGAATTGTTTCGTAAGTATGGGAAGTTGATGTACCAGCGCAGCCATGAATGCGACGGCTGAGAATCCATCGCCGCACACCGCAATGCGTAGGTCGTAAGGGTTCTGGCTGACGCGATAATCCGTGAGTATGCGCTCGATATGGCTTCGCGCGCGCAGCGCGTCGTCGAGGGTGATGAGTGGGAATGCGTTTTCGGAAGCCCCGGGAACCTCGGGAGTGGAAGTTGCCCCGCCCAATGCGTTGATGAGATAGTCGTAGAAAACCAGCCCGTTGTTACGCAGTTCCACGGCACGAATGTCGTGGTCAATTCTCATCACATCGTCGACGATGAGGCCCACACTGGGGTCAATCGTTTCGCGAAGGTTGAAGCTGATTTCGGATGGATCTGTCCTTCCGACGGCCACTTCGTGGAGCCGGGCGGTGTCGTAGTGGTAAACATCTCTGTTGACCAGCACGATTTCCGCGTCGGGTTGAAGCGCGACGAGCTGCTTAACGGCGTGCAGGCCTGCATAGCCTGCGCCAAGTACCATGATTCTTCTCATGAGCTCTTCCGATGCAATCTAGATTCTCTGTAGTAACCGCCCTTATATCAAATATAATCATACTATGATACCTGTAGTTACCAAGATGATTACGGTCGATATTGTTTTATAATATATATCACATTTTATCGATTGTGTTGGGATAATTTGGTAGCTATTTGTTAAACGTTAGATACAACTTAGTTACATGCTTATTTTTTAGGATAAAAATCCGATAATTGGATACTGGGTTTTTAAGTTGCCGAAAGAAGCCTCTGACCTATCGCTCCCTTGTATTGGGGGTATATGGACTGGCAAAATGTCCAAAGTTATGCTAAAATGAAATTTTGCATAAGGTGTGTCATATTGCGGGCATGCTCTAACGACGAAGCGCCCGCGTAGTGTAGCCGTTTGCGGCGCGTTTCCTCGACATGAATATTCAAAGATCAAGCGAGCGATAAGGAACGTCCATTGGCTGAAAATAAGCTCAAGACGAACACCACACAAGTCATCGCACGCGCCGATGAGCACGACATCAAGTTGCACAAGGCGTCGGACCGTGTGAATTTCGGTTCCATCAGGGAACCCATCGATGTGCCCTATCTTCTGGGGGTGCAGACCGATAGCTTCGATTGGCTCATCGGCAACGCACGTTGGAAGAAGAAGGCCGAAGCCGACATCAAGGCCGGCACCAACAACGTGGCCCATACCTCGGGCCTCGAAGAAGTCTTCAACGAGATTTCCCCGATCGAGAACTTCGCGCAGACCATGAGCCTGACATTCTCCGACCCGTACTTCGAGGAGCCGCGTCACACGGTCCAGGAGTGCAAGGAGAAGGATTACACTTATTCCGCACCTCTGTATGTCAACGCGGAATTCGAGAACGGCGACACCGGCGAGATCAAGAGCCAGACCGTCTTCATGGGCGATTTCCCGCTGCAGACCCCGCACGGCACCTTCATCATCGGCGGCACCGAGCGCGTCATCGTCTCGCAGCTCGTGCGTTCCCCAGGTGTCTACTTCGACCGTACGCCGGATCGCACCAGCGACAAGGAAGTCTTCGGCGCGAAGATCATCCCGTCGCGCGGCGCATGGCTCGAGTTCGAGATCGACAAGCGTGACGTTTTGGGCGTCCGCGTCGACCGCAAGCGCAAGCAGTCCGCCATCGTCTTCCTCATGGCCATCGGCATGACCAAGGACGAGATCGCGAAGTCCTTCAAGGATTATCCGCTCGTGCTCGATGCTCTCGAGAAGGAGACCATCAACACGCAGGACGAGGCCCTGACCGACCTCTACCGCAAGATCCGCCCGGCCGACACCGCCACTCCGGAAGCCGGCAAGAACCTGCTGGAGTCCTTCTACTTCAACAACCACCGTTATGACCTCGCACGCGTCGGCCGTTACAAGATCAACCGCAAGCTCGGCCTTGAAGCCGACCCGACCGATCGCAGCCTCTCTCGCGAAGACATCATCGCCACCATCAAGTACCTCGTGGCGCTACATGCCGGCGACAAGACCTTCCCCGGCAAGCGCGACGGCAAGGATGTCGACCTTCGCGTCGAAACCGACGATATCGACCACTTCGGCAACCGTCGTATCCGCCAGGTCGGCGAGCTCATCCAGAACCAGCTGCGCACCGGCCTGAGCCGTATGGAGCGCGTGGTTCGCGAGCGTATGACCACCCAGGACGCCGAGGCCATCACCCCGCAGTCCCTGATCAATATCCGTCCGGTCAATGCGACGATCAAGGAGTTCTTCGGAACCTCCCAGCTCTCGCAGTTCATGGATCAGAACAACCCGCTTTCCGGCGTGACCAACAAGCGTCGTCTCTCCGCGCTGGGCCCCGGCGGCCTTTCGCGCGACCGCGCCTCCATGGAGGTCCGCGACGTCCACCCGTCCCACTTCGGACGTATGTGCCCGATCGAATCCCCTGAAGGCCCGAACATCGGCCTCATCGGCTCGCTCGCGACCTTCGGCCGCGTCAACCCGTTCGGCTTCATCGAGACCCCGTACCGCAAGGTCGTCGACGGTCACGTCACCAACGAGATTGAATACATGACCGCTGACCGCGATGCCGAGCATGTTATCGCCCAGGCCAACCAGAAGCTGGACGAGAACGGCAACTTCGTCGAGAAGACTGCACTTGTGCGTGCAGGCGAGGACGAGGCAGTCGATGTGCCGGTCTCCGAGGTCGACTACATGGACGTTTCCCCGCGCCAGATGGTCTCCGTCGGCGCTTCGCTGATTCCGTTCCTTGAGCACGACGAGGGTCACCGAGCACTGATGGGCACCAACATGCAGCGTCAGGCCGTCCCGCTTGTCAAGTCCGAGCGCCCGCTGGTGGGCACCGGCGCCGAATGGCGTACCGCCTACGATTCCGGTGACACCATCCTGTCCGAGAAGGACGGCGTGGTCACCTACGTTTCCGCTGATATCATTCGCGTCACCAACGATGACGGAACCCAGTCGAGCTACAAGCTCGCCAAGTTCCAGCGTTCCAACCAGACCACCAATTACAACCAGGTCCCGCTGGTCAAGGACGGCGAGCGCGTCGAGCGCGGCAGCGTCCTGGCCGACGGTTCGGCCACCGATAAAGGCGACTTGGCTCTGGGTAAGAACGTGCTGGTCGCGTTCATGCCTTGGAACGGCTACAACTACGAGGACGCCGTCATCATTTCCCAGCGTCTGGTGAAAGACGACACCTATTCCTCGATCCACATCGAAGAGTACGAAATCGATGCCCGCGACACCAAGCTCGGCGCCGAGGAGATCACCCGCGACCTGCCGAACGTCGGCGAGGAAGCGGTGGCCAACCTCGACGAGCGCGGCATCATCCGCATCGGCGCCGAGGTCGAGGCCGGCGACATCCTGGTCGGCAAGGTCACGCCTAAGGGCGAGACCGAGCTCACCCCTGAGGAACGCCTGCTCCGTGCCATCTTCGGCGAGAAGAGCCGCGAGGTTCGCGACACCTCGCTGCGTGTGCCTCACGGCGAGACCGGCACGGTCATCTCCATCAAGGAAATCACCCGCGACGAGGCCGAGGAGGACGGCGATGAGCTGCCCAACGGCGTCAATTCGATGATTCGCGTCTACATCGCCCAGCACCGTAAGATCACGGTGGGCGACAAGATGTCCGGCCGTCACGGCAACAAGGGCTGCATCTCCCGCATCTTGCCGGAAGAGGACATGCCGTTCCTGCCCGATGGCACCCCAATCGACATCATGCTCAACCCTCTGGGTGTGCCTAGCCGTATGAACCTGGGCCAGGTGCTGGAACTGCACTTGGGCTGGATTGCTCACGCCGGCTGGGACATCAAGCTCGACCCGGATCTCGAGGCCGAATGGAAGAAGTACGTGCCGCAGGGCGCCGAACATGGCGACCCGGGCACCCCGGTGGCCACCCCGGTCTTCGACGGCGTGCGTCCCGACGTGATCCAGGGCCTGCTGCGCAGTACCCTTCCCGACCGCGACGGCAACAAGCTCGTGGGCGAAGACGGCAAGGCGACGTTGTTCGACGGTCGCACCGGCGAGCCTTTCCCGAAGCCGATTTCCGTGGGCTATATGTACATGCTCAAGCTGCACCACCTCGTGGACGACAAGATCCACGCGCGTTCCACCGGCCCGTACTCCATGATCACCCAGCAGCCGCTGGGCGGCAAGGCACAGTTCGGCGGCCAGCGCTTCGGCGAGATGGAGGTGTGGGCCCTCGAGGCCTACGGCGCCGCTTACACGCTGCACGAGATGATGACCACCAAGTCCGATGACGTCGACGGCCGCGTGCGCGCCTACGGTGCCATCGTCAAGGGCGAGAACCTGCCGCCGGCAGGCATCCCGGAGTCCTTCAAGGTGCTCTTGAAGGAAATGCAGTCCCTCTCGCTCAACGTCGAAGTGCTCAACGCAGACGGCGTGGCCATTGACCTGAACGACGCGGAGGATGACCCGGTGGGCAACTCCAACGATCTCGGCTTCAACATTGGCGCCCGCCCGGACGCCTCGGCCAAGGACGATCAGGCGGCACCTCAGCCGGAATACCGCTAGAGGCAACGCTTCAATATACGGCTTAGTCTGGGGTTTGGCGAAAAGGAAAATGCCAAGCCCGACAAGCCGGCCGAAAATCGTAATTGTTACCAATTGGAAGACAGGACAACATAGTGCTGGACGTCAACGCATTTGACAAACTGAGGATCGGACTCGCCACTACCGAGGACATCCACAAGTGGAGCTACGGCGAAGTCAAGAAGCCGGAAACCATCAACTATAGAACTTTGAAGCCCGAGAAAGACGGCCTGTTCGGAGAGCAGATCTTCGGACCGACCCGCGACTGGGAGTGCGCCTGCGGCAAATACAAGCGCGTCCGTTTCAAGGGCATCGTCTGCGAACGCTGCGGCGTGGAGGTTACCAAATCCCGCGTCCGCCGTGAGCGCATGGGCCACATCGAACTGGCCGCACCGGTAACGCACATCTGGTTCTTCAAGGGTGTGCCGAGCCGTTTGGGCTATCTGCTCGACATCGCGCCGAAGGACCTTGAGAAGGTCATCTACTTCGCGGCCTACATGGTCACGAGTGTCGATGAGGCGCAGCGCCAGCAGGATCTGCCGGATCTGCAGGACGAATTCGACACCGAGATCGCACAGCTCAACAAGCGCCGCGACAACGAGATCGAGGAACGCGCGAAGAAGCTCGAGAGCGATATGGCCGAGCTCGAGGCGAGCGGCGAGGCCAAGGGCAGCGCCAAGTCCAAGATTCGCAACTCCGCCGAGCGCGAGATGGCGGCCATCCGCCAGCGCTACGACGACCAGGCTCAGCGCCTTGCCGCCGTGTTCGACCGCTTCAAGACCCTGAAGCCGGGCGATATGGAAGGTGACGTGGATCTGTGGCAGGAAATGGTCGACCGCTACGGCGACTATTTCGAAGGCTCCATGGGTGCCGAGGCCATTCAGCAGCGTCTGCGTGACTTCGACCTTGAAGGTGCCGCCAAGCAGCTTCGCGAAGAAATCGACACCGGCTCCGGCCAGCGCAAGGCCCGCGCCCTGAAGCGCCTGAAGGTCGTCAACGCATTCCTCACCACGGACAACAAGCCCGAGGCGATGGTTTTGAACGCCATCCCGGTCATTCCTCCGGATCTGCGCCCGATGGTGCAGCTTGACGGCGGCCGTTTCGCCACTTCCGATCTGAACGACCTCTATCGTCGTGTGATCAACCGCAACAACCGTTTGAAGAGGCTCATCGAGCTCGGCGCCCCCGAGATCATGCTCAACAACGAGAAGCGCATGCTGCAGGAAGCCGTTGACTCCCTGTTCGACAACGGCCGTCGTGGCCGCCCCGTCACCGGTGCTTCGAACCGTCCGCTGAAGTCCCTGAGCGACATGCTCAAGGGCAAGCAGGGCCGTTTCCGTCAGAACCTTCTCGGCAAGCGCGTGGATTATTCCGGCCGTTCCGTGATCGTCGTCGGCCCGTCGCTTAGAATGCACCAGTGCGGTCTGCCGAAGCCGATGGCATTGGAGCTCTTCAAGCCCTTCGTCATCAAGAAGCTCGTGGACCAGAACTATGCGCAGAACATGAAGAGCGCGAAGCGTTTGGTCGACCGTCAGGATTCGTCCGTCTGGGACGTGCTCGAAGACGTCATCAGCGAGCATCCGGTGCTCCTGAACCGTGCGCCTACGCTGCACAGGCTTGGTATTCAGGCCTTCGAGCCGATTCTGGTCGAAGGCAAGGCCATTCACCTGCCGCCGCTCGCCTGCGCCGCGTTCAACGCGGACTTCGATGGCGACCAGATGGCAGTCCACCTGCCGCTGAGCGTCGAGGCACAGGCCGAGGCCCGCTCCTTGATGATGGCTTCCGACAACATCCTGAAGCCGGCTGACGGCCACACCGTCACCATGCCTTCTCAGGACATGATTCTGGGTCTTTACTTCCTTTCCACTGTGGTGGAAGGCGCCAAGGGCCAGGGTCGCGTGCTCGGCTCCCCTGAAGAGCTGCGCATGGCCGTCGACCGTCATGACGTCGATACCCAGGCCAAGGTGCTGGTGCGCCTGCCCAAGGATTTCGTGCTCCCCAAGGATTGGGAACCGAGCGAGCTCAAGGTCACCGACCCCGAGCCGGGCAGCCCGGACGTGGTCAAGGAAGAGCGTTTCAAGGACGGTTCCGTCCTCTTCGCCACTTCCTACGGCCGCTTGAAGTTCAACGAGACCCTGCCTGTCGACTACCCGTTCATCAACGAGCAGGTCGCCAAGGGCAAGCTCTCCACGATCGTCGACGACATCGCCACGCGTTATTCCACCGCACAGGTGGCTGCGACGCTGGACGCCCTGAAGGACCTCGGTTTCACCCGCGCTCCTTGGTCGGGCGTCACCATGTCCTTCTCCGACATCGTCGAACCGCCGGAACGTCTCTCCATCATCCACGACTACGAAGGCCAGGCCGACAAGGTCAACGACCAGTACGAGATGGGTCTGTTGACCGAAGAGGAACGCCGTCAGGAGCTCATCAACCTGTGGACCGAATGCACCGACAAGGTCGCGGACGCCATGCGCGATAACTTCAAGGACGACAACAACGTCAACATCATGGTGCAGTCCGGTGCCCGAGGCAACTGGATGCAGATTCGCCAGATTTCCGGTATGCGAGGCCTGGTGGCAAACCCGAAGGGCGAGATCATCTCCCGCCCGGTCAAGTCCAACTACCGCGAGGGCCTCTCCGTCCTGGAATACTTCATCTCCCAGCACGGCGCCCGTAAGGGTCTGGCCGATACCGCACTTCGTACCGCGGAATCCGGTTACCTCACCCGTCGTCTCGTGGACGTGGCCCAGGAGGTCATCGTTCGCGAAGAGGACTGCGGCACCAAGCGTGGCCTGCCGATCAAGATCGCCGACCGTGATGAGGACGGCAACCTCGTGCTCGTCAAGGATGCGGACGGCGGCCCTTACTCCCGTCTGCTCGCCGACGATGTCATCGACCCAAAGGACGGCAAGACCGTGCTGTACAAGCGCGGCGATGCCCTCTCTATGGATGCTTTGCGCGACATGGTCGCTCACGGCGTCGAAGAGGTCAAGGCACGCAGCGTACTGACCTGCGAGTCCAAGCGCGGCGTGTGCGCGAAGTGCTACGGCTGGTCGCTGGCCACCAATCGTCTGGTGGATGTCGGCGAGGCCGTCGGCGTTGTCGCGGCACAGTCCATCGGCGAGCCTGGTACGCAGCTGACGCTTCGTTCCTTCCACTCCGGCGGCGTCGCTTCCGCTTCCGATATCACCCAGGGTCTTCCCCGTGTCACCGAGCTCTTCGAGGCGCGTACGCCTAAGGGCGAGGCACCGATTACGGAGTACCCCGGCACCGTCAAGGTCGAGGATTCCGACCACGGCCGTCAGGTCACGCTGACCCCGGACGACACGACCATCGAGCCGATCACCTACCCGGTGACCCGCCGTGCGCCGCTGCTCGTCAAGGACGGCGACCACGTCGACACCGGCACCCAGCTGATCGAAGGCTCCGTCGACCCGAAGAAGATTCTTCGCATCTTGGGGCCCCGCGCGGCTCAGGTCAACATCGTCGAGGGCGTGCACGACGTGTATCGCTCCCAGGGCGTGGATATCCACGACAAGCACCTCGAGGTCATCGTCCACCAGATGCTTCGCCGCATCACGGTGATCGATTCCGGCACCACGAGCCTGCTGCCTGGCGAGCTGGTCGACCAGTCCAAGTTCCGCGACGCCAACATGAAGGCCGTCAAGGAAGGCGGCAAGCCTGCCGCCGGTCGTCCGGAGCTTCTGGGTATCACCAAGGCTTCGCTGGCCACCGATTCCTGGCTTTCCGCCGCTTCGTTCCAGGAGACCACCCGTGTGCTTACGGAGGCCGCTTTGGAGCAGAAGTCCGACGAGCTCAAGGGCTTGAAGGAGAACGTCATTATCGGCAAGCTCATTCCTGCCGGCACCGGCCTTGCGCGTTATCGCAACGCGACGGTCGAGCCCGACAAGGCCATCCGCGACACGATTTACCCGAACTTCGGTTTGGGTGGAGACTCGACCGGCACTGACTTCGGCGAGGGCGGCATGGACGATATGGACTTCTCCAATATCGACTTCGGCGACCTGAAGCTCGGCGACGACTTCAATCCCGATGACTTCCTCAACGATCAGGGTGGGGCCACGGAGCTCGGCGGCGATACTGATTTCGGCTCCGGCGCTGCTCCCAGCACCGATGCCAACTCGGACACCGGCACCGACAATTCCGGTTCCCAAGCCTAATGAAATAGGCTGAAAGGCCGAGTGGTTTAACGGTTACATTTGTCTCGATGCGTTTACGACGCACCGGGACAAATTCATATCTGCAGCTCGTTAACCGTCGGATGTGGTGGGGCAGTGGTGACGTTGCCAATCGGCCGGTCGCACCTCTAATCAGGTCGTTATGCCTCTGCACGTATATTTTGGAATGTAAAAAATCAACGGATAAGGTATCAATGACTGGTTAAAGGCGACAATGGCAGGTAAATATCAATGTTTCGTATAACGATTTATGGATTTTCGGACAACTTGTGTGTGCACTCCGTCGATATGGCCCAAAATGTTGCGGTTCTGCGGTAACATGGCTTTTATGAGCACTTTGCCTTTTCCGCCGCCACCCGAGCTTGGTTGGTATGACGATGACGCCACAGTTGTATCCGCAAACCAGAGCGCGGCCGTAGAGCCTGCGCAGGAAACGGGGGCGGCGCAGACCCCGCAGACGCTGGTTGACAAGGCCGTCGCGGCGCGCAAGCCCGCCGCCGACAAATCCTGGACTTCGTCCACTCCGCAGACCAATAGCGAGGGCGACATCGAGGATTGGGATGGAACGGTGCTTTCCACCGCTTTCATGGCCGAAGAACCCAAGAAACGTTACCGCCTGCACAACGATGCCACAGGTCAGGATATTGAGCTGACCAAGAGCGCTCTGCTGGGTCGCAACGTTTCGGCCACCGTGCCGCAAGGCGCGATGTCGATCAAGCTTGCCGACCCGACGCGCACGGTTTCGCGCAATCACGCCGCCGTCAGCTACGACAAGGACGGCACGTTGTGGATTGAGGATTACGGTTCGCTCAACGGCACGTATATCATCGAGGACGACCACGAGCAGCAGGTCAAAGACAGCCCGGTTCAGCTCTCGGCGCCCACGACGTTGCGTATCGGCGACCAGTTCTTCAAGCTCACTGAAGATAAGAGCTGAAGCCAGCTAAGTGCGTCTCGGCTGAATTAAAGTTAGTCATCGTTATAGATTCGGCTTCAGGCTCGCCGAAGTTTGCGTTTCGGCTTGGCGTGAAGCTTTGATTGCTGAAATTTAGTAATACGTTACATAACGAATGTCCCGCTACCTTACCATTTCGGTAGGTAGCGGGACATTCGTTATGTCGAACGGTTTAGATTGGGAACCCGTTGGTTTGCTGTCAAATCGATAAACCAGCTGACGTGATTACTTGAGCCGATTTATACGCACGGTTACTGACAGTCGTCTTTGCGGGTATCAGTAACCGTGCAGACACCGAACAGCATTATTGCCGCGTGGCCAGTGCCGCGTCGATGGCCGGGTCGTGCAGCTGGGCGAGCCAGTTCAAGAGCTCCGGGTAGGTATTGGGGTTGCGTGCCAGGCAGGGGCGCAGTTCGGGGGCATATTGGGCGATGCTCGCGATGGTCATCTGGTCGGTGTTCGGGTCCAGCGCCTGCTCGGCGGTGTAGCCGTAAGCGTTCGTGGCGACGGGCATCTGCTGGTTGTAGGCAGCGGCCGGTTGCTGTTGTGCCGCATACTGATTCGCGGCAGCATACTGGCCACCCGCGGCCTGCTGATCGGCGATGTAGGGTGATGAAGCTTGTGCCGCAACGTCCTGCTGAGCCGGTGCCTCTTGCGGCGAAACGCCGTGATCGGGAACCTCAAAGCCCATGGTTTTGAGCGTCTCGCGTGCGCGGTCGTCGCCGAACTGGGCGAGCCAACGCTTCAGCCCTGGGTAGGTGCGCGGATTCGCGGCTACGTTCGCGCCGAAATCCGGGTTTTCGTAGGCGACTTTCGCCAGCATGATCGGGTCTGCCTCGGAATCCTGAACAACGGCGACGGCGGTGTCGTAATCAACCATGGTATTTCACTTCTCTTTCTTGTTGATGAATGCTCGACGTTCATCTGTTTTCTATTATCGATAATTATTACTTCACTACAACGATTATAACGTTTGATTCGCATTCTGTCGCGCGAATGATGCACGAATGGAACGAAAAACATCGCATTTATTTGATTTATGCGACTTATGTATGCAAACTGTCGAGGGTGACGTCCCCGATGGTCTCCAGCTCCTCTCCGATATCGAGTTTGCTGGCGTGCCAAAGCTTGTCGCAGGAAATGCTCGGCCGCACGTCGACGACGACGATGGTGATGTTGTCGTCGCCTCCGGCCTTGAGAGCCGCGCGGATCAGCGCTTCCACGGCACGTTTTGGATCCGGGTTCGCCTGGCAGATCGTCCCGATTTCGGCGTCGTCGACCTCGGAATAAAGGCCATCGGAACATACGACGAACCGACCGGAGGGCACCACCGCGTAAAAGTCGGGCCGAATGCCTTGTGGCGCGCCGATACACTGGGTGATGACGTTGCGCGGGATGGTCGCGTTCGCCATTTTCGGCGACATCAGCCCGGCGTCAATGGCCTGCTGACGTTCGGAATGGTCCTTGGTGATATGACTGATTGAGGACGCGACCGCGTTGCCGTGCTCATCGAGATCGAAATGGTAGGTGCGGGAATCGCCGACATTGACCACATACCAAAGCGGGGCCTGCTCGCTGCCGTCCTTGGCGGGGCGGGCAGGAAGGATGATGCCGGTGGCCGTGGTTCCTGCCAGGCCGCCGAGATCCTTGCCCAGTTCGTAGACGTCGTGTTGGGAAGCGTCCAGTGCGGATTCGATGACTTGACGGGATCGCACGGCTTCACTAGCGATGGCCTTGAAGTGCCCCGCGGTCAGCGCGCTCGCACGTTCGCCGCCGACACCGCCGCCCATGCCGTCGCAGACCATATAGACTCCGGGCTCGTTGACCCCTGTGTCTTGGTTGTTGCGTCGTCTTTTGCCGATGTCGGTGCCCATGGCCGCACGAATGTGTGGGTGATCAGACATAATCAACGACCTTTCCGTGCGGTGGTTTTGGGTTTCGCATGCACATCATTCAGTATAGACGCGCTTTTTGTCGCATTTTTCTTTGAGGCTTTACGCGGCTTCGTTTTGCCGGATTTGCCGGCTTTGGAGGCTTTCGCGCCTTTACCGGTTTTGGCATTCGAAGCATTCGCGGAACTTGCGTGGCCCGCGGCACCTGCGGCATTGGCGGAGCCGGCCTTCTTGAGTCGGCTGAGATCGACGTGCGGCATATGGAAGACGCCTCTGAGCGAAAGCCGGGTACGCAGACGACGCATGCGCGGCTGGTCGGCGAGAATGGCCTTGCGCATGGCCTTGACCCGCTTCCAATAATCCTCGGAAGCCGTCTCTTCGGGTTTCTTGCCGGAGAAGGCGACCCAATCGGCCTCGCGGGAGAGCAGCTGAAGCTGACCCAAGTCAATCGGATGTCCCTTGAAAGGTTTCCTCTTCTTGGCTGCTTTTTCGGCGGCTTTCTGGGCCTTGCGGGTTGTCGCTTGAGCGGTGATGGGAGCCATTGCAGCGCTTGCGGCGGCAGTCGCAGCGCCTTCGTTCACAGTCTTCAGCGCTTTGTCGATCTGAGCGACCTGATGCCGGCGGGTGCCGGAGGTCTTGATGCCACTTTGGTCGGCGAGCATGTCGATAGCCCTCCAACCGGCGGCGATGCGTTGCTCCGAGCTGCCACGACGGGCCATGACGGCCAGTTGGATGGCTTTGATGAGCAAGATGAGCCCGCAAATAATAAGGATGATCCACAGCGGGCTGCCGTAGATGGCGACCTTTTCGGCAATCGCCAGAATCCTCATCAGTGTGGCATTCCCATTGAGGTCGCCTGCGTCCGCACCGTCAAGCGAGGACTGGTCGCGCGCCTGGTTCTGGTCGTGCAACGGATCGACGAGCGGCACCGGCGGCTGACGCACGAGCGTCTTCGGGTTCGGCGGTGTCAGATCCTGGTTCTTGTTCGGGATCTTCGTCTCCTTGGGGGTGGGGTAGAAGGGTACCCAGCCGTAATCCTTGAAGTTGATCTCGACCCAGGCCTCGATGTCGTTGCCGGTGAAATCGGTTTGTGCCACGCCGTTCTTGGTGTGCGTGGTGCGGGCCTTGGAAATGTTGCCGTCCTTGTCCTTCGGAATGAAGCCGAGTACCACACGCGCGGGGAGGTTGAGCTCGCGGGCCATCATCGCCATCGCCGACGCGTACTGCTCGCTGTCGCCGACCATTGCGGTGCCGCCGAGCATGGAGTCGATACGGAAGTTGCCGTGGCCGGGCAGCGACGGATAATCGCCCGCCAGCCCGTGAGAGAACCAGCCCTTGGTCTTGAGCGCCGTGGCGAGGGTTGCCGCCGTCGCGCCGTCACTGGCCTGCTTGCCGGTCAAAGCCGGAGCGAGTCTGCTGGCGCTGTCGGGAATATCCCTCGCTTCGGGTTGTGTAATACGTTGCGCGTGTGCGTGGATGATCTGCTGCTGGCTGGGAATGTCGGCGATGACGCCGGATTCGGTATAGGTCTGTCCGCCAAGTGCCGTGTTGGGAACGATGGCCGAATGAGTACCCATGTTGTAATAGAAATCCTGGGTATTCATACCGACGGACGTCGCTTCGCCCGCCAATGGCATCCATTGCTCGGAGAAGCCCCTATGCACTTTGAAGGTGGCTTTGAAATGCTCGCCTTGCGTCGTGTTGGCGATGCCGCTGCCGATCTTACGATAATCGGAGGAATCGCTGGCGTCGGTGGAATCCGAAAGGTTCCAGACGTTGCCGTCGAAGCGATCCATGACGGCCAGACGCACCGGTGTGCCGGCGGGAAGCCCGGAAACGGAAAGCAGCGTTTCCTTCTTATGGTATTTGACATACGAGCGCATATCGCTTAACGGGCTGGTGTATTGGTGCGGGTCAAGCGGCGGGTTGTAGCGGTCGCGCAGGGTGAGGCGGTGCTGCGGGACGATGAGGGTCGCGCCGAACGAGAGACCGACGGCAAGAACGATAATTATTGCCATGCTTACCGGCCGGCGGATATCCAGCGACTGCCAGCGCCAGGCCAGCCAAACGACCAACGCCAACATGGCGATAATGCCGCAGACCGGACGCAGCGTGCCGTAGGCGGTGCCCAGAAGTGCGCTCACCACAAGGTTCAAAGCCAGCGGGAAGACGGTGATGAGGTTGATTTTGTTACTCACCGAAACCGCGAAAACACCGGCCAGGAACGCCGTCCACAGGTTGAGCGTCCACAACGCCATCAGGCTGCCGTTGGCATTGCCGAGTGGCGGAATAACGGCGATGACGTATTTGAACGAGCCGAAAGTCTGTGTGAAACCTTGGGTGATGGTTTTGAGGCTCGGTACGATATGCGCGATGGTCGTGTCGTTCAGGGCGATGATGGGCCCGACGAGGAACTGGGCGAGGACCAGGAAAACGATCTGCCACCACAGTTTCAGCGCCGGATTGACTCCGGCCAACGCAATCAGAACGCCAAGCAGCGCTGCCGGAATGGCTGCCATGGCCCAGACCAGAACGTTGCCGTAGACATCGATGAGATTGGCGGAATTGAGGCAGACGGCGACCAGAACGAGCAGCGCGCCGATGGCGGCGGTGGCCCAGGGGCGGCGCACGGTGACGAACATTTGTCGCTGGCCGTTGCTGGTGGCGGTCAGGGCGATCGGGGCCCGGGTCGTGCTTGCCCACGTGCCGGTGGTGTTGGTGCCGGTCGTGCCGGTGAAATCGGGGAGGGAGACCGAAGCGGAAGCAGCCGCAGAAGCAGAGCCGGAAGTCTTGGAACGGCTTGGATTCGCTCGGCTCTGGCTTGTCCGGCCCGTCGGATTGATTGCCGCGTTAAAGGAATCGCTCATTTCAGCGCCTCCATGATCAAAGGCAGGTCGTCGAGCGCCGAAAGCGTGGCCAGAGTGAAGTCATCGTATTGGTGGATGGCGTTGCCGGCGATAGGGTCGATCTGCAGCATCACGCAGATGGATTCCCGGCTCAGCGCTGCGGCAATGCGGCGGAGACGTTGGAGTTTGGCTCCCGAACCGACCACGAAGAAATAGAACGAAGCGCCGGGGCTCGTAGCGAGAGTCGCGACGGCGAGGTTCGGGTTTTCGTCTATGTCCGGCTTGACCCCGCTCATCCAGTCGAGGAAGGGCATCGCCCCGCGCGCAATCAGGGAATCGGCGGCGGCCTGCACGGCCAGCGGGCGGTCTTCGAGCAGACATTCGGTGCCGATGGAGGAGGCGACGCTCACGGCGAGCTCGAATTCGTCTTCGGACGAGTAATCCGTAGGGTTGACGCCAAGGGTGATGGAAGTATCGGTGCGTTTGGTCGCTTCGTATTGCCGCACCATCATCGTGCCGGTTTTCGCCGACGAAAGCCAGTGGACGTTGCGCATGTCATCGCCGGGGCGGTATTCGCGCAGACCGTAGAAGTCGAGATCGTCGTCGACCACCTGGCCGGAAGGGCTGCCTTCGAGGTCGCGGAAAATACCGGAATCAAGGGTATTGAGGAACACGGTTTTCGGATGGATATAGACCTGAACGGACTGCGAAAGCGACTGCTCGTGCCGCACGATGCCGAAGGGGTCACCTTTGCTGATTTTCAAGGGGCCGACGGGCAGGATGGCGCGCGAAGTGGCGCGGAACTCGACCTGCTCACCTTTGGCTTTGCCGGGAGCCAGTGCGGGGATGCGGAAACGTTGGTGCATCTCGCCCATCGGCAGGTCGCCGAGCACACTGACGGTTGGGCTTTTGCCGGGGTTGGAGATATTGATATCGACCTTGACGCTATCGCCGACGGTGATGCGGTTATCTGAAACGGATAGTTCTGCATGGAATTTTGTGTTTCCGAGCGACATCGCGATGCCGCAAAGCAGCATCACCAGTCCGATGATGCCGCAGACCAGCAGTTCGTGCCATCCAAGCGACGGGAACGCTGCTAGGCAGACCACGGCCATACCGGTTACCGACCAACCGAGCGGCGAGACGTAGGCGGTGAGCCATCCAGGCAGCCTTTTGCGCAAACCGGCCGCATTGTGCCGAACCTTGAGCCAAAGATGGCCAAGACGAGTGTTGTTTTGCAACAGGCTGGGTCTACGCCCTTTGAGGCGGCGACGGCCTTGTTGACTTTGCCTTCCCGCGTTTACCGCCATAGCCCCGTTCTGGGTGGATGCGGAGAAACCGGGTGGCGTCGCCTGCGGCTGGTGTCGGTTTTTGGTAAAGTGCATGGTCTTGCTTTCAGGCTCCCATGGCAGGGGCTGGGACGGATTCGACGATTTCGGAGACGACCTGTTCGGCGGTTTCGCCCTTGAACGCGGTTTCGGCGTTCAGAATGATGCGGTGGGCGAGCACCGGCACGGCGAGGTCCTGCACGTCGTCGGGGAGCACGTAGTCGCGTGCGTCGGCGGCGGCCCAGATGCGGGCGCAACGGGTCAGTGCCAGTGCGCCACGCATGGAGGAGCCCACGCGAAGTTTTTCGCTCAGCCTGGTGGCCTCGATGAGGCGTTCGATGTATTCAAGGATGCGGTCATCGACGCGCACGTCCTTGGCCGTCTTGCGCAGCCTGATGATGTCGTCGCCACTCAAAACCGCGGAAACGGTGTCGGCGCGGTCGGTGATGTCGATGTCCTTCAAGATGCCGATCGACACGTCGTGGCCGGGCGCGCCCACGGAGGTCTTGATGAGGAAGCGGTCCATCTGGGCCTCAGGCAGCTTATAGGTGCCAAGCTGTTCCAGCGGATTCTGGGTGGCGATGACGATGAACGGCTGCGGCATCGGGTAGGTCTTGCCGTCGACAGTCGTCTTCTGCTCTTCCATGACCTCCAGCAGTGCGGACTGGGTCTTCGGCGAAGCACGGTTGATCTCATCGGCCAGCACGATGGAGGCGAAGATCGGGCCCTCACGGAATTCGAATTCGCCGGATTTCTGGTCGTAGAAGGTCACGCCGACTACGTCGCTCGGGAGCAGGTCGGGGGTGAACTGGATACGCTTGAACGAGGTGGCGATGGAATTGGCCAGGCCTCGCGCCAGCTGCGTTTTGCCGGTGCCGGGGTTGTCTTCCAGCAACACGTGGCCGCCGACCATCAGCGCGGTGACGCACAGTTTGATTGGTTCGGGCTTGCCGACCACGACCTTGCCGATGTTGTCGACCAGTGCGTCGAAGGAACGCTTGAATTCAAGAATGGAATCCTTGGGCGGGGTGATGATCGTCGAAGCCGGCGTGGCCGCGGCGTACGGGGCCGAAAGCGAATCCGGGCTGACGGAAGCGTTGGGGGAGACCTGCGACTGGAAGCTGCCGGTTGACGAAGTGTATGACATTGAGGATGGTGCTTGGTAGCCACTTGGCGTCGGGTTCGTGGTATTGCCGGTGACGGGCGCCAGGTTTGCGGTTGCAGGAGTGGCGGAAGACGCGAAAGTAGCTGCAGAAGCGCTAGTAGAAGTCCCCGTGTAAGCACCGTCGGGAATTCCGGCAGGCGTGGCCGGAGAAGCAACATAGCTTCCGCCGGTTTGCGCGTCTAGCCCCGCGTCCGCAAAATTTTCAGTAGGAATGACCGGGGCATCGTTGTTGCTGCCGGGCATCGAGGTGCTCAATACAGTCTCTTCGGAGATGTCCTCATCCTCGCTGATGCCGTGGCTGATGGAACCAAGTACGGTGCTGTCGTCGCTCGGGTCAGTGGCCGTGTGCCTGGGTTCCCCCGAACGCTTCGGCAGCGAGGGGAACGCGCTGCCGCCGCCATTGGTCGTATCGTCGCCGGCGCTGAATTGCGGAAGATGGGCGGCTTCAGAAAGATGCGTGGCGTCCGAGATTTGCGTCTCATCGTTGGGTTTCTCTGGATTGTTGCTCATCGATTCTCCTTTGTGATGGCTTTACGGCTTTTCTTGATGAGGTATTGGTTTGTTGGTTTATAAAACAATCTGTATGGCTTCATGGGTTTACGACCTTGGTGACTGGAGCGCATGCTGGTCCGCAGCTCGCACATAGTCGTCCAACGTGAGCGTCTGGGCGAACACGCGAGGCGTCAGCGACTCGGAAGTGGGGGCCGGACGGGTCACCGATGTGGGGAATGTTGTTTTTTCGGTGTTGGCGTTGAGTTCGGATTCACTTGCGCTGGTCACCTTGATCTGCCAGGAATCTGGAGTGCCGGTGAAAGAACTGACATCAACGCTTGTCGTGCCTGCCGTCGGGGTAAAGCTTGCCGATGTGCCCCCGTCGTAGAGGATGAGCTCGACGGCTACATTGGCGCGACCGTATGTGTCGGGAAGCTTGCTGAGATTGATGTGGTCATGATCGGCCCAGGTGACAGTGATGCCACTTACGTCAGCTGGCTTTTTCCAGAGATCGTTATTGCTCGCGCCGGCTTCGTCGCTATCGACTCCGTTCAAGGTCTGCTTGACGGCCTTGCTGCCACAGGACGTCCACGGCCCGGGAAGGTTATAGGTAGTCGGGCTGGTTGCTGGCGAGGCACCGATCTTGAATCCGGTGTGATCCCCGTTGGCTTCCCAGGTGAGTGTGCATACGCCGTTGTTTTGGGTCAGCTTCACATTGGCTGGCGGCGCCGGCTTATAACGTGGGGTCAGCGTGGCGGTCAGCGTCTTCGCGTCAGGACCGTCTTTTCGCGGCGTGACGACGGCTGTGACGGTGAATGGATTGTTAAGAGCATCTCCGGGAACAGCGACGCTCGTCGTCGGCGAGGAACACGACACGGATTGGCCATTGACACTGATGCTGTCGCATCCCGCATTGTGCATGTTTCCCAGAGTTATGGAGACGTCGATTTGCTTGGGGCTACTGCTGTTTTGCGCGGCTTGCATCGTCGGTCCGATGTCGCCCCAAGGCCCGTCCGCGTTCGACGATGTGCCGACAAGGCCGTCACCGGCGCGGTTGTGGCCGCGTACCGTCGCAGTGACGTTCATGCCGTCGTTGATGGAGCCATCGCCGATGTCGAAGCTGCAGCTTGTGGCCGAGCCGTCGACGATTTTGGTGCCGGCCGCCCCGTTCAGGGCTACAGTGTATTGGTCGGGCTTGGTGCCCACGTACGAAGCCGGATCCCAGGAGACGGTGATGGTGTGGTATCCGCCTTTCACCTTGATGCCGCTGGGCGCGTCGGGCACCTTGTCGGGCATGGCGTCCACACTGTTCGACGGCTTCGACCAGCCGGCCTCGTTCTTGGCCTTGACGCTGAAGCTGTAGTTCTTGCCGTTGGTTAGGCCTGTGATATTGCAGGTGGTCACCGCGCCGCAGGATTTGGCGTTGCCGTCATAGTCCACTTCGTAGTCGCTGATAGGGCTGCCGTTGGCTGTACCGGGCGTCCAGCTCAGGTTCACCGCACTGTCGGCGGGTTGTCCAGCTACTGGCGAGAGCAGCGGTGGAGCAGGCTTGTCGATGATCGAGACGGTGATGGTGGCGCTGACTTCACGTTCTTTGGTCTTGGTGGCGTCCTGCACATTGACAACGATGGTGTTCGACGATGCGCCGATGTCGGCGGCCGCGTGGATGCCGATGGAGCCCTTCGAGCCGCAGTCGACTTTGAGTTTCGCGGTATCGTCGGCCTGGCAGCTCACTACCGTCAGCGACGAGTTCGGGAACGGGTTGAAGGCCCCGTTGAGGATGTCGACGGTGGTGTCGTCGCCGGCGTTCATCCGCTTGTTGACCCCGGAAATCTGGGCGAGCGGGCGCGTGGATTGCACCACCTGCGCCGTCAGTCCCGCCGAAACGGTGCCGTTCGAATATTTGATGGTGATGGGAATACTCGACATCGACCCGACGGCGGCGTCAGTCGGTGCCTTCAACGTAAGCTTGCCGCCGCTGGTCAGATGCGATTCGATGGAACCGGAGGCTTCCCCGCCGGAATAGCTATAGTCCGTTTCGTCGTCATCCAGGCCGCTCGGGGCGTGGGTCAAGGCCGTCAGGTCGATGGTCTTGGCGTCCTCGCCGGCCGCCACGCTGATGGTGGAGGAGGAGAAGGTGGGCGGCGGCACGTTGCGGCCGATGACGGTGATGGGCAGTGTCAACACGGACGAATTGATGATCTTGGCCTGCTTTGAACCGTTCTTGTCTTTGCTGTTGTCGTCGCGCTTGCCGTCGGAGACCGTGAAAGTGATGGAAGCCGGGCCTGCATAATCCTTTGGCGCGGTGAACTTTAGGGTCTGGTCGTTGACGTAATAATCGGAATTATCGCTCTTGGTGGCGCTGATTGAGTTCTTGTCGACGTACGGTGTCTTGCCGGGGCCGACGCGCACGTAATCGGCGAGATTGATATTGACGCTGCG
Source organism: Bifidobacterium sp. ESL0690 (assembly GCF_029392315.1). NCBI lineage: Bacteria > Bacillati > Actinomycetota > Actinomycetes > Bifidobacteriales > Bifidobacteriaceae > Bifidobacterium > Bifidobacterium sp. ESL0690. The sequence continues at coordinate 564,065 of NZ_CP113939.1, forward strand.
TTTCGCGTTCACCCTGATCGGCGGTGCCTTCGGACGCAGCATCGGCGGGAAGACGCCGTATTGCGGCACCTGGACGAAAGCCGTGGAAGTGATGTGATAGGTGGTGTTGGTCACCGTGTAAGGCACACTGCGCGCCTCGTTGGTGAGGTCGACGGTCACCGTGGTGGATTTCGCTCCGCCCTTGACGTGTGCGTGGTCGGCGGCCGTCGGGTCGATGCCGACCTTGAGTTCGTCGGCGGTGCCGGAGGGGTTCGCGATCCATTGCGAAAGGTCGACGTCCACGGATTTCTTGTCGAGCGTCGCGGCGGAAGGCACGCGGTAATCGTAGGCCGTGGGTGGCTCGATGGGTGCGTTCGGGTCGGTGATCACGGTCAACGTGGCGGTATCGGAAAGCCCTGCCTTGTCTTTGACGGTGTAGACGATGTATGACGTTCCTGCTTGAGCCGGCGTCTTGAACGAAATCATGTTGTCGGCCACATTGGCCCCGGTGATGCCTTGCATCATGAGGTTCTTGTCGACCTTGAGGTCGGTGTTGTCACCGGAGATATCGTTCTGGGCCACCGGCACATTGGCGGCGGTGTTGGGTCGCAGGGTCACCTGGTCGTCGCGTGCGTACACGCCGGAATCGGAGGTGCCCTTGTAGACGCCCACGCGAATCTGTGCCTGCGCTCGCTGGCCGGTCCAGTCTTCTACCGCGTAGGAGAAAGTATCGGTCCCTGATGAATCGCTATAGGCCTCGTAGACCATATAGTTCGCGCCGACTTCGTCGATACGTCCCATCTTCGGAGACTTGTCGCCAAGGCCAAGCAAGGTGTCGTCGTCGCCGTCGGTGTCGATGCCGGTCAGCGTGATCGGGATACGCACCTTCTGTCCGGCCGCGACCTGCGCCTGCGTGTCCTGCGGGGTGGGGGCGGGCTTGTTGTTGGCGTCCTTGGCGTGCACGGTGATGGTGATGATGCCGGAGGCCGCGTTGCCGAGGTTGTCGCGCACGGTGTAGGTCACCGGGTAGACGCCCGGGGTATTCGAGGCCTGATAACGCACGTCGTCGCCGGAAACGAAGACGAGGCCTTTGAAGGTCTTCTTGCTGAACTGCAAGGTGTTCTGCAGTTTCACCGTGGTGCCGTCGGCGTGGGAGACGTGGTCGATTACGTCGACGCTGACGATGCCGCCCGTACGCACGTTGGCGTTGACATTGGCGGCTTTCGGCGCCGCGTTGGCGGTGGTCAGGGCCGGCGGCTGCAGCACGATGGTGCCGCGGGTGGAACCTGCCGCGTTGGCCACGGTATAGGTCAGCTTTACTGGCTTGGTCGGAATTTGTCGGGCGGTCATATAGACACGCTTGTGGGCCACGAGCCCGGTTTTGATACCCAGTTTCGGGTCGACGTTGACGGAGGTCACCGAAAGCACGCCGCCCATCGGATCGGTGTCGTTGTTGAGCGGTTCGACGATGGCGGTGCGGTCGGCGCCCAGCAGCGCCACATCGTTGGCGGCCACCGGCTTGGCCGCTTCTCCGGCCACCGGCTGCACTTCCAATCGTGCCAGCCCTTGAGCCTCCACACTGCCTTGCGTGATGGTATACGGAACGTAATATGTACCGGGGTTGCTGGCCTTGAACGTGAAGGAAAGGTCGGCGGAATTGGTCGACGTCGTGGTGCCGCTTGGAGTATTGACGGCGGAAAGCACGGGTGGCTGGGCGCTGGTGCCGTGCACGTATTGTTTGAGTTCCACGGTGGTGGAGGTGTCGGGTGTGGTGTTCTTGGTCACCGGGTCGATCAGCGCCGGAAGCGTGTTCGCCGGGCGTACGGAGAAATAGATGAGCCCCATACCGGTGTGCATGCCGTCGGAGACGGTGACTTCCACACCCACGCGGCCCCCGGTCAGCGAGCCGGTGTTGAAGACGAGCTGGCCGTCGGCGCGGGTGGAGATGGCCACCTGGTCGTTGTTCTGCGCCACGGCGGAGACGAGCGTCATCGGGTCGCCTTCCGGGTCGCTGAAGCTGCCCAGCGCGTTGACGGTGAAGGTGGCTCCCTGCTCCACGTCGTATTCGGGCGGGGTATCGGTCTGGGCCGGAGGCTGGTTGACGGTGCCCCCGGTGATGTTGAGATTGACCGTCGCGGAGCTGGACTGTCCGCGTCCGTCGTTGATTTCGTAAGTGAAGCTGGCCTTGCCCGCACTGGCGCCTGAGGCGTCAAGTTGCAAATAACGTCCGGAATAGATCGGGGCGACGGTGATGCCGGTGCCGGAAACGGGCCCGACCTTGGTGATGTGCAACACCGAGCAGTCGGTCTGTTCATCGTTGCGCAGCACGTCAAGGATTTCCTGGCCGCCCACGCGCGCGCCGAAATTATCGTCCTCGGCCTTGATCTCGCCGGACTTGGTGGAGCAGGTGGGTTTGAACTGCGTCTGGTTGTTGGCCGAGTCTGAGTTCTTCTGCTGGTTGGTGGTCTTCTTCGTTTCGATTTGACGCCATTGGATCTTGATGACCTTGTTGGACTGATCCGGGTTCCACACGTTGCCGTTGGTGATGTCGTTCAAGACGACGAGCCGGTGGTTGGTGCGGAAGACGAGCTGCGAGGTCGGCGAGATGGATTGCAGGGTCTGCCATTGCGCCTGGGTGGTGTCGCCTTTGGCCTGGTCCGGGCTCGCGGCGCCGTCGGCGGAGCAAAGCCGGATATAGTTGTGCGCCTGCTGCGACCAAGCTGCATAGACACAGCCCTTGTTCGAGACGGGTTGTGCAGCATCGGCCGTGCCCTTGTTCATGAACGCGGCGGTTTTGTTGCTGTGCTTGAAATCGACGGTGAAAATGCCGTTGCGTGCGCTCGCGGCCACCCAGTCGCCCTGCGCGTCGTCGACGGCCGGGGCCTGGAGCATAACCGGTCCGCGCGAATCAATCTGCGCGCTGCCGCCTTGCCACATGATTTCCTGCTTGGTGGCGATGACGGGTCGATCGCCAATGACGGTGAAGCTGTCGGCATTGGTCTCTTTGCCGTTGGTGATGGATTTGAGTGTTTTCGCCGCGCTGTGTGCGCTGTCCATCTTGATTACTGCACCATCCGCCGGCCGGTAGCCGTAAACCGCGCCGTTGCGGTCGACGGCGAGAAGCCCGTGAGCCCCGAGCTGCATCTGAGGGGCGGAAGTCTTGGGCGCTATGGAATCGATGTTGTTTGAATCGCCGACCCACACGTTGCCGGTTTTATGGTTCAGAAACGCTGCAGTGGCCCCACCGATGAACGTCGAAGTGGAATTTTTGAGATCAGCCTTGCCGTGGATGCCGAGGTTTGAGGCGACGATGCCCTGCGCCTTCGCCCCGTCGGAGAGAATCACGTCGTCATCGTGCTGACTGACGTCGAAGGTCGGGGTGGTGGGGGCGACGGCCCCGTTGGCCTGCTGGAGCTTGACGTTGAAACGTGCGGCCTTGCGGTCTTTGAGCGAGGTGACCCATACCGTGCCGTCGTCGAGGTGGACGTGCGTGCGCGTCAAGGTATTGATGATGATGGCCCCGGCCACGATGCCCAGCAGCAGGAGCAGTACGAGCACCGGCGTCAGCCATCGACGATTGGTTTGTGAATTCAGGCGTCTCAAGGCAAGACGAATGCTATGCTCACCCTGTGGTTTGCGCGATGCCTTCATCAGCTGCTTCCTTCTTTTCCGTTAACCCGGCGGACTCACCCAAAATCCCTGCCGCTCGCCCAAAAACTTGCCTGCGTTTGCGCAGCTTCAATCGTTTGAGCGTTGCTTTTTACTGCTACGTTCGTCACTGCTTTTACTGCTTTACTGCTTCGTTACTACACAGGCCATTGCGGGAGTGGCAGACATATGTCCGTCAACTCTTACAATACTAACCTGAATACACGTCTGTGGTTTACCGTTATTCACAATGAGGCTGACCTTCGGCTCTTTGACGATTGAGGTCTGGCTGCCGGGCGCTGCTGAGCCGTCCTGGACTTCCGCCCAAGCGTAGGTATCGCCGGCCTTCGGCTCCGGGTTGCTCCAAGTGAACGTCACATTCTGTCCGTCGGAGGTCCCCTTGAGATTCGTGGCTTGCGGTACTGCTGCTCCTGCGTCCTCGCTGGTGATGTCGTCCTTCGGCGCATCCTTCTGCCCGTTGTGGCCCTTCGAGCCGTTCTTGGCGGAGTCGGATTTTGTATTACCTGAATCGGCGCCCCCGTCATGCGGTGTCTGCATCGTGTTGATCTGGGTGCGGTCGTCCGATTTGCGGCTGTCCATTCGTGGCATCACAACGAAAACGAAAGTGGATACGACGATGGCCACCGCGGCCAACGCGGCGATGGCGATGACCAGCGGCTTCTTCGAGCGCTTGCGCTTCGGCATAGCCACCTTTGCCCCGAAACGTCCTTTGTTCGACTGCGGCATCGAATGATGCGGCGGGAATTCGTCGCAGTCCTCCGCCACGAACGGCGTCATGTTGAACCCGCAGTCTTGCTGCGCCTGCTGCAATGCCCGGCCGAACTGCTGCGCCGAAAGGTAGCGGGCGTCCGGGTCCTTGTCCATGGCCTTCAGAAGAATCTGCTCGACCTCTTTGGGCACGTCGGGGATGGCGTTCTTCGGCAGCGGATCGGCGACGATATGCCGCGCCAGCTCGTTCTGTGTATGCGGGTGGAAAACGTATTCGTAGGGCGATTTGCCCGCCAGAAGCCCGTAAAGCGTGGCCGCCAACGAATAGATGTCGGAGGTTTCGGTGCCGCCGCCCTTGCCGGTCAGCACTTCCGGCGGGGCCCACGGCACAGAGAAGCCGGTGCGCGACTTGGCTTCGTAGATGCTGGTCGAAATGCCGAAATCGGAAAGCGCGGGCTGGTTGGCCGAAGTCACCAGAATATTGGCCGGTTTGATGTCGCGGTGGATGATGCCGTGGCGGTGCGCGGTCTGCAGGGCCCCGCTGAGCTTCACGCCGAGGTCGAGCACTTCGGCGACGCTGAGCCTGCGGCTGCGCATGATCTCCTTGTAGGAGCCGTGCGGCGCGTATTCGAGCACGAGGTAGGGCAGACGGGTCTCGTCGGTGAGCCCGGAGCCGTAAATGGAGACGATATAAGGGTGCGCCGAAAGCTGGGCCATGATCTTGGCCTCTTTTTCGAACGCCTCGTCGAAGGTGCGGTCTTGCCTTGATTTGCCCACTTTGACGGCGACTTCGCGGTTGAGGTTGTGTTGGCGATAGAGGTACACGTCGGCCGTCGATCCGGCTCCCAGCTCGCGGATGAAATCACAATCGGGTATCGTCGGCGCCATCGCGACCCTTTCTCCTCATCTCCCAAAAGAAACTGGTTGCATTTTACCTTGTGTATCGAACTTTATACGATTTGATAACTTATCGTATGGTTTAGCACTGTCTGGAGAAGGGCAGAAAGAAAAATCCGCTTGGCTACGTAGGCTGGAACCATAGGTTTATCGCATTGCCAGACAAAGGAGCAACATGGTATTACATCGTAACTTGGGTCCGTTCGACACCACCGCCATCGGTTTGGGCGAGATGCCGCTGACCATCGAAAACAACCTGGGTGAGGCCAAGGGCATCGAGACCATCCATGCCGCACTCGACGCCGGTTGTCGCCACATTGATACGGCGTGGTCCTATTACTGCTCCGGCGGCGAAGAGCAGACCGGCGAAAAGCTGGTGCGTCGCGCCATGGAAAGCTGGGACGGCCCAAAGGATGAGGTCACCATCGCCACCAAGGTCGGCCATTTCCGCAACTTCGCCGACGACGGCACAACCCCGACCTGGGGCGTCAATGGCCAGCCCGAACACCTGATCGAGGCCGGCAAGCAGTCGGCGCTCGCGCTCGGCGTCGACACCATCGACCTGCTCTATTTCCATCGCCCCGACCCGTCCGTTCCTTATAACGAGTCCATCGAGGCCATCAAGCAGCTGCTGGACGAAGGGGTGGCCAAGGAGGCCGGCATCTCCAATGCTTCTGTCGAACAGATCGACATCGCCCGCGGAATTTTGGGCGACAAGCTCATCGCGGTGCAGAACCAGTTCTCGCCGACTTACCGTTCCACGCAGGATACGTTGGATTACTGCGAGAAGCTGGGATTGGCGTTCGTCTGCTGGAGCCCGCTCGGCGGCTATCGCAAGGCCAAGGACGAGACCAAGTACGACCCGTTCCGTGAGGTCGGCCGCGCCCACGGGGTGAGCCATCAGCAGGTCGTGCTCGCATGGGAACTGAGCTTGGGCAAGCATGTCTTCGTCATTCCCGGAGCCCATCGCCCGGAGACGATTCTCGACAGCCTCAAGGCCGGTGACCTCGAGCTCACCGACGAGGAACTCGCCACATTTAACGCCTGAAACCGTCGAACTGTTCTTGCAACTAATAGGGAAGGTGCAATGTGATGAAAAGTCGCATTGCACCTTCCCTATTTGCCGCTGCAGCGTTGGCGACTTCTCAATGCGTTGTTTCCCGCACTCCACACACATTTGTGCGGGAAAAGTCGTAAAAATAAGTCAGGAATACGTTGTTTCCCGCACAATAGACCCGGTTAGTGCGGGAAAGGTCGTATTCACACGTTCAAGGTGTGCTGCGATGTTTTTGGGCTGCGGCGTTATACCGCGAGTTACCGTGGCCGCGTCGGTTTAGACTGGAACGGTGCAATCGGGCAAGTATGAGAAGAATAAGGATGATGTGATGGCCGAGAACAGCAAAAGCAAGCTGATTCAGACGACGATGGTACGGCGACGGAAGCCCGAAGTACTGGCTCCGGCGGGCAACTTGCGTGGTCTGAAGACGGCCATCGACTTCGGCGCAGACGCGGTGTATTGTGGCGGCAAGGAATTTGGGATGCGTTCGGCACCGAAGAACCTTTCGATGGATGACCTCAAAGCGGGCGCGGAATATGCCCACGAACGCGGGGCTCGAGTTTACGTGACCTGCAACGTTCTGCCGCACAATAATGAGGTCGAGGACATCAAGACCTATATCGTCCATCTCGCCCAGACGGGCATCAACGCGCTGATCGTCACCGATATCGGCGTGATGATGGCCGCCCATTCCATCGCCCCGCAGCTCGAGCTCCACGTTTCCACGCAGGCCGGCGTCACCAACTATCTGGCCGCCAACGCTCTCTATGAACTGGGCGCTCGTCGCGTGGTGCTGGCCCGCGAACTCGATTTGCAGGCTATTCGTGACATCCGCGCGAACATCCCGGAGGATATGGACATCGAGTGCTTCGTACACGGCTCGATGTGCATGGCGTTCTCCGGTCGCTGCCTCATCTCCAACTACATGAACGGGCGCGACGCCAACCATGGCGAATGCTCGCAGCCCTGCCGCTGGAAGTACCACGTCGTCGAGGAGAAGCGCCCCGGTCAGTTCTTCCCGGTCGAGGAGAACGATGAAGGCACGTTCCTTTTCAATTCGCAGGACATGTGCATGCTCGACCACCTGGACGATATGATCGACGCCGGCGCCACCAGCCTCAAGATTGAAGGGCGCGCCAAAAGTGCGTATTACGTTGCGTCGATGGCCAACGCCTACAAGTGCGCGGTCAATGAATATATGGTGCAGCGTGGTTTCGAGGACGCGGACGGCAACCAGCTCAAGCCGTTCCATGACATGGTGCGTCGTTCCGACGTCGTACGGGTGACCAAGGCGGTCGGCCAGCTCGAATCCAGCGGATCCATCGGCTTCCACGGTGTGCAAAGCGCCGGTGCCGAAGCTGCCGCCAAGACCACGATTTCCGCGACCGTGCCGGCTTTGGTCGGTGAGGAGGCCACGAAAGCGCAAGGTTACGCCGAACCGAAGCACGTCGAACTGCCGCAATGGCTCAAGGACGAACCCTACAAGGTTTCGCACCGTGACTATTCCACAGGTTTCTATTATCCGGAGCACAAAGCCGGGCAAAACACGGACCGCGGCGGCTACTTCCGCGACTGGCTCGTGGTCGGCGAGGTCATTAGCTACGACGAAGCGGCGCAACGTTTGACTTTGATGAGCCGTAACAAGATTGAACCCGGCCAGCTCATCGAATTCCTGATTCCCGGGTGCGAGCCGGTTGATTATACGGTTGCCAGCGGCGGGATGGAAGATGCCGACGGGCAGCCTGTCGAGGAAATCAACAATCCTGCGCACGTCTTCTCAATGCCGCTGCCATTCGCGATTCCCGAGCATTCGATGATTCGTTCCCACGCGAAACAGCGCACGCTTAAGGCCGAATAGTCTTGATGGTCGTCGCAAGGGCTGTGCACGCGAAGGGATGGCTAGGCAAGCTGACCAACTGGTATAACAAATTCAAGCAATGGCCGCGCACGCAAAGCGATGTCTGCCATTGCAGATTTGTGATGGATATGAGTCTCTGCCACTCTATGCCGGTTGAGCTATCGGCAAGATGAAACGACTCAGGCACTCGGTAGAGTTGGGCTTATGAGCGATTCCATGAACCAAACCTCCGAAAACGGCCAGTACGATGACGCGATTCTCGACAGCAACGCCATCGCGCCGGTTGATAAGGCTGGCAATCCCATTCCCGTCACGATTCCCATCGACCTGGCACCCGGCGTCAAGGTCGTTTACGCCACGCGGCTTGGAGGCGTGAGCACCGGCGATTGGGGAGATCTCAATCTTGGCGGCAAATCGGGCGATAACCCTGCCGCCGTGAAGGCCAACCGTGTCGCGCTAGCCGAGGCCGTTGGAGCGCCGCTTTCGTTGGTGGCGCAGGTTCATTCCGGCAAAGCCGTCGATATCGACAAATTCTTCGAGCGCAACGCACCATATGGTTGCGATCGTTCCGGCACGATTATCGATTCCAGCGACGCTAATGGTGATGACAGCGCGAATGCCGACGATGCCAATGAAATCGTGGTAGAACGCGACATCAAGGAAATCGATACCGATAACGGGGCCGAAATCGAGACAACCGAAACGCGCACAGAAATACTCGAATCCGATAATGCAAAAAATGATGAAAATTCTTCCGCTGGAACGACAGATGCCACGAACCAGCCGGCAGCCTACCCAAGACTCGAAGCGGATGCTGAGGTCACCTCGAAAACCGGCGTGGCGCTAGGGATGTTCGCCGCTGATTGCCTGCCGGTGCTGCTGACCGACCCGCAAGCCGGTGTCATTGGTGCGGCTCACTGCGGGCGCAAAGGCCTGCAACGTGGGGTCATTGGTGCCGCCGTCGATTTGATGGTTTCCAAAGGCGCGAAGCCGGAACGTATTGTGGCCACGCTCGGCCCCTGCATCTGCGGCGATTGCTATGAGGTGGGCGATGAGATCGCCGACGAATTCGACGCGCAATTCCCCGGAACCTTCACCCTGACCCGCTTCGGCGGCCCCGGCATCGATATCGCCAAAGCCGCGTTGCAGGAACTAGCCAAGGCCGGAATCCCGCGCGACAATGTCATCGATTCCACCCCACGCGTCGGCGCTGCAACGCAATATCTCGACCAGGATACCGAACTTGCCACGCTGTGTGCCGCCGATGGCGAAGGCAGCCCGAACTTGAATGAACGCATCGGCGAGGTGCGCCACAGCCTGTGCACGCTCGAAAATCCGCTCTGGTACTCGCATCGCCGGGCAAGCCTCGCACATAAAGCCCACGAAGGCCGACTGCTCGCGCTCATCGTACGCGAATAGAAAACCTTCTGTTGCAATATTCAGCACCATACTCCGCGCTAGACTTGGAACCATGGAACACTTGAACGTTGTCATCTCCGGTTTCAATCCCTACGAAGGGATCAAAAACAACCCTTCGCACGTGGTGCCGCACGCGCTGGTCGACCAAGGACTCGGCGATGTGTCTGCGCTGGAAAGCGATGATGTATTACGTGACGTGGATATTTCGATCAATGCCGTCGACCTGCCGGTGGACGTCAATGAGTGCTGGCCGCAACTCAGGGAAACGCTGGAGGCGACGCACCCCGATATTGTCGTCGCCACCGGTCTGAAGGCCGCCTCGCGCGGGATTCTCTTGGAACGCTGCGCCAACAACATCATCGACACGGCACGCACCACGATTTTGGGCGAGATGACCGGCCTTCCCGCCGACCCTGCCGATGAAGCGTCGCGCAAACCGATCGCTTCGAACGGGCCAGCCGCATTTTGGACGCGTCTGCCGTTGCGTTCCATTCTGGAGGATTTCGCAGCCGAGGAGATTCCCTCCGCGCTGAGCTCGGACGCCGGTACGTTCGTGTGCAACTCGCTTTTCTACAACCTGATGAAATGGACGGCCTCGCAGCACAAGGTGCTTTCCGGCTTCGTCAGCCTGCCGATCATCAACGAGGAGCCACATCCGCAACACGGTTTGACGCTGGATCAGCAGGTCGAAGCGTGCCGCGTGGTGGTCAGGCAGACCGCTCGTTACTTCCTCGAACCGACGTCGTCCAATATTCTTATCGCCTGATAAACGCCGAATCGCGTGGTGTCTGTGTGGATTAAATGCATTTGGACAGAAATTTTCCTAAAATATACTACAATGAGCCATTAGTATTTATCAGCTTTCAAAAACTGCGACAGAAGTCGCAAAGCGAAAGGAATCACCATGGCGGATGACCGCTTCACGACAGAATTGCGCGGGTATAACAAGGAGCAGGTGGATCAGGAGCTGGCTGCCCTGCAGCAGACGCTCGACCGCATGCGTTCGCAGGTCGATTCCAGCGACCAGACGATTTTGCAACTGCGTGCCCAGCTCGAAGAGGAAAAGAAGAACTCCAAGAAGGCTTCGCAGAACAGCTCGTTCGCGTCTTTGGGAGCCAACGCGCAGCAGATACTCACCAGCGCCGAGCAGACCAGCACGGAGCTAATCAACCGTGCCAAGCAGGACGCCGCAAGCACCCGTGCCGCCGCTCAGCACCAGGCCGAAACGCTGATTAACAACACCAAGCTCGACGCGCAGCACATCACCGACGAGGCCAATTCCAAGGCAGCCACCATTCTGGCCAAGGCGCAGACCGAATCCGAGTCAATCACGACTTCCGCCAAGCAGGACGCCACCAGGCTGCGCGAGGAGACTGCGAAGAAGGTCACCGAGCAGCGTGACACCATCGAAATCGAGCTGACCAACTCGCGCGAAGAGCACAACAAGCGCATGGCCAGCGAAAAGGCCAAGCAGGACCGCGAAATCGCCGAGCTGAAGGCCAAGACCACCCAGCAGGTCGCCGAGCAGCGTAAGGCCGCCAACGACGAGGTCGCCAAGCTCAAGAGCGACGCCAGCGACCAGATCGAGACTGCGCTGGCCGAAGCCAACAAGAAGCTCGCCACCGTGCGTGAGCAGGTTTCGCGTATGACCACCGAAGCGCAGCGCAAGGCCACGGAGATCACCGACGACGCGAAGGCGAAGGCTCAGGGCATCACCGACGAGGCCGAAGTGCAGCGTACCAAGACCATCAGCCAGGTCAACGCCGAGGTTGAGCAGATTCGTACCGACATCTCCAAGCAGCAGGAAGAAGCCACCGCCAAGGTCAATGACCTCTTGAAACAGCTGGAAGAGAGCCGTGCGGCCGCGAAGAAGGAAGCGGACAGTCTGGTCTCCAAGGCCAAGGACCTGCGCGACGAGGCCGACAACTATACCGTTACGAAGCGTCAGGAAGCCGACCGCAAGGCCGAAGAAATCGTTACGAAAGCCAAGCGTGACGCCGAGGCACGCGTCGAGGAGCGCCGCAAGGCCGCGCAAGGCGAGCTGGACGGGCTTCAGGATCGCATCAAGGATCTTCAGGAGCGCGAATCGACCATCACCCAGCGTGTCACCGAGCTGCGTTCGATGTTCACCAATGCGTTCGCAGGGTTCGGTTTCACTGACGGCAAGGATGCCGAGTCTGGTCTGAATGTGCCGGTGGTCAATGCTGTTGCCAACGACCTTGATGATGCCGCGCAAGAAGACAAGCAGCGGGACGAGAAGAGCGAAGGCGACGGCCGCGAGGAAGCTGAGGCTGATACCGCCCACCAGGCTGCTCCTGCAGCGGCTCCGGCTCCTCAGGCTTCGTCGCGTTCAACGGCTTCGGCGGCTGCTCCGGCAGCGACCCAGATGCCGGCGTCTTACGCGCCTGCGGGTGGTGCAGCCAGGAAGCCGGTTTCGCAGCCTGCGCAGAACAATCGCCAAAACGGTGAAAATACGCAGCAGGCGCAGCAGACCCAAGAGAAACCGCAAAACGAATCTCGCCCTCAGCAAGGCGGCGAGTCCGAGAGCGGTATGAAGCATCTCTCCAATCTGGTGAACAATACTGAAAACAAGAAGCCTGTGGTCAATGAAGCCAAGCCTGCCGCTCCTGCCGGGAATGCTCCTGCCGCCGCCAAGAATGCCCCGGCTGCTGCCCCTGCAAGTCGCAAGGTCGCGGCCAACGCGAAATTCGCAGCCACCAATAAGAGCCGTATCAACTACGACAACATCATCTTCCCTGAGGGTGGCGAACCTGCAGGCGGTGGTCCTGCTGAGGAGTAGTTTCGGCTTCGCTCGATTCGCATAAAACATGAAGTGCGCTGTGGTAATTTGAACCACGGCGCACTTTTGTATTTCTGTACTGTCTTGCCGTATCGTATTTTCGGGTTATGGGCCAAATTCTAGGTATGCGGTAAATATTCCGGCCAATGACTCTATTTTCTGTATTACTTGCTGATATCCCCGGATTTCGAGGCGTGTCTTCACTCTTTATTTCGGTCTGCGTGTCGGATACAGCGCATGGAATATGGTGGAAAGTAAACCAATCAAAGGAGCATTATCTGATGAGTGAAATGAAGCCGTTGAGCGCCGACCGTCTGGGGCAGCTACGGGACGATTTCGAGGGCAAGCCCGTCAACACGCTGGCGATGAACGCCGTCACCACCTCCGGCATCAACCCGGTGGCGCACAATTACGACCGCGCCCGCAGGCTTCAGCGCCGTTTCTCCGTGACCGTCGACAACGGCGAGGTCACCAACCAGAACCGTTCCGGGCGTTGCTGGCTCTTCAGCTCGCTCAACGTAGCGCGCTTCGTGGCCAAGAAGAACCTCAACTTGGACAAGTTCGAGTTCTCGCAGAACTATGCTATGTATTACGATAAGCTCGAGCGCATCAACTACTTCCTGCGCGACGTCGCGAATCTGGTGCGTGCCGGCGAACCGGCTGATTCCCAGCTCATGCAGCACCTGCTTGCCGACGTGATGGGCGACGGCGGACAGTGGACGATGGCGATGAACGTCTACAAGAAGTACGGCGCTGTGCCCAAGGATTTCTTCCCGGAGACCGCGTCTTCGAAGTCGACCGGCGAGATGAACACACAGTTACGTCGCCTGCTGCATGCTGCCGTTGCGCACATGTATGCCGATCCGTCGGCAATCGACCGTGTGGTGGACGAGACCGTCGAGGCCGGCCATCGCATGCTCACCATCCATTTGGGCGAGCCACCGAAGAGCTTCGATTGGGAATGGACCGACAAGGACGGTGCCTTCCATCGCGACGGCGAGACCACGCCGGTCGAGTTCTGGAAGAAGTACGTCGGGTCCGCGCATCTTGAGGATTACGTCTGCCTCGTCGACGATCCGCGTGCCGAGCATGCCAAGGGCAAGAAGATCGGTATCAAGCACTTGGGCAACGTCGTCGGGGGAGACGCGACCGAATATCTCAACGTACCCAACCGGTTCATGAAGGATTGCGTGCGTCGCATCCTTTCCGAGGAAGGCATGCCGGCTTGGTTCGGTGCCGACTGCCATCCGATGATGGATCGCGACAACGGCGCTTGGGCCACCGACCTCTATGAGTACGGCAAGGTCTACGACGTCGATTTCGATATGGACAAGGAAGCGCGCGTGCGCTACGGCGATTCCGCGATGAACCATGCGATGGCATTCGTCGGCGTCGACGTGGCTGACGACGGCGAGACCACCAACCGTTGGCGCGTCGAGAACTCATGGGGTTGCAAGGTGGCTGACAAGGGCTACTTCACCATGAGCGACGATTGGTTCAGCGAATACGTCTACGAGGTCGCCGTCCCGAAGTCGATGCTTCCCGCCGAATACCAGGCTGCCCTTTCCGAGCCGGCGACCATGCTCCCGGCTTGGGATCCAATGGGGGCACTTGCGTAAGAAAAGCCCGGTGGGCTTTTCGTGCGTGCGCCCGTGGCCTCGTCTTAGGACGAGGCCACGCAGAATTGAGTGTTCGCGTAGCGAACTCAATAATTGCAGGGCTCGGAGAGCGTTGGCCTGAGAGAAACAGCCCTGTGGGCTGTTTCTGGCCAATACGCGCCTGAGGCCAGACTCTTCTGGCCTCAGGCAACCATTTAAACCTGATAAAGTAGATTTTAGATATCGGTTAAGCAGGAAAGCTTGCCTAAGAAAATCCTTCACACATCATCGAACAGACAAGGAAGTAAGCCGATGAGAAATTATTTCTGGAATCATCCTGTGGTCGTGGCCATTGTCTTTGCGCTGATTATGTTTGGCGTCGATGTCATTGGCGTGCTCGTCGATATCGAGAGCGTCGACGTGCTTTTGCCCTCCGGTATCAAGGCTGTGATAGCTGCAATCATCTTTTATGCACTGACGCGCTGGACCGCTACGAAATTTAATAAGTGACTATTTGGCTGTATTACTTGTTTAAATCGATTATAATGAATAATCTGTTGCCGATTCGGTTTGGCAGCGGTGAACATCCACGAAAGTAAAGGAGGGAATGATGGCGATTATGCGAGGGCCTGGAAGTTCTGAGGACGAACGTCGATTTAGCGAGGAAGCCGTCTACCCCGAAACCGTGGATGTCAACATCCGCCAGCTTGACCCGATTCCCGCACCACGCGCGTTCCTGAAGGAAACCCCGCTTACCAAGCCGATGAGCGATTTGGTTCTGAAGTCTCGTCAGGAAATCCGCGACATTCTGCATGGTCGCGACGACCGCCTGCTCGTCATCGTCGGCCCCTGCTCGATTCATGATCCGAAAGCGGCGAAAGATTACGCGCAGCGTCTGGCCAAGGCCAATGAAGAGCTCAAAGACCGCCTGATGATTGTCATGCGCGTGTATTTTGAAAAGCCGCGCACCACCGTGGGCTGGAAGGGTCTGATCAACGACCCGGATCTCGATGGCGAATTCAATATCCGCAAGGGCATGCATCTGGCTCGCAAGGTCCTTTCCGACGTACTGGAGCTTGGCCTGCCCGCCGCCACCGAATGGCTCGATCCGATTTCTCCGCAATATCTCTGCGATATGGTCAGCTGGGGGGCCATCGGCGCACGCAACACCGAAAGCCAGGTCCACCGTGAGCTGGCCAGTGGAATGTCGATGCCTATCGGTTTCAAGAATTCGACCGACGGTTCAGTGAAGGTCGCCGCCGATTCCTGCTACGCCGTGGCCAACGAGCATCACTTCCTTTCTATCAACCTTGACGGCCGTGTGATTTCGGCGGAAACCAAAGGCAATCCGGACTGCCACATCGTCCTGCGTGGTTCGAATGAAGGTCCCAACTACGACGCAAAGTCCGTGGCGGAAGCGCTGGAAACGCTGAAGCAATCCAAGGTCACTGGTCCCAGCGAACACGGCCTGGTCATTGACGCCGCCCATGGCAATTGCGGCAAGGATGAGGTGCGCGAGGCCGAGGTGATTGAGGAGATCGCCGCGCGTCTGGCCAAGGGCGAGCCCGGAATCTTCGGCGTGATGATGGAAAGCAATATCCGTGGCGGCCATCAGTCGCCTGCGCCGCTTGACCAGCTGGTCTACGGCCGCTCCATCACCGATTCCTGCATCTCCTGGGATCGCACCAACGAGCTGCTGCATACGCTCGCCGATGCCGTCACCTCCCGTCGCAAGCTCGACCGCTGAATAACCGTTACTGAGGCGAAAAGCACCTTTTGATGTCAAGAAAGGTGCTTTTCGCTTCAACGTTGGTGCGATCACGTGAGAAAAGCACTAAAAAGTGCCCGAAATGGTGCTTTTAGTCTCAGTGAACGCGTAACTGTAGACGAAAAGCACTTTTTAGGCCCCATTTTGGTGCTTTTCTCACGCAATCGAATCCTGGTTCGGTTATGAGTGGGCTATGCTTTGCTGGCGCTATGATTGGTATGTAATCGATGGCTTCGTATGATGGCAAATGTCGAAAACGACTATGGAGAAGGGCTTCGTGATGGGGAACGCCGAAAACAATCCGAATGGCAAACTTGAAAGCGATATCGCTTCGGGCTTGCCCGATGAGAACGTCGACGACGCCAAGAACCGCGCCGCTTTCGAAAAGGCGCTGAAAAACGGCGAAAACCCACTGAAAGTGGCGGGCGTGCCACGCTGGGAAGACGAAGCCGGTGTCAATCGCATCGTCAACCGCCGCGTTTTCGAGCTCGAGCCGTTGCCGACCCCGGCGGATGTGCTTTCGAGCATGCCGCTGAGCGCCGAAGCGACGGATCTCGTCATTCGCTCGCGGGGTGAGATTCGCGATTGCCTTTACGGCAAGGACGACCGCCTGCTCGTTATCGCGGGTCCCTGTTCCATCCATGATCCGCAAGCCGCACTCGATTACGCCCATCGTCTCGCCAAACTGAAGGACGAACTTGGCGACCGGCTTTTGATCATAATGCGTGTCTATTTCGAGAAGCCGCGCACCACCGTGGGTTGGAAAGGCCTGATCAATGACCCGGATCTCGACGGCAGCCACAACATCAAGAAGGGACTGCTGCTCGCGCGCAAGATTTTGCTCGGTGTACTCGACGAAGGTGTGGCCGCGGCGACGGAGTTCCTCGAGCCGACCAGCCCTCAATACATTTCCGACGCCGTGAGCTGGGGTGTCATCGGCGCTCGCAACACCGAATCGCAGATTCATCGTCAGCTCGCCAGTGGGCTTTCGATGCCCATCGGCTTTAAAAATGCGACAGACGGCTCGGTCAAGGCCGCCATCGACGGGTGCTATACAGCCACCCAGCAGCATACCTTCTTCGGCATCGACCACCTCGGCCGAGCCAGCGCCGTCGAAACGCTAGGCAATCCCGATTGCCACGTCGTGCTGCGCGGTTCCTCGCACGGGCCCAATTACGACACCGCTTCCGTGCAGGAGGCGATGCAGGCCATCCGAGGCGAAATGCCCGAAGATTCCGCCGCCTGCCATGGCCTTATCATCGACTGTTCGCATGGCAATTCCGGCAAGGACGAGATTCGCCAGGCCGAGGTCGCGCGCGAGTTAGCCGGGCGCATCGCCACCGGCGAGCCCGATATCACCGGGCTCATGATGGAAAGCAACATCCTCGGCGGCAATCAGCCCGCGGCCCCGCTTTCGCAGCTCGAATACGGCAAGTCGATCACCGACAAGTGCATCGCATGGCCTGAAACGGAACGCTTGCTGCGTGAGCTCGCCAACGCCGTAGACGTTCGTCGTGGTGCGTGAAACCGAATCATAAATAATGTGCTATTGAAGGTTTCTGGCGTGAAATTCTGCCGGAACCGTCATATCGGCATCTGAATATACTTAAAAACAGCCATATTCGAAAATAACTTTGCTTGAAATAACAAGAAACGAGGAACTATGAAGACCGTCGCCATCATCGGAGCCATGGAAGAGGAAGTCGCGTTGATCGCCAAGTCGTTGAACAACGTCGAGCACAACAAGACCGCGAGCCTCGACATCAACGTCGGTACGCTCACCTCCAAGGCCGGCGAGCAGATTACCGTTGCGGCGACGGTGGGCGGCATGGGCCTGGTCAACGCGGCCGCCACCACGCAGTGCCTCGTCGACAACTACCATCCCGACGCCGTGATTTTCTCCGGTATCGCCGGTTCGCTCAACAAATCCATGCACATCGACGACGTCGTGCTCGGCGGCACCCTGCGTTACCTCGATTCCGACATGCGCATGATCGCCCAGTGGAAGCCCGAAACCGAGGAATTCCACAGCGACCAGCATCTGCTCGACGTGGCGAACGCGGCGCTCGACGAGATGGGCATCCACCATATGACTGGCGTGATCGCATCCGGCAACAATTTCATCGGCACTCCCGAAGCCGCCGCCGTGGTCGCCGAAAAGACGCACGCCGACGCCGTGGAGATGGAGGGTGCGGCAGTGGCCCACGTCGCCGCCCGCAACGACGTTCCGGCGCTGGTCATCCGCGCGCTTTCCGACGAGGCCGACACGACCTACGAGCAGTTCAAGGAATTCGACATCTCCGAGTACGCCGACACCGCCGCACGTCTCGCCGTCGATATCGTCACTCGGCTCTGAACGTTCGTTAAGCATTCCGAGCCTTGTTCGCCCAATGAGAAAAGCAAAGGCTCGGATTTCCTGTATTAGAAGGGTTCCTGCGAGAAAAGGTCGGTGGTCTGCCAAGCGGTTGGTCGGTCGCGTCGTAACGATTTGGCCGTTATGTAATACAATAAAACCGTTACGAAGACAATATTTACGGGTGAATAAAACACTGCCAAAAAGCAAAAAGGTCGGTTCCGCATTTGAGGCAAGGTCGGTGGCAGATTTTTCGATTGGTCGGCAGCGAAGTGCGCAAACGCAACTAAAAAACGGCGGAATGTCTAGTGACCGGCGGCAGACCTTCTGTCATAATGAAACGGTGAGCAACATCATGCACAGCACTAAGCTGAAGCGCCTCATCGCTGTTGTTTCCTCGTTTGCGATGATGGCGGCACTTTCGGCCTGCGGTGACAATACCCCGGTCGATTCCTCCAGTGCATCCAAAGGCAAGAATTCCGGCATTTCCGGTGAATTCCACGGTGCCGGCGCTTCCTCGCAGCAGGGGGCTGTGGAGGCTTGGATCGCGACGTACCAAAATCACAACCGCAACGCGAAAATCGCCTATAATCCTTCGGGTTCCGGGGCGGGCGTGAGCACATTTCTGACCGGTGCCACCGCTTGGGCGGGAACTGACGCTCCGTTGAACGACCAGCAGATCGAGCAGTCCAAAACCATCTGCAAGTCCGGCAGCGCTTTCGACGTGCCGGTCTACGTTTCGCCGATTGCCGTCATGTTCAATCTCAAAGGCATTTCCGGTCAGGGCAAGCACCTCAACATGGACGCTGCGGTCATCGCGCGTATCTTCGACGGGAAAATCACCCAATGGAATGATGAGGCCATCAAGGCCGAAAATCCGAAGGTGAATCTGCCCGCCACGCCGATTACCGTGGTCCATCGTTCCGACAAGTCCGGCACGACCAACAACTTTACTTCGTATTTGAAGGCTGCGGCGCCGAATGACTGGGGTTTCCAACCGCAAGAAAACTGGCCGAACGAGGTCGGGCAGGCCGCGAAGGGCACCGACGGCGTGGTCAGCAGCATCGGGCAGGCCGACGGCACCATCGGTTACGCGGACCTGGCCAAAGCCGGTACTTTCGGCACGGTTTCGGTCAAGGTCGGAGCCGATTACGTTGCGCCCGCGTCCGACGCCGCCGCAAAAACCGTGAACGCCTCGCCGCTGCACGCGGTGCCCAAAGGCAGCAAACGCGTGGTGGTGAACGTCGAGTATGCCACCACCGTCGCGGGCGACTATCCAATCGTTTCATCCTCGTATGCCGTGGCGTGCCCGGCCTACAAGGACGCGAAAACCGGTGCGTTCGTGCGCGATTGGCTGAGCTATGTCTTGAGCGACAGTGGCCAGAAGGTCGCAGCGGACAATACGGGTTCGGCCGCGCTTGGGGGAGCGTTGACGCAGAAGGCCTTGAAATCGGTGAACACGATACAGGCGAAATAGTTTGGTATGAGTAAACGAATATCTGAATAATTGAATAACTGAATAACTGGGTAATCAAAATAATTGAATAATTGAATAACTGAATAACTGAATAACTGAATAATTAAAAATAACTAGTAATTAGTCTGACAAAATTATCAAGCGGACAAATAACTCACTGGACGAAAACATCCGGTAGACGAAATAATCCGACCAATCGATTCACAGCTGTTTCCCGAAAATCGTTTGGTTGCAGGAAACAAAAAGCCGATTCGGCTCGCTTAGAACTTCGAACTTTGAACGTAAGGAAAAGCATGGCGAATACATCTGAAAGTAGCAGCGCGGGGCAGGCGATGCCCGTGGCTGTCGGCCAGATTAGCGCAGGTTTGAGCGCTCCTGGTGGAGGCGGCACGGACGGTCGTCGCAATGGCCTTGATTTCAGCGACGCCAAACCAGGCCGGCACAGCCAAGACAAGATTTTCCACGCGGTGGCTGTTGGCTGCGGGGCCTTGATATTGGTGGCGCTGGGCGCGGTGGTGCTCTTTCTGCTGCTGCGTGCCTGGCCTATTTTCGCGGGCCCGCAGGCCAAGACTTCCGCGGTTTTCGCCTCCCTGAGCGGCGGCAAGGCGCACGGGTTCTGGCAATATGTCGGGCCTTTGGTTTTCGGTACTGTGGTGATTGCGGCGCTTGCGCTGGCAATCGCCTTTTTTGTTGCCGTCGGCGTGGCCTTGTTCATCACTTTTTATGCTCGCAAACGCATTCAAACTGTACTCAACTATGTCGTTGACCTGTTGGCCGCGATCCCCTCGGTTATCTACGGGCTGTGGGGTGCGCTGGTACTGGTTCCGGCGACATACCCGTTCTGGAACTGGGTGAGCGCCCACTTGGGTTGGATTCCGCTTTTCGCTGGTCCCGCCGCCAACCCGCCGCGCACTGTCGCCAGCGCCGCAGTGATTCTGGCCATCATGATCATGCCGATCATCACTTCGATGACCCGCGATATCTTTGCGGCTACCCCGCGCCTCAACCAGGAGGCGGCGCTCGCGTTGGGTGCCACCAAATGGGAGATGATCAAGCTCACTGCCTTGCCGTTTGCCAAGTCCGGCATGGTTTCCGCTTCGATGCTCGCGCTTGGGCGTGCGCTTGGGGAGACGATGGCTGTGATGATGGTGCTTTCGCCGGGCATGACCTATTCGTGGCACTGGCTGCAGGCTTCGAAAAGCCAGACCATCGCCGCCAACATCGCCGCGCAATACCCCGAGGCCGATTCGCTCGGTGTCTCCGCGCTGATCGCAACCGGCTTGGTTTTGTTCGTCATCACGTTCGTGGTCAATCTCCTTGCCCGACGCATCACGAGGAAGGGAGGTGCGCGATGAAAGAAAGCGATAAGAAAGTCGTGGAATCAAGTGTTGCGCAAAGTTCTGAGCCTAAGCCTGCCACCGTTGCGCCAGTGACGGAAACTTCGAATCCTGTAACTGCCGTGGCTTCGGAAGCTGCCGGTCCAACTCCGGATTTCTCGAAATTCAAGCCTTCAAACGCTCTGCTCAAACAACGCGAATGGAAGAGCCGGATTATGGCTGGTGTCATCGGTCTTGCGTTCGTCGTTGCGATGATCCCGCTGATTTCCCTGCTCTGGACCACCATCGCCCGCGGCGTTAAGCGGCTTAACCTGAACTTCCTGACTTTCAATATGTCCGGTGTTATCGGCGGCATGCCCACGCCGAGTGGTGGCCACGGTGGCATCGAGCACGCCATCATCGGCACGCTGGAAGTCACGCTCGGCGCGATACTGATTTCGGTGCCGGTCGGTCTGATGTGCGCGATTTATCTGACCGAATATGCGCGCGGCAGCAAATTCGCCAAGGCCATCTCGCTGCTGGTCAATGTGATGAGCGGCATCCCCTCAATTGTCGCCGGTCTCTTTGCCTTCTCGCTGTTCGCGATTCTGATGGGACCGGGCGTTTCCAACGGTTTCGAAGGCTCCGTCGCGCTTTCGATCCTGATGATTCCCACCGTGGTCAATTCCAGCGTCGAAATGCTGCGCATCGTTCCCGACGACCTACGCGAGGCTTCGTACGCGCTCGGCGTCACCAAATCCCGAACCATCGTCAAAGTCGTCTTGCGCACCGCGCTTCCCGGCATCGTCTCCGGCGTCATCCTCGCCATCGCCCGCGTGATCGGCGAAACCGCGCCGCTTTTGATGACTGCCGGTTTTATTGTCACCACCAACTGGAACCTCTTCAGCGGCCAAATGACCACGCTGCCGGTGTTCGTCTATCAGGAATACAGCAAGATGTCCGTGACCTGCCCGCCGAACGCGGGTCCGGGTTGCGTCGCTTCCATCCCGTCCGAGCGTTCGTGGGCCGCAGCCCTTGTGCTCATTGCCATTGTGCTCGTCTTGAACCTCATCGGCCGGCTGGTTCAGCGCCTGTTCAGTGTGGAGACGAAATGAGCGATATCGCGGGGTTAACCACGTATCATGCTCCACTGGCCTCGATGCAGAGCACTTTTCTGACAGTAATGCGTAAAAAGTGCATGTTAATCGCATCAAAGTGCACTTATTCGACGGTGGCGTGCGAAAAGTGCGTTTTGGGTTCGACAAAGTGCGCTTTTCTAACGGTTGTGTGCAGAAAGTGCATGTTGGTTGTGCCAAAGTGCGCTTTTCTGACGGTGGCGTGTGAAACGTGCATTCCAGATTCGGTAAAGTACACTTTTTGGACGGTAGTGTTTCAAAGATGTGCGATACGTAAGGGTTACGCGGATTCCAATATCGGTATCAACAATGAAAGTGAGTCATCATGGGGCAACGCATCGATGTCGAACATTTGAACGTCTACTATGGCGATTTCCTGGCCGTCCAGGACGTCAATATCAACATTCAAGCCAACAAGGTCACCGCCTTCATCGGCCCGTCCGGTTGCGGCAAATCAACGGTCCTGCGCACGCTCGACCGCATGCACGAGATCACGCCAGGCGCCCGCGTTGAAGGCAAGGTGCTGCTCGACGGCCATGACCTCTACGCCAAGGGCGTCGACCCGGTGGCCGTGCGCCGCGACGTCGGCATGGTCTTCCAGAAAGCCAACCCGTTCCCGACGATGTCTATCCGCGAGAACGTCTTGGCCGGCATCCGCCTGAACAACCGACACATCTCCAAAACCGATGCCGACGAGCTGGTGGAATGGGCTCTGCGCGGGGCGAACCTCTGGAACGAGGTCAAAGACAGGCTCGACAAGCCGGGCATCGGGCTTTCCGGTGGTCAGCAGCAGCGCCTGTGCATCGCCCGCGCCGTCGCCGTCCACCCACAGGTACTGCTGATGGACGAGCCGTGCTCCGCCCTCGACCCGATCTCCACGCTCGCCGTCGAGGATCTGATCAACGAGCTCAAGCGCGACTACACCATCGTCATCGTCACCCACAACATGCAGCAGGCCGCCCGCGTGGCCGATTATACGGCGTTCTTCAACTTGAAGGCCGTCGGCAAGCCTGGCCACCTCGAGTACTTCGCCGACACGACGACGATGTTCAACAACCCGCAAAATGAAGAGGCCGAGCGCTACATCTCCGGTCGTTTCGGCTGAGTTTGGTGTGGGTTTGGGGGAAAGGCTGCGACATAAGGCCTTCGTAATCGGAACATGCACCTTATTCGCAGCGTCCCTAAAAAGTTGAAGCTGGTTTCCTGGGTTCACTTTGCAAGACAAAACCTTCTGATTTGACGAGGGATACGGAAAGTAGTATATTTGAAATTAGCAATAAACATAAACGTTTAGGATTTCAATGAAGAAGCATTATGGAGTGACGCTCACCGACATAGCCGATGAACTGAATCTGTCGATATACACGGTTTCCCGTGCTATCAACGGATTGAGCGGTGTGTCGAAAAAGACCCGTGCCATCGTGCTGGAAGCCGCCGAACGCCATGGCTATATCCCCAACGCCAATGCCCGTGATCTGCGCAAAGGCGTGCACCATTCGGTGACCCTGCTGACCGCCGAGACTTCCAATCCTTACTATCTTGACTTGATAAGCGGTATCGAAAGCGTATTCCAAGACAAAGATGAAAGCCTGCTGATCGCTGATATGGCCGTCAACGGCAAATACAGCGAATCCAACGAGACGATGCTCTTGCAGCAGGTTCTCGAGAATCGTCCGGGCGGCATCATTTCCACCCTGGGCTTGAGCGATGCCAGCAGGCAACAGCTTCTGGATTGGAAAGTTCCCGTCGTCTTCGTGGACTCGGTGCCAGGGGACGGGAAAAGCGATTTTTCCTATGTCGCCACCGATAACGCGGCCGCTTCGGCGATGCTGGGGGAGCACCTCGCCTTCCATCATTACCAGCGCTGGCTCTTGGCCATCTATCCGGGCGTATGGAACAGCCGTTTCGTCCGTGAAAGCGGATTGCGCGCGGCCGCAAAGGCTTGCGGAGCGGAAATAAACGTTTTGGAATGTCCCAACGACCAGCGCGACGCGTGCAAGGCCTATGAGGATTTCCTCGCCACCAGTTCCTACCATCCCGACGTCACGATCGCGGCCAACAACCCCATCCTTCTCGGCGTGCTGAAGGCGTTGAACCACCGGAACCTCCGCGTTCCCGACGACATGCCTTTGGTCGCGTTCGATGATTTCGCCTGGTCGGACCTGCTTTCGCCGAAAATCACGCTTGTCGCAGAAGACAGCCATGGCATCGGCGCTAGGTCTGCGCAACTCTTGTTGGATCTCATCGAGTCAAGAAAGGAGGCGGAAGACAAGACCGGGGAACCGGCGCATAAGCAATCAATTCATGAATCATTTGAAGCGACCCTCAAAGTACGAGAGTCGTGCGGCTGTTCATACCACCAATCCGATGGTGCAAAGTAGCAAACAGTCGTTATAGAGAAAAAAGGAATATCAATGAAGATCAAGAATAAACTCACCGTGGCATGCGCTGCGCTTTTGGCCGCCACCATGCTGCTGGCAGGCTGCGACAACGGCGACGAAGACAAGACGGCGAATTCCACGCCCAAGGAGATCAAGAGCATTGGTCTGATGGTGCAGGATATGTCTAACCCGTTCTTCTCGTCCATGCAGAAGGAAGCCAAGATTCAGGCGAAGAAGATCGGTGCCAAGCTCAACGTCCAGGACGCCCAGCTTGATCTGGCCAACCAGGACAATCAGATTTCCGCTTTCATCGAGCAGAAAGTCGATCTGATCATCGTCTCCGCGGTCGATGAATCCGGACTGAAGCCCGCCATCGAGCGTGCCCGCAACGCCGGCATCATCGTCGTGGCCGTCGATACCCCGGCCAAGGGCGCGGACGCGATCATCACCACAAACGGCGTACAGGCAGGCAACCTTTCCTGCACCTATCTTTCCGAGAAACTCGGCGGCAAAGGCAACATCCTCATCGTCGACGGCACTCCGATTCAAACCATCACCGACCGTATCAAGGGCTGCAAGACGGCGTTGAAGAAGTATCCTGGCGTCAAGGTCGTGGGCCAGCAGGCTTCCAAGAACGATCGCGCAACAGGTCTTTCCGTCACCACTGATATGTTGACTGCAAACAAGGATGTGCAAGGCATCTTCGGTATGAACGATCCTTCGGCTCTCGGCGCTTCCCTCGCGGTTGAGCAGGCCGGCCGTCAGAAGCAGATCATCGTCACCGGCGTTGACGGCAGCCCGCAGGCTGTGGACGAGCTGAAGCGTTCCGGTTCCTCGTTCATCGGCACCGCGACGCAGAACCCCGCCGAAATGGTTCGCCAGGCGGTCAAGTTCGGCCAGGATACCGCCAAGGGCAAGAAGCCCAAGAAGACGACCATCCTCATCCCCAGCAAGATGGTCACCCGCGATAACGTCAGCGAGTACAAGGGATGGTGATTATGGATTCGAAACGTTCACCACTGCTGGAGCTCAAGGATATCGTTAAGAGCTTTTCGGGTGTGACAGTTCTCGACCATGTTAGCCTAAACCTTTATGACCATGAAGTTCTGGCGCTGATGGGCGAAAATGGCGCAGGCAAATCGACATTGATGAATATTCTTTCGGGTAATCTGAAGATGAACTCCGGGGGAATATTCATCGATGGCAAGCCCGTCGAAATCGACACCCCGAAAGCCGCCTCAGATCTGGGCATCGCCATCATCCATCAGGAGCTCAACGTGGTTCCGACGATGACGGTTGCCCAGAACATGGCCTTGGGAAACGAGCCTAAAACGCATACCGGCCTGATCGACAAGAAAAAGATCAACGACGATGCGGTGCAAAAGCTCAAGGTCATCGATGCCGACATCGATCCCCGTGCCAAGCTTGGCGATTTGGGGACCGGCGAGCAGCAGATGGTCGAAATCGCCAAGGCCCTGGCGCAAAAGGCGAGGGTGCTGATCCTGGACGAGCCCACCGCTTCACTTTCGAAGCGTGAGTCCGAACAGCTGTTCACTTTGGTCGAAGGTCTTCGTAAACGCGGCACCGGCCTGATCTACATCTCCCACCGTATGGAAGAGGTCTGGCGTCTTGCGGATCGCATCACGGTTCTGCGCGATGGCCAGACGGTCATGACCACGGACATGGAGCATGCCGATCAGAACGCCGTCGTCGCCAAGATGGTTGGCCGTAAGGTCGAGAAGCTTTACGAGCACCCTGTGCGCAACCCCGGAAAGGCTGTGTTGCGCATTGAGGACCTCAAGCTTCCCGGCGTCGACGAACCGGTGTCATTCACCCTGCACGCCGGCGAAGTGGTCGGCATGTCCGGCTTGGTCGGGGCGGGCAGAACGGAAATCGCCAGAGCCATCATCGGTGCCGATCCGCTTGATTCGGGCAAGATTTATCTGAACGACAAGGAAATGACGTTCAAATCCCCGAAGCAGGCCATCGGCCATGGCATTGCCTATCTGCCGGAGAGCCGCAAAACGCAGAGCATCTTCTCGGTGCGCAGCGTCGAAGATAACATCTCGATTTCCTCGCTCGATAAGTTCCAACGTTTCCACCTGATCGAGAAGCACAAGCTTCGCGGCGCGGTGAAAACGGAAATGAAATCGGTGAACATCGCCGACCGCCTGATTCGCCTGCCTATCAGCAATCTGTCCGGCGGCAATCAGCAGAAGGCCATCTTCGCGCGCTGGATGCTTCGCAATTCGGACGTTCTGTTGCTCGACGAGCCCACCCGCGGTGTTGACGTTGGCGCCAAACAGGAGATCTATGAGCTGATCAACGCCCAGGCCGCCAAGGGGAAGGCCATTCTGGTCATCTCCTCCGACCTGCCTGAGGTGCTGGGTATCAGCGACCGGATTCTCGTCGTGAGGCAAGGCATGATTTCCGCCGATCTTCCCGCCGCTTCGGCAACGGAAGAGCAGGTCATGTCGTACGCCACGGGTGTATCGAAGGCTCAATCGAAATGAGACATTGCGGCGCGCGGTAGCGTCGCGGTGTCCGGCTCGAATTTCAAGGAACAAGAATGAAAGTAAAAAATAATTCAAAGGTTGATTTCGCGGGAATCTGGGAGAAAGTGGGCATGCCCTTCGTTCTCCTGGTCCTGATCGTCTTCATGCTGATCAAGGCCCCGAACTTCGGCACGCTCAGCAATCTGTTCAACGTGGCCCGTTCAATTTCCATCAACGCGATCCTCGCGGCAGGCATGACGTTCGTCATCATCACCGCCGGCATCGATTTGTCCGTCGGTTCCATAGTGGCGGTCAGCGGTTGTGTCTCCGTCCTGGCCACCGGCAACGGTATGAATCCTGTGCTGGCTGTGTTGGTCGGCGTGCTCGTAGGCGCCATCGCGGGTCTCGTCAATGGATTCCTGATCGCGTACTGCAATCTGACGGCGTTCATCGTGACATTGGGTACGATGACCTTCCTCAGAGGTCTGGCCTACACGATTACCGGCGGCTTGCCGATCGTCAACAACGGTCTGTCGTTCCGCGCCATCGGAAACGGATACATTTTCCATATCCCGATTCCGTTTATCATCATGATAATCGTTTATATTTTGATGTGGATCCTGCTTGACAAGACCCGTTTCGGCTCCCACGTTTACGCTGTCGGTGGCAATCCGGAAGCGGCACGTCTGGCCGGTATCAACGTCAAAGGCGTTCTGTTGGCCGTCTATGTCATCTCCGGCATCTGCGCCGGCCTGGCAGGCTGCATCTTCGCGGCACGTGTGGTTTCCGCACAGCCCACTGCAGGCACGGGCTATGAGATGGATGCGATCGCAGCCACCATTCTTGGTGGTACCGCAATGGCGGGTGGTAAAGGAAAGATTCCTGGTACCCTTGTCGGTGCCATTATCTTTGGCGTACTCACCACCGGCTTGGTGCTTATGGATGTCCCGTTCTTCACGCAGCAGCTTATCAAGGGCGTCGTCATCATCATCGCGGTGCTGATCGATGGATTGAAGCAGAACTCGTTCTCCCTGAACCTGTTCAAGAAAAAGCCAGAGTTAGCTAGCGAGTGAGGAATCACATTCGATGAATACTCAAACCAAGAAATTTACCGTCCGCAATACGGAGAAAGGAGCGTCGCGCCTCCAGCCGGTTACCATAGAGCTTCCAGCCTCATGGATCTCGCCGCTGATACGCGGGACGAGCGATGACGGGCAGACGTTTGTCGCCCAGCGTATCGCCTCGCAGAGCACGGGTGACGCATCGGTATATATCGGTGTCTTCACTGTGCGCGACGGGCAGTCTGTGCAGTTCGAAGACACCCCGGTCGATGCCGATTCCGTTGACGGACCGGTTATCACCGAAGTGCCGGATACCCGGGAACGTGATGCGATTTGCCGGCTGAATACTGGCTATTTCGATCTCGAATTGTGCCGGGGAACCGGTAAGGGCGAAGGGGCCTCGAAATGGGGTATACGCCATTTCAGCTCGCTCGCGCAGAACTTCGACCTTCTGGCCAGTGGCAACAATGCGATAGGAGGGTTCTACGGGCCGTTCTTCACTCCGGACAACGGCCTGATCAATCCTCCCGAACATGTCGTCGCCGACGTTACGGCAGTGGAAGTCGGCCCGATAGTACGCAGGTACCGCCTTTCCGGCCGGATTCCGGACGGGCTGCTGCCGGAACTCAAAGGCAAGTCGTTTGCCATTGACTTCACGTTCTACGCCGGAGCGGATTGCTTCGATCGTGTCTACCACGTCGACCATTTCCAGACGCAAGTCAACGGCAGAAGCGTCACCGACCGGATCACTGTCGGCGATGAATTCGAAGGCGGCCAGAACGCGCTCGCGTTCGATCGCTTCGATTCCTTCAACCGTACGCCGTACCGAAGTGGCGACCCGTATGCCGAACTGCTCAAGCAGGAGGTCAAGCGCACCATTTCGTCCGACGAACCGGGCAATGAGCGCTTCGGCTATTTCCAGAAGCTCTTGAACCGGGATCTGGAAAATGCCCATTGGGACCTTTATTGGCGCCTGTTCTCCTACTGGGAGCATGCGCTTGACGAGGATTCGCTCAACGAGCACCTCGGGCATGTGCGTTCGGTCGCCCACGTCGTGGCGGATAAGGAGGATCGCGTCTGGCAGTTCCCGGAGGCGCCCGTCAACGTCTCCCAAGTCGATGACCAGACGATTTTCGCCGGTCCTGCGCAGTATAGCGCCGAATTCAATACCGAAACGGGGCAGTGCATGATCTGGCTGACCTCCTCGCCGTCTTCGGCCTTCCAGATCGTTCAGCGTCCGCAGTCTGGATGGGTCAACTGGGGAACGAACGGCGAAAACGAGTGCCCTTCGTTGCCTGTCGGGTCGACGGTAAGGTCCATCTACGGTCCTTACGCCGATTCGTGGCGTGACGAGGCGTTGGGCCACATTCCGGGCGCTGTGCGTCTGGAAGCCTGCTAGCGCCGGATAGATCATAATCTGGTCGGATTTACAGTCCGGTGAGATTATGGCCTGGCTAGCTTACGGTTCCAAAGGGACCTGTGCCGATTCGTCGGCATGGGTCCCTTTATGTTTTGGAAATGCAATTTTATTGCCTTTTAATGCAATGATTTTTAGTACAAAAGACAGCGAACACACTAGGAAAATGTATGGCTATGACGGGTGTTATATTCGTGGTGTCCGTGGGAACGCGGGCGAGTCGCAGCAACCTCCGTATCGTCGAATCATTCATCAGCAGCTAGTGAAGTTCGTCGGTCTTGGCGTGTTGAAACGCGTTAAGTGCCGACCGCCCCTTTTCTGCAATCTGACTTGGCGATGCTCAAACCAAGGAAGAGAGAACGATGGACAGGTTCTTCCATCTCAAAGAAAATCACACCAACGTATCCACTGAAATCACGGCGGGTATCACCACCTTCTTCGCGATGAGCTATATCATCGTCGTCAATCCGCAAGTCCTGAGCACCACCGGCATGCCGTGGGGCGCTGTATTCCTTGCCACCATCATCGCTTCCGTCGCCGGAACGCTGGTCATGGGACTTTTCGCCAACGTGCCTTACGCGCAGTCAGCAAGTATGGGTTTGAACGCGTTCTTTGCCTATACCGTTTGCGCCGGGCTAGGGTTCACTTGGCAGGAAACGCTGTGTATGACATTCCTGTGCGGCCTGATCAATATCGTGGTCACCGTCACCTCCATCCGCAAGCTCATCATCGCCTGCATCCCCGAATCCCTGCAGCACGCCATCGGCGGCGGCATCGGCCTGTTTGTGATGTATGTCGGCATGTTGAACGTCGGCTTCATTTCCTTTACTCCCGGCGATCCGAAAGCCGCGGCCAAGGGCGGACCGATTCACGCCACCCCGGGTCTTTCCGCGCTCAACAATCCTGAGCTGTGGGTCTTCCTCATCGGCCTGGCCATCGCCATCGTGCTTACGCTGCTCAATGTTCGCGGAGGCCTCTTGATCTCCATCATCGCCGCGGCCATTATCGGCATCCCGTTCGGCATCACCAATATGAGCAACTCGATGTCCATCAGCCAGACCTTCTCCCAGCTTCCCACCACCTTCCTCGCGATCTTCAGCCCGAAAGGCTTCCCGTCATTGTTCGGCAATCTCGGACGCCTGCCGCTGGTCATCGTCACCATCTTCGCCTTCTCGATGTCCGATATGTTCGACACCATCGGTACGCTCGTGGGCACTGGCCGCAAAACCGGCATCTTCTCCGACGCCGATATCAAGAACATGGTCAACGGCCACGGCTTCAGCTCCAAGATGGATAAAACGCTCTTCGCCGACTCCATTGCCACCTCCGTCGGCGGCCTGTTCGGCACCTCCAACGTCACCACTTACGTCGAGTCCTCGGCCGGCATCGCCGCGGGCGGGCGCACTGGCCTCACTTCGGTGACGGTAGCCGTCTGCTTCATCATCTCGATGTTCCTCTCGCCGTTGGTCTCCGCTATTCCGTCCGCTGCGACCGCTGGTGTTCTGGTCGTGGTCGGTTGCATGATGGCCTCTAGCCTGAAGGAAGTCGACTGGGGCGACCTCGGCGAAGCCATTCCGGCTCTCTTCGCCTCGGTGTTCATGGCGCTTTCCTACTCGATCTCCTACGGCATCGCCGCGGGCTTCATCATGTACTGTCTCGTCAAGATTTGCAAGGGCAAAGCCAAGGAAGTCCATCCGGTGATGTGGATTGTCACCGCCCTCTTCATCCTCGACTTCGCTCTGCAGGCCGTGCTTTGATTGTTGGCCGTCTGATTCGCTGATTTCGTGCTTTTCGTCGCAGCTTCATCGTGAGCGCGACGAAAAGCACGTTTTTGCTCTGTTTTTCGTGCTTTTGGTTGCAGCGTTGCCGAGATCCCGTGCAAAAAGCACCAAAATCGTCCTGAAATGGTGCTTTTCTCCTCGACGGAATCCCGAATCAGTGGGAAAAGCACCAAAATCGCCGTAAAAAGGTGCTTTTCTCCTCAGTGGGGCCCACAATCAGTGAGAAAAGCGCTATTTCGGTGCCTTTTTGGTGCTTTTGCACTGATTGGCGCGTGCGCGTGTCGCGCGGTCGGGCGGCGTCCGTATACTGTTCATCTGTAAACCACAGACTGTTGGTTAGAGGTGCAAGCCTCTCGAAGTTTGGTTCGCCAAGCCAACATAGGTTGAATGTCATAAGCTTTTTACGAGGTGGGTCGCGTAAGCGGCCGGTATGGTGCTCTGCCTATGTGCAGGGCATTTTTTGTAAGCCTGCAAATTTTGCAGCAACGCAACAAAGTGTCCATAAACGCTAAACGTTCCGAATTTCCCAATCAATGGTCGACTCAGGAAGGAACGCCATGAAAAGGCCCGAAAAGGAAGCGGTGATCGCCGAGCTTACGGATCAATTCCGTAACGCCGATGCGGTTTACCTTACCGAGTACCGCGGGCTTACCGTTCCGCAGATTTCCGATCTGCGCGAAAAGCTAGGCCGCGATACTTCCTACTCAGTGGCTAAGAACACGCTCGCTCGCATCGCTGCCAAAGAGGCTGGGTACGAGGGCTTCGATGAAGCACTATCCGGCCCGTCGGCAATCACCTTCGTGAAGGGTGATTACGTCGAGGCTGCGAAGGTCCTGCGTGACTTCGCCAAGAAAAACAAGGCCCTCGTCATCAAGGGTGGTTTCGCAGACGGAACCATGTACGACGCCGAAGGCTTCATGAAACTCGCGAGCCTCGAATCTCGCGAAACCCTGCTCTCCAGGATGGCAGGCGACCTCAAGGGCTCCATGTCCAAGGCCGCTCGCACGTTCGTCGCTCTGCCTACCAAGGCTGTGCGTACGTTCGACGCCCTGCGCGAAAAGCAGGAAAAGGCCGCTTGATTTCCGCGCGGTTCCGGCCGCGTAAATTTCAGGCAGTTGCAGTGAATAATTAAAAATATTTAAGAATTTAGATGGCGGAACCAAACAAAATATTCGTCATCATGATTGAAAGGAAGCCATTATGGCTAAGCTCTCAAGCGATGAGCTCCTCGATGCGTTCAAGGAAATGACCCTGGTTGAACTCTCCGACTTCGTCAAGAAGTTCGAGGACGAGTTCGACGTCGAGGCTTCCGCCCCGGCCGTTGCCGTTGCTGCCGCTCCTGTCGCTGGTGCAGGCGCTGGCGAAGAAGAGAAGACCGAGTTCGACGTCGTTCTCTCCTCCTTTGGCGACAAGAAGATTCAGGTCATCAAGGCCGTCAAGAACATCACCGGCAAGGGCCTGGCTGACGCCAAGGCGCTCGTCGACGGTGCTCCTACCACCATCCTCGAGAAGGCCAAGAAGGATGACGCCGAGAAGGCCAAGGCTGAGATCGAAGAGGCCGGCGGTTCCGTCGAACTCAAGTAGTTCTTTCCTTCTTGAAAGCTTAAGGCGGCTGCGGTGTGAAATCGCAAGCAGCTGAAAGTTTTTGATACATTGTTGCAAACCCTGTGTGCGGAATCTCCGCTCGCAGGGTTTGTTCATTTTGTCGGCTATCGTAGTATCTAAAGCTTGTCTTTGAAAGCAAAAGCAAGGGCAGGCTCATGCGTGAGTGTTGTCAATGTCTGTCGTTTTTCTGTAGATTCCAAGAAAATGATGGCACAATGAGATTAGCATGAGCAAAAGTGTATATGGGGAGGCCGCAAGGTGTCTGATCCGCGAACGACAAAACATTGGGTCATCAAAGTCAATGGCTCCACGAAAGTCGATGTCGGTCCCGGCGAAAACGTTGAGATTGGCCGCAGGCCTTTGCGTCCGCTGAGCGATGACGGGCATCACCGTTTGGAGATTGACGACGATACGCGTTCCATGTCGAAGCGTCACGCGCTGTTTAGCGTCGCTTCCAATGGTGGGGCGTCGGTTACCGATCTCAATTCCACGAACGGCTCGTACGTAGTCGAGAAAAAAGGTTTGCGCCCGCTTACGCCAAATAAGGATTTCATTTTTCCGGATTCGCCGATGCGATTGCAGTTCGGCGACGTTCCCGTTGATTTTGTGCGTGTTGATGTCGATGAAAGTGATGAAGTCGGCCGCAAGATCACGGATTTGTTCGACTATGCGGTAAGCGGCGGTGAAAGTGCCGATATCGAGCCGGACCTGAACGAAATGTCCGTCGACGACATTTTGAATCTGCGCGCCGGCGAGCCGACCACGGCTTTCAGCGCCGCGGATGTGGCCAGTCGTATCGAAGCCTCGGCTTCCGTTTCCTCTCCAGCGGATGATAGTGCTAGTGGCAATCCTCAAAATCCCGATGAACAGGCGGCTAAGAACGCCGATGGCAGCGCAAGCAAGAGTACGGATGAAAGTGCGTCGCCAGTTGTCGCCGAAACTGACAAGAAACGAGAAAACCCGCAGGCCGACCATACTATTGACCAGATTTCGCTCAACGTTGTGACCCCTGAACCGCAGGTTGAGGAGGCCAAAGCGCGCGATTTGTTCAAAGACGCCATGCAGGGCGAAGCCGAAGTGAAAGCCGCTCAGCCAGGCATTGCCGCCAAGAAGACGACAAAGTCGGCAACGACTGGTGCTTCTGCCCCTGCCGAAAGTCAAAGCAGACCGTCACAAGCAAAGCCGCAGGCTCAGCAGGTGTCGTTGCCTTCTCGTCAGAGCAACGGGCAAAACCCCCAGAATGCTTCACACGCGCAACAGCCGATGGGTTCACCCGCAGCAATGCAACCGCAGGCCAATGCGAATGGCGTCAATAATAATGTCAACGTCAATGCAGGCGTCAATGGCAGCGTTTCGGCAGGTCAGTTCAATCCTCGAATGGCCAATGCTAAGAATGGTTCCGCTGCTCCTGGCCAGACTTTTGGAAATCAAGGCGCTCCAGTATTCGTCGCCATGGATGAAAATCCCAACCAAGGCAGCGGTGGCGGTGGCGACCGTCCCGGTTTGAATTTGGGCGGTTCGCAGGATCCGCAAAACGATGCGGCAGGCAGCAATGCTTCCCGGGAACGCAACAAATTCATGCCACCGATAACACAGGTCGCGGATACTTCAACGGTTTCCGCCGTTTCGGCTGCCGCTAACGGCGCGTTCGGTGCAGAGCAGACCTTCAAACCGAGTTTCGAACCCGGCTCGGTGTTTGAAAAGGTGTCGAACGGCGAATTCAACCAGCCGGAGCCCGAAGTTGAAGTGGACGGCATGAGCTCGCAGGAAGCCAAGCAAACCACGGACTTCTCTCTCCAGTTCGAAATGGCAAAGCATCCTGAACTTCTGCCGTTCCTGGCGATGAACCCTTCGTTGTATGACGATTTGTATGCGTGGCTTTCGGCGGTAGGCAACGATGACATCGACACCGCGCTTTCGCAGAATTCGGGATATATCGAGTATCGTAATAAGGTCGGGGAGGGACGTAACCAATGAGCGAGACGAACCAGACAATGAACGGCATCCAACGGATGCGCAAATGGTACGACAGTTATCGCAACGGACTTGTTCCTTCGCCTTTGGAAGACGTCGGGCAGCTCACCGCGCAACTCGACCTCACCCATGCTCATCCGTCCGGTATCGCGCAGCTTTTCGCCAGCGGGCACACCAGCCTTGATTCCATGTTCCGCGACGCCGGGATGCTCCGTGCCGCCGGCCGCAGGCTTGAACGCGTTCTCGACGACAAAGCCGTCAAAACGAGGTCCGCCGGAGTCGCCGAGCTTTCCCTGGTGGTGGGCGTGGCCACGTGGAAGGGCAATTCGGTTCCCGTCCTGCTGTACCCGGTCGAAGTGCACCGCAAACCGGATGGCCGCGAAACCGATGCCATCATCCGTTTCACCGGGCACGTCAGCCTCAACCCTGCGTTCACAACGGCCATGCACGAACAGCATATCGATATCGATGAAGCCGCCCTCTTCGACGGCAGGAACTATGCCAGCGGCACGCCCGACACGTCTTCCGTGTTTACTGCCATCACCGACGAGGTCAAGCCGACCATTGCCGATTTCGACATCGAGCGCAACATCATCCTGGGTTGCTTCATGGACCCGGCCACCAAGATGCTCGCCGAAAGTCGTCATATCATCGATTCTCTGGCAAGCAAGCCCAGCGGCAATGCGGCCCTTGACGCGCTGGCCGGTAACAAGGACGCCATCAATGCGTTGAAGGACTCGAAACTTCCGAGCTACAGCCCCTTCGATGCCGATCCCCACAGTGAGCACGAGGCTGAGGACGTCGATAACGTCGTGCGCTATGCCGCGAATATGGCGGCGCAAGGCCATTCGCTGTTCTTGGATGACGCTTCTGGCAACGATACCGCACAGATTGCCGCGTCTATCGCCTCCCGCTGCATTTCGTCGGGGCGGACCGTGCTTTACGTGCCGGGAGTAGCAGGGCAGAAGAAGCGTTTCACCCACGAAATGGATGCCTGCCATATGGGCAGCCGCGTGATTGATATGGCTGATTCGAAGGCCGCCCGGCAGATCGATCAGGAGCTGATCGCAGCCGTTGGTTTCCAGCCTGGCGCTTCCGTCGCCCGTTTCGACCAGGTCTCCGATGAGCTTGTCGGAGTGCGCTCGCGTCTGACACGCTACCTTGGCGATTTGCACGGTGTGAGCAAGGAATGGGGTGTCTCCGCTTACCAGACCATCCAGAATCTTGCCAGCATCTCCGCCATGCCTACCCATCCGGCCACGCATGTCCGGCTTTCCAACGAATCCGCAAGGGCTATCGCCCCGCATATGGACGAGTGGATCAAGAAGCTTCGCAAGGCCGGCGAATACGGTGAATTCACCGTCGGCCCGCAAACCACACCGTGGTATGGTGCCTCACTGTTCACCCAAAGCGAGGCGGTCAACGCCTATCAGAAGGTTGAGAACCTGCTGCAGCGCCTTCTTCCCGCCACGCGCGATCAGGTGGCGTCTGTCGCCGAAACCTGTGGTTTCCCGGTGCCGTCGACGGTGCAGGAGTGGGGCCGTCAGGTCACCGTATTGAAGAACCTGCGCCGCGTCCTCGACGTTTTCCAGCCCGAGATTTTCGAGCGTGACATCGAGGCGATGATCGAAGCCAGCAAACCCAAGGCCCAGCGTAAGGCCGAGGGGACGAGCATGGGCTTCTGGGAACGCCGTCGTCATGTCAAGGAGGCCAAGAGCCTGTTGCGTGCCGGTTCTCAGGTGGAAGACCTGCACGAAGCGTTGCAGGTTGTGGACAAGCAGTCCGAGCAATGGCATGAGATCGTACCTCACGGCGGCTGGCCGGTGCTTCCGCCCAAACTCGACGCTATCGTGGAAACGCAGGAAGCCCTGATGCGCGACATCACCGCGCTCGATGCGGTGCTGGCCACCACCGTCGAAGGCGGCGACCTGCAAAGCGTCGATTTGGCCCGGCTTGAGGCCAGGCTCAAGGCGCTTTATACCGACCGCAAGGCGCTGGATACCCTGCCTGGCCGTGCCGGACTGGAACGCGAGTTCCATTCCGTCGGGCTTGACGGGCTGATTGAAGACATGCGTACCCGTCGCGTGGCTGTGGATGCCGTGGAAGGGGAGCTTCAGCTTTCTTGGTGGACGACCGTTTTCGAAGACATCGTTCGTTCCTCGGCGATTATTTCCAATCAGGACGGCTCCGCATTGCAATCTGCTGCCGACCGGTTCGTTCAGGTCGACATCGACCACGTCAATTCTGTTGGGCCGATGCTTGAGCAGGAGTCGATGCGCCACCTTTGCGATATGCTTTTCTCGCACACGCAGGAGGCCAACCAGTTGCACACGTTGCTGGCGAGCAACGCGCATATGCCGCTGAGCCATATCACCCGTGAATATCCGCAGATTCTTGCTGCGGCGAAGCCTGTCATCATGGCCACCCCCTTCACCCTTGCCGTGTTGAGCGACCCGCAGCCTCTGGCTGATGTGGCCATCATCGATGCCGCTTCACATATTCCTTCGCTTGAATTGCTGAGTGTTCTGAGCCGTGCCAGGCGCGTTGTGGTCATTGCCCATAAGGCCACGATTACTTCTGAATCGTTGAACGCCTTGACCGCGTTGTTGCCAAAGGTCACTGTCGATTCTCGGCCGGTTTGCCGTGACCCACGTCTTTCACTTTTCCTTTCCGCGCAAGGTTATGGCAACGCCCGCAGGGACGTGGCCACAGAATCGGTACAGGGCAGGGTGCGTTTCCACAGGGTTGAGGCCAATGGTGTGCCGGTGCTTTCCACGGGATTGGTGGAAAGCAGCCAGCAGGAGATCGACGAGGTCATCGCCATCATCAAGCAACGCGCTGCGGCTTTTACCGTCGTGCCGACCGGCTATCTGCTCGCCGTAGTCACGTTGACCCCGGTCTTCCGCACGAGGCTCGGCGCCGAATTAAAGTCGCTTTCCCTGAAGGACGAGGCCATGGGCCGCTTCCTTCGCCACGTGCGTCTGGTGGACCTCGATGAGGTCGCCGGGGTGTGTGCCACCGACGTCATCCTTTCGCTGTGCTTTGCCAAGACCTCGCACGGACGCCTGCTCCAGCAGTTCGGCTCCGTGGAAGGGGAGGGCGGCGACGGCAAGCTGCTTGATGCTCTTGCCTTGGCCGATCGCAACGTCGATATCATCTCCGCTTTCGGCTCTGCCGACATGGAAGACGATCGCCTCCACCAGCCAGGCCCGAAACTTTTAAAGGTCATGCTCAAATGGGCCGAGGGCCTAGGCAAGGAAGTGGTGCGTCCTTCGGTGTCGCTGAAGGGCGACAACGTCCTGTTCAACGATCTGGCAGACCGCATCCGTGCGCGTGGGCTCAGGGTGGCCGCCAATTACGGTTTCGATGGTGGAGCCTCTATTCCTCTGGTCGTCGGTCTGAAAGACAAGCCGTTCGCCCTCGCGGTGATGACCGATGATGCCCAGTTCATGGGCATCCAGTCCACCCGCAAACGTCATCGTGTACTGATGCAGGATTTGGCAACACTTGGTTGGTCGGTGATGACGGTCTGGAGCGTGGCCGCGTTCGTCAACCCTGATAAGGAAGTCGATCGAATCGTCAGCCGTATCAGCGATCTCTATCAAGAGGTCCGTTGATGGCTCTGTCCTATGACCCTAATCGCCGTTCGTCGCGTACCCACAAGCGTGTGGTGCGCAAAGGCAGTGAACGCTTCGATGTTGATGGCGTAGAACTCGACCCGGAAGACCGCCGTCCGAAGGGCAGCAAGCAGCATGACGATGACAACCGTATCCTGCGCGAACTGCCTCCGCATTGGGGCATTTTCAGCGAACGGGACAAGTAACGTTCAAGATTCGTGAGGATATCGGCAAAAGGGTGATGGTGATAGCAAGCCGTCACCCTTTTTATTATCACTTCGAAGTCGCGTTTACTCGGTTCCATGCGCCTGATTTCCGTCTTTTAGAATTTGGCGGCCATAATCGGCATGCGCTCCTGCACCGCCATGATGCGCGCAGCGTCCTGCGGCGGCATGGCAAATTGCGTGGTGACATTGCCACCATCATCGCGATGTGGATTGCCGGTGACAGTCGCGAGTTTGACCAGCATGCAGGTCTGTCCATCCGATTGCGTGGGCATCTCCTCGCCTGGTACTTCGGCATTGTCGTCCGTCTCGCCTCCGCTCTCACTGGCCTCACTCTGTCCTTGTGCCGCTTCCTCTTCTGCACCGCTTTCATCAGAGAGATTTGCTGTAGGGTTGGCTGCAGGCTGTTGTTTTGCAGCGGAGCTTTGAGCTGGTGGATTTGGCACGGCGCTGCATCCCGCGCTGCCGACAAGCGCGACCCTGTTACCGGGAATCAAGCCGGTTGACGACCCACTGAGTTTGACGCCGATGGTGGTCAATCCATGCCCGATTACCGGCGAAGCCCGCGCCATGGGCCGGGCGATCAAGCTGCCGGTTTCAATATTCACCTGCGCAATCAGCCCTTTAGCGTCATCGGTGGTGCTGAACGTATTCGCCAAGGCCGGGCTGTCGGCTATTTGTACGGTTTTGAGATCGTCCGCGCGGATAGTCTGCCCGCGTTTGATGGCATGGCTCGCGGTCACTGCGGTTTTGGTCGCAACGCTGC
This sequence comes from Bifidobacterium sp. ESL0690, assembly GCF_029392315.1. Taxonomy (NCBI): domain Bacteria; kingdom Bacillati; phylum Actinomycetota; class Actinomycetes; order Bifidobacteriales; family Bifidobacteriaceae; genus Bifidobacterium; species Bifidobacterium sp. ESL0690. The sequence continues at coordinate 603,421 of NZ_CP113939.1, forward strand.
TGGAGATTGACTGCAACGCAAAGAAAACCGCGAGTCCGGCACATAGAGCGGCCAGCACGGTACGCGTCTGCCGCATGGCGCGTCGCTGCTTGAGCGTCGGTTTCCTGACGCTTAAGCCTTCTTTGTTTGTATGATGAAAAAGGTCCATGACTCTATGATGAACCAAAACGCAAAATTTCCGAGGCAAAAACGGGTACTGTGGTCGGATGATAGGGCTTATCAACATTTGAGGCGTGTCGCGGTGGAGCAACAAAACCAGTTATCCACATCAAAATAATCAAGTGGCAGTCTGGATTATTGTTTCTGTGCGGGTCAAGAAGCAAGAAAAGTGAAAGCCGGCACCTGCATCAAAAGCAAGTTACCGGCCTTTTTAAAATTCAATTATCCGCAATTATTCTTTCGACGAAGACGACGAACCGCCTTTGTCGGTGCGGTAGAAACCGTGCCCCTTGAACTCGATGGGAACTGCGGAATAGACCTTGCGCACCTGCTCCTTGCCGCATTTCGGGCAGACGGTGATGGGGTCGTCGGAGAATGACTGCTGCTCGGTGAAATCGTATCCACAATTCTTGCAACGGTAATGATAAGTAGGCAACGGTCCCCTCCAGGAAAATAAACACTCAACAAGTCAACTGTTCATATCCTAGTCCCAGCCCTGACGCCCGTTCGTTTCCGGTGAAGTTAAGGGAACTTTGAGTCGAAGACAAGAAACGGATTGTGTGTGCAGTAGAAGAATTGTTGGGGAAGCGACTAGCTTCGTGCCGAACATTTGGCGCAGGAAAATTTTGAGGCGGTTTTATGATTTACAATGCCGGAACATCCTATAAAATGCATCATTATTTAAGCTTTACTGCAATATGATGATTCGCTTATTCGTTATCACTGTATTGACCGGAATATCATGGACTTCACGAGGCACAGCGCCGTGACGATTGATGAATTCCCAGTCCCAGCAGACCCCGATTTTAATCGCATCGGCGCGGCAAAGACCAAGAACCTGATCGTACCAACCGCCACCGCGCCCGAGCCGAGTGCCATCAAGGTCGATGGCGAAAGCGGGTATAAAGACGATTTTCGCGTCGGCGATGGCTTCGGGCTCCAATGTCTTGCCGTCGGGTTCTGCGGGTCTCAGTCCGCCCGTAGCGGTATGCGGCATTTTGTGTAATCCAGACTTTCCGCCATATTTGCTCCAACCGATATCGCGCCCGCTGCCGAGTTGCGGCACCAGCACTCGCAACTCACACTCGTCTAGTTCATCGAGCAATCCGAACGTCGACACTTCCGTCCCCATCGAAACGTACGCCGCGACCATGTCTCCGGGCTTCAGGGCGGTGGTTAGCCAGTTGGTGTTGATGGGAACGGAGAGATTGATACCAATGTCATTCGAATCATTGGTGTCTATAGTCACGGAATGATCGACATCATTCACTTCGTTGGTAGTAGGACCGATATCCGCGCGGAAATCTTCACCCTCCTGGCCATTCAACAGACCATTCAGCAGCTGTGCAGCAAGTTCTCCCAATCGCACGCCCGCCTCTGCCCGCTCGTCTTCACCGACTTCCTTGCGTCTGCCAATGGCCTCACGCCGCATATTTTGTTTCAACGTATCAATGTTTTCCGTACTGCCGCTCATATTTTCATCGTATACGATGAAAAATCGTCCGTGGTTCAATAAGCTGACGTTTCTTGTTGCAATATACAGTTATTGTTGCAATGTCTAAGCAGTAATGCAAAATTTAACTGTTGTATTTCGGTTTCAAAGATGTGCTGAAAAGAGAAAATAATGATAAAGAAGAGACGTGTATTGGCTGCTGTGGTGGCTGCACTAGCAGGTTTTGGGATGGTAGCTCCATCCGTGGCGATGGCAGATCCGCCAAGCTGTGTGGTAGATACGAGCACAATCGCCCAGTGCTTCCCTGACCATAATCTTGCTCTTGCAGTAGCGAGCGGGTTGTATAGCGGTTACACCGATCCCAATGCAAATGTCAATGCTACATTCACATCGAATCGTGCGAATGGAACTGTTTTGAATTTGGACAGCCGATATCCGGTGGGCAGCCTTGAAGGTGTCCAATACCTTACCAAACTTGAAAACCTTCAAATCCAAGATAGCTCTGTCATTGACCTTGCACCGATTAGAAGCTTAAGTCGCCTCAAGTTCCTTTCACTTCGGAGCATAAAGCCGAGAACATTGGATATTGCTCCAGTGAGTGGATTATCCAACTTGGAGTCGCTGGATATAAATACTTACACAATAAACAACTTCGATGCCCTTGCCGGTGTCGGTAAATTCCCAAAGCTGAAAGATTTGAATTTGAGCGCTGACAATTTAACCAATCTTAATGGTCTGAAGGATATGCATAGTCTACGAGCTCTATGGCTGGATGGCAATCATTTAGACGAAAAGGGGAGTCTGGGCGCACTCGCTGGAGTTGGCAGATTCCCGGATTTGAATACACTGTCGCTGCAGAATACGCCGATAAGCGATCCTTCTGCGTTTAAGGATCTTACCAATCTGCAAGATTTGCTTATTACATATCCTTATTCACCTATAACCAATATGGATTGGGCAAAGAATCTTACTAACCTGAAAAGATTGTGGGTTGTCTCGACCTCTCTTGCCAATATTGATGGTCTTGCTGGAGTTGGTAGGTTCCCGAATCTTGAAGAACTGCGACTGCATGATGGAACGATGACGAATGTAAACGCTCTTAAGAATCTTACCAGTCTGAAGACATTGGAGGTTTCCAATGCGAAACTCACCGATGTGCAGGGGTTGAAGAATCTGACTGGTTTGACTTCGTTGGATCTTAACGGTAATCAAATTCTCGATGTGGATGCGCTGAGTGGTTTGCCAGCTGTAACCGAGATGAATCTTACTGGCAACGCAATCACGGATGTCAGCAAACTCAGAAGTCCGAAGTGGTCGTCAATAGGATATGGTTCCGCTGGGCAAAAAAACAAGGGGCTGACATATCAGCAGATTGCTTTGTCTTCGGTAGATGTGAAGTCGAGCGTGCAGGTGCGTACGGCGGTTGACGAGAACGGTAACTATATCCAGCCTTCATACTTGTCGCCTGCAAACGGCAGCTATGATTCGCAGACCGGTCTGACGACATGGAGTGGTCTTTCCGCCCCTGGCAAGGTGTCTATCGGTTTCGATAAAGACGTCAAGGTCGGCGATCCGTCTGTCAATAATGGTCTGGTCCAGTTCTCGGGTCAGATTGATCAGCCATATACACTTAATGGAAAGGATAATAGCGAATCTGTTTCTTCTGGGGCGGGAACCTCTGGCAATGCAACAATCAAGCTTCCGACTCCGGCTTCGGTCGCGCCGAAGTTCACCCAGTTGACCCCTGCCAACAAGGGCTCGCTGTCGGTGCCTTCAACGGTCAATGCGGGTTCCACGTATCGCTTCTACACGATGAATGTGACTCCGGCTGCCAAGGCGAAGGTGGATGCTGGTCAGCCTTACACGATCTACGCGTTCATTTATTCCGATCCGGTGGCGTTGACCTCGGATGGGCATAACACCGCGTTGCAATTGAAGAAGGATGCGCGAGGCTACTATGTCGATGCCCGTATACCGGACGGCTATTTCGGTCCACACACCATCGCACTGGTTGATCCCGACGGTTCGATTATTGGTTGGTCGAAAGTGACTGTCTCGGCCAAGGGCGGGGCCACGTTGGCAACTACCGGTTCATCGGTATCAGCCATTGCTGTGGCTGGATTGCTCCTTCTAATGGCAGGCGCAGGTTTCTTGCTTGCTCGGCGAAGGGTATAAGCCAGCCAGTTAAATAATTTTGAATCCGTCTATCGAGTTTGAGCATTGTTGTAATGTTTGGAACCGATGGGCGGTTTCTTTTTTGAGTAGGTATTGTCAAGCTTTTTAATCCTAAGAAGAGGGGCTGCACCAGCCAGTAGCTCAAGAGCGAGCGTACTATAAAGCTGTGTCTGTCTTTCGATCGCTGCGTAACGCACTTGCGCCCAACCCCAACGCCATCACCATGCCGAGTGAGCTGTTGCCTCCTGAGGGTGCTATACAGATTCGTCTGCGCCCGATGACGGCTGAGGACGAAGCGGGATGGAGTGAAACCAGACAACGCAATGCAGCGTGGCTTGCGCCGTGGGATTCCAACGATCCGATGCATGGTCCTGGTCTGACGTTCAACACTTGGTTGCAGCGGCAGCGAAATGATGAAGCTTCGGGTGCCGGGGCGCTTTTCGTCATCGAATATCAGATGGCGATTATCGGTCAGATTTCCGTAGGTGCGATCTGCTATGGATCGATGCGAAGCGGCAATATCGGTTACTGGATTGACCAACAGCATGCCGGTCACGGCATCGCTCCGTTGGCTGTAGCGATGCTAGCGGATTGGGCAATGTTCAGTCCCACTGGCCCTCGGCTGCATCGTCTGGAGATTTCGATGTTGCCGGAAAACCAGCGTTCCCGTAGGGTAGCGGAGAAACTACAGGCGCATCACGAAGGCGCGCGCCTCAAGAGCATGTACATCCATAACCAGTGGTGTGATCACGATGTGTATAGTTTGCTCGCTGAGGACGCACCGCATGGTTTTACGCAGCGTCTGCTCGTATGACACGCCCCGAATTACATGGGTGTAAAAAGTCACTAACTCTCTCTATTCTTGGGATTATGGATTATGCGTGGGTGAGCGGTGTTGTTGTACTGGTCATTCTCGTGATTCTGATACTTGGCTGGCTGCCGCGGCGTACTGCGGATAGCATGAAAAGGGTGGTCGAACATCGCGAAGACAAGTACTCGCCGTCGTTGCATCTGGTCGATGCCGACAGCGGTACCCGTTTCAGCGACGGGCGGCAGCCTTTGTCGAAAGGGATTGTCATGCAATCGGAACGAAAGAATATTGCCGCGAGTCTATCGAAGGCACCGGTTGCACGACCTACGAAAGCCATGAAAGAACGCGCAAGAGTCGCGCATATTCGTCAGCTTCGTCGTGAGGCAGCACGTAGGCGTGCCATTATTTCCGCAGCATTGCTGGTTATCACCGTTGTGGTATTTGCGATTTCGTTCCCGTTGAAATTCAGCGCGCTGTTTGCTTTGATTCCTGCCGCATTGCTCGCCGTTGTCGTCGCGTTGGGCGTGCGTACGGCCAACCATGCCAGGGCGTGGGAGCATAACCTTAAAGTGAAGCGTGCCGCGAATGCCAAAGCTCATCAAGTTCAGCGTAACGGTTCGGCTGCGTCCAATGCCCAAGTCGCTGCGAAGTATTCCGTAGAGCCAGTTTCCAGCGATGAGCAGCCTACCGGTCTGATGGCCGAGCGGGAAATCAAGAAGGCCGTGGAGCAGTCTCGGGCCGAAAAAGAACGTATCGAAAGCCGTCGTGCCACCCAGCCACAGGCCGAATCTGATCAGAAGATTGCTGAGGCCCAGTCCGTCAAGAAGTCTCGGAATACTGTGGCTGCTGGCAAACAAGCTGCTGACGTGACGAAAACTGAGACCAAGTCTGGCAACGTCGTTGCAAAGCGCAATGTGGCTCAGAAGCAAGCGTCGTCGGTTTCTGCGCGTCAATCAAATAAAGCCACCGATTCGGCTAAGAAGAAAGCTGCTAAATCTTCAATTGACCGTCGTAAGAATGCCACCGCTAACGCTTCCAGCAAGACGAATGCAGCCGTGAAGAAGCAGCGGATTGAGCCGAATGACGCCACCAACGAGCTGAAGCAGGTTCATCCGGCACAGGCTTTGGACGTGGTCGACTTGGCTCCGAACCAGGATCTCATTTCGTTCTCGCTGGGTGCGCCGCGCAATGGTGTGGAAGTCAAAAACGAAGAGCCGAAGAGCCTCGAAATCAAGTCTACCCGTCAGGTCGCCAAGGCCAAGGTGCCTGCAAAAGGCGCGGAAACCACCTCATCGTCGGCATCGAAACATACGAAGAAAACCGCCGACCAATCCGCTGAGAATGGGCACGAGGATTTCAATTCGTTGGTTTTCCATGCCGCTGAAACGCAGACCGAATCCGATCAGGCGGAAGGTTCCGCAGGCGTCCTGATTTCCAAGAAGAACCGCAAGCGGGCCCGCGCCATGGCCAGACGTGCACGTGCCGCCGCCCAGCGTAATGGTAAGGCGAAAGGCGAGAAGCCGACCTATACCAGCGACCCCGAGAAATTCCATGCTTCGGAAGTCGCGGCAGATACTGAAGCTCCGGCAGTGTCGTCGGATTCTCTGGGAACCGGGTTGGAAAAGATTCTGGAACGCAGAAACGTCTGAGAACGTATCTGAATCCTACTGGATTTGTTAAGTTTGTGGTTTGTCAAGACGAGCCATATTTATGTTCGTCAGTTCCTGTAAGTACGCATCTTCCATATTTCATGATCAATAGTGAATTTGTTTTACCGATATTCGCCTGAATTTCGACATTATTCGCCCCAATTGTGAAGGTTTCACTCAGAGCGTTAGCACTCGGGTTGGCAGAGTGCTAATTTTCGCGCTATGATAGACACGTAAGCGCAAAGGGACGGTGCCGAAAGTGATCGTCAGCCTCTGAAAGCGGTGTCCTCGCGCGAGGAAATGCAACTCTCACTTAAGAAAGAGGAGGTCCACAGTGTCGATCTCACTTACACCGTTGGAAGACAAGATTATTGTCAAGCAAGCCGAAGCGGAGACCCAGACCGCGTCTGGTCTCTACATTCCGGACAACGCCAAGGAGAAGCCGCAGCAGGGTGAAGTCCTGGCCGTCGGCCCGGGTCGTCGCGACGACAACGGCAACCGCATCCCGATGGATGTCAAGGTCGGGGACAAGGTGCTCTATTCCAAGTACGGCGGCACCGAAGTTCACTACAACGGCGAGGACTACCTCATCGTCGGTGCCCGCGACGTGCTCGCGATCATGAACTGATTGACGTAATCGCCAAGTTTTTTTTAGTTGCGTTCCAGCCATCCAAATGGTTGGAACGCATTCTTATTTCGTGGCATCTTCCCGTCGTACCGGTCTTAGGCCACAGGCCCGTTTTGATTCGTATTGATATTGATTGTGCAGGTTCGTTCGCCCGATCCCGTTTCGTCTTAAAAATAGCCCGTAAAATGTGCAATATCTCTCGTTTCGGCCTACAATGCGATTATGACTTTCAAACATCGTGCCATAGTTGATACCATTCCTGCCTACAAGCAAGGCAAGCCGGCCCCCGCAGTCGCGGGCCAGCGTTCCTACAAGATCTCCAGCAACGAGAATCCGAACCCGCCGCTGCCCAGTGTGCAGAAGGCCATCGAAGACCACGCGCTCGACCGCATCAACCGTTACCCGGATATGGGCGGTTGGCAGGTCATCGAACGCCTCGCCAAGGATTACGAAGTCGGCCAGGACGAAATCGTCCTCGGCTGCGGCTCCACCGAGGTCATCACCCAGCTCACCAACCTGCTCGCAGGCCCCGGCGACGAGGTGATTTACCCGTGGCGCAGCTTCGAAGCCTATCCAATCATCGTCTCCGGCGCGGGTGCCACCAGCGTCCAGATTCCCAATCGTCCCGACGGCGGCCACGACATCGACGCGATGATCGCCGCGATCAACGACAAGACCCGCATGATCATCGTCAACAACCCGAACAACCCGACCTCTTCGTCGGTAAGCGACAAGGATGCCCGGCGCCTGATGGAAGCCGTTCCGAGCGACGTAATCGTGCTCTTCGACGAGGCCTACATCCACTTCAACACTGCTCCGGACACCAGCGTGGGTATGAAGCTCTACCGCGAATATCCGAACATCGTGGTGGCTCACACCTTCTCCAAGGCTTACGGCCTGGCCGGTCTGCGCATCGGCTATGGCATCGCTCAGCCTGACGTGATCACTGGCATGCGCAAGATGTCGCTGCCGTTCGGCGTCACCCAATCCGCACAGATTGCCGCCATCGCCTCGCTTGATGCCAAGGACGAGCTGATGGAGCGTGTGCAGGGGCTGATCGGCGAACGCGGCCGCGTGGTCAAGGCGCTGCGCGCTCAGGGCTGGGATTTCCCGGAGCCGTATGCGAACTTCTTCTGGCTTCCGCTTGGCAGCAAGACCGGCGAGGCCGCTGCGCGCTTCACGGCCGCCGGCCTTTCCACCCGCGTCTTCGATGGCGAGGGCATCCGTATCTCTATCGGCGAGACCGAAGCCAACGACAAGGTCATCGAAGTCTGCCAAGGCCTGAAGGATGATGGCATCGCCTGATCGCATCGTCTGAAAGTAAAGCGACAGAAGCCTAAAAATCATCCCGATATAAAATTCGTGTCAAAATGCCGTCATTCCAACATTTTGTTGGTTTGGCGGCATTGTTTTCCGACACACTTGGCGTGTCGTGGACTTGCATCCGTCTGCGGTCCGTGCCATTATAGTCAAGTTGCCTGCTTCGAGGCTTTCAAAGTCACGAAGTGAGTAATTGGCGGATTTCCCAAGCGGTCAAAGGGAGCTGACTGTAAATCAGCCGCTGATAGCTTCAGTGGTTCGAATCCACTATCCGCCACGCCTCGATAGCTCAGTGGTAGAGCACTTCCTTGGTAAGGAAGAGGTCGTGAGTCCGATTCTCACCCGAGGCTCTCTGGCGGGATAGCTCAGCTGGCTAGAGCGTACGACTCATAATCGTAAGGTCAAGAGTTCGAGTCTCTTTCCCGCTACAAACTACCGACAGAAGTTGGCAAGAAACAACACGCAGAAGGTGAACCAATGGCAAGCAAAAGCGCCGCAGTCCGTCCGGGCATCACGCTGGCATGCACGGTGTGCAAGGAGCGTAACTATATTACGACCAAGAACCGTCGCAATACCCCGGATCGTCTCGAACTCAAGAAGTTCTGCCCTCGTTGCGGCAAGGAAACTGTGCATCGCGAGACTCGTTGAGTTTCAGCATTGATGGAGCCTGACTTCGGTCGGGCTTTTTTCATATTCGGAGAGCAGATACGAAAGCAAAGATACGACGGAAAGATGGGTTACGGCGACATGACAGGGCAAGTGGATTCGCAAAAGCAACCAGCTCCAACTTTGGCACAACTCACCACCATCGGTGTAGGTGGGGCTGTCGATCGATTTGTCGAGCCGCAAAGCGAAGAGGAATTCGTCGACGCTGTACGTGACGCCGATGCCGCGGGTCTGCCGCTGTTGGTCATTGGAGGCGGGTCTAATCTGCTCGTCGCCGATGAGCCGTTCCATGGCGTCGTTGTGCGCGATGCCCGCCGAGGTATTTCGGTGTTGGACGATGATGCCCATGCCGATGTGAACGCCGGCAGTGTTGCCATCGTGGCGCAGGCTGGCGTGAACTGGGACGATTTCGTGGCCTTCTGCGTCGATTCTGGTTTTTCGGGGATTGAAGGACTCTCCGGGGTTCCCGGTTCTGTCGGGGCTTCGGTGGTGCAGAACATCGGTGCCTACGGACAGGAAGTCGCTTCCTGCGTCTCCTCGGTCCGTGTTTTCGACCGGGAAAACCAGCGTATACGCCAGCTTGACCGTGACGATATGTATTTTGGATACCGTAGTTCGGCTTTGAAATCCAGTATGTATACCGCTCCGGCAACTCCGGCCGGCAGCTATTTCCCGACACCGCGCTACGTCGTGCTTGCCGTGACGTTTGAACTGCAACGCAATCGAACTGACGAAGTTGCTTTCGACCAGCTCGCCAAGGCTCTTGATATCGAGGTGGGGGAGCGGATGCCGAATGCCGACATTCGGCAGGCCGTGCTCAAGGTGCGCGCCGCCAAGGGCATGTTGGAAGACCCGAACCGATACTTGCTGCCTGTGATGCGTGGTTGCAAGAATTTTCATACCTTTGCCGATGCATTCTCGGCAAACGATCTGGCAAGTCGAGATAGCTTAACCAATGTGAGTGGCAAAGCGGGATTCCCTCTGAACTTCGACCGCCATAGCTGTGGCAGTTTCTTCATGAACCCGATACTGACCAAACAACAGGCGGCCAAGCTGCCCCCTGAAGCTCCACAGTTCAAAGCGTCGCTGCCAAATGGCGAACCCGGTGTCAAAACCTCGGCCGCATGGCTGATCGACCATGCAGGTTTCCACAAGGGCTACAAGGTGCGTCCCGATGCCAAGGCCGGTCTCTCGACGCTCCACACACTTGCGCTGACCAATCGTGGCGGTGCCCACGCCGGCGATGTCGAGGAACTTGCCAAGACCATCCAAACCGGTGTCGAAGAAAAGTTCGGCATCCGCTTGGTCCCCGAGCCGGTGGTTGTGGGCATGGATCTGCGCTGAAACCGGTAACGTTGTCGTCATGTCATCTCCATATGCTTTCGGTAGGTCCATTCACTTAGGGTTGAGAAACGGACGAAGGGGATAGAAGGTCATGAATCTTTTCAGAACGAAATCGGTGGAGCAAGCGCTGGCCGAAACGGCTACCGGCGACCGCAAGCTGGTACGCAACCTCGGCGCTTGGGATTTGGCCGTCATGGGTGTGGCCGTTGCCGTCGGTGCCGGCATCTTCTCCATCGGCGCGCAGGCCGCCGCCTTCCACGCCGGTCCTGCGGCCATCCTGAGCTTCCTTATCGCCGGCATCATCTGCGGGGCCGCGGTGATGTGCTACGCGGAGTTCGCCTCGATGATTCCCGCCGCCGGTTCCGCCTACACATTCACTTACACGACAGTAGGAGAGCTGGTGGCCTGGATCATCGGCTGGGACCTGATTCTCGAGATGCTGATGGCCGGTTCCGTGGTCTCCAAATATTGGAGCGTCTACCTCAACGATTTCCTGCGCCTGATGGGCTTCAATTCCAGCACGGAAATTCATTTCGGCAAATTCACGTTCGATTGGGCCCCTCTGATTGTCATCACGTTCTTCACGGTGCTTCTGGTGCTGGGTACCAGAATCGGCGCTCGTGTCGACGGTGCTTTCACCATTCTGAAAATCGGTATTGTCGTCTTCGTGGTCGTCGTCGGTTTCTTCTATATCAAAACATCGAACTATACGCCGTTCATTCCGCCGTCCGAGCCTGCCAGCAAAGTGCTTGGGCCGGATTCCGGCGGCGTTATGACACAGCCGCTTATGCAATGGGTCACGGGCCAGCAGCCGACCGTTTACGGCGTTTCCGGCATTATCTCCGGCGCCGCTCTGGTCTTCTTCTCGTTCCTGGGCTTCGACGTGGTGGCCACCGCCAGCGAGGAGACCAAGAACCCCAAGCGCAACGTGCCTCTGGGTATCGGCCTCGGCATGGTGCTGGTCATCGTCATGTACATGCTCGTTGCCATCGTCACCACCGGCATGGTTTCTTATAAGGACCTTGCGAAGGCCAAGGATCCGTCGTTGGCTACCGGTTTCGAGCTTGTGGGGGCCACCTGGGCCGCCAAGATCATCTCCTTCGCCATTGTCATCGGTCTGACCACCGTGGTCATGGTGTTGCTGCTCGGCCTGACCCGCGTGGTCTTCGCCATGAGCCGCGACGGCCTGTTGCCGCGTGGTCTCTCGAAAGTCGGCAAGCGCGGCACGCCCGCCAAGCTGCAGATCGCCGTGGGCATCCTCTTTGCGATTGTGTCATCGAGTTTCAACGTCTCCATCCTGGCCGACATGGTCAATATCGGTACGCTTTCGGCCTTCACGCTGGTCGCGATTTCCATCCCGATCATGCGTAAGAAACGCCCCGACCTGCCGCGTTCCTTCAAGATTCCCGGCAGCCCGTGGGTTCCGATTCTGATCGCTGTGGCCAACCTGTGGCTGATGCTGAATCTGACGGTTCTGACGTGGATTCGTTTCGTGGTCTGGTTGCTGATCGGCTTCTGCATCTATTTCGGTTATTCCTATCGTCACTCTTTGCTCGGTACCGGGCAGCTTGACAAGGATGTGGAAGAGGCCGAGGAAAATCTGGATTTGGCCGGTCTGACGGAGGAAAATACCGAGGCCCGGAGAGCTTAGGTTCGCGTTGCCGGCGACGCCTGTCCGTCGTTGCTTAAACGTAGGCTGATACTACTTGAAGCTTGTAAGGAGGCCTCTTCAATGGCTTATGTGATTGCTCAGCCCTGCATCGACGTCAAAGATAAGGCGTGTGTGGACGAATGCCCGGTCGACTGCATTTACGAGGGCGACCGTACGCTCTACATCAATCCCAATGAGTGTGTGGACTGCGGCGCCTGCGAGCCTGTGTGTCCCACCGAGGCGATTTTCTACGAGGACGACGTGCCTGAGGAATGGGCTTGGTACAAGGATGCAGCGGTCACGTATTTCAACGATCTCGGTGATTTGGGCGGCGCTCAGGCCGCCGGTCCGTCCGGCAAGGACGAGGCCCGTATCGCTGCGCTTCCCCCGCAGAATCAGGACTGATTTTCCGGCTTACGTTTAAGACGTTTCGACCCGCGTGTTTTCACTTTCCAATGTGAAATTCGCGGGCTTTGCCTTTGTAAGCATAGTCTGATTTTACCTATCGTTTCTCTGCCATTTCAGCGTTTCAAAGGTATCTTTGAATATTGCGGAGACGATTGAGGCGTACCTCGGACTTTTGGCCAAGGTAAGGTCTGTCCGAAGGCAATTTCGCTGGTTGCGTGATATATGGAGATACCTTTTGGCGCTGTCGCCGGTATCATCGCTAGTATATGTTCTACCGAAATGACGCGAAAGGCGACGTGAGATGGGTTTTTACAGGTTTGATTCTCCCTACGATTGGAATCGTGTCGCACCGTACAGGGAAACCGCCAAAAACGCACCAGGTGGCATGATTGACCTTTCCGTCGGCTCACCGGTTGACTCGGTACCGGCCAGCGTCCAGCAGGCGCTCGCCGATTCCTCCGATGCCCCGAATGCCCATGGCTATCCCACCGTTGCTGGAACCGAGACTCTACGCAAATCTGTGCGTGAGTGGTTCCAGACCAATCGCGGTGTCGATTTCGAAGCGATTGACGCTGACTTCGTGCCCACCGTCGGCTCCAAGGAGGCCGTGGCGCTGATGGCGTCGCTGCTGCATTTCGGCCCAGGTGATGTCATTGTGCAGCCCGAAGTATCCTATCCCACTTACGATATCGGCACCCAACTGGCCGGTGCCAAGACCTACAAAGCTGCCGATATCGCCGACGTCGATTCGTGGCGTTCCGTTCCCGGCGTCAAGGCCATCTGGGTCAATTCCCCGAGCAACCCGACCGGCGAAGTGCTTTCGGCCTCGCAGCTTCACCGCATCGTTGCCGCGGCCCGCGAAATCGGCGCCGTGGTTCTTTCCGACGAATGCTATGGACTGCTCACGTGGGCTGATGGCAATGATGTCGAGCCAAGTCCTGCTCCCTGCATGCTGCAGCCCGATGTTTGCGACGGCAGTGCCGAGGGCATTCTCGTGCTTTACTCACTGAGCAAGCAGTCCAACATGGCCGGTTACCGTACCGCGCTCATCGCCGGTGATCCCACGCTCGTTCGCCCGATGACGGTTTATCGTAAGCAGATTGGCGAAATCATTCCCGGCCCGGTTCAGGCTGCAATGGCCGCAGCGTTGCATGATTTCGGCTCGGTCCGTGCCCAGCGTGCCCGTTATGCCCAGCGTTTGCAACAGCTGGTCGAGGGCCTGCGTGCCTACGGCTACGACGCACGCATGCCGCAAGGTGCACTCTACGTCTGGGTCCGCGCGAAAAGCGGCAATTGCTGGCAGGATATGGCCGATTTGGCTCGTCTCGGCATCATTGCCAGTCCCGGCGAATTCTACGGCGCCCCTACTCATCTGCGTTTCTCCGCCACAGCTCCCGACGCTTCCATCGCTGAGGTTGTCGCTCGCCTGCACGGCTAAATCCGTTATTTCAACGATGCGACCAAAAGCGTGGAATTCAAGCTTCTTGGTCGCGTTTTTGATTTTGCTGTGACAAAAGCACGTTTTAGCCGCGGTTTTTGTACTTTTGGTCGGTCGCATCTTCAATTGCGTCCGTAGTGGAAAGTCCAGTTGTGATAAGAAATCTCGTCTGAGAGCTATCGATATCGGATAATTTTGGTAAGTATGCTGGGTTATCCTATATAACTATGCATGTCGATCAGAGAGTAAGAACCAGCGATCTGCTTACACAAGATCATCCTGAGCGTTTACTGGGTCGGGATAAAACGATGTCCCATCCCAAAAGGCTGAACCCTTTGCTTCGCGGCCTCGTTTTCCTGGGTGTGTTCATCTTCGTCGTATTTGACGTGTCGCTCATACTGGCTGCGGTGAGTTTGGTAATGACCGGCAATTTGAAGATGTTCTATACGAGTGATTTGAGTTCTCCCAGCGCGCTTCTTGACATGATCATCGAAGTCGCGGCGGCGATTGCCGGATATCTGGTCGTCGTCTACGGCATGGAACAGCGCTCGCATCCATTTGAGTTTCGTCTGGCCAGGTGCAAGGGGCTGATTCTCGGCGGCGTCATAGGCTTCGGTGCCATTGCCATATGCGTTGGAATCCTTGCTCTGACAGGAAACTATCGGGTCTTGGGCTTTAATTCCAATTACTATCACACTTGGCGGGATATCATCACCATAGGCATCTGTGCCGGCGTTGCCGAAGAGATTATGATGCGTGGCATGCTGCTTCGCTTGGTCGAGGAGTGGCTCGGTTCATGGGGCGCGCTGGTGGTTTCGGCGCTGGTGTTCGGGCTCATGCATTTGGGCAATGAGGACGGCTCGCTCTGGGGAGGACTGGCCATCGCCATCGAAGACGGTATTCTTGCCGCGGCGCTTTATTTCGTGACCCGTTCCCTCTGGGTGTGCATCGGCGAGCACATTATGTGGAACATCGCCGAAGGGCCGATTTTCGGCTCCATCGTTTCCGGCAATGGCAGACAGGATTCGTGGCTGAATGTTAAATGGTCTGGATCCGACATCATGACCGGAGGCAGTTTTGGTCTCGAAGCCAGCATCGTTCCGGTGATTCTTCTGGGTGCTGCTGGCCTTGCGTTGATGGTCTATGCTCAGTGCAAAGGTCTGTTGGTCCGGCCGTCGTGGGTGCGCAAACGTATGGTAATCGCTGAAGATACTAGGAAATCAATTTTTCCCGAATCCTGATTTTTATCGTATGTCCCATCGAAGAAGTGAACAGGCTCAAAATCCTTGAGTGGATTCGCTGATTTGTCGTCGTAAGTTCGATTTGGAATAGACCCTAAGGTACGGCAGTATGTCATTGAACTTGTTTGGACGTGGCATGCGGAGCTATATGATCTACTGTTCCGGCTTGCTGTTGTTGGCGATTTGCTTGGCTTTCCAGTCGCCGTGCTCCAGGCCGAGGGTGGCCGCGCCCGATCCGTAGCGCTCGCGGACTGCGTCGAGCACTGTTTCGGCGCTGCGGATGCGCTCTTTGTTGTTTCGGCCATTTCCGTAAGCGTTATTGTTGCGGTTGGCATGGGTTGGGTTGGCGTGGTTTCTGCCGCTGTTGCCTTGGCCTTCGTTGTTGCTTGCGATGCCGTCATTGCGTGTGTTGCCTGCGCTGTTGCTGTTTGCGATGGTGCCGTTGCTCTTGCCGCTGTGTGACTCACTATTGCTGTTAAAAATGCTGTTGCCAGCGTTGTCTTCGTCCTTGCCCTCTCTGTTTTCGCCGTTACCGTTCATGCCGATACCATCTTTATTTCCAGCGTCTGCCCCGACACCCTCGTCAGAGCCTGCGTCATCGCCCAGCAAATCATCAATCGTCAGCTGCACAGGCGTGGAGCCCTTGGCGCTCAGCGAGCTGGCGCTGACACCCGCGAGCCGAATCTCGCGCGGCAGGGGAGTGTCGTCGCTGGCATCGGCCGGCATCTTGAGCATGGCTTTCAAGAGCGCCACGGACTCGGGGTACATCGCAGCGGCTGTGTCGATGGGCCGCTCGAGCGTGTGCGCCTTGGTGGAATAGCTCAGGTCGGCGAACCGCAGCTTCACCGTCACCGTGCGCGCCTCCAAACCCTTCTGCCGCAAGGCGTGCGTCACTTCGTTGCTGCAATGGTGCAGCAGTTCCCGCACTTCCTCGAAACTCCGAGTGTCCTGCTCAAAGGTGATTTCCGCACCGATGGATTTCTCCGGCGCATGCGTGACGATGGGTCGTTCGTCTTCTCCGCGTGCCGCGAGATACAGGTTGTGCGCAGTGATTTTTGACCGTGTCGCCTGCAGCAATGCTGTTTCGTCCATTTTGGCCAAGTCCGCGACAGTCTTGACCCCCCACTCGTTAAGCCGTTTCTCGAGCGACGGTCCGATGCCGGGAATCCCGCGCAATGGCATCATCTGCACGAACTCAGCGTGCCGTGCCTTCGGAATGAGCAGCATCCCGTCCGGCTTCGCGTTGGTTGAGGCCACTTTCGCCACGAGTTTGTTCGCCGCAATGCCCACTGAGCAGGTAATTCCGAATCGTTGCGCGACTTGTGCGCGAATCCATGCCCCAATGACGCTCGGCGACTTCCATCGCAGCAGCGCGCTCGAAACATCCATATAGCCTTCGTCGACGGAGACCTGCTCGGTCTGGTCGGTGACTTGCCGGAACACTTCGTCGAAAATTCGTTTCGACATCATTCTGTAATAAGTCATGTCGACCCGTACGTATGCGCCGCCTGGGCAAAGCTGCCTCGCCCGCACCATAGGCATTGCCGAGTTGACACCGTATTTGCGTGCCTCGTAATTGGCCGCCGACACCACGCTTCGCGGCCCCGGCCAGCCAATAATGACGGGTCGTCCGCTCAACTCCGGATGCCGTGCGATTTCCAGCGAGGCGTAGAAGGCGTCCATGTCGATATGCAGCACCGTGCAACCGGTCTCGTCGTGACCCCAGTCGCGTTTCGCGGCGGCGTTCCTTGGTGCTGTGCTCATGCTCCCATTGTAAGTGTGCGCCGAGTCCATTGTCGTGCCATTCATGCCCGTTGTGAAACCTGCGATGAGCTGAAACTGCGGAAAATTACGTTTGCTTATTTCCTCGCCACAGCAAGCAAAAGCGACGTCTATGCAGGTTTAAGATTTTTGAGGTTTATCGGTAATTATTAATGGTTGAAAGCCCGTTAGCGCTACAAAAATCTCTATAAGTGGCGGGTGCGCGCGAGTGTCGGAATTTTCCGGACCTGTTGAGAATATCGAATTGACAATAAGTCCGTTCGCCTGCTTACGTCGTCATCCTCGATTGTGTCACGTCGTAAAATCACCCTTTCGCTATTGGGCAGTTCGGTGTAATTTAGGTGATTATGCCGTCTTCTTCCTCTTCGTCTTCGCCTGCGCCACAAACCCAGCCTGAAAAGCCGCGTTCTGCACGAATCGAACCGCCAGGTTCACGCTTGGATGCCGTGTTCAATCGCATTCCGGTGGTTCTTATCATCATGGGCGAAGGCTTGATGATTTACTTGGCCACGTCTGTTGCCAAGCTTGCGTTCACCCAGCTCGACCCGCTGCTTGCAGCCTGGTATCGCATCGGTTTCGGAGCCATGCTCATGATGATCTGGCGTCGACCGCTCTCGCAAGCGAAGCGTGCGGGCCTGCCGCGCACCTCGCGCGATTGGTGGATCGTCGCGCTCGCAGGCATCTCCGTGATGCTGATGAACACGCTGTTTTACCTGGGCATGAGCAACATGGACATCGGCATCGCGGTTTCGATAGAATTCATCGGCCCGCTCGGTGTCGCCGTCCTGACCGGCCACAGCTGGCGCGAACGCGTCGGCATCCTACTTGCAGCGGGCGGCGTGGTGTTGTTGGCTGGCGTATCGTTCGCGAACCCTGCCAAATACCCGCACTTCATGATTGGTCTCATTGCCATTCTTATCGACGGCGTGATGTGGGGCTGCTATATCGTCTTCGGCCGCATGGTCGCCAAGCGTTCCAACCCGCTTGATTCACTGGCATTGAGCATGTTTATCGGTTGGTTGGTGCAGTCCGTTTTCCTTGCCGTTCCGGCGATTAAAGGGGTCATCAGCCCCAAGCCGAGCGCGACGTGGGCGCGCGGCGAATTCGGCTCGTTGAAGTTGCTTGGCGTGATGCTGGTCGTTTCGGTTTTCGCCTCGTTCCTGCCCTATATCATCGACCAGGTCATCATGCGCCGTATCTCTTCCGCGCGCTACTCGGTTATCCAGGCGATCAATCCGGTGATGGCCTTGCTGGTCGGCTTGATTATCGGTGAAATCCCGACACCGGGGGATTTGGCGGGGGTGGCTCTGGTCATTGTCGCTGTAGTGATTACGTTCTCGGGCCAGCACGCCCCTGATCCGGAAACGATGTAAAAGCTCGGATATCGTGTGCATCGCCGGCCGTTTCTAGCGAAGTTTCCGGAATCAGTAATGTTTTTGGAGGCGGTAATGACGCATGTTTCATTGGTTGTGTCTTATCGTCGGTAAGAACAGGAAGCCGAGTAAAAGAAATGGGGACACGAGCGAAATTCGGAGTGGCGTGCGTCCCCTGATGCTGATATAGTATTGAAATGTTGCGCTCGCGTATGCGTCCGCAGCTCGGAGCTGTGCCTGAGTGGCCGATAGGGGCACCCTGCTAAGGTGTTAACTGCGCAAGCGGTTCGAGAGTTCGAATCTCTCCGGCTCCGCGAATAGGGCTTTCAAGGATTTCCTTGGAAGCCCTTTACTGTACGGTTGCGGCCTGTCTTTTATAGCAACCTATAGATTTGTCGTATAGCGGCAAAGCCGATATGTATCGAATCTCACTAAAAATTCTCATAATCCAATAATAAATTGGGTAAAATTATCACTGTTCCGTTTGGGAAACGTTGCAAAATAGAAGCTTCTTTCCAGAACAGTACAGAGTTGCCCTGCTATTGGTTTCTTTGATATGCGGTTGTGACGATGGTGTTTATGAAAGAGTTTCGCGAGAGTAGGAGAGAAGTATGTTTGAGGCAAAATTACAGCGATGGATCAAGATTTTCGTGGTCTTCATGTTCGCTTCATTCGCGTTATTCGTGGCTGCAGGCAACTACATGGACTGGGGCTCGAACTATGCGTTCATCCATCACGTCATGATGATGGATGACCTGCCGGCCGCCAATGCCGTGACGTGGCGTGCGATCAAGGCCGTTCCGATCCACGTCATCGGTTACTGCTTCCTGATCTTCTGCGAGACCTGCACCTGCCTGACCGGTTATTACGGCACCTACAAGATGATCCGCGCGGTCAACAAGGATGAGGAAACGTTCGCGAAGTCCAAGACCTTCGGCTATGTCATGTTCATCATCGCCATCTGCATCTGGTACGGCGGCTTCTCCATCATCGGTTCCGAATGGTTCGACATGTGGCAGTCCAAGCACTGGAACGCTCAGATGACCGCGTACAACATCGTCGAGCACGCCGTGCTCTTCATGATCATCCTCTGGCTCCCCACGACCAAGAAGATCGGAGAGACGGCCGAAAGGATCAGCAAGGACTGATTTTCCAAAAGAGACCTGAAGAGTAACAGCCGGCAACATGGTTTGGGAATGTTCTCAAGCCATATTGCCGGCTTGTTGTTTGTAGGTGACTTATGCCTCCCGTTTATTTGGCAAAAGCTTTAAATTGTTGAAGTGGCAATTCTGTGTTTCCAGTTGCAAGTGGACTCCATGAGGGTGCAGTGTACTTGTCGTTTTCATTTTCGCCGTTAAGACATAATATCCAGTTTGTAGCGCTTTTAAGAACGGGCGTAATCTCATCGATTGCAATTTTAATATATTTTGAGGCACTACTTTGTGCGCCCCACCCACAAATGATTATTGCGTTCGGGTTATTGTTCAAGGTGTCTTTAATAACTTTCTTATGATTTATGCCTTCATTCATTTTTTGAGTTAGATTATTTGATTTAGAGGTTATTTGAGTAAACAAATTTACCATAATGAGATGATTACAGTTCATAATTTCAGTTCTAAGAGGGTTGTCCTCATCAAGATGGCTTGAATCCCCATTGATGAGCTGTATTAACGACTCAATGGTTGGGTCGGTAATTTTCTTTGATCCTCCGTCACTTGGATTGAGTCCTATGAAAATCAATGTATTTGTGCCTTGATCGTTATCTTCTTGATTTGAGATCATGAGGCTTTCTGCTGATTCTTTGCGATTAATCCGAATATCGTATTGATTGCGATATGCATGAATTTCGCTTTTATCGTCTTTGATTTCAACAACTTCGGATTTTAAATGAAAAGTGTTGATGTATGTTGTCTCTACCATTATTTCTCCTTTGATAGCCTTCATTGGCAATATGTATTCCGTTTTTATACTAGTGTTTTGTAAAGCTGTGATGCAATAAAAGCAATGTGAAGAAAAAAATAGGTTATTTTATGTCATACTATATTTATTGGATATATAGAGCTTAAATCACTAGGCAAGGACGCAAAATGGTTGAATTGGATGAGGTCACGGCACGTCGCTTACTTGAAGAGCTTAAAGATGCGTTAGTTGATGAGTTCACCATGCCTGCTGGCGGAGAACAACACAAGGGGTTTGATGTCGAATCGCAAAACGGTGCGGATAAGTTCCATATTGACTTGTATCGTGGCAAAATAGACTTTGATAAGCATTCGATAAGTGCAAGAATACAGGGAGGAGGTATCGTTCTCATGCGACTTTGCGTGAACCCCAGTCAGCCGCATAGTAATCCTGACGGTACTATCATCCTTGGTAATCATCTTCATATTTATCGAAGTGGGTATGCGGAGAATTTTGCCGAGTCTGTTGACATTGAGTCATCGAATTTTGTAAATGATACCTTGCTTTTGCTTCAACGCTTCAATGTAGTGAAAAAGCCGCTTTTACAAGACGCGATGATGCCATGAAAACCGACTTTCGAATAGATACACTCGTAAAGAGTTATGCGGATTGGCTACATGAACATTCTTCATTGCGGAAAGTGGATTCGTGGCAGGAGGTCACGGTTCCTTTTCTTGACCATACCGGTGACCATTTCCAGTTCTATGCGCGTTTCAAAGACGGAGCCTTGCATTTTGATGACGACGGCTATACTCTTAATGGTCTTCAAACTTCCGGTTTCAATTTCAAAGGAAAACGAGCGGAACGTTTAACGCAAACGGCAAGACAGTTCGGAGCAACCTGTGAAAACGGCTCCATCATCATGAAGGCGCGTCCAGAGAAGTCCGGGGACGCGATGAATCGGTACGTTCAGGCTTTAATTCACATCGATTCGCTTGTTGAAGTGGTTTCGCGCAAAACCACCTCATATTTCGTTGACGATGTTGCCGAGGCGCTGACGCAACAAGGTATTTTCTATACGCAAGATATCAATATTCAGGGGAAATCGCTCTACTCGCATAACTTTAATTTCCTGTTTCAGAAAAGCAGAACGCTTCCTACAACATTCGCACAGGCTCCGAGTCAGCTTGATGAACGGACGATGGCCACCACTACTTTTGCGTGGATTGATGTTAGCGAAACACATGAACGCAGAGGAGCTGTTCTGATCGTCTTTACAGATGATCGTGAGAAGGCAATAAACCAGACGGCGGTTACCGGCTTTGCTAAGTATGGAATCAAGGTACTCGGCTTTTCTCAAATAGCTAGCAACGCCCGGCAGCTTATTCCTGCCTGACGTACATCCTTGAATGAGAATTATCAATGATGGCTACTGGGATTAGTACGGTTTACTAGCTTGAGTGTTGAGATTATCAATGAGTTGTTTCCTAGTTATCGGCTTTATCCGTGTTGTCTCCGCCGCGTTCCCATTCCTCTTTTGTAATCACCCGCAGGATGGCGTCGTAGGTGCGATCGATAAGCGGGAAGTAGTCGCCGTCTTTGCGGCACACCGTCTGCATGCCACAGTGCTCCATCACCTTGCCGGAAGCGGGATTTTCGACGTAGTGCCCGCCCCACACGGCGTTGCACCCAAGGTCCACGAACGCGTGCCGGATCATCATCTGCAGCGCTTCGGTCATTAAACCTTGTCCCCAGAATGGCCGCCCGATCCAGTAGCCGAGCACCCGGTCGCCCTCGTAGTGGGCGAGAGCTCGTTCCATCTCGCTTTCGTCGATGCCGTCGAACAAGTCATGTGAATTAACAGCTTCTTGCACGAATTCGCCGGCGTGGTCGCCCGGCTCGGTTTTCTTGAGCTCGATGGCCCCGATCGGGCTGCCGTCGCCGTCCTCGCTGCGCAACATAATGGCGTAGTTCTCGTCGCCGGTAAAGACGTTATCGAGCGTATTCATGCTTTCCTCGACGCTGTGGTGTGGCATCCAACCGCAGCGAATCCCGATTTCGGGGTCGGAGGCATAACGAAACAGCGATTCCGCTTCGGCACGGTCACCGTGTTTCCAAGGCCTCAAAATAAGTCGTTCAGTAGAGATTTGCATAACATTACTGTAATGGTCGAGTCAGACGGCCGGAGGACTTACCGCAGGTGACAATCCGTTTGAACGACATGAGCTGCAAAATGCCGAGAAACGTTGTGAAAAGCCGCGAATCGAAGGGTTTGAAAGCCAGTATGGGGAGCTGAGGAACATCCTTGTCCCCTGCTCCTTAATCGGTCAGTCTAGCAGACAAAATACGCAGGTCGGGTCAAAATCCATTTTTTGATATCGTGAATAAGAATTTTCACAATTGACTTTTATCATCAAAACGTAATAAGTAACGTAAATGCAGGGAATTTGGGTTTTCGCAGCCTGGAAGTGTGTTAATCGGGACATTTTGACAGTATGCCCGTAGCCAAAAGTAAAGTGGAGGCATCAGAATATTTCATCCCATCAATCGGAAGGCAGCTCAGTGGGCAGCGAGCGTGACGATATCATCGACGGATTTTCCACGATTAGAAATGCTGCCGACGCGCCCGCGCATGATTCGTTTATCGAGAAGAAATCCGAATTTATAGGTGACGCTTGCCATATCGAGACCTTGGACGAGGCGCTCGCGTTCGTACAAGTCATCCGAGACCAGAACCCGAAGGCGCGTCACGTCGCTTTCGCAGCGATTCTCGGCGCTGCGGAGGGCTCAGCCAAAGAGCGGATGAGCGACGACGGAGAGCCGAGTGGTACGGCTGGCAAGCCGATTCTTGACGTGATTCGCATGGGCAAGCTCACTGATTGCGTCATCACCGTCACCCGCTATTTCGGCGGCATTCTTCTGGGTTCGGGTGGCCTGATTCGTGCCTATTCCACGGCAGCATCCATGGCGGTGAAGGCAGCGGATGTGAAGCGAATCGTGCCGATGCGTCATTATCGAATCGTGCTGGAATACCCGTGGCTTGGCCGTTTCGAGCAGCTGCTCGCACAAGCCGGTGGTAACGAAGAGGACAAAGAATTCACCGACCGTGTTTCGATGCGCCTTTCCGTCCCGTCGGTCAACGCTTCGGATTTCGAAGTGCGCATCCGTGAAGCGTTCAACGCTAGGGCGCGGTTATCGCGTCTCTAGCTCTGTTCCCTTTAATACTGTGAATTTGGTTTTCGAGTGCACAACGATTCTCCGGCTCGCGTTAAGCTGGAACCATGAGCGAAATGGATCAGAGCGAAGCGGACCAGAATCAAGGCGCGATGCCCGTAGGTGGGGCAGAAGGGAATAATGCTGAGACAGGTGCTCCTGCCTCAGCGCCCGAAAGCGCGGCGAATAATAGTGCCGATACGCCGAATGATTCCGATGCTCAGAATGATTCCGATACTCTGAATACCTCCGATACCGCTGCAACTTCGGATAGTGATTCTGGTGATACGGCTGCTGGTCCTGCTTCTGAAAATGCGAAGACCACTGATTCCGACAGCGATGTCGGCGACGATGATTTCGAGCCGTTGACCGACACCTATGAGGAATTGCGCCACACGCAAGATTCCGCCGAGCTGAGTGCTGCCGCGCGTGAGCCCTTGCCCCCGAGAGCCGAGCAGGCCGCTTTTTCGCGTGCCACGGCACTGCTTGAGGCGGTGGCCGGCAATCAAAACACCCCCCTGGAAGACCGTATTTTCTTGGCTTCGACGATGCCTTTCCCGAATATTCTGGTCAAGCTTTCCGAAGATGAGAACGATGATGTCCGCGAGGCCGTCGCCGCAAACGCGGATGACAAGAACTGGCTGGTCGGCAGGCTTACCAAAGACAGGTCGGGCAAGGTGCGTGAAGCCGCGCTGCGCAATCCGCAGACCTCGTGGAAGATGCGTCTCGAAGGTGCGCAGAACCCCGAGACCTCGGCCGACACCCTCGATTTCCTCGCCAAGCTGGGCATCGAATCCGAGCCCAAGGCTCCTACGATTCTTGCAGCGATGGTCCGCCGGGCCGCCGCGCTCAATCCGAATTGTGCGCAGGCCACTTTGCAACGGCTTGCGCAAGACGAGTCCACCGATGTCAGTCACGCTGCACAAGGCAGACTTGGCTGAAGATCGCGCTACTGACAAGACAGTCTTGCGAGTAATAAGACAGTTCTGCTGGTTTCGTACGTTTTGAGTCGATAACATGTACGTTTTCTAGAGGGATTGTCTTGCTCTTTCGCGCAATCAAAACTGGAGAGTCTCCGAAACGTAGACGGGCCTGCGCAGAGCAGCCGTCAGCCTGGAAATTCATTATGCCGACATCACCGTTTCGCCGCGTTGCGATTAGTCAGGGGTTTAGGTACAATGGTGAGTTGTTGTGTTTCCCTAGAGGGGTCCTTCAAAGCGCTTTCCCACTCGCACTAGGACTTTCAGGGAGCCCACGGATAAAGCGGTCGGAAAGGCATCATCGTAAGGTTTTGCCGATTTGGCCGGGAACACAATATAAAGAAAAGGTACACTCGTGAAAACTTTCACACCGAAGCCAGCTGATCTGACTCACGACTGGTACATCATTGACGCCACCGACGTGGTGCTGGGCAAGCTTGCAACCAGGGCAGCGCTTTTGCTGCGCGGCAAGAACAAGCCAACCTTCGCGCCGAACGCCGATCTGGGCGATCACGTGATCATCATCAACGCCGAAAAGATTGCGTTGACTGGCAAGAAGATGGACAAGGTGCTCTACGCGCACTCCGGTCGTCCCGGCGGCCTTCGCGCCGACAGCTACGCCGATCTGCTCAAGCGCAACCCTGAGCGCATCGTCCGCGAAGCGGTCAAGGGCATGATGCCGAAGAACCGCCTGTCCAAGGTCGAACTCGATCGTCTCCACGTCTTCGCTGGTCCCGATCACCCGCATACCCCGCAGAAGCCCCAGCCGGTTGAGATCGCTGCGGTTTCGCAGCAGGCCAAGTGAACCGAGAGGAGATAACGAATCATGGCTGAAAATACCAATAACTCCGCGGTTCAAGAGACCGAAGAGGAACTTACTTCATTTACCACTGAAACCAACGCCGGTGCTGGCACCGGTGCTTCCACGATCGCCCCGGGCTACGGTACGGGCCGCCGCAAGGAAGCCATCGCCCGCGTGCGTTTGGTTCCCGGTTCCGGCAAGTGGACCATCAACGGCCGCACCCTGGAGGAGTTCTTCCCCTCCCGTCTGCAGCAGCGTGAGGTCAACTCTCCGATCGTTCTGTTGAAGCTTGAGAACAAGTTCGATGTCATCGTCCTCGTTGAGGGCGGCGGCACCACCGGTCAGGCCGGCGCCATCCGCCTCGGCGTGGCCCGTGCACTGAACGCCATTGACCGCGACGCCAACCGTGCCGCGCTCAAGAAGGCCGGCTTCCTCACCCGCGACGCCCGCGTCGTGGAGCGTAAGAAGGCAGGTCTGCACAAGGCACGTCGTGCGCCTCAGTTCTCGAAGCGTTGATTTTCGCTTTCAAAGCTGTTTACAAAATCCCTCCCAGCCAAATGGTTATGGAGGGATTTTTCATATCTTGAGCCCGCGATTGCGGAGTGCGATAGTGCTGTAAACAGACAAATGCAAAACTTCTATAAAATAGATTTGCATAACTGGTTTACAAGAGTTATAGTGACCTTGTTGCGACACCAAGCCGATGTCGACTTTCGTTGAGAATCAGCGCAGAACTCAGTGGCAGCGGTCGCAAACCAACAATCAAACGTGAAAGGAATAGCGATGAAGGCTCTTGTGTTAACCGGCGTGAAGCAATTCGAAATCGAGGATCGGCCAACTCCCGAGCTCAAGGCCGGCGAAGTATTGATCAATACTGCATATGCAGGCGTGTGCGGCACCGACCACGATCTCTACGCAGGCCGTCCCGGTTCGGCTTCAGCAGTGCCGCCGATCGTGCTGGGTCACGAGAATTCCGGCGTGGTCGAGGCGATCGGCGAGGGTGTCACCAACGTCAAGCCCGGCGACCGCGTGGCCGTCGACCCGAACATCTACTGCGGCCAGTGCGAATACTGCCTGACCCAGCGCCCCGAACTCTGTGACTCCCTGAGTGCCGTCGGCGTCACCCGTGACGGCGGCCTAGAAGAGCAGTTCACCGCCCCCGCAACGGTCGTCTATAAGCTGCCGGACAGTGTGAGCCTCAAGGATGCTGCGACCATTGAGCCGATTTCCTGTGCGGTGCACGGTGTGGATCTGCTCGACGTCCATCCTTACCAGAAAGCACTGGTGATTGGCGACGGCTTCATGGGCCAGCTTTTCGTGCAGGTTCTTCAGGCCTACGGTGTCCATCAGGTCGATCTTGCAGGGCTTTTCGACGAAAAGCTCGAGCTCAACCAACGCCTGTTTAATGTCAAGAACATCTACAACACCAACAATGTCGCGATTCCGGAGAACGAATACGACATCGTCGTGGAGGCCGTCGGCCTGCCGCAAACGCAGCATACCGCGGTTCTGGCCACCAAGAAGGGCGCGCAGGTCCTGATGTTCGGCGTGGGTCCTCAGGAAGCAAGCTTCGAGATGAATACGTATGATATCTACAAGAAGCAGCTGACCATCCAGGGATCCTTCATCAACCCGCTGACGTTCAAGAGCGCCATCAGCCTGCTGGAAAGCGGCAAGGTGAACGTCGACCCGCTGATCAGCCACGAATTTGCGCTTGAAGACGTGCAGGACTTCCTCGACGGCAAGATTGAAGGCGTTTCGAAGGCCGTCGCCAAGGTAGGCAAGTAAATTCGGCGTTAACGTCTGACCTGAATAGTTCAGCAAGTTTACAAAGGAGTTCATATGAAGCCAATGTCTGATTTCACCACGGATTTCCAGCATTCCGGCATGCCCGCCAAGGACCTGGACGAGACCATCGAGTTCTACACCAAGAAGCTCGGTTTCGAGCTGGCTGGCCTCTTCCCGAATGGGAAGAACCGTTGCGCGTTCCTGCGTTACGGCCATCTGACCATCGAGACTTGGGAAGGCGACCCGGTGGCGATGAAGGACGGCGCCATCAACCATTGGGCGCTGGATACGCCGGACATTGAGGCCGCGTTCGAGAATGCGAAGGCGCTCGGACTCGAGCTGAAGGACAAGGAGATTCAGTCCATCCCGACATTCTGGAATAACGGTATTCGTTACTTCAATATTTATGGCCCGAACCGCGAGACCATCGAGTTCTGCCAGATCGTCTGACATTATTCGCTGCCCGCGTCCGTTGTGATGGATTACGGACTTTAGCGACGGTAAGCACGAATTTTATATGCTTACCGTCGCGCTTTTTATTGAGGGTGCAGGATTAGAAGCACTGGATTGGAAGCGCCGCATTGAAAATGAGAGCATTGTGTCCCAAGTGCCGGATCGGAGATGCTGCGTTGGAAATGCCGGTTTGTGCTTGCCCGGAAGTGCCAGAACTTCTATTTGCAAATGCTCTGCACATACGGGGCGATGTAATGTAGCGCCGCGCCGACGATTTCCTGGTTCTGCCCGCAGATGCTTTTACGAATCTGGTACATGTCGGATTGGAAGGCATTGAGATCGTCACATTTGGCCTTGAGCCTCTCGAAATCCTGCTGTTCAAGATATTGCGTCACTGCACCGCCGACGATGATGTCGCAGGCCAGGACGTTGCGCACATTGTTGATGGTCTGCGCCAGATAGCCGAGCCAGGAATCGAAGCGCTCGCAGGCTTTTTCGTTTCCGTTTCGGACATTTTCAAAGAACTCGTCCAAACTTTGCCCGCTGTCCCCACTCAGAAATTCGGTGGAGCAGTAAGGGTCCATACAGCCTTTGTTGCCGCAGTAGCAAGGCAGCCCGCCGGGCACCAGCGTCATATGCTCGATGGTGCCGTTGCGCCGGTTTGGTCCGAGGCTGATGGTTCCGTCGACGATGATGGCACCGCCCGGTCGCCGTCCCAGGTAAAGGCATATCGCGTCGTGAATCGTTTTGTCGAACCACAGCTCGGCCGAAGCCGAGGCCATGGAATCGTGAATCAGCGCGCATTTCAGCCCGGTTGCCGCTTCGAGCGCCTTGAGTTCAAGGCCGGTATCGTTCATGATGTTGCCGTAGATGACCTCGCTGCCGTCCTCCGAGATAAGACCCTTGATGGCGAAGGCCGCGCCGAGGACGTGTGATCCCTTGCTTTCCAGATCGGAGGCGAACCGGGATATTTTTTGGCCGAGATCGGAAACAAATCGAGAATCAGCCGAGAAAGTGATGTCGTAGTGTTCTTCGGCGATGACGCCGCCCTTGAGGTCCACCGCGCAAAGCGTCACCCCGTTGCTTGCGGTTCCCACGCCGATGGCGCAACACGTCTGTGGTTGGAAAACGTAGGTGCGCGCCCTGCGTCCGCCCGTCGAATCGAGGGTCTCACCTTTGGCGATCAGTCTGTTCTGTTCAAGAAAGCGAAGATTCTGGCTGATGGTTGGAAGGCTCAGCCCGAGCGTTTGCTGCAGATCTTGCTTGGTCACGCCGCTGTGTGTATAGATATGTGCCGTCACTGCGTGCAGATTCTGCGCTTTGATTGACGCTGTGGTTGCTTTCGGCATGGCCGCCTCCTCTTACGCTAATCATACATTTGACAATGAAATTGACAGAAGTGGGGAGTGCAGGCATAGTCCTTCTTTGTTACTACAACCCGCTTTCCGGTAGTTTCGTTAACGTTAACGGAAATTCTTTATATACCACTTGTGATGTGAGGTTTTGTGCGATTGAACACAACGGAACCGTTTTACTTACAAAAAGTAAGCAGATTTGTTCGCTTATGTCACCCGAAACAAACATAAAATCCACGGTAAAGCCTCAAGCTAAAACAAAAAGCCAAACGTAGTGTTGACCCGTTATATTGTGACTTGAATCACATTGCAGCAGCGATGTGTGATGCGAACATGACTGCGAATAGAAAGGGGAGTCATGACTTCACAACCTAAGAACGCCGGAACTCCACTCACAACGAAAGCTTCAACGAAAGCCATGAAAACCGAAACAAATGAAAAGCCGGACGTCAAGCGCGAGGTGGACCAGCTGGTCGCCCGTGGCGTCGAGGCGCTAAACCAATTCGAAAAACTCAACCAGGAGCAGGTCGACCGCATCGTTGCCAAGGCCTCGGTCGCCGCGCTCAACAAGCACTTGGTACTGGCCGATATGGCTGTGCGTGAGACCGGCCGTGGCCTGGTGGAAGACAAGGCCACCAAGAACATCTTCGCCTGCGAGCATGTCACCCATTACCTTGCCGGTCAGAAGACAGTCGGCATTATTCGCGAGGACGATGTGATGGGCATTGACGAAGTGGCGGAGCCCGTGGGTGTCGTTGCCGGTGTCACCCCGGTCACCAATCCGACCTCTACCGCCATCTTCAAGTCGCTGATTGCGTTGAAGACCCGTTGCCCGATTGTCTTCGGTTTCCACCCGTTCGCCCAGAAATGCTCGGTTGAGGCCGCACGCATCGTGCGTGACGCTGCGGTCGCGGCCGGCGCTCCCAAAGATTGCATCCAATGGATCGAACATCCTTCGGTCGAAGCCACGGGCGCGTTGATGACCCATCCCGACGTTGCCACGATCCTTGCCACCGGCGGCCCTGGCATGGTCAAGGCCGCATATTCCTCCGGCAAGCCCGCTCTCGGCGTGGGTGCCGGCAATGCCCCTGCCTACATCGACGAGAATGTCGACGTCAAGCGTGTGGCCAACGACCTGGTGCTCTCCAAGCACTTCGATTACGGCATGATCTGCGCCACCGAACAGGGCATCATCGCTCATACCGACGTCTACGACCGCCTCGCCGACGAACTGAAGCGCCGAAAGGCCTACTTCGTCAACGCCGATGAAAAGGCCAAACTCGAGCAGTACATGTTCGGTTGCACCGCCTATTCCGGCGGCAAGCCGAAGCTCAACTCCGTGGTTCCCGGCAAGTCTCCGCAGTATATTGCGCGTGAAGCCGGCTTCACCGTCCCCGATGACGCGACGATTCTGGTCGCCGAGTGCAAGGAAGTGGGGGAGCAGGAGCCGCTGACGCTCGAGAAGCTTTGCCCTGTCCACGCCATGATGCGTTTCGAGACCGAGGAGCAGGGCTTCGAGATGTGCGAAGGCATGCTCAAATTCGGCGCCGGCCACACCGCCGTCATCCATTCCGACGATGAGGATCTTGTGAAGCGCTACGGTTTGCGCATGCACGCCTGCCGCATCGTCTGGAACCAGCCTTCCGCTCTCGGCGGTATCGGCGACATCTACAACGCCATCGCCCCGTCCCTGACGCTCGGCTGCGGCTCGTACGGCGGCAATTCCGTCTCTGGCAACGTTCAGGCCGTCAATCTTCTGAATATCAAGCGCATCGCTCGAAGGAACAACAATATGCAATGGTTCAAAGTTCCGCCGAAGACCTATTTCGAGCCGAATGCCATCCGTTATCTGCGCGATATGTACAATATCCGCCGCGTGGTCATCGTCTGCGACAAGGTCATGGAGCAGCTCGGCGTGGTCGACAAGGTTATAGACCAGCTGCGCAGCCGCCCCGAGCCTGTCACGTTCCGTACCATCGATTACATCGAGCCGGAGCCGTCGGTTGAGACCGTTGAGCGTGGCGCGGCCATGATGCGTGACGAATTCCGCCCCGACACCATCATAGCGGTGGGCGGTGGTTCGCCGATGGACGCGGCGAAGATCATGTGGCTCTTGTACGAACACCCGGAAATCTCCTTCGACGACGTGCGCGAGAAGTTCTTTGACATCCGCAAGCGCGCCTTCCGCATCCCGCCGCTGGGAAGCAAGGCCAAGTTGGTTTGCATCCCCACCTCTTCCGGCACCGGTTCCGAGGTCACACCGTTCGCCGTGATCACCGACCACAAGACCGGCTACAAGTACCCGATCACCGATTACGCGCTGACCCCGTCCGTTGCCATCGTCGACCCGGTCCTGGCCCGCACCCAGCCGAAGACGCTGGCCAGCAACACCGGCTTCGACGCGCTGACACACTGCATGGAATCCTACGTTTCCGTCTATTCCAACGATTTCACCGATGGCATGGCCCTTCACGCCGCCAAGCTCATCTGGGACAACCTCGAGACCTCGGTTTGCGCCGAGCCCGGTGAGATCAAGAAGCAGGCGCAGGAAAAGATGCACAACGCCGCCACGATGGCCGGCATGGCTTTCGGTTCCGCATTCCTGGGAATGTGCCACGGCATGGCCCACACCATCGGCGCGCTGTGCGACGTCGCCCACGGCCACACTAACGCGATTCTTTTGCCCTATGTCATTCGCTACAACGGATCAATCCCGCAGGAACCGACGAGCTGGCCGAAATACGACAAGTATGTTGCGCCGGAGCGCTATCAGGAATTCGCCCGCGTGCTCGGCATCGACCCGGGCAAGAGCCCCGAGGAAGGCGTGGAGAACCTTGCGCTCGCGGTGGAGGATTACCGCGATAACAAGCTTCACATGGATTCCAGCTTCCAGCAGTGCGGCGTCGATGAGACCTATTTCTGGAGCATTCTCGACCAGATCGGCATGCGTGCCTACGAGGATCAGTGCACTCCCGCGAACCCGCGTATCCCGCAGATCGAGGATATGAAGGACATCGCCATCGGCGCCTACTACGGTATCTCCCAGGCCGAGGGTCACGCCCGTCGTCTCGAGCGCGAGGCGAGTGAGGTTGACGAAGTAGTGGTAGTGGAGAAGTAGCCTCGTCACACGGTAACAACGTTCCCGCTGATATTTGGTTTAGTGCCAAGTTCAGCGGGAATTTCTATTTTTGACTGCGATGATTATCGTCTATTTCGGCCTCTATCGAAACGTTCTGTAGGGCGGCACAGACCAAACGATGCTTGAGCGCTTTCAGACGAATATATAGAATATAACCATGAACGGTATGGCCAGCGACATAACAGTTGTAATCACCTGTTTCAATCAGGCCTCCACGATTCGGCAGAGCGTCGAATCTGCGTGCGCACAAACGTATGCCCCGGCTCTTGTCATCGTGGTCGATGATGCATCCGACGATATTGCTACGAAAGAAACACTGAGTGCAGTGGAGAAGAAGCCTGCCGTTGAAGTCATCACGCGCTTAAGCAACGGCGGTGTGAGTGCTGCCCGCAATACCGGTCTCAGCCGTGTCACCACACCGTTTGTGGTCATGCTTGACGGCGATGATTTGCTGGAACCGGATTATATCGAAGCTACCCGGGCCGAATTGATGGCAGATGAACAGATTTTTGCCGCTTCGTCATGGATGAAGACTTTTGGCATCTTAAACGCGACAGTAAAGCCGACCGGCGGCAATATGTTACCTTTCCTGTGCCGTAATTGCGCTCCGGCCACATGTATGTTCTGTGTTTCTGCTCTACGGCAAAGCGGCGGTTACGACGAAAGCATGCAAAAGGGGTTCGAGGACTGGGATTGCTGCCTGTCGTTGTTCGAGACGTTCGGTGCCGATAATCTTCAATCTCGCGTTTCGATAGTCCAAAAGCCTTTGATCCGTTATCGCACTGCTCCCGCTTCGTCGAATATCGTCAGTATGAATTCACGTTTGGATTTGCTGCGCTATTTGATTGGCAAACATCGCGATTTGTATTCGAAGCATCTTGAAGACGCGATTTTAGGCTTTGAGAAAACAAGTATCGATCGTCTGGCCTTATTCGAAGCGACTGTCAAAAATAATCCGCAAATAATCGAAAACTGTGATGCTGCGACGTCGTTTATGGACTCACCGACATTCGGTGATGGGGGTATGGCTGCCGCTGTGAGAATCGAGAGCAAAATCGCTCGGGAAAATCACTGAAATGTCAATAATGGCAACGACACGCCCGAATTTTTCTAGTAGCCCCCGAATGCTTTAATAGAACAGTTGCCTGTTTTGGGCTCGCAAATTGTAAGAAAAAGAGCGAGTGCAGCCCGGTGCCGTCCTCTCGAAGGCGCTGTAGTGCTGCACACTGATGTGGTTAGACCACGGGATTCTCCCGGGGGTCTTACGCGCCGGTGTCCTTAAATGGGTTGGTAATGTCAACAATCGCTAGAAAGGGCGGACGGCAATGGCGGGACAGAAAATCCGCATCAGGCTTAAGTCCTATGACCATGAGGTCATCGACCAATCGGCGAAGAAAATCGTCGAGACGGTCACGAACGCGGGTGCCACTGTGGTGGGCCCGGTTCCTCTGCCTACTGAGAAGAACGTCTTTGTGGTAATTCGTTCTCCTCATAAATACAAGGATTCTCGCGAGCAATTCGAGATGCGCACTCATAAGCGCCTCATCGACATCGTGGACCCGACCCCTAAGGCCGTGGATTCATTGATGCATATCGATTTGCCTGCGGATGTCAATATCGAGATCAAGCTTTAAAGGAGGGGAGAAGCATGTCGTTGCAGAAAGCAAATCGTTCTGCGCTGCTGGGCCGCAAGCTCGGTATGTCGCAGGTTTGGGACGAACAAGGTTTCTTCGTTCCCGTGACGCTTGTAGACGTGTCCACCAACGTGGTCACCTGCGTCAAGACCGAAGAGAGCGACGGCTACAAGGCCGTTCAGCTCGGCTACGGTCAGATTGATCCTACTAAGGTGACCAAGCCCATGGCTGGTCATTTCGCGAAGGCGGGCGTCACCCCGCGTCGTCATCTGGTCGAGGTCCGCACGGACAACGTCGACGAGTTCAAGCCCGGTCAGGAACTGACCGCCGACTTGTTCGCCGACGGCTCCGTCGTGGACGTCACCGGTACGACCAAGGGCAAGGGCTTCGCCGGAACCATCAAGCGTTGGGGCTTCAAGTCCTATCGTCGTACTCACGGCTCTCACAAGAACGAGCGTCGCCCCGGCTCTGTCGGTGCTTGCGCTACGCCGAGCCGTATTTTGAAGGGCAAGCGTATGGCCGGTCGTATGGGCCATGTCACTTCCACCGTGCAGAACCTTGAGGTCGTTTCCTCCGATACGGAGAACGGCGTCATCGCCATCAAGGGCGCTCTTCCAGGGCCCAAGGGCGGCATCGTTCTGCTTCGTTCGGCTGTGAAGGGAGCCTGATAAACCATGGCAAAAGTAACACTCAATGTCACCGACGCCAAGGGCAAGTCCGCTGGCACCGTTGAGGCGCCGGTCGAGATTTTCGGCATCTCCAATGAAGAGGTCGAGGCTCACGTTCCGCTGATTCACCAGGTGGTCGTCGCTCAGCTCGCCGCAGCCCGTCAGGGCACGCATGCGGTCAAGAGCCGTGGCGATGTCTCCGGTGGCGGCAAGAAGCCGTGGAAGCAGAAGGGCACCGGTCGCGCTCGTCAGGGCTCGATCCGCGCTCCTCAGTGGGTTCACGGTGGTATCGCTCACGGCCCAGTGCCGCGCGATTACTCGCAGCGCACTCCCAAGAAGATGAAGGCCGGCGCACTGCGCTATGTGCTTTCCAACCGTGCGAACGCCGGTCGCGTCGCCGTCGTCGACTTTGGCATCAAGGACACTCCGTCCACCAAGGCCGCGCTGGCAGCGCTCACCCCGGTAAGCCAGAACGAGTTCACCACTGTCGTGCTTTCGCGCGACAACGTCAACGAGTGGCTTTCCGTTCGCAACATCCCGACGGTGCATGTGCTCTTCGCAGATCAGCTCAACACCTACGATGTGGTTACCGCTCAGTATGTCGTTTTCAGCAAGGAAGGCTTCGATGCCTTCGTCGCTGCCAAGACTGAGCCCAAGGAGGCCTGAACGATATGGTAGCTATTCACAATCCCGCCCACGATGTCATCATCAAGCCGGTAGTCTCCGAAAAGAGCTATGCCGCCGGTGACCGTGGTCAGTACACTTTCGTGGTCGCTCCTGATGCCAACAAGGTTCAGATCAAGCAGGCCGTCGAAGAAATCTTCAATGTCAAGGTGACGAACGTCAACACCCTCAACCGCGCCGGCAAGCGCCAGCGTACTCGTACCGGTTTCGGTCAGCGTGCCAATCAGAAGCGCGCGATCGTCACGGTCGCCGAGGGCCAGTCGATCGACATCTTCGGCAACTGAAGCAATAGCCGAAAAAGTCAAAGGAAGAACTAATTATGGCTATCCGCGTTTATAAGCCGACGACTCCGGGCCGCCGCAACGCGTCTGTGTCGGATTTCTCCGACCTCACGCGCTCCACGCCTGAAAAGTCGCTGGTACGCAAACTCAACAGCACCGGCGGTCGTAACTCTTACGGCCGTGTGACTTCCCGCCATCGCGGCGGTGGCCACAAGCGCCAGTACCGTCTCATCGATTTCAAGCGTTGGGACAAGGACGGCGTTCCTGCCAAGGTTGCTGAGATCGAATATGATCCGAACCGCTCCGCTCGTATCGCCCTCCTGCACTATGCAGATGGCGAGAAGCGCTACATCGTAGCGCCGAAGGGCATCAAGCAAGGTGACGTCATCGAGACCGGCGAAAATGCCGATATCAAGCCCGGCAACAATTTGCCGCTGCGCAATATCCCCACCGGTACGATTGTCCACGCCATTGAGCTCCGTCCTCTGGGCGGCGCCAAGATTGCGCGTTCCGCTGGTGCAGGCGTTCAGCTTGTCGCCAAGGACGGCGCTTACGCCCAGCTGCGTATGCCGTCCGGAGAAATCCGCAACGTCGACGCACGCTGCCGCGCAACCGTCGGTGAGGTCGGCAACTCCGATCACGCCAACGTGCAGCTCGGCAAGGCCGGTCGCGCCCGCTGGATGGGCAAGCGCCCGATCACCCGTGGTGAGTCCATGAACCCGGTCGACCACCCGCATGGTGGTACCACTCGCGGTGGTAAGCCGCCAGTGTCGCCGTGGGGCAAGGGCGAAGTTCGTACTCGCCGTCCGAAGAAGGCTTCGAACAAGATGATTGTTCGTCGTCGTCCCAATGGCAAGAACCGTAAGTAAGGAGCGTCGAATAGATGTCACGTAGCATCAAGAAGGGCCCCTTCGTCGACGCCCATTTACAGAAGAAAGTCGACGAACAGAACGAGAAGGGCACGAAGAACGTCATCAAGACGTGGTCGCGCCGTTCGAT
Source organism: Bifidobacterium sp. ESL0690 (assembly GCF_029392315.1). Classification (NCBI taxonomy): domain Bacteria; kingdom Bacillati; phylum Actinomycetota; class Actinomycetes; order Bifidobacteriales; family Bifidobacteriaceae; genus Bifidobacterium; species Bifidobacterium sp. ESL0690. Next base: position 639,414 of record NZ_CP113939.1, read on the forward strand.
GATCACTCCGGACTTCATCGGTCACACCTTCGCTGTGCATGATGGTCGCAAGCATGTCCCGGTCTTCGTGACCGAGTCCATGGTTGGCCACAAGCTCGGTGAATTCGCACCGACGAAGACCTTCCGTGGTCACGTACATGACGACAAAAAAGCTCGCCGCTAAAGGAAGAGAAAGATTATGGAAGCTAAAGCAATCGCACGTCACGTCCGTGTGACGCCGCGCAAGGCTCGCCGCATGGTCGACCTCATCCGAGGCAAAAAAGTGAGCGAAGCCGTCACCATCCTGAAATTCGCCCCGCAGGACGCCTCTGAGCCAGTGCTCAAGGTACTGCAGAGCGCCACCGCGAACGCACGCGTCAAGGCCGACAAGGCCGGCGAGGCGTTCCGTGAGAACGACCTGTATGTGAAAGAGACCTATGTGGACGAAGGCGTGACGCTCAAGCGTTTCCGTGCTCGTGCACAGGGCCGCGCCGGACGCATCAACAAGCGCACCAGCCACATCACCGTCGTTGTCGCCAGCAAGGAAGGAGCCCGCTAAAGATGGGTCAGAAGATCAATCCGTTAGGCTACCGCCTGGGTATCACTGAAGACCACCGTTCGAAGTGGTTCTCCGATTCCAACAAGCCTGGTGAGCGTTACAGCGACTTCGTCCTTGAGGACGACAAGATTCGCAAGGCCATGAACAAGGACCTCGAGCGTGCAGGCGTGTCCCGCATCATCATCGAGCGCACCCGTGACCGTGTGCGTGTGGACATCCACACCGCCCGCCCGGGTATTGTCATCGGCCGTCGTGGAGCAGAGGCCGAACGTGTTCGTGCCAAGCTCGAGAAGATCACGGGCAAGCAGGTTCAGCTCAACATCTTCGAAGTCAAGAACGCCGCTCTGGACGCCCAGCTTGTCGCTCAGTCCATCGCCGAGCAGCTGACCAACCGCGTCACGTTCCGTCGTGCCATGCGCAAGGCTCAGCAGGACGCGATGCGCGCTGGCGCCAAGGGTATCCGCATCAAGCTCTCCGGCCGCCTTGGAGGCGCCGAGATGAGCCGTTCCGAGTTCTATCGTGAGGGTCGCGTTCCGCTGCAGACCCTTCGCGCTCTGATTGATTACGGCTTCTTCGAAGCCCGTACGACCTATGGCCGTATCGGTGTGAAGGTCTGGATCTACAAGGGCGACATGACCGAACGTCAGTTCGATGAGCAGCAGGCCCAGCAGGACAACAACCGTGGACGCCGTGGCGGCGATCGTCGCCCGCGTCGTGGTGGACGTCCCTCCGGTGCTCGTGGTTCCAAGCCGGCAGAAGCCAAGGCCCCGCAGGCCGAAGCCGCTGCCGCAGCCGAACCCGCAGCAGCCGCAGCACCTGCCGCCTCGGAAGCAAAGGAGTGAGCAGATATGCTTATCCCAAAGAGGACTAAGTACCGTAAACAGCAGCGTCCGAAGCGTCGCGGCATGTCCAAGGGCGGCAATGAGATCGCGTTCGGCGATTATGGCATTCAGGCTCTGGCCCCTGCCTACATCTCCAACCGTCAGATCGAGGCTGCTCGTATCGCCATGACCCGCTACATCAAGCGTGGCGGTCGTGTGTGGATCACGATCTTCCCGGATCGTCCTTTGACCAAGCACGCGCTCGGAAGCCGAATGGGTTCCGGCAAGGGCACCCCGGAGTCCTGGATCGCCAATGTGCATCCTGGACGCGTGATGTTCGAAATCGGCGGTGTCGACGAGGCAACTGCGAAGGAAGCCCTTCGCCGCGCCATCGACAAGCTGCCGATGAAGTGCCGCATTATCGCACGTGAAGGCGGTGACATCTGATGTCAGTCGGAACTGAAGACTACACCATCAAGAATCTCAACGAGAAGACCAATGGCGAGATCGAAGGCTTCCTCAAGAAGTCCAAGGAAGAGCTCTTCAACCTGCGCTTCCAGAACGCCACCGGTCAGCTTGACAACTCTGCTAGGCTCAAGGCCGTGAAGCACGACATCGCCAGGATGTACACCGTCCTGCGTGAACGTGAACTCGGCATCAGCCAGGAGCCTGAGTCGGGCGACACGAAGACTGAGGAGAAGTAAGCATGGCTGAAAAGCAAGAGCGCAACTTCCGCAAGACTCGTAGCGGTTACGTCGTGTCCGACGCAATGGACAAGACCATCACCGTCGAGCTCGAGCAGCGTTCGACCCACCCCCTGTACGGCAAGGTCGTCCGCTCCACTCGCAAGGTCAAGGTTCATGACGAGCACAACGACGCCCACAACGGCGATTTCGTGCGTATCATGGAAACCCGGCCTTTGAGCAAGACCAAGCGTTGGCGTCTCGACTCCATCGTCGAACGCGCCAAGTAACAAGTTCGGCAAGGCTCCGCTGCTCACCTTTACGGGTGGCAGGGGAGAACCAGCGCGGCTAAGGAGAATCAATGATTCAGCAGGAAACGCGGCTTCATGTCGCCGACAACACGGGTGCCAAGGAGATCTTGGCCATCCGAGTGCTCGGCGGATCGAAGCGACGCTATGCCGGCATCGGCGACGTGATCGTCGCCTCCGTCAAGGACGCGATCCCTGGCGGGTCGGTCAAGAAGGGCGATGTGGTCAAGGCCGTCGTCGTCCGTACGGTAAAAGAGCATCGTCGTAAAGACGGCTCATACATCAAGTTCGACGAGAACGCTGCGGTTATTCTTGGCTCTGGCCATGAACCCAAGGGCACTCGTATCTTCGGACCGGTCGGACGTGAACTGCGCGACAAGCGCTTCATGAAGATCGTGTCCCTCGCCCCGGAGGTGATCTGAGATGGTAGCCAAGATCAAGACCGGCGACCAGGTCAAGGTCATCCGCGGCAAGGATCGCGGCAAGGAAGGCAAAGTCACCAAGGTGCTTGCCAACGACCGTTTGATCGTCGAGGGTGTTCAGATCGTCAAGAAGCATGTGCGCGCCACCCAGCAGGGTCAGCAGTCCGGCATCGTCTCCGTTGAGGCGCCGATCCATCGCTCCAATGTGATGGTCATCGACCCGGAGACCAAGGAACCGACTCGCGTTGGCGTCAAGGTCACGACCAAGGCCCAGGACGGCAAGGTCAAGACCGTGCGCACCCGCATCGCCAAGAAATCAGGAAAGGAGCTGGCATGACCGATACGTCAGTCGAAGCGCCGGCAACACCGCGCCTGAAGCAGCAGTACATCGACAAGATCGTGCCTGAGCTCGAGAAGGAATTCAAGTATTCCAACCCGATGCAGGTCGCCAAGGTCAAGAAGGTCGTCGTCTCCATGGGCGTCGGCGCTGCGGCCCGCGACTCCAAGCTCATCGAAGGCGCCGTCAAGGATTTGACTGCCATCACCGGTCAGAAGCCGAAGATCACCAAGGCCAAGAAGTCCGTTGCGCAGTTCCATCTGCGTGAAGGCCAGGCCATCGGTGCATACGTGACGCTTCGCGGCGACCGCATGTGGGAGTTCCTCGACAGGCTGCTCGTTCTTGCTTTGCCGCGTATCCGCGATTTCCGCGGCATCAGCGACAAGCAATTCGATGGCCAGGGCAACTACAACTTCGGTCTCACCGAGCAGTCCATGTTCCACGAGATCGATCCGGACGCGATTGATCATCAGCGTGGTATGGATATCACCGTGGTGACCAGCACCAAGGATGACAAGGAAGCTCGAGCACTGCTCAAGCACCTTGGCTTCCCCTTCAAGGAGAACTGAAATGGCAAAAACCGCTCTTAGAAACAAGGCTGCTGCCAAACCAAAGTTCAAGGTGCGCGCCTATACGCGCTGCCAGGTTTGCGGCCGTCCCCACTCCGTATATCGCAAGTTCGGCCTGTGCCGCATCTGCCTTCGCGAGAAGGCTCATCGTGGCGAGCTGCCCGGAGTTACGAAGTCCAGTTGGTAAACATCGACGCTGAAGGTCCTCGGCCGGGGCAGGTTCTAGTTACCTGCTCCGGCGGAGGAAACCACGGCGAGAAAGGGCGTTAGCCCACATGACAATGACAGATCCAATCGCAGACATGCTTACGCGTCTGCGTAATGCGAGTGCGGCGAAGCATGAGACCGTTTCGATGCCGTACTCCAAGTTCAAGGCGGCGATCGCCGAGATCCTCAAGCGCGAAGGCTATATCAAGGACTTCACCGCTACGGATGCTCGCGTCGGCCAGAACCTTGAGATCACGCTGAAGTACGGTCCCAATGGCGAGCGTGCCATTCAGGGCATCAAGCGCATCTCGAAGCCCGGCCTGCGTCGCTATGCAAAGTCGGACGCACTGCCGATGCCGCTCGGTGGCATGGGTGTCGCGATCATTTCGACCAGTGCAGGATTGTTGACCCAGAAAGATTGCCTCGACCGGGGCATCGGCGGCGAGATCGTCGCCTTCGTTTGGTGAGGAAGGAGAGCTAAACATGGCATCACATATTGGTAAGCTCCCCGTCACCATTCCGGCAGGCGTGGAAGTAAAGATCGACGGACAGAACTTCAGCGTCAAAGGCGCCAAGGGTTCTGATTCCTACACTATTCCCGACGGCATCACCGCTCGCGTCGAAGACAACACCATTTACTTCGACCCGGCCGATGACCAGCTGCAGACCCGTGCAGACCACGGTCTGGCCCGTTCCATCGTTGCTTCGATGGTTCAGGGTGTCCACGAAGGTTTCACCAAGACGCTGGACATCGTCGGCACCGGTTACCGTGCGCAGATGAAGGGCAAGGGCATTGAGTTCTCGCTCGGCTATTCGCACACCATCACCGTCAACCCGCCCGAAGGCATCACCTTCGAGCTGCCGAACGCCAATCAGGTGATCGTCAAGGGTATTGACAAGCAGGCGGTCGGTCAGGCCGCGGCCAATATCCGCGCACTTCGCAAGCCGGAACCCTACAAGGGCAAGGGCATCAAGTACTCCGACGAACACATCCTGCGCAAGGCTGGAAAGGCTGGTAAGTGATATGACAGTCAAGATTTTCGGTAAAGGCAAGAAAGTCGCAAGGCTTCGTCGTCACGCTCGTCTGCGCAAGCACATCAGCGGCACCGCAGAGCGTCCACGTCTCGTCGTCACTCGTTCGAACCGTCACATGGTCGCGCAGATCGTTGACGATACCAAGGGCATCACTTTGGTCAGCGAGTCCACCATCACCCATGATTTCGATGGGTTCAAGGGCACCAAGACCGAAGCCGCACAGAAGGTCGGCGAGCTGATTGCCAAGAAGGCCAAGGACGCGGGCATCGATTCCGTCGTCTTCGACCGTGGTGGCAACAAGTATCATGGTCGCGTCGCAGCCGTTGCTGAAGGCGCCCGTCAGGGAGGTCTTGCACTGTGAGCGACAACGAAAAGGAAACCCAAGTGACTGAAGAAAATCAGAACACGCAGGCGTCCAACGACAACAAGCAAGGTCAGCGCAACGACGATCGTCGCGGTTCACGCCGTGGCGGACGCGGTGAAGGCCGTCGAGGAGAGCGTCGCGGTGAACGCCGTGGCCGTCGCGAGGAAAATCGTGGCGACGAGCTGCTCGATCGCGTCGTGACCATCAACCGCGTTTCCAAGACCCGTAAGGGTGGTCGTAGCATGAGCTTCGCCGCTCTCGTGGTGGTCGGAGACGGCAACGGCACCGTCGGTGTTGGCTATGGCAAGTCCCGTGAGGTTCCTGCCGCCATCGCCAAGGGTCAGCTTGACGCCAAGAAGCACATGTTCACCGTTCCGCGCGTTCGCGGCACTGTGACCCACCCGGTCATCGGCCATGACGCAGCAGGCACCGTTCTGCTTCGTCCTGCCGCTCCCGGCACCGGTGTAATCGCCGGCGGTGCTGTCCGCGCCGTCATGGAGTGCGCCGGCATCTCCGATATTCTCACCAAGTCCATGGGCAGCGCCACCGCGGTCAACGTGGTTCGTGCCACCGTGGATGCCCTGAAGCAGCTCGAGGAGCCGGAAGAGATCGCGGCACGCCGTGGCTTGACCGTTGAGGAAGTCGCTCCCGACACCCTGCTCCGCGCTCGTGCCGAAGGCATCGCCGAAGCCCGCAAGGCTCGCGAGGACGCCAAGGCCGAAGCCGAACAAGCCAAGGATGGTGAAGAGTAATGGCAGATCTGAAGATTACACTTACCAAAGGTCTGGTCAACCGCAAGCCCGCCCAGCGCGACACTGTTCGCACACTCGGCCTGCACAAGATCGGTCAGACGGTTGTCCGTGAGGACACTCCTGCAACCCGCGGTCTGATCAATGCGGTTCGCCACTTGGTCACGGTTGAGGAGGCCTGATATGGCAAAGCAAGAAGAAAACACGATTTTGCAGATGCACGATCTGCATCCTGCGCCGGGTTCCAAGAAGAACCGCATCCGCGTGGGCCGTGGTGAAGGTTCCAAGGGTAAGACCTCGGGACGTGGCGCCAAGGGCACGTTGAAGCGTTATCAGGTTCGTCCTGGCTTCGAAGGTGGCCAGCTGCCTCTGTACATGCGCCTGCCGAAGCTTCGCGGCTTTAAGAGCCCCTTCAAGAAGGAATTCCAGGTCGTCAACGTCTCCGCTCTTTCCGAGCTGTTCCCGAAGGGTGGAGAGGTCAGCGTTGAGGACTTGGTCAAGGCCGGTGCGGTTCGCGCCGGATACCCTGTCAAGGTCCTGGGCGACGGTGAGACCAAGGTCGCGTTCACGCTCAAGGGCGTGAAGGCTTCCAAGTCCGCCAAGGCCAAGATCGAGGCTGCAGGCGGCTCCATTTCCGAAGAGTAATTCGGATGTCTTTGCGTTGTGGAGTTTAGTCTCCATATACGTTATATCTGGTCCTCCTTGCAATCAGCGGGGAGGACCACTTTATTAGCTGCGACAAGACGTAAAACGATAGATTAATATTTATCGATAGATTTAGTCGTTCAGTGAGTGGCGTTTGGTAGACGCTTGACGCTAAGATTATCGTTTAGTGTGTTTGCATCGGTACATCAGGTGTGCCGAATAGGGAAGGAAATCCAGGTGAGGACGTTAATCCAGGCCCTGAAGACGAAGGAACTTCGCCATAAGATCCTCTTCGTGCTCGGCATCATTGTCATCTACCGCATCGGTTCGTTCATACCGACTCCGGGAGTGGACTACAAGGTGGTTCAGCAGTGTGTCGGCACCATGAAGACGGCACAGGAGAACTTCGTGGGGTTGGTCAACCTCTTCTCCGGCGGCGCCATGCTGCAGCTTTCAATCTTTGCTTTGGGCGTGATGCCATACATTACGGCGTCCATCGTCATCCAGCTGCTGCGCGTGGTCATTCCGCGTTTCGCGGCATTGCACAAGGAAGGTCAGTCCGGCGAGACCAAGCTGACGCAGTATACGCGTTATCTCACCATCGGCCTTGCCATTTTGCAGTCCACCACAATTCTGGTCACCGCCCGTTCCGGTGCACTGTTCAACTATCAGTGCGGTCAGGTCGTTCCTGACGGTTCCGTTTGGAACCTCGTGGTCATGGTGCTGATCATGACCGGCGGCACCGGCCTGATTATGTGGATGGCCGAATTGATTACCGACAAGGGCATCGGCCAAGGTATGTCGGTCTTGATCTTCATGTCCATCTGCTCCGGCTTCCTTCCGCAGCTTTGGCAGATTGGCTGGGGCACCAACGGCAAGAACGGCAACTGGGAGTACTTCGGCATCGTCGTCGCTGTTCTCGTCGTCATTCTTATCTTTGTCGACTTCGTCGAGCTTGCTCAGCGCCGCATCCCGGTGCAGTACACGCGTCGTATGATCGGCCGCAAGATGTATGGTGGCTCCTCCACCTACCTTCCGCTCAAGATCAATATGTCTGGCGTTATCCCGCCGATCTTCGCCTCCTCGATTCTGGCGATTCCGACATTGATCGCACAGTTCGGCAAGTCCGACCAGAAGTGGGTCAAGTGGATTAACACCAACCTGGCCAACACGACCTCGATCTGGTACATCGCACTTTACGCCGTCATGATCGTATTCTTCTGCTTCTTCTACACGTCGATCACCTTCGACCCGGATGAGACGGCAGACAATATGAAGCAGTACGGTGGCTTTATTCCCGGCATTCGCGCCGGCAGCGCCACCAGCCGTTATCTGAGCTATGTGATGAACAGGCTCAACACGGTCGGCGCCATTTACCTGCTCTTCGTTGCGTTGATTCCGACCATGCTTATCATGATGCTGAAGCTTAACAACAGGCTTCCGTTCGGTGGCACGACCATCCTGATTATCGCAGGCGTCGGCCTCGACACCTTGCGCCAGGCCAAGGCTCAGACCGAACAGTTCCAGTACACTGGCTTCCTACTTGAAGATACTGATCACGTTGAGGGTGAGGACGTCAAGACGGCCAAGAAGACCAAGAAGTCCGCAACCGCCGTTGTCGAAAGCGTGGAAACCGTCAGCGAGGATACTCAATCCGAAGCAACCGAGAATGACTCCGATAAGAGCGAGGAAACCGTGGATACCGCGGTGGCCGAGAACACTGAGACCGCAGAAGCAAAGAACACCGACTCCACCGATTCAGCCACGCAAAGTGACGAATCGAAGGAAGAGGATTCTGCAGCTGACGAGAAGGTTTCTGACGACTCTGACGACGACAACGATACCGACGATAAATCCGAGTGACCATATTCGCTCGAATTGTTGATAACAGGTTTAGAAAATAATGAATGATGCTCATCTGTTCTTAGAAGCGGGTGGGCATCATTTGCTACATACACAACCAAGAAAGTAGAAGCAACATGCGTCTTTTGATTATGGGCCCGCAAGGAGTGGGCAAGGGAACCCAGGCCAAGCTGATTGCCGAGCACTACGGCATTCCGCACATCTCCACCGGTGACATCTTCCGTTACAACATGAAGAACAACACCCCGCTGGGCCAGGAGGCCAAGAGCTACACCGACAAGGGTCAGCTTGTTCCCGATGAACTGACCAACAAGATCGTCAAGGACCGCTTGGCCATGGACGATGCCAAGAACGGTTGGATTCTTGACGGCTACCCGCGCAACGCGGCCCAGGTCGAGGCACTCGACAAGATGCTTGAAGAACTCGGCACCCCGCTCGACAAGGTTGTGGCGCTTGATGCCGACCGCGACATCCTGATGAAGCGCATCGCCAAGCGTGCCGCTGAAGAAGGCCGTGCCGACGACAACGCCGAAGCCATCGCCCAGCGCCTCAAGACTTATGACGAAGAGACAGCTCCGCTGCTTGACACCTATAAGTCCCGTGGCTGCTTGGTGCCAATCGACGGTGAAGGCGATATCGACGATATCTCCAAGACCATTTTCGATGCCTTGGACTGATGCCGTCATCGCGTTATGACCAATCGGATTGCTTCTCATCGTGGGTAAGTGACGAGAAGTGAAAAGCTTGATTTTTGTCTTTAAAGTGGTAGGCGAGCGAAGTACCGGTTAGCTAACGCAGGAATGACGCTTTACCACAAGAAGGGATTGAATGCAACACGCCGTGTCGCACTTGGTCCCTCCTTTTGTTATAGTAAGAAGTTGGTGTGTTTTCGGATGCGCCATAAATGTAATATCAGCCAAAGAACGGAATGAGGCTCATGGCTAAAGACGGTGTGATTGAAGTCGAAGGTCAGGTAGTGGAAGCACTGCCGAACGCGATGTTTCGCGTCGAACTTGAAAACAAGCACATCGTGCTGGCCACTATCTCGGGCAAGATGCGCAAGAATTATATCCGCATCCTCCCGCAGGACCGTGTGGTCCTCGAAATGAGCCCTTACGACCTGAACCGCGGCCGTATTACGTACCGTTATAAGTAAAGGTACAAGAAAAGGAAAACCATGAAGGTCAGCCCTAGTGTGAAGAGGATCTGCGAGAATTGCCGCGTGATCCGTCGTCACGGTCGCGTCATGGTGATCTGCTCCAACCCGCGCCACAAGCAGCGTCAAGGCTGAGCGGAAAACCTCCGACCAGAAAACAGGTATTGAGTCGCAGCGTTTAGCTGAACCTCGGGTACGTAGGCCCGAGCCGGGAAACCGGGTGACTTGGTACAAACCTACGGAAACATAGAAGGAATCGCAATGGCACGTCTTGCCGGAGTCGACATCCCCAATGAGAAGCGCATCGAGATTGCCCTCACCTATATCTTTGGTGTCGGCCGTACTCGCGCGAAGGAAACGCTTGCCGCAACCGGTGTGAATCCGGATACCCGCGTCAAGGATCTGAGCGACGAGCAGCTTATTACGCTGCGTGACTATCTTGAGGCCAACTACAAGATTGAAGGCGATCTGCGTCGTGAAGTCGATGCGGATATTCGTCGCAAGATTCAGATCAACTGCTATCAGGGCCAGCGCCATCGCCATGGTCTGCCTGTGCGCGGTCAGCGCACCAAGACCAACGCCCGTACCCGCAAGGGTCCGAAGCGTACCGTCGCTGGAAAGAAAAAGGCCGTCAAGTAAGGCCTAAGCAGTTATGAAGAGGGACGGGGCGTCGCTTGTATTTTGCAGCGTTCCAGGCTCTTCGTGACGTTTGGAATCATTCGTATTTAGGAAACGAGGATCAATGGCAGCTGCAAAGCAAGCCGTGCGCAAGCCGCGTCGCCGTGACCGCAAGTCGGTACCGGTCGGCCAAGCGCACATCAAGTCCACTTTCAATAACACCATCATCTCCATCACGGATCCCTCGGGCGCAGTCGTGGCCTGGGCTTCCGGTGGCGATGTCGGTTTCAAGGGCTCACGTAAGTCCACCCCCTACGCCGCAGGCATGGCCGCTGAATCCGCCGCCCGCAAGGCGCAGGAGCACGGCGTCAAGAAGGTTGACGTTTACGTCAAGGGCCCGGGCAGCGGTCGCGAAACCGCCATCCGCTCCCTACAGTCCGCAGGCCTTGAGGTCGGTTCCATCACCGACGTCACCCCGCAGGCCCATAACGGTGTGCGCCCTCCGAAGCGCCGCCGCGTCTGAAGCACTTCATTTAACCATCCGTCCAACCCGCTTATGACCAGTGAGTGCACCACCGATCAGAAGCTGAAAGGATAACACAGTGCTTATTGCACAGCGTCCGCAACTTACTGAGGAATCACTGAATCCGCAGCGTTCTCGTTTTACCATCGAGCCGCTCGAACCTGGATTCGGCTATACGCTCGGTAATTCGTTGCGTCGTACTCTGTTGAGCTCCATTCCCGGAGCTGCAGTCACTTCGGTGCGTATCTCCGGTGCCCTGCACGAGTTCACCACTCTGCCAGGCGTCGAGGAGGATGTCACCGAGATTCTGCTCAATATCAAGGGAATCGTGCTCACCAGCGAATATGACGAACCGGTTGTCATGTATCTGCGTAAAAGCGGCAAGGGCGAGGCCACCGCGGGGGACATCACCCCTCCGGCCGGCGTCACCATCGCCAACCCGGATATGCATATCGCCACTCTCGCGGAAGACGGCGAGCTCGAGATCGAGTTCACTGTCGAGCGTGGCCGTGGTTATGTCCCCGCGCAGATGAACAAACAGGACAGCGACGAGATTGGCCGCATCCCGGTCGACTCCATCTATTCGCCTGTTCTCAAGGTGAGCTACAAGGTCGAGGCGACCCGTGTCGAACAGCGCACGGACTTCGACAAGCTCATTCTCGATGTGGAGACCAAGCCGGCGATTTCGCCGCGCGATGCCGTCGCATCCGCCGGTTCCACTTTGGTTGAGCTTTTCGGCCTGTGCCGTGAACTCAACACGCAAGCGGAAGGCGTCGAGGTCGGCCCGGCTCCGGTTGAGGAAGAAGTCAACCCGGAGATGTCGATTCCGATCGAGGAACTCAATCTCACCCAGCGCAGCTACAACTGCCTGAAGCGCGAAGGTATCCACACCGTCGGTGAATTGGTGTCCCACACCGAGCAGGATTTGCTCGACATCCGTAATTTCGGTATGAAGTCGATTGATGAGGTCAAAGAGAAGCTCGAAAGCATGGGTCTCTCGTTGAAGGCCTCGCCGCTGGGCTTCGATACCAACAACCTTGAAGGTGGCACCTTCTTCTCGCCTGAAGACGAGTAAACGCCAACTTCATTTTAAGCTTCGGTAACCGTTCGGATGTTCGGGCGTATGCCCACCTGGACGGGGTAATTCCGGGGCGTTAAGGAGTAATAATGCCTACACCTAGAAAAGGGCCGCACCTGGCTTCAAGCCCGGCTCATGAGCGTCTGATGCTCGCGAACATGGCGACCAGCCTGTTCGAGCACGGTCGCATCGTCACCACGCTGCCGAAGGCCAAGCGTCTTCGCCCGGTGGCCGAGCGCCTGATCACCTTCGCTAAGAAGGGCGACCTCGCTCATCGCCGTCGCGTGATGCGCGTCATCCGCAACAAGTCCATCGTGCACAAGCTCTTCACCGAGATCGCCGAGCAGATGCAGCAGCGTGAGGGTGGCTACACCCGCATCGTTAAGATTGCCCCGTCCAAGGGTAACAACGCGCCGCGCGCCATCATCGAACTCGTCACCGAACCGGTGAGCGCCAAGGAATCCGTCGTGAAGGAAGCTGAAGCTTCCGCCGCTGTTGCCGCCGACAAGGCTCAAGTCGAAGAGGCCGAAGCCAAGGTCCAGAAGGACACTGCCGAGACCGCCAAGACCAAGACGGATAAGGCGGTTGACGAAGCCGAAGCCAAGGAGACTGAGGTCAACGCCGACGTCGCTGCGGACAAGGCCGAGGTCAAGAAGACCGAAGCCAAGGACGCCGACAAGGCTGCGAAGGCCAAGAAGCCCGCTGCCAAGAAGGCTCCTGCGAAGAAGTCGACAGCTAAGAAGGCTGACAAGGAAGAGAAGTGAGTCGCTAGATTCACGTAATCCTTTTTAAGAGGGTCGGAGATGCAAGTCTCCGGCCTTCTTTGCGTATGCGGACATGAGTTCGTGGCGGTACGCCACGTATACTGGCAACGATGAGATTACGAATTGACTTGGCATACGACGGCGGCGGCTTCCACGGCTGGGCGAAACAGCCTGATTTGCGTACTGTGCAGGGAGTCGTGGAGGAGGCTCTGCATACCGTTTTGCGTGTGCCTGCCGACGATGCCGACGAACCCTTGCGTCTGGTGGTTGCCGGGCGCACCGACACCGGCGTGCATGCCGCTCATCAGGTCTGTCACCTGGACGTGGGGGAGCAGACGCTTCAGCGTTGCGTTGGGTACATGGAAGTGTCGCCTGTCGAAGCGTTGCGTCGTCGTCTGAGTCATGATTTGCCGGATGATATTGGGCTTCATGGTGTATGCGTGGCCCCAGATGGTTTTGACGCGCGTTTTTCGGCTTTGGAGCGTACGTATGTCTACCGGATTGCTGATGGGGCAAGGCCGGCCGATCCGAGGTTGCGTGGTTTTGTCTGGAAGCTTGAGGATGCACTCGACATTTCGGCGATGAACGAAGCTGCGGCGATGACCATCGGACTGCATGATTTCGGTTCCTTCGCCACTCCAAATCCCGGTGGTACTACTATTCGCGAGGTCAAGCAGGCCGTGTGGCAACGTGTACCCGTGATGGGCATGTACGGGAATGCTGTCGGTGCCGTTCGTGATTCATCCGACTCTGCTGTAGCAGTAAGCAAGGAAACGAACAATGGATGCAAAAAGCTAGGTTCCAATGTTGGCAACATCGCTGGCGGCAATGAGAATCCTGCCGATGGAGGTGTTGGCCAAAGCCACATTCCCGCAGTATCGTTGGACAGTACACAGTCTGTAAGTTCCGCAAATAGTGGCACTTTTAAGCGCAAGTCTGCAGAAACTGAAGCCTATAAGGTCCCGTTGCTGGAATCCGGGCTGGTGTGCTTCACCATCGTGGCGGACGCCTTCGCTCACAACATGGTACGTTCGCTGGTCAATGCTTGCGTGCAGGTCGGCCGGCATCGCAAGTCGCTGGACTGGTTTGCCCAGAAAATGGCGGAACCGGTGCGTGAAGGTTCTACAGGCCCCATCGCCGCATGTGGACTGACGCTGGAGCATGTTGCCTACCCGCCGAACGCCGAGCTCGCCAGCAGAGCTGTGTTGATTCGCGCCCGCCGTACGTTGGATTAATTGCGCCACGCCCGGTTGCGGTGGTTGGCACGTTGTCTTATACTAGAAAAGTTGCGTTTTGCGCAGCGAATGGATAAGTGTCCGAGCGGTCTAAGGAGCACGCCTCGAAAGCGTGTGAGGAGAAATCCTCCGCGAGTTCGAATCTCGCCTTATCCGCGTTAAGCCTCTGGAACTTCGGTTCCGGAGGCATTTTCTTTTCCGCGTCGAGTCCCGAGCAAGGCACCTACTCGTACAACGCGGCGTCGAAGGCGGGATAGCCCAGCGACAAGGCGAGATAGATGCGCGAGGAAATAAGATCGGCGAGCATGGCCAAGGATTTGCTGCTGCTTTCGTTTCTTGAACGTTTCGAGGTGCTGTCGGCGCTGGCAGAAGAATTATCAGTGTTCGATACTGGCAACGCCTGCGTAAGAGCGGTGAACGATTCGCGGGCACAATCCATTTCTATGACGGCAACGGTGGAAGCCTGCAAACCGGTGCTCGGGTCGGTGATCGTGTCGGGGTGGGCAATCAGATTGGCCACGTCGTAGACTTTTTCACGCGGGTCGTTGGGTGCAGACGCATCGCCGGTTTCTCGCGTTTCCAACGAGATAAGTCGCGAGGCGATGGCCTTATGGTCGTCACTTAATTGCAGTGTGGCATGGTCCACATCTTTCGCTGCGAGCGCTTCGATGGCAAAGCCCGCCCGGTCTTCCGCTTTAGCCAGCGATCCAAGAGTGTCGTTATTCACATTCAAGGCCACAATATCGTTGAGATTGGCCAGCGCTGCGTCGGCATGGGTCGGATTGGCTCCGACGAGTGGAGAAAGGTTCTGCTGCAGCCATTGCATCTGTGCGCTTTTCATGGTGTATACGCTGAATTGTGAGGGGCACAGCGTTGCTGCATCGTGCCATGTTTGAGCGGCGTTGCCGGCGGAGAGATAACGGTCGATGAACGGATTGCCCGCGCTGGTGTGGGAACTGGCCGAAACCGCATTCGTGTAAGCGGATTTGCAGGGCCCTGCAGACTCCACGGGAGACTCGATTCTAGGCATGCCGCAGGCCGCTAGAGGTATTACAAAAGCCGCTATGGCAACCCCCGGAAAGACACGCCGTTCTAGGAAATTGCGCAAAGAGGAAAAAACACGACGTGTCTGCATAAAACACTAGAATACTGAATGATTATGACTTAATGGGGCTTTGAAGAGCTCGGCAGATAATTTCATATAGGAGGTCTTGCGACCATGGAACTGGACCTGACAGGTATTCATCAGCTCGCGGCAGGGCAGGGAATCGATTCTGAAACACTTGACAATGCACTTTCCGAAGCGTTGTTATTGGCTTACAGCAAAACACCGAACGCGGCGAAGCATGCGCGCGTCGAACTTGACGACCGTGCCGGCACCTTCACCATCTGGGCGAGGGACGAGAAGCCCGTGGAACCCACTGAGGAGGACCCGCATCCGCGTCCCGAACTCGGCGAGGAATATGACGACACCCCGCACGATTTCGGCCGTCTGGCCGCTTCGACGGCCCGTCAGGTGATTCGTCAGCTTTTCCGCGACGCGGAGGACGAGCGTGTGCTTGGCGCTTTTGCTGGGCAGAAGGGCAAGCTCATTACCGGCGTCATCCAGCAGGATACGAAGGATCCGGCCAATGTGCATGTCGCGGTGGGCGACGTTGAGGCCATCCTTCCCAAGCGCGAGCAGGTGCCCGGCGAGCATTATCGCCATGGCGACCGTCTGCGCGTCTATGTCGTCACCGTCGGTCGTGGCTTGAAGGGCCCGGAAATCGTTGTGTCGCGTTCCCATCCTGAACTCGTTCGCAAGCTTTTCGAGCGTGAGGTTCCGGAGCTGGTTTCCGGCGCGGTGTCGATTATGGCCATCGCCCGCGAGGCCGGTGCCCGCACCAAGATCGCCGTTCGTGCCAACACCGAAGGCGTTAACCCGAAGGGTGCTTTGATTGGCCCCGGCGGCGCTCGCGTTCGCGCGGTGATGGAAAATCTCGGACCGGAAAAGATCGACATCGTCGATTGGTCGAAGGACCCGGCCAAGTTTGTCGGTTCGGCGCTTTCGCCGGCCGTCGCCACCGGCGTTGATATCGTCAGCGAGAAGAACAAGACGGCCATCGCCTATATCCACGATGACCAGCTTTCGCTCGCTATTGGTAAAGAAGGCCAGAACGCGCGTCTTGCCGCCAAACTCACCGGTTGGAAGATCGGCATCGAGTCCAGCGAGGCCCACGCCGCCGCACAGGCGCAAGCCGCCGCCAAGGCCGCGGAATCCGGCGAAACGGCAGGAAACGAACAATAGTCTGCAATCCAGCATCACGAGTATGCTGGATTAAGGTAATCCGAGTGCAGGCACGCAGTGTGTCTGCACGTCGGTCGGAGACGAGGTAACACAATCATGGTCGCACGATGAGTCTGGGTAAGCTCGCCGTAACAATACATTGACTGCGCCTTACGCGCGGTCACAATAGTAGGAGAAAACTGAGTGGCAAAACAGCGCGTATATGAACTCGCTAAAGAGTTTGGCGTAGAAAGCAAAGATGTTCTTCAGAAGCTGAAGGACATGGGGGAGTTCGTCAAATCCGCGTCCTCCACAGTGGAAGCGCCGGTCGTTCGCAAATTGCGGGCCGCGTTCCCGCAAAATAGTAATTCCGGAGCAAATGGGGATTCCGGGAAATCCAAGTCTTCCGCTCACGGCGCCAAGCCGGGCAACAATCATCAGCGTCAAGGCGCGAGTTCAGCGAAGCCGGGAGAACAGTCTCATCCGCATTTCTCTGCGAAGCCTGGCTTCGGATCTCATCACGAATCTTCGCGCGGCGAGCAGATGCACGGTTCTCGCCGTGAAGGCGGCAACCACGAATACGAAGGCAACAGCGGTCGCAATGAGCACGGCGGCCACGACCACGGACATCGTCAGGGTGGCATGCCCGGTCCTCGCAACAACCAGCGTTTCGGCGGGAATAACGGGGGTATGAGACCAGGCGCGAACAGTTCGCGCAACGGTTCCCCGCGTCCGGGCAACGGCGGCGCACAGCCGGCTCCGCATTCCCAGCATTCTGGTTCCGGGCCGCGTCCGGGTAATAATCCGTTCAGCCGCAAGCAGGGCATGCATGTGCCAATGCCGAGCGGTATTCCGCGTCCGCATCCGATGGCCCGACCCACGGTCAACAACGGTCGTAACGGTGGCCGCAATGGAGGACGTAACGGCGGACGCGGTGGATTCCGTAACGGGCGTTCGGAGCAAGGTGCAAGGCCAGGGCAGTGGGGCCACAATCGTCCCGGCCAAGGCCAAGGTGAATCCCAAGGCCGTGGCGGCAACCGCTTCGGCGGCGGTGCCGGTGGCGGCGGCTATCAGGGTGGCGGTCCGTCCCGTGGTGGCGGCCGCGGTCGCGGTGGTGCCGCAGGTGCATTCGGTCGTCAGGGCGGCAAGTCCTCGAGGGCTCGTAAGAACAGGCTCGCGAAACGTCGTGATTACGAGGAGATCAAAGCTCCTACCATCGGCGGCGTACGCATTCCCGCCGGCAACGGCAAGACCATTAAGCTGCGTCAAGGCGCGACCTTGGCCGACCTGGCTGAGAAGATCAATGTCAATCCCGCCGCTTTGGTGACCGTCATGTTCCACTTGGGCGAGATGGTCACGGCCACCCAGTCCCTCGATGAAGCGACCTTCCAAATTCTTGGTGAGGAAATCGGCTGGAACGTCAAGATTGTTTCCGCCGAGGAGGAAGACAAGGAAATCCTCCAGCAGTTCGACATCGATCTGGATGAAGAAGAGCTGCAGGATGACAAGAACCTTAAGCCGCGTCCGCCAGTGGTCACCGTCATGGGCCATGTCGACCACGGCAAGACCCGCCTGCTCGACACCATTCGTAAGACTAATGTCTCCGCACGTGAGGCCGGCGGTATCACCCAGCGCATCGGCGCTTATCAGGTGACCGTCAACCTCGAAGACAAACCGCGTAAGATCACCTTCCTCGATACCCCTGGCCACGAGGCGTTCACCGCCATGCGTGCCCGTGGTGCCGAGCTCACCGATATCGCGGTCTTGGTCGTTGCGGCCGATGACGGCGTGATGCCGCAGACGGTCGAGGCCATCAACCACGCACAGGCGGCCAACGTGCCGATTGTCGTGGCGGTCAACAAGATCGATGTCGAAGGTGCAAACCCCGAAAAGGTGCGCGGCCAATTGACCGAATTTGGCCTGGTTCCTGAAGAGTACGGCGGTGACACCATGTTCGTCGATATCTCGGCGAAGCAGGGCACGAACGTCGACAAACTGCTCGAGGCGATTCTTTTGACCGCCGACGCGGAACTTGATTTGAAGGCCAACCCCGACATGGATGCGCGCGGCGCGACCGTCGAGGCAAGGCTCGACAAGGGCCGCGGCGCCGTGGCGACCGTGCTGGTGCAGCAGGGCACGCTCCATGTGGGCGATGCCATTGTGGCTGGTACTTCCTATGGCCGCGTGCGTGCGATGCTCAACGAGGACGGCAAGCAGATGAAGGCCGCAGAGCCTTCCACGCCTGTCCAGGTGCTTGGCTTGACTTCCGTGCCGAGCGCAGGCGACCTCTTCCTGGTCGCTCCTGACGACCGTACCGCCCGCCAGATTGCCGAAAAGCGTCAGGCCTCCGAACGTGCGGCCCAGCTGGCCAAGCGTCGCAAGGTTGTCTCGCTCGAGAGCCTTAAGGAGCAGTTCGCCAAGTCCGAGGTCGACATGCTCAACATCGTCATCAAGGGCGACTCCTCTGGTTCCGTCGAGGCGCTGGAAGATTCCCTGATGAAGATCGAAGTGTCCGACGAGGTCGGTATCCAGGTCATCCACCGCGGCGTCGGCGCGATTACCCAGAACGATGTCAACCTGGCAAGTGTGGACAAGGCCGTTATCATTGGCTTCAACGTCCGCCCGAACCGTCAGGTCGCGGACCTCGCCGAGCGCGAGGGCGTGGAGATCAAGTACTACTCCATCATCTACAAGGCGATTGAAGACATCGAGGCCGCTCTTAAGGGCATGCTCAAGCCGGAATACGAAGAGGTCACCACCTCCCATTCCGAGATCCGCCAGATCTTCCGTTCCTCCAAGTTCGGCAACATCGCGGGCGTCATGGTCCAGGACGGAGAGGTCAAGCGTGGCACCAAGGCGCGTATCCTGCGCAATGGCGTCACCACGGTCAACGATCTCGAGATCTCCTCGCTGCGTCGTTTCAAGGACGACGTGCAGTCGGTCAAGGAAGGTTACGAGGCCGGTATCAACCTCGGCAACTTCAACGACATCCAGGAAGGCGACATCATCGAGACCTTCGAGATGAAGGAAATCGAGCGCAAGGACGGACAGCCTTCGAAGAAGGACGACAAGTCCGACGATGCTAAAGGTGATCTCAAGGCGCCGGCTCCCAAGGCTGATTCCAAGAAGAACTGAATACCGAACGGTTCGGTCTGATTATTCTGATTGTTTAGGCCGAACCGATTATTGAGCGTTAGTCGCCCGTCGCGCCGTTGGTTGTGCGCGGCGGGCGACAACGTTTTGCGGATTGAAACAGGAATGTGTCATTTTTGGCGGTAAAGCGCATTGTCGTACCGTGAAAGGCCTGTTTATCGGCGCTGAATGTGTCTTTTCCCGGCGGTAAGTCTTATACTGTTGTGATGGATACGGCTTGTTTATTGCCTCTAAATGCGTCTTTTGCCGCAGTAAGTGTCATTGTTGTGCGGGAAACAACCTATTTGGCGCGAATAAATGCGACATTTGCCGCACATCAGGGGTAGTTAGTGCGGGTAACGACGCATTTGGCTCGCATTTGGCAGTCTATCATGTGTGCTGAGACGGAAGCGTAACGAGACATTAGCTCGGGGAACGCGTATTCTCGTCAGCCGGTATCATGAAACGTAATAGATAGAGTAAGCAATAAAAGGAAACGTTATGGCAGGAACCAATCCACGGGCCGCGCGTATCGCGGCGTTGATCCAGCGCGTCATCGCCTCGTCGATGGAACGCACGTTGCACGACAAGCGCTTGAACGGCGTCACCATCACCGACGTCCGCGTCACCGGCGACTTGCAGATTGCCCGCGTCTACTGGACGCAGCTCGGCCAGGAGGGCAAAGCCGAGGGGGAGCGCAAGCGTGCGGAACAGGCGCTGAAGCAGGCCACTGGCAGGCTCCGTTCGCTGGTCGGCGCGAAGGCCGGGCTGCGGCTTACCCCGCAGTTGCAGTTCATCTACGATGAGGTGCCGAGCGAGGCGCACGAAATCGAGGACATTCTGGTTACCGCGCACAAGCGTGACGAGGAGCTCGACAAGGCCCGTGAGACCGCGAAGTATGCCGGTGACGAGAATCCGTACGTGGAGCCGCGCAAGAAGAAGACCGCTGCCGATTTTGAGGATGATGGTGTCGAAGAAGAATAAACAACCGGAACTTTCCGGGCTGGTAGTTGTTGACAAGCCGCTTGGCGTGACCAGCCACGATGTGGTGGCGGCCGTGCGTGGGGAGCTGCACATGCGTCGCGTCGGGCATGCGGGCACGCTCGATCCACAGGCCTCGGGCGTGCTGGTCATCGGGTTCAGTCACGGTACGCGGCTTTTGAACTATATCGTCGACCATACCAAGACTTACGAAGCCACCATCCGCCTTGGTCAGAGAAG